>NZ_JBJJTG010000005.1:0-408585 GCF_046054285.1 Enterobacter sp. DN
CTCAGAAGTGAAACGCCGTAGCGCCGATGGTAGTGTGGGGTCTCCCCATGTGAGAGTAGGGAACTGCCAGGCATCAATTAAGAAGAACCCCGTACCGTAAGGTGCGGGGTTTTTTGCTTTGTACGTGGAAAACATGCCGGATGGCGGCTTCCCCTTATCCGGCCTACAATTGTTAAAACAATTTTAACAATGGTGCCGCTTTGACTCGTCCCTTTGATTATCAACAAGATTTTGCCAATATTAATTTTCGCGAACATCCCGAACGGTATCAGGTGGGCCGGGGTGAGCAGGGCGTATTGATGGTCGAGCCTTATAAAAGCGAAATCCTGCCGCACTGGCGTTATAAAAATGCTGAAGTCGCAGCGCGTTCGGCAGAAGAGATCTACGCCCTTTTTGAAGAATACCGCAGGAAAAACGATTTTGTCGGCATGGATATGGCGCGTAAATTCATACAGATGGGATACACCCGTGCCCGGCGATACGCCAATCATAAAGGCGGTAAAAAGTATGATGAGAAGCGCCAGGTCAAACCCCTCGATCACGATCCAGTAAAAGCAGAAGCCGCTGCGGTGTTCAAAACGTGGTGGGATAAAATTCGTGCTGATGAAGATTATTTGCAGCGAAAAAAGGCTCACCAGCAAGCGTGGGGATAATTACTACGTCCGCTAATAATTCGATACCTGATCGAGTTCACAAAATCCAATGAAACATATTGGAAACATTTTATTTACCTAACGATTCGTTTTAAATCCGGTTTTACTGTTTGTGGGCAATGGCCCGCAATGTGAGACAGGGGATTTTAAAATGACAGAAACCGTAGCCAGTGCAGATACGGATAACACAAGTTTAGCAGGCAAGGATACTCGCCGTCGGGTTTGGGCAATCGTTGGAGCTTCATCGGGGAACCTTGTAGAGTGGTTTGATTTTTACGTCTATTCATTTTGTTCACTCTACTTTGCACATATCTTCTTCCCGTCAGGGAACACTACAACGCAGCTTCTGCAAACCGCAGGCGTTTTTGCCGCCGGGTTCCTGATGCGTCCCATTGGCGGATGGCTGTTCGGCAGGATCGCGGACAGGAAAGGGCGCAAGACATCCATGCTCATCTCCGTATGCATGATGTGCGTCGGCTCGCTGGTGATTGCCTGCCTGCCCGGATATGACACTATCGGAACATGGGCACCGGCGTTGTTGCTGCTGGCACGCCTGTTCCAGGGGCTGTCAGTGGGTGGCGAATACGGCACCAGCGCGACATACATGAGCGAAGTAGCTGTTGAAGGGCGCAAAGGTTTCTATGCATCATTCCAGTATGTAACCCTCATTGGCGGTCAGCTGCTGGCGTTACTGGTTGTGGTGATCCTTCAACAAATCCTTAGCGATGAAGATTTACGCGCCTGGGGCTGGCGCATCCCGTTTGCCCTGGGGGCTGCCCTGGCGGTTGTGGCGCTGTGGTTACGCCGTCAGCTTGATGAAACCTCCCAGCAGGAGGTCAGGGCGCTGAAAGAAGCCGGTTCGATGAAAGGGCTGTGGCGAAACCGCAAAGCGTTTTTGATGGTATTAGGCTTTACCGCCGCAGGCTCGCTAAGCTTCTATACCTTCACCACCTATATGCAAAAATATCTGGTCAACACCACGGGCATGCATGCTAACGTTGCGAGCGTCGTCATGACGGTGGCGTTACTGGTCTTTATGCTCATACAGCCGATTGTTGGCGCGCTGTCGGACAAAATAGGTCGCCGCACCTCCATGCTGATCTTTGGTGGCATGCTCACCCTGGGGACTGTTCCGCTTTTGACGGCGCTACAGCATACAACCTCTCCCTATGCCGCTTTCGCTTTGATTATGGTGGCACTTATTATTATTAGTTTTTACACGGCAATCAGTGGCATTTTGAAAGCGGAAATGTTTCCCGCACAGGTGAGGGCGCTGGGCGTAGGCCTCTCTTATGCGGTCGCTAACGCCCTGTTCGGCGGTTCGGCAGAGTATGTCGCGCTATCCCTTAAGTCATGGGGCAGTGAATCGACCTTTTTCTGGTATGTCACCATCATGGGGGCGCTGGCGTTTATTGTCTCCCTGATGCTGCATCGTAAAGGAAAAGGTATCCGCCTTTAATAATGCGCCATCTGCCAGACGGCGTAGCCGGTTGTTGCCCCGGCTACGTCCCAGGCAAAATCTTTCCAGCTCCAGCCGCTTCCCGAGGGGCGGCTATCCCAAAGTTCTTTTGATGCCCCCAGGCTGATGGAGAACATCAGCCCCATTGTGGCACTTCGATCCCGGCTATAACCCTGGTGCAGCGCATATTCATTACCCGCAGCGGACAACATTGCAGACGCCAGAAAGTGTTGAGCTTTATCCTGACCCGACCAGTTATCATTAGCCATATGGCTGCAACCGGTCAGGAAAAGAGGGATTATCAGGAAAGGCGTACGCATTAACAGACTCCATAAGAAAGCCCCGTCGATGACAGGGCTCGTGTATTACAGAATGCGGCTGATGAGGCGGTCGATACGGATCCGACGTAGACGGCGAATCAGCTTGCGAACTTTCACCGGATAATCAGCGATGCTTTGCAGATCGCGATAATGACGAACCACTGTAGTATGCGTGCGTATAAGCTCCAGCTCACGATCGCGTTTCGCGGCTAACGCATGCTGAGGATCGTGAATAAGGATGGCGTTTTCCAGATCCAGACGCCAGGCGCGTGGGTTGAGATTATTACCGGTCAGCAGCATCCACTCATCATCCACCCACATTCCTTTGAGGTGATAGCTGTTGTCTTCATCTTTCCAGAGACGCACAACCAGCTGGTCCGTGTTCACATAGTACTGTAAACGGCTCAGGAAGCGGCGCAGGTTAATCTCATAGAGATAAGGCAGTGCGCCGATGATCTTGAAAGGTTGATCTTCCGGAATGAAAAAGTCATTTGCCGTTTTATCCCCGACAATAATTTCCACCTTTTTACCATCACGCAGCAGCTGAATGATATTACGCACCAGAACGGCGGGAAGGTTGAAGTACGGGGTACAGATGGTGAGCTTATGCTCCGCGCACGGCATCAAATGGAAGATGGTCTTGTTCAGCAGGCTGGATTTTCCCAGGCCTACCAGAGGCGTAACGGACAGTTCTTCATTACTGGCATCCCCCTGAAAACGATAAACCGCATCGCGCAGTTCCTGGCGGAAGGAGCGAACGTCGTTTTTGATTTCCGGGCTTTTCGGACGATGAGGATCGTCAAGACGGTGCACACCCCGGCCATGAACCAGGTTTTTATCAACCCAGTTGAACATGATGTCGGCCATCTGCGGATTGCGGATCAGATGGTAGCGATCGTAACGGTATTTATCGAGCTGATGGAGATACACATCATTCAGGCTGGCACCGCTATAAAGGACGCTGTCATCAATGATAAATCCTTTAAAATGAAGAACGCCAAGCGCTTCACGGGTATTCACCGGTACGCCATACACCGGGATATCAATACCCGGATTTTCCTGGGCCGTGCGGCAATACCAGTCAGCATTGGTATTCGAGGCAGCGGCACCAATACGGCCGCGCTGAGCGCGGTGCCAGTCAACCAGCACGCGAACATCCAGTTCCGGACGCTGACGTTTCGCTTCATAGAGCGCGTTCAGGATCGCACGCCCACCTTCATCTTGTTCAAGATAGAGCGCCACAATACAAATACGTCGCGTAGCGCTGGCAATCTTTTCAAGAAGCGTCTCCCGGAAATGAGCGGGAGCATAAAAGAACTCTACATCATCAACTGACTGAGAAATCTTCGGTAGTTGAGCAAGGTGTTGTTGATGTTTATTACGCTTAAATTTTGACAACATCACAGTGCGTTTCTTCTCTGTTCATTGAAGGGTTGTCTGTACCAGGCAAACAACATAAGCGGACAATGATACCCCAGTGCCGCGAAAAGTGGGTAACATTTCCAGCAGCTTACTCTTGTTTATCCGTCGAAATCAGGCTGAGGGACAGAGAGACAATGCCTTCATCCAGCTGGATATCAACGTCAAAACCGAGCTTCCGCGCCAGGGTCACCATACCCCGATTGTTTGGCATAGTAATGCCATTCAGGCGTGACAATCCGTGATCGCGCGTATAACCAATGAGTTTTTCGAGCAGCCGTCTGCCCAACCCCAAACCCTTAAGATCGGAACGCACCAGTACGGCAAACTCCGCATCCACATTATCCGGGTCGGAAATGGCACGCGTCACGCCGAGGATCTCCTCTCCCGCTCCGGAACGGCGGACCGCCACAATCGCCATTTCTCGATCGTAGTCGATCTGGGTCATATTGGCTAAATCGTCGTGGGTAAATTCATTGATTTCGCTGAAATAGCGATAGTACAAATCTTCCTTCGTCACCTGCGAGATGAACGCCCGCAGCAGCGGCTCGTCTTCCGGCAGGATAGGGCGAAACAGCGCCCGCTCCCCATTTTTCATCTCCACCCACTCTTCAAGATGAAGAGGATAAGGACGAATGGCGAGACGGCTTTCCCGATCACCGATAAAGGGCGCAATATCCAGCGTCACGTCCAGCGCGGTAAATTCATTTCCGGAGGCAAGAAGGGGGTGGATATCCAGGCGCTGGATCTCCGCACAGTCAACAATGAGGTTGGAGACCTTCACCAGAAACTGGCTTAACCCGGCGATATCAAGCGGCCGCAGAGCGCTTCTCCCGCGGATTTTTTTGCTTTTGATGGCCTGAATAATCAAATAACGCGCCAGGTTCATGTTTAGAGGAGGAAGCGCGACAACCGCCTGTTCTTCTGGCCGCCACTCAACGCCGCCTTCACCCAGCATAATGAGCGGACCAAAAACCGGATCGTGTTCGACAACCACGCGTAGCTCCTGCGCACCTGCACGGTTGGCCATGCTCTGCACCAGCAGGCCGTGGATCCGGGCCTGTGGCCACGTCATTTTTACGCGATCGATAATGGCATCCGCGGCCTGTTGCACTTCTGTCGCGGTGCGCAGATACAGCATGACGCCCTGCACATCCGATTTGTGCGGAATATCGGGAGAGCGCAGCTTCAGCGCGACCGGATAACCAATCTGCTCAGCGATATGTACCGCCTCAGCGCTGTCGCCGGCAATCCAGGTAGGCAGGGTTTGCATTCCATAACTGCCAAGAATGGGTTGCACCTCATGTGTGTCAAGAGAAGCGGCGCCCTCTTCGATGGCCTGCTGCAAAAGCCTGTGCACATCCACCGAATTTGCGGTGAGATTGCCCGGCAGGGCAGGCGTTTCACGCAGCTGCTTCTGGTTGCGGCGGTATTCAACCATATGCATAAACGCGGTAATGGTGCCCTCCGGGGTACGGTAGGTTGGTAACCCGGCTTCACTAAACAGACGCCGTGCCTCCTGGGAGGAGAACTCGCCGCACCAGTTGGTCAGCAGGGTAACGTATTTGCCGCGGGGATGGTTTCGGACTGCCTCAATCAGCGCACGCGCACTTTCGCTGCCTGGAGCAACCGCGCTGGGCGAATGGATAATCATCAGCGCATCAAAGTCCTGGCTATCGAGCAAAATCGTGATCGCCTTAATGTAACGATCGCTGCTGGCATCATCGCGCAAATCGAGGGGATTATCGGGAACAACGCTTCCCGGTAACGCGTCCCGCAGGCGCTGGAGCGTCTCTTCACCCAGCGTGGCCAGCTTGCCGTTGCGTAGCCAGAGCTCGTCCAGCGCCAGGGCGGCGGGAGCGGCACCGTTGCTGACAATCATCAGCTTTTCACCGCGCAGGGGGCGCATGTGGCTTAACGTTTCGACGGCGGAAAAAAGCTCGTGCGTATCCTGTACCCGCAGTAAACCGGCGCGCTGGATCGCTGCATCCCATGCGGGATCCATCCCTGAACGGGAATGTAGCAGGCGCTGAGCCGCAGGGCTGCGCCCGCTTTTGATGACCAGTATCGGTTTATTTCGCGATGCGCTACGTGACGCCGACACAAAACGACGGGCGTCGCTCAGGTGTTCAAGGTAGAGCAGGATAGCGCTGGTTTTGCTGTCACGCGCCAGGAAATCCAGCAGCTCATCGACGTCAATGTCCAGGCTGTCGCCCAAAGCGATGAAGTAGGAAAAACCCATCTCACGCTGCTGTGCCCAGTCGAGGATGGTATTGGATACCGCAGCCGACTGCGAAATAAAGGCCAGTTTGCCTTTGCGGATCGGAACCGGGGAAAAACTGGCATTCAGCCCTTGCCAGGGCGCAAGCAGACCGAGGCTGTTTGGACCAAGAATGCGCATCTGGTAGCGGCTGGCGCAGGCCAGCAGTTCGGGCTGCTGTTCAGGAGGCGAGGAAAGAATAATGCACGTTTTACAGCCTTTCTGACCGAGCGACTCAAGCAGTTCGAGGTTTCGTTTCGCATGTGTACAGAGCACGGCGAGGTCGGGAACGAAAGGCAGGCTCTGCACATCCGGCCACGCCAGTACCCCCTGTACCGCCTTATAAGCGGGCGTAACGGGCATGACCGGGCCGTTAAACCCGCCAGCCAGCAGGTTACGCATCATCAGATACCCTGCGCGGTCCGGTTTCATCGAGGCGCCAATAACGGCAATGGATTTAGGACGGAGTAGCGCTTCTAACCCTCTCTGGCTCATGCAGGCCTCCCGTGAATGCAAGCGACCTGATGATTTTAAACGCTTTCTGTCTCTGTTGCTGTGACGCTACCCTTATGAACGGTTTTTCCCGCAAGATAACGTTCACGGAAGCAGGAGAAGTGGGAGCCCAGCGCGCCGGCCGCCTGGGTATCGCCCGCCAGATCCAGTAGCGCAATAGCGACTTCAGCGGTGCAATATTGACCGTCGGCATGCGCTTCACGCAAGCGATAGGCCGAAACGCGCGACAGATCGACGGAAATCACCGGCAGCGCATCAAGGTAAGGGCTTTTGCGAAACATCTTTCTCGCTTCGGTCCAGGTGCCGTCGAGCATAATAAACAGCGGCGGCTTACCGGATGGTGGCGCCGTAAGCACCTGACGTTGTTCGCCTGCATATGATGCCGGGAAAACGACCATGGGCTGATAGTCCGGGCTTGCCACCAGGTCGAGCAGAGCCTGAGGTGGCTCAGTGCGCGACCACTGAAACGCTGCGGTGTTGGGCAGAATATCGGCGATCAAACGCCCCGTGTTGCTGGGCTTCATCGGTTCGGTATCGAACATGACCAGACAAAAGCGGCTTTTCGCCTCGCTCGGTGCAAGCGTTTCGCACAGACACACTTTCAGCGGTAAAAGGCAGCGCTGGCAGCGGCGAATACGATTGCCTCGGGCCAGAAAAGGGCGGGTGGCGCGCGCAAGGCGCTCGGCGCGTAATTGAAGTACAGCGTTATCAGTCATGGACGAAAAGGCAGGAAAAACCCCATTTTCGCAGAGGAGAGAACGGGGCACAAGATATGCCCCGTGAATGTTACAGGGATTCGTTTAACCAGCTGTCGAAAGGCGCTTTCGGTACTGCACCATTGAGCATATCGATCACTTCACCATTTTTGAAAATCATAATGGTTGGAATGCTGCGAATGCGAAAACGGGCGCTGAGTTCACGTTCCGCTTCGGTATTCACTTTGACAAAACGCATTTTCCCGCTGCGCTCTTCAGCCACGTCTTCGAAGATGGGCGCAAAGTTACGGCAGGGGCCGCACCACGGTGCCCAGAAATCGACCACAACAGGCAGATCATCCTTGAGGAGTTTGTCCAGCGTAGCACCCGTTGCGTTAATGACATCGCCATCAAATAATTCGTGGCCACAACGCCCGCATTTCGCACCGTCATCCATCCGATCGTCCGGAATGCGGTTTACAGCCTGACAGTTGGCACATACGGTATTCATAACTAACCTCTGATAGAGCCGTGGAACAACGGCAGAACGCCGATAATGTTTCTGATATGTTACATATTATCAGTGAGCTTGTATGAAACGACAATGCGTTTTATTCAATGGGAACAATAGTCACAGGCTTTTGTACGAAATTATGGCTATGAGCTTGCACATCGGGTAATCTGCGCGCTTCGCGCAGCGCTGGTGGAGAAAAGCATGAACGACGAAATGAAAAACAAAAGCGGCAAGGTCAAAGTGATGTATGTCCGCAGTGATGATGACTCTGATAAACGCACCCAAAATCCGCGTACCGGAAAAGGTGGCGGGCGTCCGGCGTCTTCTCGTGCAGACGGTGGCCGTCGCCCCGCCCGCGATGACAGAAATAACCGCGGCGATGACCGCAAACGTGATGACCGTAAGCGTGACGATCGTAAACGCGATGATGTTGTCCGTGACGGTGGATCGCCATGGCGTACCGTTTCTCGCGCGCCCGGTGAAGAGGCGACCGAAAAAGCCGATCACGGCGGTATCAGCGGAAAAAGCTTTATCGATCCGGAAGTGCTGCGTCGTCAGCGTGCGGAAGAGACCCGTGTCTACGGTGAGAACGCCTGTCAGGCCCTGTTCCAGAGCCGCCCGGAGTGTATTGTTCGTGCATGGTTTATTCAGAGCGTGACCCCACGCTTTAAAGAAGCGCTGCGCTGGATGGCGGCGAACCGTAAAGCCTATCACGTGGTTGACGATGCCGAGCTGACAAAAGCGTCCGGGACTGAACACCACGGCGGCGTCTGCTTCCTGATCAAAAAACGTAACGGCACTACCGTGCAGCAGTGGGTCAGCCAGGCGGATGCCGATGACTGCGTGCTGGCGCTGGAAGATGTGGGTAACCCGCATAACCTGGGCGCTATGATGCGTAGCTGCGCGCACTTTGGTGTGAAAGGCGTTCTGTTGCAGGATGCCGCACTGCTGGAATCCGGTGCGGCAATCCGAACCGCGGAAGGTGGTGCAGAGCACGTTCAGCCGATCACCGGCGACAGCGTGCTGGAAGCCCTTGAGCAATTCCGTAAAGCGGGCTACACCATTGTCACCACCTCAAGCCGTGCCGCTACGCCGCTGTTTAAAGCGACGCTGCCGCGCAAAATGGTGCTGGTGTTAGGTCAGGAGCGTGATGGTCTGTCTGATGCGGCACTCTCCAGCGCTGACCTGAGCGTCTCTATCGACGGCACTGGCAACGTTGAAAGCCTGAACGTATCCGTTGCGACCGGCGTGCTGCTGGCGGAATGGTGGCGTCAGAACAAGGCATAAGCCTTTTATGTGCCGGGCCTGACCCGGCACATTCAAACCCTACTCGCTCTCTGCCGGTAACACAGGCATCCAGTCAATCGGCTTTTCGCCACGCTTTTCCAGCCACTCATTCGTCAGAACAAAATGATTACTGCCAAAGAAACCGCGATGCGCAGACAGCGGTGACGGGTGCGGTGCCTTCAGCACGTGATGACGCTGACGATCGATAATCGCCCCTTTCTTTTGGGCATGCGAACCCCAGAGTAAAAACACGACGCCTTCACGATGCTCATTGATCAGGCTGATAACCTTATCGGTAAAGGTTTCCCATCCCAGACTGGCGTGGGAGTGTGCCTGACCCGCCCGGACAGTTAATACGGTATTCAGCAACAGCACGCCCTGGCGCGCCCAGCTTTCCAGATAACCGTGATTAGGGCGGGTGAAACCAGGAATCGTTCCTTCCAGCTCTTTATACATATTCAGCAGAGAAGGGGGGATTACCACGCCCGGACGCACGGAAAATGCCAGTCCGTGAGCCTGCCCCGGGCCGTGGTACGGATCCTGCCCCAGGATAACCACCTTTACATCACTCAGTTCGGTGTAGCGGAAGGCGTTAAACACATCTTTCTGCGGCGGATAAATTGTCTGGCCGGCCTGCCGTTCAGCCGCAACGGTACTGAGGGTATTAATAAAATAGGGCTGCTGCTTCTCTTCTGCCAGCACGTCATGCCAGGTTAAAGGTGTTGTCATCTCGCTCTCCTGCGAATCTCATTCTGTGTCTAGCTTACCTGTTAAACACCAATGAGCAAAATTACCCGCGGAAAACCAGGCTAAGTGACTCAATTTATGTTGAAAACCAGGCTGGATAAGTTGAATTGGTAAACTTTTAAAATTGATCTAAAACAAAAAATACAGGCCACACTCTTTGTGTGGTTGGTGGTTTTGTTGATTTAAATCAATAAACCACCCGGGTCTGAATGTTATATATACACACAACAAACAATGGTTTTACCAATTGGCCGCAAAAGGCCAGCATCAGTTAATGTAGCCTAAGGGAGGCAACACATGATTACAGGTATCCAGATTACTAAAGCTGCAAATGACGATCTGCTGAACTCTTTCTGGCTGCTGGACAGCGAGAAAAACGAAGCGCGCTGTGTAGTAGCGAAAGCAGGTTTTGCGGAAGACGAAATCGTTCCGGTGAGCAAACTGGGCGAAATTGAATACCGTGAAATCCCAATGCAAGTGCAGCCAGAAGTTCGCGTGGAAGGTGGTCAGCACCTGAACGTTAACGTCCTGCGTCGCGAAACGCTGATGGATGCCGTTGAGCACCCGGAAAAATACCCGCAGCTGACCATCCGTGTGTCTGGCTATGCGGTGCGTTTCAACTCTCTGACCCCGGAACAGCAGCGCGATGTTATCGCGCGTACCTTTACTGAAAGCCTGTAAGGTTTCAGCTTTGGGGGAGGAATAAAAAAGCCGGGAATGTCCCGGCTTTTTTTTACTCTTCCGTTTTTGTCTCTGACGCAGCAGAGCTTGGCTTACGGCGCTTACCAATATTTTTGGTATCGCGGTGGCGCTGTTTAACGCGCGGCTTCTCTTTTTCTTTCTCTTTTCTCTCAGCACGTTTCGCGAGCGCTTTCTTGGACGGTTTACCCGTCATTTTTTCACTCGGCGCACGTGTGGTCGGACGAAGTCCGTCAATCACGCGAGCTTTCAGCGGCTCCTCAACGTAGCGGCCAATTTTCTGTAGCAGCAGATGGTCGTGCGCTTCTACCAGAGAGATAGCAATACCTTTGCGGCCCGCACGGCCGGTACGACCAATACGGTGCAGGTAAGTATCACCGCTGCGCGGCATATCAAAGTTGATCACGTGGCTCACGTCCGGGATGTCGATCCCGCGCGCGGCAACGTCGGTGGCAACCAGCACATTCACGCGGCCATCAGTCAGGCGCTTAATCCCTTCGGTACGCTTAACCTGCGCCATTTCACCTTCGAGATAGCAGTTGTTGATACCGGCATTGCGCAGCATTTCTGCCAGCTCATGCACGCGCTCACGTTTGCGTACGAAGACGATGGTACGGGTTGCCTCTTCCTGCTTCAGCAGGTGTTTCAACAACTCAACCTTATGCTCCAGGTTATCTGCGCGGTAATACCACTGGTGGATCTTCTTACGCTCACGCGTCGATGGCGTAGCGGACACTTCCACCGGATCTTCCAGCAGACGTTCGGCGAAATCTTTAATGGCATCCCCTTCAAGGGTTGCCGAGAACAGCATTGTCTGATTACGCCAGCGCGTTTCACCCGCGATGTGTTCGATATCCTGGGCAAAGCCCATGTCCAGCATGCGGTCAGCTTCATCGAGAATCAGCGTTTCCACCGCGCGGCAGTCGAAGTTCTCTTCCTTTATGTATTGCAGCAGACGGCCTGTCGTCGCGACAACGATATCCTGGTTTTCGCTGAACACTTCGGCGTGGTTCATATACGCTACGCCGCCAGTGATGGTCGCGATATCCAGATGGGTGTTCGCCGCCAGCTCACGCGCGTGTTCGGCAACCTGCATCGCCAGTTCACGGGTCGGGGTCAGGATCAAAATGCGCGGCGGGCCTGATTTTTTACGCGGAAAGTCGAGCAAATGCTGCAACACAGGCAGCAAGTAGGCTGCTGTCTTCCCCGTGCCGGTTGGCGCAGAACCGAGCACATCGCGGCCCTCAAGCGCAGGCGGAATGGCCGCGGCCTGAATGGCGGTCGGGCGTGTAAAGCCTTTGCTCTCAAGGGCATTGAGCAGGCTTTCATCGAGTTCAAGTTCGGAAAAAGTCGTTACAGTCATGTTCTACCTCTGTGTGGGGCGCTGATTATAGACGTTACGGCTGTAATCTTCATCTGTTTGTATGGATATCGCTTTTCGACCACTTCGCTTTCCCCTATGCTACTCCAGTTTCACTCAGAAGGTTGCCCGGACATGTCTCAACTCAAAGCGCAGTTGCGCCGCGATGGTTTTACGTTTAAACAGTTTTTTGTGGCGCACGATCGTTGTGCGATGAAAGTCGGTACAGACGGTATTTTACTGGGTGCATGGGCGCCTGTCGCAGGTGTAAAACGCATTCTGGATATTGGTACGGGCAGCGGACTTCAGGCGCTGATGCTGGCGCAGCGAACGGAAGAACACGTCACGATCGACGCCGTTGAGCTTGATCCTCAGGCGGCCCGGCAGGCAAGTGAAAACGCTGCTGACTCTCCGTGGGCAGAACGCATCAGGGTAGAATGCGCCGATGTCCTGACCTGGGCGCCGGAGCAGACCGCGCGTTACGATTTGATTGTCAGCAATCCGCCGTATTTCACGCCAGGCGTGGAATGTGGAACGCCGGAACGCGAGCAGGCACGTTACACCGGCTCGCTCGATCACAAGGCGCTACTGACCAGTGCGGCGGAGCTCATCTCGGAAGAGGGATTTTTCTGCGTGGTCTTGCCTGAAAGCACGGGTAATACCTTCATTGAGATCGCACGGGAAATCGGCTGGAATCTGCGCCTTCGTACCGATATTTCGGATACGGAAGGACGCTTACCGCACCGCGTGTTGCTGGCGCTCTCGCCGAAAGAGGGGGAGTGCTTTATCGACAGGATGGTCATTCGTGGGCCAGACCAGCGTTATTCCGAAGATTACACTGCCCTGACCCAGGCCTTTTATCTGTTTATGTGAATCTGCGGCGTCAACACCGACGGGCCGGACGTTTCAAGCGGTTCGGGATAGTCCAGCGTATAATGCAGGCCACGGCTCTCTTTGCGCATCATCGCACAGCGCACAATCAGCTCGGCAACCTGCACAAGGTTGCGCAGCTCCAGCAGATTATTAGAAACGCGGAAGTTGGCGTAATATTCATCAATTTCCTGCTGCAACATCATGATGCGGCGTAACGCGCGTTCCAGACGCTTCGTTGTGCGTACAATCCCGACATAATCCCACATGAAAAGCCGCAGCTCGTGCCAGTTATGCTGGATAACCACCAGTTCATCCGGGTTTTCTACCCGGCTTTCATCCCATGCCGGCAGGTGTGTTGTCGGACGTGCATAGGGCATGCGTTTGGTAATATCTTCCGCCGCCGACCACCCATACACCAGACACTCCAGCAGCGAGTTCGAGGCCATGCGATTCGCACCATGCAGGCCGGTGTAGCTGACCTCGCCGATCGCATACAAACCATCCACGTCGGTACGACCATGATCGTCAACCATCACCCCGCCACAGGTATAGTGGGCGGCAGGAACAATCGGCACCGGATCGCGGGTTAAATCAATACCCAGACTCAGCAGCTTTTCATAAATCATCGGGAAGTGCTGGCGAATAAAGTCTTCCGGTTTATGGCTAATGTCCAGATACATACAGTCGACGCCAAGCCGCTTCATCTCGTGGTCAATGGCGCGGGCCACGATATCCCGCGGGGCAAGTTCACCTCGGGGGTCGAAGTCCGGCATAAACCGGGAACCGTCCGGACGCTTCAGATACGCGCCTTCGCCGCGCAACGCTTCAGTTAACAGGAAGTTACGTGCCTGCGGGTGGAACAGGGCGGTAGGATGGAACTGATTAAACTCCATATTCGCCACGCGGCAGCCTGCGCGCCAGGCCATGGCGATACCGTCTCCGGAGGCGATATCCGGGTTAGTCGTGTACTGGTAAACCTTGGAGGCGCCGCCAGTCGCCAGCACAACGGCTTTTGCCTGGCAGGTTTCCACCTTCTCTTTATTCCGATTCCACACCCATGCGCCGACAACACGGCGCGTGCCGGGCAGGCCAATCTTATCGGAAATAATCAGGTCGACGGCGTTGCTGCGCTCCAGCACCCGAATATTAGGATGGCTGAGGGCTTTGCTGACCAGCGTGGTTTCAACCGCTTTTCCGGTTGCATCAGCAGCGTGCAGAATACGGCGGTGGCTGTGCCCGCCTTCACGGGTCAGGTGATAGCTCTCTTCACCATTAGGCTGAACATGCGTATCAAACAGCACGCCCTGATCGATAAGCCATTGCACGCAGTGGCGGGCATTGCTGGCGACGAACTCTGCGGCATGCTCATCCACGATCCCGGCACCGGCAATCAGGGTGTCTTCTACGTGCGAGGCTATACTATCCGTTTCATCAAACACGGCGGCAATACCGCCTTGTGCATAGAAGGTGGAACCTTCGCTCATCGGCCCTTTACTCAGCACGATTACGTTCTGATGTTCCGCCAGGCGCAGCGCGAGGGAGAGGCCGGCAGCACCGCTGCCGATGATCAGTACATCACAATGAAGTTCAGGCGTCGTGTTCATGATGTTTGTTTAATTTACTAAACATGGTGTGGGGAGAATAGCATTGTGATGCGAGATATCGCACGTTTTTTTTGATGTGTGTTGCAATGACTAAACGGAAGGCCAGAAGTTAAATCTGCGCTAAATGGCCGGAAATATTTTGCGAAGCAGATCGTTAGCTTCAGATTTTGTGGTGAAATAAAGCCTGTGTTGCGTTACTCTTCTGACGATAAAGTTGATGATTCTTGTCAGAAAGCGGGTGCGTATCGTGAACAGACTTATAATGAGAGAAAATGAACGGTCTGCGGCGCGATGAACAAAAACAAAGGCGTTACGGAACTTATTGAAGAACAGACACTCTAATTCGGTGCTTGCTCAAAGTGCAATGTTGTTAGAGTGGCGTTTCGATAACGCGTGGAATTTGGTTTGGGGAGACATTACCTCGGATGAGCGAGCAGTTAACGGACCAGGTCCTGGTTGAACGGGTCCAGAAGGGAGATCAGAAAGCTTTTAACCTACTGGTGGTGCGCTACCAGCATAAGGTAGCGAGTCTGGTTTCCCGCTATGTACCGTCAGGCGATGTTCCTGATGTGGTGCAAGAGTCTTTTATTAAGGCCTATCGCGCGCTGGATTCATTCCGGGGGGATAGTGCTTTTTATACCTGGCTGTATCGTATTGCAGTCAATACGGCTAAGAATTATTTGGTTGCTCAGGGCCGTCGTCCGCCTTCAAGTGATGTCGACGCTATCGACGCAGAAAACTTCGAAAGTGGCGGCGCGCTGAAAGAAATTTCGAACCCTGAGAACTTAATGTTGTCAGAAGAACTGAGACAAATCGTTTTTCGCACGATCGAGTCGCTCCCGGAAGATTTACGCATGGCAATTACGTTACGGGAGCTGGATGGCCTAAGCTATGAAGAGATAGCCGCCATCATGGATTGTCCGGTCGGCACGGTTCGTTCACGAATTTTCCGTGCGCGAGAAGCCATTGATAATAAAGTTCAACCGCTTATCAGGCGTTGACGATAGCGGGATACTGGAAAAGGTATTAGGCATGCAGAAAGAAAAACTTTCCGCTTTAATGGATGGTGAAACGCTGGATAATGAGCTGCTCGATGAGTTGTCTCATTCTCCCGAAATGCAACAGACCTGGGAAAGCTATCATCTTATCCGCGACTCTCTGCGCGGTGATACCAGCGAGGTTCTCCATTTCGATATCTCAGCACGCGTTATGGCGGCCATTGAGAACGAACCTGTTCATCAGACCACGCCGCTGATTCCTGAAGCGCAGCCTGCACCTCACCAATGGCAGAAAATGCCGTTCTGGCACAAGGTGCGTCCATGGGCCAGCCAGCTCACCCAAATGGGGGTCGCTGCGTGCGTATCGCTTGCAGTTATCGTTGGGGTCCAGCACTATAATACTCAGTCTGAAGCCAATCAGCAGCCTGAAGCGCCAGTGTTCAATACGCTGCCGATGATGGGTAAAGCCAGCCCGGTTAGCCTGGGCGTACCGGCAGATGCCTCCGCAAGCGGCGGACAGCAACAGCAGGTACAGGAGCAGCGCCGTCGCATTAATGCGATGTTGCAGGATTACGAGTTGCAGCGCCGTCTGCACTCCGAGCAGCTTCAGTTTGAGCAGGCCCAAACCCAGCAGGCTGCTGTGCAGGTGCCAGGAAACCAAACTTTAGGAACGCAATCGCAGTAATGAAGCAACTTTGGTTCGCCATGTCTTTGATGGCGGGTAGCCTGTTCTTCTCTGCTAACGCCTCGGCTGATGTTTCATCCGGGGCGTTGTTGCAGCAAATGAATCTGGCCAGCCAGTCACTCAATTACGAGTTGGCATTTATCAGCATCAATAAGCAGGGTGTCGAATCGTTACGCTATCGCCACGCCCGCCTTGATAACCAGCCGCTCGCCCAGCTTTTACAGATGGATGGCCCGCGTCGGGAAGTGGTCCAGCGTGGGAACGAAATCAGCTATTTCGAGCCAGGCCTTGAGCCGTTTACGCTCAATGGTGACTACATCGTTGATTCCCTGCCGTCGCTCATTTACACTGATTTTAAACGTCTCGCCCCCTACTATGATTTTATCTCGGTGGGGCGAACGCGTATTGCCGACAGGCTGTGCGAAGTGATCCGCGTTGTTGCGCGGGATGGGACACGTTACAGCTATATCGTCTGGATTGACGCAGAGACGAAGCTGCCGATGCGCGTTGATCTGCTCGATCGCGACGGTGAGACGCTGGAGCAGTTCCGCGTGATCTCCTTCGATGTGAACAGTCAGGTTGGCAACAGCATGCAGAATCTGGCCAAAGCCAGCCTGCCGCCTTTGCTTTCCGTGCCTGCCGGCGATTCTGTCAATTTTAACTGGGTACCATCCTGGATCCCGCAAGGGTTCAGCGAAGTTTCCAGCAGCCGTCGCCAGCTCCCAACCATCGAAACACCGGTTGAGTCGCGACTCTATTCCGATGGGCTGTTTAGCTTCTCGGTGAATATCAATCGCGCTACGGCGAACAGTTCCGAACAGATGCTCCGTACCGGTCGCCGGACGGTCAGCACGACGGTGCGCGATAATGCGGAAATTACCATTGTCGGTGAATTACCGCCGCCAACGGCAAAACGTATTTCAGACAGCATTAAATTCAGGGCTGCGCAATGATTAAAGAGTGGGCCACGGTCGTATCCTGGAAGGATGGCGTAGCGCTTGTCAGCTGTGACGTTAAAGCATCATGCAGCAGCTGCGCTTCGCGAGCCGGTTGCGGCAGCCGCGTGTTGAATAAGCTGGGGCCGCAAACGTCGCACACTATTGCTGTGCCGAGCGATCAGCCGCTGGTGGCAGGGCAAAAAGTGGAGCTGGGCATCGCTGAAGGTAGCCTGCTCACTTCCGCCATGCTGGTTTACCTTTCTCCGCTGGCAGGTCTGTTCGTGATGGGCGGGGTTTTCCAGATGCTGTTCGGCACAGATTTGGCCGCCATGTGCGGTGCCGCTTTGGGCGGCGTGGGCGGGTTCTGGCTTGCTAAAGGCGTTTCCCCAAGGCTTGCCGCCCGGGAAGCGTGGCAGCCCGTTATCCTCAGCGTTGCACTGGCACCCGACCAACTTCGTGTTGAGACGCTCTCTTCTGAGGCCCGGTAATCTGCCGGGCTTTATTATTATTTACATCGCAATAAAGAAAACGCCGTCTCTTCGCGCTATACCTGGCTCTAAGTGCATTTCCAGCTGACGAGGATGTAGTGTAGAATGCTGCGTTTTCGCACTGAAAAACGTCAGGCTAAGAACAGCGGCCTCCAGGAATTCGTAAGGCATAATTATTTAACTATATGAAGAACATACGTAACTTTTCGATCATTGCTCACATTGACCACGGTAAGTCGACGCTGTCTGACCGTATTATCCAGATTTGCGGTGGCCTGTCTGATCGTGAAATGGCAGCCCAGGTTCTGGACTCCATGGACCTGGAACGCGAACGCGGTATTACCATCAAAGCGCAGAGCGTGACGCTCGACTATAAAGCTTCCGATGGTGAAACCTATCAGCTGAACTTTATCGACACCCCAGGGCACGTTGACTTCTCTTATGAAGTGTCACGCTCGCTGGCGGCCTGCGAAGGCGCGCTGCTGGTGGTGGATGCCGGGCAGGGCGTAGAGGCCCAGACGCTGGCAAACTGCTACACCGCCATGGAAATGGATCTCGAAGTGGTGCCGGTTCTGAATAAAATCGACCTGCCAGCCGCCGATCCTGAGCGCGTAGCGGAAGAGATTGAAGACATCGTCGGTATTGATGCGACCGATGCAGTGCGCTGCTCGGCGAAAACCGGTGTCGGTGTTCCGGACGTACTGGAACGTCTGGTGCGTGATATTCCGCCGCCGGAAGGCGACCCGGATGCGCCGCTACAGGCGCTGATCATCGACTCCTGGTTTGATAACTACCTCGGCGTTGTCTCGCTGGTGCGTATTAAAAACGGCACAATGCGTAAAGGCGACAAAATCAAGGTCATGAGCACCGGCCAGGTCTACAACGCTGACCGTCTGGGCATCTTCACGCCAAAACAGGTTGACCGTACCGAACTGAAATGCGGCGAAGTGGGCTGGCTGGTCTGTGCCATTAAAGACATCCTCGGCGCGCCGGTGGGTGATACCCTGACCGGTGCACGTAACCCGGCAGATAAAGCGCTGCCAGGCTTCAAAAAGGTGAAACCGCAGGTTTATGCGGGTCTGTTCCCGGTCAGCTCTGACGATTACGAAAACTTCCGCGATGCGCTCGGAAAGCTGAGCCTCAACGATGCCTCCCTGTTCTACGAGCCAGAAAGCTCAACGGCGCTGGGCTTTGGCTTCCGCTGTGGTTTCCTCGGTCTGCTGCACATGGAGATCATTCAGGAACGTCTGGAGCGTGAATACGATCTGGATCTGATCACCACCGCCCCGACGGTTGTCTACGAAGTAGAAACCACATCGAAAGAGGTGATCTACGTCGACAGCCCGTCCAAGCTCCCGCCGCTGAATAATATTCAGGAACTGCGCGAGCCTATCGCAGAGTGTCACATGCTGCTGCCGCAGGAGTTCCTCGGTAACGTGATCACCCTGTGTATTGAGAAGCGTGGCGTGCAGACCAACATGGTTTACCACGGTAACCAGGTGGCGCTGACCTATGAAATTCCGATGGCAGAAGTGGTGCTCGACTTCTTCGACCGTCTGAAGTCTACCTCCCGTGGCTATGCGTCGCTGGACTACAACTTCAAACGCTTCCAGGCCTCGAACATGGTTCGTGTGGACGTGCTGATCAACGGCGAGCGTGTGGATGCGCTGGCGCTGATCACCCACAATGATAACGCACCGTACCGTGGTCGTGAGCTGGTTGAGAAGATGAAAGATCTGATCCCGCGTCAGCAGTTTGACATTGCGATTCAGGCGGCCATTGGTAACCACATCATTGCCCGTTCAACCGTGAAGCAGCTGCGTAAAAACGTTCTGGCTAAGTGTTACGGCGGCGACGTCAGCCGTAAGAAAAAGCTGTTGCAGAAGCAGAAAGAAGGTAAGAAGCGTATGAAGCAGGTCGGTAACGTTGAGCTGCCGCAGGAAGCATTCCTTGCCATCCTTCATGTTGGTAAAGACGGTAACGGTAAATAACCTTAAGGAGTTGGCATGGCGAACATGTTTGCCCTGATCCTGGTCATCGCTACCCTGGTGACAGGTCTGTTGTGGTGCCTCGATAAGTTTATCTTCGCCCCAAAACGCCGTGAACGTCAGGCTGCCGCGCAGGCAGCCACGGGCGATGCGCTGGACGCGAAAACCCTGAAAAAAGTCGGCCCAAAACCGGGCTGGCTGGAAACAGGGGCATCGGTATTCCCGGTGCTGGCGATTGTGCTGGTGGTGCGTTCATTTATCTATGAACCGTTCCAGATCCCGTCAGGATCGATGATGCCAACGCTGCTGATCGGTGATTTCATTCTGGTTGAGAAGTTTGCCTATGGCATCAAAGATCCGATCTATCAGAAAACGCTGATCGAAACGGGTCATCCGAAACGTGGCGACATCGTGGTGTTTAAATATCCGGAAGACCCGCGGCTGGATTATATTAAACGCGCGGTAGGTCTGCCGGGCGATAAAGTGACCTACGATCCGGTGGCGAAAGAGGTGACCATTCAGCCAGGCTGTAGCTCTGGCACCGCATGTGAAAATGCGCTGCCAGTCACTTACTCCAACGTTGAGCCAGCTGATTTTGTGCAGACCTTCGCCCGCCGTAACGGCGGTGAAGCGACCAGCGGATTCTTCCAGGTGCCAAAAGGTGAAACCAAAGAGAATGGCATTCGTCTGGTTGAACGCAAAGAGACGCTGGGCGATGTTACTCACCGCATTCTGACCGTGCCCATCGCACAGGATCAGCTGGCAATGTACTACCAGCAGCCAGGCCAACAGCTGGCGACCTGGATTGTGCCGCCGGGACACTACTTCATGATGGGTGACAACCGCGATAACTCTGCGGACAGCCGTTACTGGGGCTTTGTGCCGGAAGCGAATCTGGTCGGTAAAGCAACCGCTATCTGGATGAGTTTTGAGAAGCAGGAAGGCGAGTGGCCGACCGGCGTTCGCCTGAATCGTATTGGCGGAATTCATTAATTTTCGCCAAAAATAACACGTAGCGGCTTTTATTCGCCGCTACGTGAATTATTTCAGCGATAAATCTCTTTGAACTAACGACATCCCCTGTCGTTGTGTATAGAATATTCCCCCGAAGTTTAAGGTTGGCCCTGCAAGGGTGCCACGGCACACGAAACCGCGTTGGTTTTCTCAGGTCGGTTTCGTGTGCTGCATTTTTGACGCATTCATTTATTGGTATCGCATGAACCCCATCGTAATTAATCGGCTTCAACGGAAGCTGGGCTACACTTTTCATCATCAGGAGTTGTTGCAACAGGCATTAACCCATCGCAGTGCCAGCAGCAAACATAATGAGCGTCTCGAGTTTTTAGGCGACTCTATTTTAAGTTTCGTGATTGCAAATGCGCTTTATCATCGTTTTCCGCGTGTGGACGAAGGTGATATGAGCCGCATGCGCGCCACGCTGGTGCGCGGCAATACCCTCGCTGAAATCGCACGCGAATTTGAGCTGGGTGAATGCCTGCGTCTGGGGCCAGGTGAGCTGAAAAGTGGTGGTTTCCGTCGTGAATCCATCCTTGCCGATACGGTCGAGGCATTGATCGGTGGCGTGTTCCTGGACAGCGATATCCAGACCGTAGAAAAGCTGATCCTTAACTGGTATCAGACCCGCCTGGACGAAATCAGCCCGGGCGATAAACAAAAAGATCCTAAAACGCGTCTGCAAGAATATTTGCAGGGTCGTCATCTGCCGCTGCCATCCTATCTGGTGGTGCAGGTGCGTGGCGAAGCCCACGATCAGGAATTTACCATCCATTGCCAGGTCAGTGGCCTGAGTGAACCGGTGGTCGGCACGGGTTCAAGCCGTCGTAAGGCTGAACAGGCTGCCGCCGAACAGGCGTTAAAAATGCTGGAGCTGGAATGAGCATCGACAAAACCTATTGCGGATTTATTGCCATCGTCGGACGTCCGAACGTTGGCAAATCCACCCTGCTGAATAATCTGCTTGGGCAGAAGATTTCTATCACCTCGCGTAAGGCGCAGACCACGCGTCACCGCATCGTCGGTATCCATACTGAAGGCGCGTATCAGGCGATCTACGTCGATACACCGGGCCTGCACATGGAAGAGAAGCGCGCCATCAACCGTCTGATGAACAAGGCGGCGAGCAGCTCCATTGGCGACGTAGAGCTGGTGATTTTCGTTGTGGAAGGCACCCGCTGGACGCCGGACGACGAAATGGTCCTTAATAAGCTGCGCGACGGCAAAACGCCGGTGATCCTCGCAGTCAATAAAGTGGACAACGTGCAGGAAAAAGCCGATCTGCTGCCGCACCTGCAATGGCTGGGCAGCCAGATGAACTTCCTGGACATCGTCCCGCTGTCTGCGGAAACGGGTCTGAACGTTGATACCATTGCGGGTATCGTGCGCAAGCATCTGCCGGAAGCGACTCATCACTTCCCGGAAGACTACATCACCGATCGCTCTCAGCGTTTTATGGCGTCTGAAATCATCCGTGAGAAGCTGATGCGTTTCCTGGGCGCTGAACTGCCGTACTCTGTGACGGTGGAGATCGAGCGTTTCCAGAGCAACGAGCGTGGCGGCTACGATATTAACGGTCTGATCCTCGTTGAGCGTGAAGGGCAGAAGAAGATGGTGATCGGCAATAAAGGCGCCAAGATCAAAACTATCGGAATCGAAGCCCGTAAAGACATGCAGGACATGTTTGAAGCACCGGTTCACCTGGAACTGTGGGTGAAAGTGAAATCTGGCTGGGCCGATGATGAGCGTGCGCTGCGCAGCCTCGGTTACGGCGAAGATCAGTAACCTAAGACGACGAGCATATGGATGGATGGCAGCGCGCCTTTGTCCTGCATAGTCGTCCCTGGAGCGAAACCAGCCTGATGCTGGACGTCTTCACGGAAGAGTCCGGTCGCGTGCGCCTTGTTGCCAAAGGCGCACGTTCCAGACGTTCTAATCTGAAAGGTGCCTTGCAGCCTTTCACCCCGCTGCTGGTCCGCTTTGGCGGGCGAGGGGAAGTCAAAACCCTGCGCAGTGCTGAAGCCGTCTCCCTGGCGCTTCCTCTTTCTGGTATCACGCTCTACAGCGGTTTGTATGTTAACGAACTCATCTCACGGGTTCTTGAACATGAGACCCGCTTCTCTGAACTTTTCTTTGATTACCTGCACTGTATTCAGGCACTTGCTGGCGCAACCGGCACCCCTGAGCCTGTTCTGCGTCGTTTCGAACTGGCTCTGCTCGGGCACCTTGGTTACGGCGTCGATTTTCTGCACTGTGCGGGAAGCGGAGACGAGGTAGAAGACACCATGACCTATCGCTATCGTGAGGAAAAGGGCTTTATTGCCAGTGTCGTCGTCGATAACAGCACCTTTACCGGGCGCCAGCTCAGAGCACTGTATGAACGCGAGTTCCCGGACGCCGACACTCTGCGTGCGGCAAAACGCTTTACCCGAATTGCGCTCAAGCCGTATCTTGGGGGCAAACCTTTAAAGAGCCGCGAATTATTCAGGCAGTTTATGCCGAAACGCTAATGTTTTACCCCTCACCCCAGCCCTCTCCCGGAGGGAGAGGGAGAAGGTAAATGAACAAAAATACCGAGGATTGTCATGGCTGAATTACTGTTAGGTGTCAACATCGATCACATCGCCACGTTACGTAATGCACGCGGTACCGCGTATCCCGATCCGGTTCAGGCGGCGTTTATCGCTGAACAGGCTGGCGCCGACGGCATTACCGTTCACCTGCGTGAAGATCGTCGCCACATCACCGACCGGGACGTGCGCATCCTGCGTCAGACGCTGGACACCCGCATGAATCTGGAGATGGCGGTCACCGAAGAGATGCTGGCGATTGCCTGCGAGACCAAACCGCATTTCTGCTGCCTGGTTCCGGAAAAGCGTCAGGAAGTGACCACCGAAGGCGGTCTGGATGTGGCCGGGCAGCTCGACAAAATGCGCGATGCCTGCAAACGCCTGGCGGATGCCGGTATCCTGGTTTCTCTGTTTATCGACGCCGATTTCACCCAGATTAAAGCCGCTGCCGACGTGGGTGCGCCGTATATTGAAATTCACACCGGCTGCTATGCCGATGCCGAAAACGATGCAGCGCAGGCGAAAGAGCTGGAGCGAATCGCCAAAGCGGCAACCTACGCCGCGAGCCTGGGACTGAAGGTTAACGCCGGTCACGGCCTGACCTATCACAACGTAAAAGCCATCGCTGCCCTGCCGGAAATGCACGAGCTGAACATCGGCCACGCCATCATTGGCCGCGCGGTGATGAGCGGTCTGAAAGAAGCGGTTTCCGAGATGAAGCGCCTGATGCTGGAAGCGCGTCAGTAATGGCTATTCTGGGCTTAGGCACCGACATCGTTGAAATAGCTCGCATTGAAGCGGTGATCGCCCGGAGTGGCGATCGCCTCGCAAGACGCGTGCTGAGCGATAACGAATGGGCTATCTGGGAGGCGCATCAACAGCCGGTGCGCTTTCTGGCAAAGCGTTTCGCGGTAAAAGAGGCGGCGGCGAAAGCGTTCGGCACGGGCATTCGTAACGGCCTGGCGTTTAACCAGTTTGAAGTGTTTAACGATGAGCTGGGTAAGCCACGTCTGCGTTTATGGGGCGAGGCGCTTAAGCTGGCGGAAAAGCTGGGCGTGGCGCACATGCACGTAACGCTTGCCGATGAACGCCACTACGCCTGTGCGACGGTGATCATCGAGAGTTAAATTTTGTCCGCATGGTGCATCAGGACAAACTTATCCCACAGCTGTTCTTCGTTCTCGACGTGTGCCGGATCTTTTAAGATCGTATTGGGAATGGGGCACACCTTCTGGCAGGTCGGCGTCTCATAGTGGCCGATGCATTCGGTGCAGCGGTCGCTGTTAATCTCATAAATGCTGTCGCCCATCGAAATCGCCTCGTTCGGGCATTCGGGTTCGCACATATCGCAGTTGATGCATTTTTTGGTGATTAACAGCGCCATCAGGAAATTCTCAGAAACATCACAAACAGGGCGGGCATTATACGCTCATTCGTTGTTCAGACCAGTTTTTTTACCAGCTCTTCGCTGTGACGAATACGCTCTGGCGCACGCTCCAGATCCTGCTGAACCAGCGCCATAAACAGCAGGTCCGTCAGCATCATCTGCGCACTCGTCGACGAAATCGCCGCACTGCGAGTGGCCTGTTCCTCGGCAATGGTATACAGACAGCGGGTGGCCCGCTGCTGGAGCGCATTCGGGCTGAAGCCAGTAATCGCCAGAATTTTTCCTCCTACGCGCAGGGCTTCGTCGGTAGCCATATTAATTTCACGACGCTCGCCGGAATAGGAGATGGCCAGCAGTAAATCGTCAGGATCCATGGCCTGCACGGTCGCCAGCAGCGCGTGCATATCCTGTTCAACGATGGCGTTATAGCCGATTTTTGTCAGCTTCCAGCCAAAGTTACGCGCAACCAGTCCGGAGGCGCCGATCCCGGTCAACACAATACGCCGCGCGTCGCGAAGCATGGCTACGCTTTCCAGCAGCTTCTCTTCCGTGTTCACATCCAGCGTGGCATGCATTGCCGCCACGTTCTCTTTGATCAGCTTTTCGCCGACCAGACGCATCGGATCGTCGCCGCGGATCTGGTTATGCACCGGCATTGACTGCGGATTAGGGTTGCTTACCAGTGCTTCACTGATCGCCAGTTTTAGCGCCGGAAAGCCTTTATAGCCTATCTTTTGGGCAAATTTCACCACGCTCGACTGGCTCACCCCGGCTTCGCCTGCCAGCTGCTGGGAGCTGAGGTGTCGCGCGCGATCGGGCTGGGAAAGTAAATAATCCGCCAGCTTTTTGTCACTCTGGGCAAACCCTGCGTAGCGCTGGCGAATACGAATTAAACAGTTCATACGGTCTCCTGGCGAAAATGTGATTACCCGCGCAAATACGAATTTTGCTCGCCTGAATGAATTTTATATTCCATTATAGTGCGTTTATTATGAATTAAAAATTCCAGAGGTAAATAACATGAATCTAGGCTCTCTTGTTTCTGAAACGCGTAACCCGCAAACCATGGATCTTGATGCACTGTCCACGCTGGAGCTGGTAAACCGCTTTAATCAACAGGATACCCTCGTCGCGCTGGCAGTCAAAGAGACATTGCCCGAGGTGGCGAAAGCCGTAGACGCCGCTGCCGACGCTCTGAAAGCAGGAGGACGCATTATTTACATGGGGGCGGGTACCAGTGGGCGCCTCGGTGTGCTGGATGCCTCAGAATGTCCCCCGACCTTTGGCGTTCCGCATGGTCTGGTCGTGGGCCTGATTGCCGGTGGCCCCGGCGCGCTGCTGAAAGCGGTGGAAGGGGCAGAAGACAATAAACAGCTTGGGGAAGACGATCTCAGGGCGCTGAACCTGACCGCGCAGGATCTGGTCGTCGGGCTGGCGGCTTCTGGTCGTACGCCGTACGTCATTGGTGGGCTGGAATACGCCAGACAAACGGGATGTACCACGGTGGCCATCTCTTGTAACCCGGGTTCGCCGATTGCGCAGGTGGCCGCCATTGCCATCTCTCCGGTCGTCGGGCCGGAAGCGCTCACCGGCTCCACGCGCCTGAAATCGGGAACCGCGCAGAAGCTGGTGCTCAATATGATCTCCACCGGCGCGATGGTGAAATTCGGCAAGGTCTACCAAAACCTGATGGTGGATATGCAGGCCACCAACGTCAAGCTGGTGGACAGAGCCTGCCGCATGGTGATAGAGGCGACAGGGGCAGGTCGGGAAGAGGCGGAAGCGGTACTCAAACAGACCGATTACGACGTCAAACCCGCCATTCTGATGATATTAACCGGGCTGGATGCAGCCGCGGCCAGAGCCAGGCTTGAAGCCCATCACGGGTTTTTACGGGCGGCATTAGAACACCAATAAGAGGCGTGTATGGACAAAACAGCAGCGCTCGCCAGCGACATCCTGCTTGGGATCGGTGGGGAAAAAAATATTCAGCGTCTGGAAAACTGCATGACGCGTGTACGCGTCGAGGTGCACAACGACGAAAAGCTAGATTTAACGCGCCTGAAGCAGCTCCCCGGCGTGAGCGGGTACGTTAAACAGGGGCAACAGCACCAGCTGATTGTCGGTCCGGGCAAAGCGGCGCAGGTGGTTGATGCCATGCGCGCCCTGATGACGGGCGGTGAAACGGCTCCCGCCTTTGACGACGCGGAACGCACCAAAGCGCAGGCGAAAGCCAAATACAAAGCCCCCATGAGCGATGCGCTGCGCCAGCTGGCAAACGTCTTTATTCCTCTGATCCCGGCGTTTATCGCATCGGGGCTGATCACCGGGATTATCAATATCCTCAAGCGTCCGGATATTGTCGGGAATTTCGCCACCCAGTATCCGAACCTGCTGGGTATTCTGGCGATTTTCGGCAGCGCGGTGTTTGCCATCATGAACATTCTGGTGGGGGTAAACACGGCCAAAGTGTTCGGCGGCTCGCTGGCGATGGGCGGCGTAATGGCGGGTATCCTCTCCAGCCCGCAGCTGGCGCAGATTACGCTGTTTGGCGAGGCGCTTCAGCCTGGCCGAGGTGGGGTGATTGCCGTGCTGCTGGTGGTCATTCTGATGTGCTGGATCGAGAAAAAGCTGCGCGCGTTGCTGCCCGGCTCGATTGAGCTGATCCTCAACCCGCTGCTGACCACATTGATTACCGGGAGCGTGGCGATTGTGGCGCTACAACCGTTAGGCGGCGCGATCTCTGAAGCCATCGCCCACGGCGCGTCTCTGGCGATCGATCGCGGCGGGCTGCTGGTGGGGGCCGTGCTGTCCGGGACCTTCCTGCCGTTAGTGCTGACCGGTCTGCATCAGGGGCTGGTGCCGATCCATGTCGAACTGGTACAGGCGCACGGCTATAACGCACTGCTGCCGATCCTGTCGATGGCGGGCGTTGGGCAGGTCGGCGCGGCCATCGCGGTGCTGATGAAAACCCGCAACGCGCGTCTGAAAAAGGTCATTAAAGGGGCGCTGCCGGTCGGGTTACTCGGTATCGGCGAACCGTTGATTTTCGGCGTGACCTTGCCACTGGGTAAGCCGTTCCTGGCCGCCTGTCTCGGTGGCGCGGTGGGCGGGGCGTTAATCAGCTACTGGAAAGTGGCGACCGTCATTACCTTCGGGATCTCCGGTTTACCGCTGGCATTAACCATCGTAACCGGAAAAGTGATGCTCTATCTGTTAGGCTATTTGGTAGCGGTGATCGCCGGGTTCCTGTTTACCTGGCTGTTAGGATTCAACGACCCAGAGGAGTAAGGTTTGGCCAGTCACGAGCGTCGCGTTGTCTTTTTTGATCTGGATGGAACGCTGCATCAGCAGGATATGTTCGGCACCTTTATGCGCTACCTGCTGCGGCGCCAGCCCCTTAACGCGTTGCTGGTATTACCCCTGTTACCCGTTATTGGCATCGCGCTGCTGGTAAAAGGCCGTGCAGCGCGCTGGCCGATGAGCCTGCTGCTCTGGGGATGCACGTTTGGTCATAGCGAAGCGCGCCTTAAGCAGCTCGAACAGGATTTTGCGCACTGGTTTCGCGGGCACGTCGCCGCGTTTCCCGTGGTACAGGCGCGCCTGACCAGCTATCTCGACGCCAACGATGCCGATATCTGGCTGATTACCGGCTCCCCGCAGACGCTGGTGGAGCATGTCTATTTTGATACGCCCTGGCTGCCGCGCGTGAATCTTATCGCGACACAAATCGCGCGCGGCTACGGCGGCTGGGTGCTGACTATGCGCTGCCTCGGACATGAAAAAGTGGTGCAGCTGGAGAAACGCATCGGTACGCCGCTGCGTCTGTACAGCGGCTACAGCGACAGCAAGCAGGACAACCCGCTGCTCTATTTTTGCCAGCACCGCTGGCGCGTCACGCCTCTGGGCGAACTTCAGCAACTCGAATAGTCTTATCTGTACCGGCTGTGTATAATGCCGCCCGCTTTTCGACTGGAGTATCAGCCCTTGTCCAACCCTGAACACAATCATGAATACTGGATGCGCCATGCGCTGGCGCTGGCTCAGCGCGCCTGGGAAGAGGGCGAAGTGCCCGTGGGCGCGGTACTGGTCCATAACAATCAGGTGATTGGGGAAGGGTGGAACCGTCCGATTGGCCGTCACGATCCTACCGCGCATGCTGAAATTATGGCGCTGCGTCAGGGCGGACTGGTGCTGCAAAACTATCGTCTGCTTGATACCACCCTGTATGTCACCCTTGAACCGTGCGTAATGTGCTCCGGGGCGATGGTGCACAGCCGAATCGGTACGCTGGTGTTTGGCGCGCGGGATGAAAAGACGGGCGCTGCTGGTTCACTGATGGACGTACTTGGGCATCCGGGGATGAACCACCAGGTGAAAACTATCGGCGGGGTACTTGCACCAGAATGTTCGGGTCTGTTAAGTGACTTTTTTCGAATGCGTCGGCAGCAGAAAAAGCAACAAAAGGCAGAATTGAAACCGCAGGATGATTAAGCTCGTCCGGTGCGACCACCGGATAGCTTTCAGCCAGCTGTTGCGCCTCGGCCGCCTCTTTTTCTTTCTCCAGCAGATATCCCACCAGGCTTATCTGATACTTACGAATATTTTCCACGTAGGCATACGCTTCATGCCCGCGCGCATAGCCGTACGTCAGCTTCTGGTACCACTGTTTCTGGCTAAGCAGCGGCAGGCGTTGTTTTACATCTGACCAGCTGTCCGGATTACCTTTAGTTTTCGCCGTCAGCGCCCGCGCGTCGAGCATGTGCGCATAACCCATGTTATAGGCGGCCAGCGCAAACCAGATACGCTCCCCTTCCGGGACCGTCTCCGGCACTTTCGCCATCATATCCTGTAAATACTGCGCGCCGCCGCTGATGCTCTGTTCCGCATCGGTCCGGTCGCTGATGCCGAGGCTCTGGGCGGTATTTTTGGTCAGCATCATCAACCCGCGCACGCCCGTGGGGGAGGTGGCCTGAGCATCCCAGTGCGATTCCTGGTAGGAAATTGCCGCCAGCAGCTTCCAGTCAATCTCCTCGGCGTACTTCTCAAACAGGGGTTGCAGGTCCGGCAGCACGCTGTCCACCGCGCGCAGGAAAGTGCGGGTGTCAACGTAATCAAAATCGTCCCCGTGACCGAGATATTTCTCTTCCAGGCGCGCCAGGGTGCCGTCTTCATTGATGGAATTAAAGAAATCGAGCATAGCCGCAGAGACGGTTTGATCGTCATCTAGCTGGGTAAACCAGGTCACCGGCTGTTCGTCGGTCACATCCAGCGCCACGGCGATTTCAGGATGAACGCGCTGGAAAAGGCTGATCGCCACCGAATCAGCAATGGTATAGGCCAGCTTTTTATCTTTTACCTGCTCCAGCAATTCAGTCGTGCCGAGTTTAGGATCGACCGTCCAGCTGAGGTTCGGGTATTTTTTCTCTTTCAACGCCCGCAGATCGTCAATCACCACATGGCCTGGCGCAATGGTCAATTGCTGGTCGGTGATGTCGGCCAGTGAGCGTGGGCGCAGGCTACCCACACGATAAACCACCTGCTGCGACACGGAGTAATAGGTCGGGCCCGGCTGATAGTTTTTGCTGCGTTCGCTGTTGTACACCAGACCTGCGGCGAGAATATCGGCACGGTCATGGTCCAAATCATCAAACAGCTGGTTGATGTTCTGCCGCACGGTAACTTTCAGCTTCACGCCCAGATAGTCCGCAAACAGCTGTGCCAGTTCGTAATCAAGACCGATGGTTTTACCGTTGATATCGTCGTAAATAAGCGGGGAGGAGAGGGTACTGACGCGCAACTCCCCCCGCTCCTGAATGGCGGCGATACGGTTTTCGGCCTTGCCGAACCAGGGGATAGACGGCCAGAGGGCCACTGCCAGCAGCAACGTAACAATGCCGATGAGCAGATAATTAATCTTTAATTTTTTCAATTAGTTAATTCTCTGCGACGCCGGTTGCCTCAGTGTGCTGTAGTCATGTTAAGAGTAGAGTTTGCCATTGATTGAGCGGCATTTTGCGCAAAGTAGCGCCAGTTGGCAACCAATTAGAGAGACAGGTCACATCTATTGTTAAACATAAAGGATGATTTTATTTCGACGCAAACGGTTTCGTCGGCGCTCAGGATTCTCTATAATGACGCCCGTTTTCCCCCCTTGCGCACACTGTAAGCGCCCCGGCGCTTCGAAGACGAGAGACTTATGATGGAAATTCTGCGTGGTTCGCCTGCACTGTCTGCCTTCCGTATTAACAAACTGCTGGCACGTTTTCAGGCGGCCGACCTTCCGGTAAGCAATATTTACGCTGAGTATGTCCATTTTGCTGACCTGAACGCCCCCCTGAATGCAGAGGAGCGCGTACAGCTGGAACGCCTGCTTAAATATGGCCCAAGCCTGAGCAGCCATACGCCGACCGGCAAATTAATCCTCGCCACGCCACGCCCTGGCACCATCTCCCCCTGGTCTTCCAAAGCCACCGACATCGCTCACAACTGCGGCCTGAGCCAGATTAACCGTCTGGAGCGCGGTGTGGCGTACTATGTGGAAGCGTCAACCCTGAGCGACGCGCAGTGGCAGGTGGTTGCCGCAGAGCTGCACGACCGCATGATGGAGAGCGTGTTTGATTCTCTGGATGATGCGCAGAAACTGTTCTCCCACCATCAGCCTGCGCCGGTACAGAGCGTGGATCTGCTGGGGCAGGGGCGTCAGGCGTTGATCGACGCAAACCTGCGTCTTGGTCTGGCGCTCGCAGAAGATGAAATCGACTACCTTCAGGATGCATTCGTTAAGCTGAATCGCAACCCGAACGACATCGAACTGTATATGTTCGCGCAGGCCAACTCCGAGCACTGCCGCCACAAGATTTTCAACGCCGACTGGATTATCGACGGCGAACAGCAGCCGAAGTCGCTGTTCAAAATGATCAAAAACACTATGGAGCAAACCCCTGACCACGTGCTGTCTGCCTATAAAGACAACGCCGCGGTGATGGAAGGTTCCGAGGTGGGCCGCTTCTTCGCCGACCGCGAAGCGGGGCGCTATGACTTCCACCAGGAGCCTGCGCATATCCTGATGAAAGTGGAAACCCACAACCACCCGACGGCGATCTCCCCGTGGCCGGGTGCAGCGACCGGCTCCGGCGGTGAAATCCGTGACGAAGGTGCGACCGGTCGCGGCGCGAAACCAAAAGCGGGTCTGGTCGGTTTCTCCGTTTCCAACCTGCGTATTCCGGGCTTTGAGCAGCCGTGGGAAGAAGACTTCGGCAAGCCAGAGCGCATTGTCACCGCGCTGGATATCATGACCGAAGGCCCGCTGGGCGGCGCGGCGTTCAACAACGAATTTGGTCGTCCGGCGCTGAACGGTTACTTCCGTACCTACGAAGAGAAAGTGGACAGCCACAACGGCGAAGAGCTGCGCGGCTACCACAAACCGATCATGCTGGCGGGCGGGATTGGCAACATTCGCGCCGATCATGTGCAGAAAGGCGAGATCGTCGTCGGCGCGAAGCTGATCGTGCTCGGCGGCCCGGCAATGAACATCGGTCTGGGCGGCGGGGCAGCCTCGTCTATGGCCTCCGGCCAGTCTGATGCGGATCTCGACTTCGCGTCCGTGCAGCGCGACAACCCGGAAATGGAGCGCCGTTGTCAGGAAGTGATCGACCGCTGCTGGCAGCTCGGCGACGCCAACCCGATTCTGTTCATCCACGACGTCGGCGCGGGCGGCCTGTCCAACGCTATGCCTGAGCTGGTGAGCGACGGCGGTCGCGGCGGACGCTTCAACCTGCGCGATATCCTGAGCGATGAGCCGGGCATGAGCCCGCTGGAGATCTGGTGTAACGAATCCCAGGAGCGATATGTGCTGGCGGTTGCCGCCGATCAGCTGCCGCTGTTTGACGAGCTGTGCCGCCGCGAGCGCGCGCCGTATGCCGTCATCGGTGAAGCGACCGAAGAGCAGCACCTTTCCTTAAGCGACACCCATTTTGACAACCAGCCGATCGATCTGCCGCTGGACGTGCTGCTCGGCAAAACGCCGAAGATGACCCGCGACGTGCAGACCCGTAAAGCGGCGGGCAAAGCGCTGGATCGCCAGGATATTACCATTGCTGACGCGGTGAATCGCGTACTGCACCTCCCGGCGGTGGCAGAGAAAACCTTCCTGGTCACCATCGGCGACCGTACCGTGACCGGTATGGTATCTCGCGATCAGATGGTCGGCCCGTGGCAGATCCCGGTGGCTAACTGCGCCGTGACCACCGCGAGCCTCGACAGCTACTACGGTGAAGCGATGGCGCTGGGCGAACGCACCCCGGTGGCGCTGCTGGACTTCGCGGCCTCTGCCCGTCTGGCGGTCGGTGAAGCGCTGACCAACATCGCCGCGACGCAGATTGGCAATATCAAACGTATTAAGCTCTCCGCGAACTGGATGGCCGCTGCCGGTCACCCTGGTGAAGATGCCGGCCTGTACGAAGCGGTGAAAGCGGTGGGTGAAGAGCTGTGTCCTGCGCTCGGCCTGACCATCCCGGTGGGTAAAGACTCCATGTCGATGAAAACCCGCTGGCAGGAAGGTAACGAGCAGCGCGAGATGACCTCTCCGCTGTCGCTGGTGATCACCGCGTTTGCGCGTGTGGAAGACGTACGTCATACCGTTACGCCGCAGCTTTCCACTGAAGATAACGCCCTGCTGTTGATTGACCTCGGCAAAGGCCACAACGCGCTGGGCGCCACCGCGCTGGCGCAGGTTTATCGCCAGCTCGGCGACAAGCCGGCCGACGTGCACGACGTTGCCCAGCTGAAAGGCTTCTACGATGCCATCCAGGCGCTGGTGGCGCAGCGTAAGCTGCTGGCCTACCACGACCGTTCCGATGGTGGCCTGCTGGTGACGCTGGCAGAGATGGCCTTCACCGGTCACTGCGGCGTTGAAGCAAACATTGCAACGCTTGGCGAAGACCGCCTGGCGGCGCTGTTTAACGAAGAGCTTGGCGCGGTCATTCAGGTACGCGCCGCAGATCGCGACGCGGTGGAAGCGATTCTGGCGCAGCACGGTCTGGCAGACTGCGTACACTATCTCGGTAAAGCGGTGCAGGGCGACCGCTTCGTGATTGAAGCCGACGGCCACGCGGTGTTCAGCGAAAGCCGCACCACGCTGCGTATGTGGTGGGCGGAAACCACCTGGCAGATGCAGCGCCTGCGTGACAATCCGGAATGCGCCGATCAGGAACACAACGCGAAGGCGAACGACAACGATCCTGGCCTGAACGTGAAGCTCAGCTTCGACATTAACGAAGACATTGCCGCGCCGTACATTGCGACCGGTGCGCGTCCGAAAGTAGCCGTGCTGCGCGAGCAGGGCGTTAACTCCCACGTTGAGATGGCGGCGGCCTTCCACCGGGCGGGCTTTGACGCCATCGACGTCCACATGAGCGACCTGCTGGCCGGGCGTACCGGGCTGGATGATTTCCAGGCGCTGGTCGCCTGCGGGGGGTTCTCCTACGGTGACGTGCTGGGCGCGGGCGAAGGCTGGGCGAAGTCTATTCTGTTCAACAGCCGCGTGCGTGACGAGTTCGAAACCTTCTTCCACCGTCCGCAGACGCTGGCGCTGGGCGTGTGTAACGGCTGTCAGATGATGTCTAACCTGCGCGAGCTGATCCCGGGCAGCGAAGCCTGGCCGCGCTTTGTGCGTAACCAGTCTGACCGCTTCGAAGCGCGCTTCAGCCTGGTAGAAGTGACCCAAAGCCCGTCTCTGCTGTTGCAGGGAATGGTCGGTTCACAGATGCCAATCGCGGTTTCGCACGGTGAAGGTCAGGTTGAAGTGCGTGATGCGGCGCACCTGGCTCAGCTTGAAAGCAAAGGACTGGTGGCGCTGCGCTTTGTTGATAACTTCGGCAAGGTCACCGAAACCTATCCGGCTAACCCGAACGGTTCGGCAAATGGCATTACCGCGGTCACCAGCGAAAGCGGTCGGGTGACGATCATGATGCCGCACCCGGAGCGTGTCTTCCGTACCGTGAGCAACTCCTGGCACCCGGAAAACTGGGGCGAGGACAGCCCGTGGATGCGCATTTTCCGCAACGCGCGTAAACAACTGGGTTAAGTTTCAACGCCCTGACTGTAGGCCCGGTAAGCGCGAGCGCCACCGGGCTTTTTTGTACCTGTCGCAAAATCGCGACAATCCTCTGGGTTGAGTGTCTCCAATAAGAGACATTTAACTTATTGATTTATCTATGTCAGGACGGGTTCCCGTTAAGGTGTTGCTTAATAGCGACACTTAGCCTGGAAATCATTCACCTGACAATCAATGCATTTTAATAATAAAACGATTATTAATCATAAGGATAGTATCAATTTTTGCAATCTGGCACGCGCGTTGCATAATAGTAACCAGTGGCTCATTCACCTTCTTATGTCAGCCCCTTCGGGACGTGCTACATAAACTTCGAATGACGCACAAAAAGGTGCCTGCCGTCCAACTACTGATTATTGCAATGCTTTATCAGGCCAGGGCGAAACGTCGAGTTAGGCACCGCCTTATTCCATGACAAAGCCGGGTTTTTACCCGGCTTTGTTGTATCTGAAGGGCAGACTCAGTTACGCTCTCCTCAAACCCGGATGATGAGAGTAATGTGTTGAAACGCTGGCCCGCTTTCCCTCGCTCCCTGCGACAGCTCGTTATGATGGCCTTCCTGCTGATCCTGCTACCTTTGCTGGTTCTGGCGTGGCAGGCATGGCAAAGCCTGAATGCGTTAAGTGCCCAGGCGGCCCTGACTAACCGCACCACGCTTATTGATGCCCGCCGTAGCGAGGCAATGACCAACGCCGCGCTGGAGATGGAGCGTAGCTATCGCCAGTACTGCGTGCTGGACGACCGCACGCTGGCGAGGGTTTATCAGAACCAGCGTAAACGCTACAGCGAAATGCTGGATGCCCATGCCGGGGTCTTGCCGGATGACAAACTCTATCAGGCGCTGCGTCAGGATCTGAACGATCTGGCGCAGCTCCAGTGCAAAAACAGCGGTCCTGATGCCGCCGCCGCCGCACGACTTGAAGCCTTCGCGAACGCCAATACGGAGATGGTGCAGACCACCCGTACGGTTATCTTTTCCCGTGGGCAGCAACTCCAGCAGGAGATTGCCGAGCGCGGCCAGTTCTTCGGCTGGCAGGCGCTGGTGCTGTTCCTCGTCAGCCTTGGGCTGGTACTGCTCTTTACCCGCATGATCATCGGCCCCGTAAAGGGGATCCAGCGGATGATTAACCGCCTGGGGGAGGGCAAATCTCTCGGGGATACGGTTGTTTTTAAAGGCCCGCGCGAGCTGCGCTCGGTCGGTCAGCGTATCATCTGGCTTTCTGAACGCCTGGCGTGGCTGGAATCGCAGCGTCATCAGTTCCTGCGCCATATCTCACACGAACTCAAAACACCGCTGGCCAGTATGCGTGAAGGCACGGAGCTGCTGGCAGACGAAGTAGCGGGGCCGTTAACCCCTGAGCAAAAAGAGATCGTGGCGATTCTGGATGCCAGTAGCCGCAATTTACAAAAACTTATTGAACAACTGCTGGACTATAACCGCAAGCTGGCGGATGGTGCTGTGGTGCTTGAAAGCGTTGAGATTGAACCGTTGGTGGACATGGTGATCTCCGCCCATAGCCTGCCAGCAAGAGCTAAAATGATGCATACCCAGGTGGATCTCAATGCGCCTTCCTGCCTGGCAGAGCCGATGCTGTTAATGAGCGTACTGGATAATCTTTATTCCAATGCGGTGCACTATGGTACTGAATCCGGTACCATTTATATCAGAAGCAATAACAACGGTTCGCGGGTATTTATTGACGTAGCGAATACGGGAAGCCCGATTCCGGATGATGAAAAAACGATGATCTTTGAGCCCTTCTTCCAGGGGAGTCATCAGCGAAAAGGTGCGGTAAAAGGAAGTGGTCTGGGGCTGAGTATTGCCCGCGACTGCATACGACGCATGCAGGGTGAGCTTAACATCGTGAGTGATGAACGCGCCGATGTCTGTTTTCGTATCGAACTGCCTCTTGAGCCGGAAAAATCAATGAAATGAATAACAACCTGGTGAGTATGTCACACGTCTTTTACCGCGCACTGCGCGCGGTGTTTTCCAGCAAAAATGTGCGCCTGAGCCTGCCCTGCTTACTGCTGGCCGGCTGTGTAACCCATGCGCCGAAAAGTGCAATTAGCCACAAACAGGAAGATAAATGGCCGCAAAAACAGCTGGCCGATTTCCTTTCAACACGTTGCGATGATATCTGGAACCTGTCGGGGCGTGATGTTGAATCCAATCCGCTGTTCTGGCTGCGCGGAATAGACTGCGCCCAGCGGCTGGCGCCCGCCGAGGCCCGTGCCCAGGCGGCGATGCTGGTGGACGATACCTGGCAGGACGCGTTTAAACGTGGGATCGTGATGGCGGATGCCAGAATCACGCCTGTCGAACGCCGCGCCAACGTGACGCGGCTGGATACTTACGTGATCAATATTCCCCCGCAGGTGCGCCCGGTCTATCAGCTCTGGCGGGATGGACAAACCCTGCAATTACAGCTGTCTGAAGAGCGTTTGCGCTACAGTAAATTGCAGCAGTCGAGCGACAGCGAGCTTGATGCGCTTCGCCAGCAGCAGGAGTCGCTGCGCGAGCAGCTGGAAACCACCACCCGCAAGCTCGAAAATCTGACCGATATCGAAAGACAGCTCTCGACGCGTAAGCCGGCAGGCAGCTATCTGCCCGATGGGTCGAAAGGCAACTCTGGCACGACGCCAGACAGTGAGACGCCGAAACAAGAGGATGTGAAGCCATGACAAGCCGTAAACCTGCCCATCTGTTACTGGTGGACGACGATCCCGGGCTGTTAAAGCTGCTGGGGATGCGTCTGGTCAGCGAAGGCTACAGCGTGGTCACCGCTGAAAGCGGGCAGGAGGGGCTGAAAGTGCTCAGCCGCGAGAAAATCGATCTGGTGATCAGCGATTTGCGCATGGATGAAATGGATGGCCTGCAACTGTTCACGGAGATCCAGAAGCAGCAGCCCGGGATGCCGGTGATTATCCTCACCGCTCACGGATCTATTCCTGATGCGGTGGCCGCGACGCAGCAGGGGGTATTCAGCTTCCTCACCAAACCGGTGGATAAAGACGCCCTCTATAAAGCAATCGACAGCGCCCTTGAGCATGCGGCGCCATCCGGCGACGACGCCTGGCGTGAATCCATCGTGACGCGTAGCCCTGTGATGCTGCGCCTGCTGGAACAGGCGCGGATGGTGGCGCAATCCGACGTTAGCGTGCTGATCAACGGCCAGAGCGGGACCGGGAAAGAGATCCTGGCCCAGGCGATCCACAACGCCAGCCCGCGCAGTAAAAATGCCTTTATTGCCATCAACTGTGGTGCGCTGCCGGAGCAACTGCTTGAGTCTGAGCTCTTCGGCCATGCCCGCGGCGCCTTTACCGGCGCGGTGAGCAGCCGTGAAGGGCTGTTCCAGGCGGCTGAGGGGGGCACGCTGTTTCTTGATGAAATTGGCGATATGCCCGCGCCGTTGCAGGTCAAACTGCTGCGCGTGTTGCAGGAGCGAAAAGTGCGTCCGCTTGGCAGCAACCGCGATATCGATATCAACGTACGTATTATTTCCGCTACCCATCGCGATTTACCCAAGGTGATGGCGCGCAACGAGTTCCGTGAAGATCTTTACTATCGACTGAATGTCGTCAACCTGAAAATCCCGGCGCTGGCCGAGCGTGCGGAAGATATCCCGCTGCTGGCAAATCACCTTTTGCGCCAGGCCGCTGACCGCCACAAACCATTTGTGCGCGCGTTCTCCACCGATGCGATGAAACGCCTGATGACCGCAAGCTGGCCGGGCAACGTACGCCAGCTGGTGAACGTGATTGAGCAGTGCGTGGCGCTGACTTCATCACCGGTGATCAGCGATGCGCTGGTGGAGCAGGCGCTCGAGGGGGAAAACACGGCCTTACCGACGTTTGCGGAAGCGCGAAACCAGTTCGAGCTGAACTATCTGCGCAAGCTGCTGCAAATCACCAAAGGCAACGTGACCCACGCGGCGCGCATGGCCGGGCGTAACCGTACCGAGTTTTATAAATTGCTCTCACGCCACGAGCTGGAAGCGAACGATTTTAAAGAGTAATACCGCAAAATTCGCCTGAATATGATACTGTGAGCAACCGATTACGAGGCTGCTTACTGGCAAGAGTTTAAGGACCCACCATGAAAAAGATTGATGCGATTATTAAACCTTTCAAACTGGATGATGTACGTGAAGCGCTGGCAGAAGTAGGCATCACCGGGATGACCGTAACTGAAGTGAAAGGTTTTGGTCGTCAGAAGGGCCACACCGAGCTATACCGTGGCGCAGAGTACATGGTGGACTTTCTGCCGAAAGTGAAAATCGAGATCGTGGTGAGCGATGATATCGTCGATACCTGTGTGGATACCATCATCCGCACGGCGCAGACCGGTAAAATTGGCGACGGGAAAATCTTCGTCTTTGACGTGGCGCGCGTGATCCGTATCCGTACCGGCGAAGAAGACGACGCGGCGATTTAACATTCTTGCCGGGTGGCGCTGCGCGTACCCGGCCTACAAAACCCTTCGTAGGCCCGTGCAAGCGCAGCGCCGTCGGGCGATTACAGCACTTTATGCGGGCCGAAACATTCGTAATGAATGTTGTCTTTATTCACGCCCAGGTCTACCAGCTGCTTCGCGGCATACTGCATAAACGCTACCGGCCCACAAACGTAGAACTGCATCCCCGGTGCGCTGAACGCCCCTTCATGCTGCCCTAAATTCATCAGGCCTTCGCTGTCGAAACGAGTCGCTGCACGGTCTGCCTCCGTCGGCAGGCGATACCAGGTATGCGCGGTGAAACGCGGCAGGGTCGCTCCCAGTGCTTTCACTTCGTCCGCGAAGGCGTGAACATCACCGTTCTCCGCCGCGTGGAACCAGTTAACCTGCGCGCTGTGGTTTGCTTTCGCCAGCGTATCCAGCATCGCCAGCATTGGCGTCTGACCTACGCCTGCGGAGATCAGCGTCACCGGGGTATTCGTTTCAACGGCCATAAAGAAATCGCCCGCCGGTGCCGCCAGATGGATCACGTCGCCCACGCTGGCTTCGTTATGCAGCCAGTTGGATACCTGACCGCCTTCCTCACGTTTAACCGCAATGCGATAGCCTTTGCCGTCTGGCTTGCGGGTCAGGGAGTACTGGCGAATCTCCTGGTGCGGGAAGCCTTCAGGCTTCAGCCAGACGCCCAGATACTGGCCCGGCTGGTAATCGGCAACCGCCTGACCGTCCACTGGCTCAAACTCAAAGCTGGTGATCAGTGCGCTGCGCGGGGTTTTCTCAACGATGCGGAAGGCGCGCGTGCCTTCCCAGCCGCCATTCTTGCTGGCGTTTTCGCTGTAGATCTGCGCTTCACGGTTGATGAATACGTTTGCCAGTACGCCATAGGCCTTACCCCAGGCATCCAGTACTTCCTGGCCCGGGCTGAACATTTCGTCCAGGGTTGCCAGCAGGTGACTGCCGACGATGTTGTACTGCTCAGGTTTGATCTGGAAGCTGGTGTGCTTCTGGGCGATTTTTTCCACCGCAGGCAGCAGAGCCGGCAGGTTTTCGATGTTGCTGGCATAGGCGGCAATAGCGTTAAACAGCGCTTCGCGCTGATCGCCGTTACGCTGGTTGCTCATGTTGAAAATCTCTTTGAGCTCCGGGTTATGCGCGAACATGCGATCGTAGAAATGGGCGGTCAGTTTAGGACCCGTTTCAACCAGCAGGGGGATTGTGGCTTTCACGGTAGCGATGGTTTGGGCGTCGAGCATAGCAGCTTCCTTCTGATGTTACTTTAATGATGTATTTTATATGCATCTTATAAAAATACCCCTGCAATGTAAATGGTTCTTTGCATCGTGAAAAATATGCATCACAAAGCTGAAAAGAAATCCGTTGAAAATGGCGAGAGCTTTATTGCTCAAACCCTTGCGTGGCGTGGAGGTAAACGTTTGCGTAAAATCGTTTGTCAAGACCTGTTATCGCAGAACTATTCAGTTATACTGTTGCCCGTCGTCCAACAGGACTGCCTTTTCAGGCCAAAAATTTACTTGTTAGCTGAGTCAGGAGATGCGGATGTTAAAGCGTGAAATGAACATTGCCGATTATGATGCCGAACTGTGGCAGGCTATGGAGCAGGAAAAAGTACGTCAGGAAGAGCACATCGAACTGATCGCCTCCGAAAACTACACCAGCCCGCGCGTAATGCAGGCGCAGGGTTCTCAGCTGACCAACAAATATGCTGAAGGTTATCCGGGCAAGCGCTACTACGGCGGTTGCGAATACGTTGATATCGTTGAGCAGCTGGCGATTGACCGTGCGAAAGAACTCTTTGGCGCTGACTACGCGAACGTCCAGCCGCACTCTGGCTCTCAGGCTAACTTCGCTGTTTATACCGCGCTGTTGCAGCCGGGCGATACCGTTCTGGGTATGAACCTGGCGCAGGGCGGCCACCTGACTCACGGCTCCCCGGTTAACTTCTCTGGCAAACTGTACAACATCATCCCTTACGGTATTGATGAGTCCGGTAAAATTGACTACGAAGACATGGCGAAGCAGGCCAAAGAGCACAAGCCGAAGATGATCATCGGTGGTTTCTCTGCTTACTCCGGCATCGTTGACTGGGCAAAAATGCGTGAAATCGCTGACAGCATCGGCGCGTACCTGTTCGTCGACATGGCGCACGTTGCCGGTCTGATTGCGGCAGGCGTTTATCCGAACCCGGTTCCACATGCGCACGTTGTGACCACCACCACCCACAAAACCCTGGCGGGTCCACGCGGTGGCCTGATCCTGGCGAAAGGCGGTGACGAAGAGCTGTACAAAAAGCTGAACTCCGCCGTGTTCCCAAGCGCCCAGGGCGGCCCGCTGATGCACGTTATCGCCGCGAAAGCCGTCGCGCTGAAAGAAGCGATGGAGCCAGAGTTCAAGGTTTATCAGCAGCAGGTTGCTAAAAACGCCAAAGCGATGGTGGAAGTGTTCCTGAACCGTGGCTACAAAGTGGTCTCTGGCGGGACTGAAAACCACCTGTTCCTGCTGGACCTGGTTGATAAGAACCTGACCGGTAAAGAAGCTGACGCAGCCCTCGGCCGCGCCAACATTACCGTCAACAAAAACAGCGTGCCAAACGATCCGAAGAGCCCGTTCGTGACCTCCGGTATCCGTATCGGTTCACCGGCAGTGACTCGCCGTGGCTTCAAAGAAGCGGAAGTGAAAGAGCTGGCGGGCTGGATGTGTGATGTTCTGGACAACATCAATGACGACGCGGTTATCGAGCGCGTTAAAGGTAAAGTTCTGGACATCTGCGCACGCTTCCCGGTGTACGCATAATTCTTTACGTCGCAGAACTGAAAAAGGCCGCTCATGCGGCCTTTTTTTATGGGCTAACGTCGGTCGAGGGAGATGGCCCCCGGCCCGGTAATCGCCAGCAAAATAAAGGCGCCAGCGATACTCACATTTTTGTAGAAGTTAATCATATTTGGCAGGACCGCATCGCCCGTCATATCCCAGTAGTGGTGACCAATCACCGCCGTTCCCAGCGTATAGAAGACAAAGATCACCGCGAGGGGGCGGGTGAAAAAGCCCAGCACGATCAGAATCGCGGCGGGGACTTCCATCACCACCGCAATAATGGCGGCGAGCATGGGCATGGGGGCGCCGAGCGACGTCATATACTGAACGGTGCCGCTAAACCCCGTCAGCTTGGGATAACCGAAAATAATAAACAGAACCACAATAGCAATGCGGGCAATTAAAAGCAGGAAAGAACGAGAGGAGCCGAAATCGAAATAACGTAAGTTGTTCATGGCAAACGACCTCTTCAGGCGATGTACTATAAACGTAATACAGTTTTACCGCTCTCGCCATACGCTGTTGGGCTGGTGATGATGTTAATTTTTAGTTAATTTATAGCGCGCTAACGACTTGCTAAAGTCAGGGATTAACGCCAGACTATCGCCTCCATTTCGGGAGGGATTCATGGTCTTGCATTCCACGCGCTGGCTGGCGCTCAGCTATTTCACCTATTTCTTTAGTTACGGTATTTTTTTGCCTTTCTGGAGCGTCTGGCTCAAGGGAATTGGTCTGACGCCTGAGACCATTGGCATCCTGCTGGGCGCGGGGCTGGTGGCACGTTTCCTGGGTAGCCTGCTGATTGCGCCCCGCGTCAGCGATCCCTCCTTACTGATTAAAGCGGTGCGAATTCTGGCCCTGCTGACGCTGGTCTTTGCGGCCTGCTTCTGGGTCAGCCATCAGTTTGCCTGGCTGATGGTAGTAATGGTTGGCTTTAATCTGTTCTTCTCCCCGCTGGTGCCGCTGACGGATGCCCTGGCGAACACCTGGCAAAAGCAGATCACCATGGACTATGGCCGCGTGCGCCTGTGGGGATCGATTGCCTTCGTGATCGGCTCTGCGCTGGTCGGGAAACTGGTCAGCCTCTATGACTATCGTGCCATTCTGGCGCTGTTAACGCTCGGCATCGCCTCGATGCTGCTCGGTATGTTGCTGCGTCCGTCGGTGATGCCGCAGGGCGAAAGCCGCCATCAGGAGAGCGCCGGCTGGCCCGCCTGGCGCTCGCTGGTGGCGCAAAGCTGGCGTTTCCTGGCCTGCGTCTGTCTGCTTCAGGGGGCGCATGCGGCCTATTACGGCTTCAGCGCCATCTACTGGCAGGGGGCGGGCTACTCGGCTTCTGCGGTAGGCTACCTGTGGTCGCTCGGCGTGGTGGCGGAGGTCATTATCTTCGCGTTGAGCCAAAAACTTTTCCGTCGTTTCGGGGCGCGTGACCTGCTGCTGCTTTCCGCCGTTTGCGGCGTGGTGCGCTGGGGCATCATGGGCTGGACGACTGAGCTGCCGTGGCTGATTGTGGCGCAAATTCTGCACTGCGGAACCTTCACCGTGTGCCATCTGGCGGCGATGCGCTACATCGCGGCGCGAGAGGGTGGGGACGTTATTCGTCTTCAGGCGGTCTATTCAGCGGTGGCGATGGGCGGCAGTATTGCGGTGATGACCGTATTTGCCGGTTTCCTCTATCAGCACCTGGGGCACGGTGTGTTCTGGGTGATGGCGCTGGTCGCTTTACCTGCCATCGTCATCCGCCCAAAGGTGGCTGCTCGCTCGTAACTATGATTCGAGCATAACGCGAATATGTTCCTGCTGCTGCGTGTTCAGGGCCTCAACGGCATGAATGAGCGGCGGCGAGAACAGCGGCAAGGCGGTTGGATAAGGCGTAATGACCAGCGCCGCCTCGCGGGGGGCGCCCTCCTTCTTAAACGCCTCCAGGCTAAGATAACGAATATTGAGCGGCAGCAGCGTCAGCTCGCGAAGCTGCTGCTCAATTAACGCTTCACAGGCTTTATCTTCCCCCGTTAACAGGACCACCTGTTTTTCATGCAGGTCGGTCTCCTGCATCAGCCAGGCACCAAAAATCACCGCCACCAGAGCCATCTCTTCACCGGAGAATCGCAGACCAAATTCGGCTTCCAGCTCAAACAGCGCTTCTTTAGTGGTGCGCAGCAGCCGGGGGTATAAACGGTGGATCTCTTCCGGCAGACTGTTGTCGATGCCGATGTCAAATAAGGAGCGGTCCAGCGCCTGAGCCAGATGAATATAAAGCTGATCGGTCAGCCCCTGCTCATCGCTGAAGTTCATCCCGGTTTGCGCCCGGAAACGGGCAATCATACGCACGATGGCGCGACGCAGGCGCTGATCCTGCTGGTGTTTATCCATCACCGGGTCGGGTGTGCGAAGCATCATAAACAGCAGCGCCAGGAACAGCTGTTCATCGCTATGCGTTCCCTGCGGGACGCGCCGTTTCCAGTGGCGGACAATTTCCTGCGCCGTAAAGTATTCCCCTCGGGACTGCGTCCAGCTGCGCTGAACGGGCGAAAACTCTGGCGTATTGCCCAGATGATGCTGAATCAGACAATATTGCAGATAAAGCTGTAAAAACTGTACGTCGCGGGACTCAAACTGGCGCTGAAGCTTGCGCGCACAAAAGTTGATAAGCGCCCGAAGGTTCGCATCGTCATAAAGCGGGCGGGCAATGCCGTGCTGTTTAAGCGCGGTTTTTAAGGCAGGGGTAAACTGTTGGGCAACAAAATGTGGACACAGCCGAAGCGCCCTGCGCAGCCAGTGCAGCAGGCACAAACGTTGATTCAGGGCGGAACCCTCAATTCGGTAGCAGCCATCATGGTGCGTGACAATATCAAGCCGATGATAGCGCTGGATTTCATCGCGCGTCTCGGCTATATCTTGCCGTGCCATGACGTCGTCCACGCCGTTGGCAGCGATTATGCTCTGTGCGGTGATGGCAGCATCGGGCAGGTAAAGCATCAAAAGCACCTGGCAGCGGCGCTGCGAACTGGAAAGCACAGATGGAATTTCAAGCGTCGTCATCATCTGTCGGGTATCCAGTGTGAATGTTTGATAAGAATAGCTAAAGGATGGGCGCTGAAAAGCGCACCGGCAGGCCTTTCACTCAGGATTGCTGGCGAACATCACAGAATTTTTGACGTGAGGAACAGATGCAAATAGTTAAACAAAGCGCGGTAGCGTTATTTTTGGCGGTTTTCACTTTTGCCGCCGGCGCACATCCTCACAGTTTTATCAGCCTGAAAACCGAACTGGTGACGGACGGCACGCAGCTCAGCGGCCTGAAAATGCGCTGGACGATGGATGAAATCACCTCCGCCGACCTGCTGTACGATGCCGGAAACGCAAAGCCTGGCGATGAGATCTGGAAAAAGCTGGCGGCGGAAGTCATGGCCAACGTGCTGGGTCAGCACTACTTCACCGAGTTCTGGCACAACGGACAAAAGGTGAAATTTCTCAACCGTCCCACGGAGTACGGTATGACCCGCGACGGACATCAGGCGGTGCTGACCTTTATCCTTCCGCTGGCGCACCCTCAGCCGCTGGCCGGGCAGAAGTACACGTTTTCCACGTTTGACCCAACCTACTATGTCGATATGCATTACGCCCAGGACAGCGACGTGCAGTTGCCAGAAATATTGCAAAAAAGCTGCAAAATTGCCGTGCACACGCCGAAACCCAGCGAAGAGATGCTGAACTTTGCCGTTTCCCTCGATAAAGAGGATGCGCCCCCTGAAGACATGGAGCTAGGTAAACAGTTTGCGCAGGAGGTGACGTTGCAATGTCAGTGATCTCCTCTCCCGTCAGTAAGCCGCGTCGCTGGCTGCACCTCTGGCCTCTGGCGCTCTTTTTGTTGTTTGCGGTTGGCGGCGCGCTCTGGCTGTGGCAGGCATGGCCGCAGGTGATGATGAAAAGCATCCTCTGGCAGCGGGAAGTTAATCAGCAGATGAGCAGTCTGCTGAAAGCCGTGGCGGAAAATCCGACCAAAGCGGGCGGCGCTCTTCTGGCGTTCAGCTTTATCTATGGCGTGCTGCATGCCCTGGGGCCGGGGCATGGCAAAATCGTCATCACGACCTGGCTTGCCACGCATCCGTCGAAGCTGAAATCGAGTATCGGCCTGACGCTGGCTTCTTCTTTACTTCAGGGCGGTGTGGCGATTGCGCTGGTCGTGGTCGTCCTTTCGCTGCTACAGCTGCCGGCCCGCCAGCTGCATATGAGCAGCTTCTGGCTGGAGAAGGGGAGTTACGCGCTGGTAGGCGTGCTGGGGCTGATCCTCTGCTGGCGGGCGCTGAAAAAATTGCGCGCGTTGCTGCGAAAACCAAAATTCAAATCCTTTACACCGCATCACGTTCACCATGAAAACTGCGGGTGCGGGCATCAGCATCTGCCGACGCAGGAACAATTACAGAACAGTGAGGACTGGCGTGCGCGCCTGATGATTGTTCTCTCAATGGGGATGCGTCCATGCTCGGGCGCAATCATGGTGCTGTTGTTCAGCAAAGTGACAGGCGTATTTGGCTGGGGCATGCTCTCGGCGCTGGCGATGGCGGCGGGAACGTCTCTGACGATCTCTTCGTTAGCCCTGCTGGTGCACAGCTTCCGTCAGCTGGCGGTAAAACTCAGCGGCAATAAAACGCCGGTATTGTGGCGACAGGTTGGCTGGACGACTCTGGCGCTGGCGGGCGGGATGATTCTGCTGGTGGCTGCGGTGACAATGTGGATGAGTGCGGTGCCGGTGGGTAGGGGGTTGCGGCCTTTCTAGCCGTATCTGAGGCGTGTTGTAGGCCCGGTAAGCGTGGCGCCTCCGGGCTTAACAGACTGAATTAACGCTTCAGCGCATCGCTCAGTTCATCACGCATGTTTGCCAGCATGGCTTTAACAACGCGCGGGTTACCTGCAACGATGTTGCCGGTAGACATATAGTTATGGCCGCCGGTGAAGTCGCAAACAATCGCGCCTGCTTCACGAGCGATCAGCTCGCCCGCCGCGAAGTCCCACGGCTTCAGAGACAGCTCAAAGTAACCGTCAACGCGGCCGGTCGCGACGTAGGCCAGATCCAGTGCAGCAGAGCCGGTGCGACGGAAGTCCGCGCATTCGGTGAACAGCTTGCCCAGGATATTCATATAAGTGGTTGCGTGCTGCTTCGCCTTGAACGGGAAGCCGGTCGCCAGAATCGTGCCGTCCAGATCGCGTGCATTGCTGCAACGCAGACGGTAGCCGTTCAGCTGCGCGCCCTGACCGCGGGTCGCGGTGAACAGTTCGTTACGCATTGGATCGTAAACAACGGCGACTTCAGTACGGCCTTTGATGCGTACTGCGATAGACACAGAGAAGTGTGGCAGGCGTTTGACGAAGTTGGTGGTGCCATCCAGTGGATCGATAACCCATTGAACATCCTGATCGGTACCTTCATGTTCACCGCTTTCTTCGGTGATGATGGTGTGCTGCGGGTAAGATTTGCGGATCGTTTCGATAATAATCGCTTCTGCGGCTTTATCGACGTTCGTCACGAAATCATTGCTGCCTTTCTGGCTGGTTTCTACGGAGTCTGGGGTTTCGTAGTGTTTGGCAATTACATTACCCGCCTTGCGCGCTGCGCGCACGGCGATGGTCAGCATCGGATGCATCGGTCTCTCTCACTGGATGTTAAAGAACAGGAAAATCGGCGCAGAGTATAGCAGCGGGATCGGATTATGTCTCTCGTTTATGATAATATGCCCGAATATTCTTCAGACACTGAATCCAGACATCTAAAAATTATGCTGCAAAACATTCGAATCGTGCTGGTCGAAACATCGCACACCGGCAACATGGGCTCTGTGGCCCGCGCTATGAAAACCATGGGCTTAACGAACCTGTGGCTGGTGAATCCGCTGGTGAAACCAGACTCTCAGGCTATTGCTCTGGCGGCCGGCGCCAGCGACGTGATCGGGAATGCGCAGATCGTGGACACCCTGGATGAAGCCCTGGCCGGTTGCAGCCTGGTGGTGGGGACCAGCGCGCGCTCCCGTACGCTGCCCTGGCCGATGCTGGACCCGCGTGAATGCGGCCTGAAAAGCATCTCAGAAGCGGAACAGGCGCCGGTTGCGCTGGTGTTTGGCCGCGAGCGCGTTGGCCTGACCAACGAGGAATTACAGAAGTGTCACTATCATGTGGCGATTGCCGCCAACCCGGAATACAGCTCGCTGAATCTGGCGATGGCGGTGCAGGTGATCGCCTACGAAGTGCGCATGGCATGGCTGGCGACGCAGGAGAAACCGGTCGAACCTAAAGAAGAGACGGCCTACCCGCTGGTGGACGACCTCGAGCGCTTCTACGGTCATCTGGAGCAGACGCTGCTCTCAACCGGCTTTATCCGTGAAGGCCACCCGGGCCAGGTGATGAACAAGCTGCGCCGTATGTTCACCCGCGCGCGTCCGGAAAGCCAGGAGCTGAACATCCTGCGCGGGATTCTGGCGTCGATTGAGCAGAAGAATAAAGAGTAGTGCAGTGTGTTCGCCGGGTGGCGCTGCGCTTACCCGGCCTACAAAGCCCGTAGGCCCGTGCAAGCGCAGCGCCGCCGGGCAAAAAATACGGCACAGAAGGTTAAATACCTGACTAAAACAGTCAAGTAAATAGTTGACCAATTTAGTCAGGAATGTCAGACTTGGCCCTGCTATGCAATACCCCCATTTTACAATAAAAAACCCCGGGCAGGGGCGAGTTTGAGGTTAAGTAAGACATGAGACTGACATCTAAAGGGCGTTATGCCGTGACCGCGATGCTGGACGTTGCGCTCAACTCTGAAGCGGGCCCGGTTCCGTTGGCTGATATTTCTGAACGACAAGGGATCTCCCTCTCTTACCTGGAACAGCTGTTCTCCAGACTGCGTAAAAATGGACTGGTGTCCAGCGTTCGTGGCCCGGGCGGCGGTTATCTGCTGGGTAAAGACGCGGGCAGTATAGCGGTTGGCGAAGTGATTAGCGCGGTTGACGAATCCGTTGACGCGACCCGTTGCCAGGGTAAAGGCGGCTGCCAGGGCGGCGATAAGTGCCTGACCCACGCGCTGTGGCGCGATCTGAGCGACCGTCTGACCGGCTTCCTGAACAACATCACCCTGGGTGAACTGGTGAATAACCAGGAAGTTCTGGACGTGTCGGGTCGTCAGCAAAGCCATGAATCACAACGCAGCACCCGCACGCAAGACGCCATCGACGTTAAACTGCGCGCGTAATAAAAAGATAAGTATTTCAGAATCAGGCCGGGGCGTTAGCTCGCCCCGTGTACTCGGTCGTACATCCAGCCGGTTGCCTGATTCCTTGCATTGAAGCGATGTACGGAGTTTATAGAGCAATGAAATTACCGATTTATCTCGACTACTCCGCAACCACGCCGGTGGACCCGCGTGTTGCCGAGAAAATGATGCAGTGTCTGACCCTGGACGGAAACTTTGGTAACCCAGCTTCCCGTTCACACCGTTTTGGCTGGCATGCTGAAGAGGCGGTTGATATCGCCCGTAATCAGATTGCTGACCTGGTCGGTGCCGACCCGCGTGAAATTGTTTTCACCTCCGGTGCGACCGAATCCGACAACCTGGCGATCAAAGGTGCTGCCAACTTTTATCAGAAAAAAGGCAAGCACATCATCACCAGCAAAACCGAACACAAAGCCGTGCTGGACACCTGCCGTCAGCTGGAGCGTGAAGGGTTTGAAGTGACCTATCTCGCACCGCAGAGCAACGGGATCATCGACCTGAAAGAGCTCGAAGCGGCCATGCGTGATGACACCATTCTGGTTTCCATCATGCACGTTAACAACGAAATCGGCGTTGTGCAGGACATCGCAACCATCGGCGAAATGTGCCGTGCGCGCGGCATCATCTACCACGTGGATGCGACCCAGAGCGTGGGCAAACTGCCTATCGACCTGAGCCAGCTGAAAGTGGACCTGATGTCCTTCTCCGGTCACAAAATCTATGGTCCGAAAGGTATCGGCGCGCTGTACGTTCGTCGTAAGCCACGTATCCGCATCGAAGCACAGATGCACGGCGGTGGTCACGAGCGCGGCATGCGTTCCGGTACGCTGCCTGTTCACCAGATCGTGGGCATGGGCGAAGCGTATCGCATTGCAAAAGAAGAGATGGAAACCGAGATGGCACGCCTGCGTACGCTGCGTAACCGTCTGTGGGACGGCGTGAAAGATATGGAAGAAGTGTATCTGAACGGCGATCTCGAGCAGGGCGCGCCAAACATCCTCAACGTCAGCTTCAACTATGTTGAAGGCGAGTCGCTGATCATGGCGCTGAAAGACCTGGCGGTTTCTTCCGGTTCTGCCTGTACGTCTGCAAGCCTGGAGCCATCCTACGTGCTGCGCGCGCTGGGTATGACTGACGAGCTGGCACACAGCTCTATCCGTTTCTCTTTAGGTCGTTTCACTACCGAAGAAGAGATTGACTACACCATCAAGCTGGTCCGTAACTCCATCGGCCGTCTGCGCGACCTTTCTCCACTGTGGGAAATGTTCAAGCAGGGCGTGGATCTGAACAGCATTGAATGGTCACATCACTAATCGGTACATAAGGAGAATTCAATCATGGCATACAGCGAAAAAGTTATCGATCATTACGAGAACCCGCGCAACGTTGGCTCTTTTGACAACAGCGATGAATCTGTCGGTAGCGGTATGGTTGGCGCGCCAGCGTGTGGCGACGTGATGAAGTTGCAGATTAAAGTCAACAATGAAGGTATCATTGAAGACGCGCGCTTCAAGACCTACGGCTGCGGTTCAGCTATCGCGTCCAGCTCCCTGGTCACCGAATGGGTGAAGGGCAAGTCTCTGGACGAAGCACAGGCAATCAAGAACACGGATATTGCTGAAGAACTCGAACTGCCGCCAGTGAAAATTCACTGCTCAATTCTGGCAGAAGACGCGATCAAAGCCGCCATTGCGGATTACAAAAGCAAACGTGAAGCAAAATAATTGAGGTTTGAGTATGTCGATTACCCTTAGCGACAGCGCTGCCGCGCGAGTAAGCTCTTTTCTGGCGAACCGTGGTAAAGGCTTTGGCCTGCGACTGGGCGTACGTACCTCCGGCTGTTCTGGTATGGCTTACGTACTGGAGTTTGTTGACGAACCGGCGTCTGATGACACCGTGTTTGAAGACAAGGGCGTGAAGGTGGTGGTCGATGGCAAAAGCCTGCAATTCCTCAACGGCACTCAGCTGGACTTCGTAAAAGAAGGCCTGAACGAAGGGTTCAAATTCACGAACCCGAACGTCAAAGACGAGTGTGGTTGCGGCGAAAGCTTCCACGTTTAACCGCGCGTCATCCGAAACCCCACCGTGGCTTTGCTACGCGTGGGGTTTGTTCTAACAGGCTACCCCTGAGATTGTTATGGATTACTTCACTCTCTTCGGACTACCCGCTCAATACCCGATCGATCTCCAGGCGCTGACGGTCCGTTTTCAGGATCTCCAGCGTCAGTACCATCCGGATAAATTCGCCAGCGGGACGCAGGCAGAGCAGCTGGCTGCGGTATCACACTCCGCAACCATCAACCAGGCCTGGCAAACGCTGCGTCATCCGCTGGCGCGTGCAGAATATCTGCTCTCGCTCCACGGTTTCGATCTGGCGAGCGAACAGCATACCGTGCGCGACACCGCCTTTCTGATGGAACAGCTGGAGCTGCGCGAAGAGCTGGATGAAATTGAACAGGCTAAAGACGAAGCACGCCTGGAAAGCTTTATCACGCGCGTAAAGGGCATGTTCGATACCCGCCATCAGCAGATGGTGGAGCAACTGAACAACGAGACCTGGGACGTGGCGGCAGACACTGTGCGCAAACTCCGTTTTCTCGATAAACTGCGCAGCAGTGCTGAACAACTCGAAGAAAAGCTGCTCGATTTTTAATTCCGGAAGCAATTATGGCCTTATTACAAATTAGTGAGCCAGGCTTAAGCGCCGCACCGCACCAGCGTCGTCTGGCCGTCGGTATTGACCTGGGCACCACCAATTCCCTCGTGGCGACCGTGCGCAGCGGCCAGGCGGAAACGCTGGCTGACGAGCAGGGCCGCCATCTGCTGCCTTCCGTGGTCCACTACCAGCAGCAGGGGCATGCGGTCGGGTTTGATGCCCGCACCAACGCCGCGCGCGATCCGGCCAATACCATCAGCTCGGTTAAGCGCATGATGGGCCGCTCGCTGGCTGATATCCAGACCCGTTACCCGCATCTGCCGTATCAGCTACAGGCCAGCGAAAACGGCCTGCCGATGATCGCGACGTCTGCCGGTCTGCTGAACCCGATTCGCGTTTCCGCTGACATCCTCAAAGCGCTGGCGGCGCGCGCCACGGCGACGCTTGGCGGCGATCTGGACGGCGTGGTAATCACCGTTCCGGCCTACTTCGACGATGCACAGCGTCAGGGCACCAAAGACGCCGCGCGTCTGGCGGGCCTGCATGTGCTGCGTCTGCTGAACGAACCGACGGCGGCGGCCATTGCCTACGGCCTCGATTCCGGTCAGGAAGGGGTGATTGCGGTTTACGATCTCGGCGGCGGGACGTTTGATATCTCAATCCTGCGCCTGAGCCGCGGCGTGTTCGAAGTGCTGGCGACCGGCGGGGATTCCGCGCTCGGCGGCGATGACTTCGACCATCTGCTGGCAGACTACATCCGCGAGCAGGCGGGCATCAGCGATCGCAGCGATGCGCGCGTACAGCGTGAACTGCTGGATGCGGCCATCGACGCCAAAATCGCCCTGAGCGACGCGCAATCGGTCACGGTTAACGTTGCGGGCTGGCAGGGTGAGATCACCCGCAATCAGTTCAGCGAACTGATCGCGCCTCTGGTTAAGCGTACCCTGCTGGCCTGCCGTCGCGCATTGAAAGATGCGGGCGTGGAGGCCAGCGAGGTGCTGGAAGTGGTCATGGTTGGCGGCTCAACCCGCGTGCCGCTGGTGCGCGAGCGCGTGGGCGAATTCTTTGGCCGCACGCCGCTGACCTCTATCGACCCGGACAAAGTGGTTGCCGTGGGCGCCGCTATCCAGGCCGATATCCTGGTCGGCAACAAGCCGGACAGCGAAATGCTGCTGCTGGACGTCATCCCGCTGTCTCTGGGTTTAGAAACCATGGGCGGCCTGGTGGAGAAAGTCATTCCGCGTAACACCACCATTCCGGTGGCGCGCGCGCAGGAGTTTACTACCTTCAAAGACGGCCAGACCGCGATGTCCATCCACGTGATGCAGGGCGAGCGCGAGCTGGTGCAGGACTGCCGCTCTCTGGCGCGCTTTGCGCTGCGCGGAATTCCGGCGTTGCCGGCGGGCGGGGCGCATATTCGCGTCACCTTCCAGGTGGATGCGGACGGCCTGCTGAGCGTCACGGCGATGGAAAAATCGACCGGCGTGGAATCGTCCATCCAGGTGAAGCCGTCCTACGGCCTGACCGATGGCGAAATCGCCTCCATGATTCAGGACTCAATGAGCTACGCCGAGCAGGATGTGAAGGCGCGTATGCTGGCCGAACAAAAAGTGGAAGCCGCACGCGTGCTGGAAAGCCTGAACGGCGCGCTCGCTGCCGATGCCGCGCTGTTAAGCGCCGCTGAGCGCCAGGTGATTGACGACGCTGCCGCGCGCTTAAGCGCAGTCGCCGAAGGCAATGACGCTGACGCAATAGAAGAAGCCATTAAAAACGTTGATAAACAAACCCAGGACTTCGCTGCTCGCCGCATGGACAAATCTGTCCGCGTCGCGCTGAAAGGCCAGTCCGTGGACGAGGTTTAATATGCCAAAGATTGTAATTTTGCCTCATGCGGACCTCTGTCCGGATGGCGCTGTTCTGGAAGCGAAGACCGGTGAAACCATTCTCGATGTAGCCCTGCGTGCAGGTATCGAAGTGGAACACGCCTGTGAAAAATCCTGTGCCTGCACAACGTGCCACTGCATCGTGCGTGAAGGTTTCGACTCTCTCGCAGAGAGCACCGAAGACGAAGACGACATGCTGGACAAAGCATGGGGTCTGGAGCCCGACAGTCGCTTAAGCTGCCAGGCCGCGGTGACCGATGAAGATCTGGTCGTGGAGTTCCCACGTTACACCATCAACCACGCACGCGAGCATTGATATGGGACTGAAGTGGACAGACAGCCGTGAAATCGGCGAGGCGCTCTACGACGCGAACCCGGATCTCGATCCGAAGACCGTACGATTCACAGACATGCATCAGTGGATTTGCGATCTGGAAGATTTTGACGACGATCCTAACGCATCCAATGAAAAAATTCTGGAGGCGATTCTGTTAGTCTGGTTAGATGAAGCAGAATAGATAACATAAACGGGCTGCCTTCAGGCGGCCCGTTTGCTAGTTGCTAATAAGGAAAAATAAAATGACCGAAGCGATGAAGATTACGCTCTCGAATCAGCCTGCTGACGCGCGCTGGGGCGAGAAAGCCACCTACAGCATTAACAACGACGGTATTACCCTGCACCTGACGGGCAACGATGATTTGGGCCTGATCCAGCGCGCCGCGCGTAAAATTGACGGCCTGGGCATTAAGCATGTGTCTCTGGAAGGCGAAGGCTGGGACACCGACCGCAGCTGGGCGTTCTGGGCAGGCTACAAAGGCCCGAAAGGCACCCGCAAAATCGAGTGGGCGAACCTCGATGAAGCCGGTCAGAAAGAGCTGGAAAGCCGCCTGCAAATCATCGACTGGGTGCGCGACACCATCAACGCCCCGGCGGAAGAGTTAGGCCCTGAGCAGCTGGCGCAGCGCGCGGTTGACCTGCTGTGCGGCGTGGCGGGCGACAAGATGTCTTACCGCATCACCAAAGGTGAAGATCTGCGCGAGCAGAACTACATGGGTATCCATACCGTGGGCCGTGGTTCAGAGCGTCCTCCGGTCCTGCTGGCGCTGGATTACAACCCAACCGGGGATAAAGAGGCGCCGGTCTTTGCCTGCCTGGTGGGCAAAGGCATTACCTTCGACACCGGCGGCTACAGCCTGAAGCAGAGCGCATTCATGGACTCCATGAAGTCCGACATGGGCGGCGCGGCGACCATTACCGGCGCGCTGGCCTTCGCCATCACCCGTGGCCTGAACAAGCGCGTGAAGCTCTACCTGTGCTGCGCGGATAACATGGTGAGCGGTAACGCCTTCAAGCTGGGCGACATCATTCGCTACCGCAACGGTAAAAACGTTGAGGTGATGAACACCGACGCCGAAGGCCGTCTGGTGCTGGCCGATGGCCTGATCGACGCCTCTGCGCAGAAGCCGGAGCTGATTATCGACATGGCGACCCTGACCGGCGCGGCGAAAACGGCGCTGGGTAACGACTATCACGCCCTGTTCAGCTTCGACGACAAGCTGGCCGCTCGCCTGCTGGCCAGCGCGGCGGCGGAAAACGAGCCGTTCTGGCGTCTGCCGCTGGCCGAGTTCCACCGCAGCCAGCTGCCGTCTAACTTTGCCGAGCTGAACAACACCGCGAGCGCGGCTTACCCGGCGGGTGCAAGCACCGCAGCAGGCTTCCTGTCTCACTTCGTTGAGAACTACCATGAAGGCTGGCTGCACATTGACTGCTCCGCAACCTACCGTAAAGCGGCGGTTGAGCAGTGGTCTGCGGGTGCGACCGGTCTGGGCGTGCGTACCGTGGCGAACCTGCTGACGGCTGAGTGATCTTTTTTGCCGGGTAGCGCTACGCTTACGTGCGCCTTCGGAGTCATCATATTGCCCGGCGGCGCTGCGCTTGCACGGGCCTACGGTTTTGTAGGCCGGGTAAGCGAAGCGCCACCCGGCGTTTTTTGAAGTAGCCAAACTATGTCAGAAACCAAAAACGAATTAGAAACCCTGCTGGAGCAGGCGGCGACCGAACCCGCCCACCGTCCGGCCTTTTTCCGCACGCTGCTGGAATCCACCGTCTGGGTGCCGGGCACCGCGGCGGAAGGGGAGCAGGTTGTCGAAGACAGCGCGCTGGATCTGCTGCACTGGGAGAAAGACGACGGCACGTCGGTGATCCCGTTCTTTACCTCCCTGGAAGCCTTGCAGGAAGCGGTAGAAGACGAACAGGCATTTGTGGTGATGCCGGTGCGTACCCTGTTCGAAATGACGCTGGGGCAGACGCTGTTCCTCAACGCTAAATTACCGACCGGAAAAGAGTTTACTCCGCGCGAAATCAGCCACCTGTTGGGTGAAGAGGGCAACCCGCTCAGCACCCAGGAAGTGCTGGAAGGGGGCGAAACGCTGCTGCTGTCTGAAGTGGCCGAGCCGCCCGCGCAGATGATTGACTCCCTGACCACGCTGTTTAAAACCATCAAGCCGGTGAAGCGCGCGTTCCTCTGCTCCATCAAAGAGAGCGCTGACGAAAAGCCTGTTCTGCTGATAGGGATTGAGGCCGACGGCGATATCGACGAGATCATCCAGGCAGCGGGAAGCGTGGCAACCGACACCCTGCCGGGCGATGAGCCGATTGATATCTGTCAGGTGAAGAAAGGTGAGAAGGGGATCAGCCACTTTATTACCGAGCACATCACCCCGTTCTACGAGCGTCGCTGGGGCGGCTTCCTGCGCGATCTCAAGACCAACCGCATTATCTGATTACGGCGGGGTGACCTTCACCCCGTTGCTTCCAGCAGCAGTAAATCCATCAGCAGCACCAGATTCGACTCAAACGACGTCACCCCTGCGGCTTCGGCGGCGAAATGTACCGCTTCGTCATAGAGGGCAAAATGCACGTCCGCCATACCCGCCAGCGTATTGGCCGACGCGCGGGTAAACGCGACGATCGTCATGCCGACGTTTTTGGCGATCCGCGCTTTATCCAGTACCTGCTCCGTTTCGCCGCTGCGCGAAACGGCAATAAACACCTGATAGCGCGCGGCGTTGCTGAGAAAAATATTCCGGCTGTCTCCGGGCCCGGAGATGAATGCCGTTTTTCCCAGCACCTGCAACTTCTTGGTCAGGTACTCGGCAAAAAGGTACGAAAACCCGGCGCCGTAGAGAAAGAAGCTCTCTTTCTGGCGCAGCAGGCTGGCAAACTGCTGGCGTTTGTTCTGAGTGACCCACTGGAAGGTCTGCTGATAGTTGGCAATGAACCGGGCAAAAAGCGCGGGCATTTCCGCATGTTGCTCAGGCTGTACGGTGATATGCGGCGTGTCAGAAAGCAGCTGCTTGCAGTGCCAGATAAACTCGCTAAAGCCGCTAAACCCCAGCTTCTGACACAGCCGCATAATCGTCGCGGTAGAGACAAATGTCGCCTGCGCCAGCTCGCGCACCGTGATGTTGCCCACCAGCAATGGATGCTCAGTGAGGTGGGCGAGGACGCGATACTCCGAGCGGGTCAGCGACGACCCGCGCGTTAACAGCGTTGCCAGGCGGTTATCCATTATTTCGCCGGTTCAACCGGCAGATCGTCCCGTGCACCCCATTCACTCCAGGCACTGTCGTACAGAGTCACGTCATTCGCGCCAAGGGTTGCCAGCGCCAGGATCACCACGCAGGCCGTCACGCCGGAGCCGCAGCTGGCAATAACCGGACGATGCAAATCCACGCCCTGACGTTCAAAAATGGCACGCAATTCATCGGTGGTTTTCAGCTCGCCTTCAAACACCAGATCGCCCCACGGTACGTTCAGCGCCCCCGGGATATGTCCGCGTTTCAGTCCCGGACGCGGCTCGTCCGCTTCTGCGTTGAAACGTGGAGCGGGACGCGCATCGACGATTTGCGCCGTGTTTTCGTGGCTCACGACCAGCACGTCGGTCAGGCGCTTGACCACGTTAGCGTCAAACGTGGCATCAAATTCCCCTTCCGGCAGCGTGACGTCACCCTGCTGAAGCGGTAGTTCGTCGCGCTTCCAGCCTGCAAGTCCGCCCGCCAGAATCGATACCTTTTCCACGCCGAAGTTTTTCAGCATCCACCACGCTCGCGGCGCGGAAAACAGATTACCTTCATCGTAAACAACAAGATGTTTATCTTTGCTGATGCCCAGCTCGCGCATCGCCACGGAAAACGCTTCCGGGCGAGGCAGCATGTGCGGCAGGGGAGAGGTGTGATCGGAGAGGGCTTCGATATCAAAAAATACCGCGCCAGGCAGGTGCCCTGCACGGTATTCAGCGGGAACGTCACGATGCTCCTGGCCCGGAGGGGCCATGCGCGCGTCGATAATCTGAACTTCCGGGTCGTCGCCGTGCTCAATCAGCCAGTCGGCAGCGACAAAATATGAGGTGGACATGGTTGCCTCCATTCTTTTCCGTAAAAAAGGATTGTCGGTGTTTTTTCTGACACCGACAAGCTAACCACGTTCAACTCGCGAGCAAGCCCCTATTTTTTCACCGCTTCACCGTCCTGCCAGGCCTTTTGCAGCGCAGGCCAGTAGTCGCGGTTGGCTTCGATCATCTCATCCAGAATCGCTTTCGCGTGCTCCATGGTCGGCACGGTGCGGTTCAGAGTGAACGCCTGCAACGCTTTCTCGTAGCTGCCTTCGATGGTTGCCTCAACCAGCAGCTGTTCAGAGGCCAGCTGCTGTTGCAGGAGCGTCTGGTGGAACAGCGGTACCTGACCCACGCGGACAGGCTCCGGCCCTTCGGAGGTGATATAGGCAGGCACCTCCACCACCGCATCGTACGGCAGGTTGGTAATCGCCCCGCGGTTTTCCACCATCACCAGATGGCGTTGGCGCAGGTTGAACGCCAGTGAGCAGGCGACATCGACGATAAATTCGCCGTGAACACCTACGTGGAAGGCGTCCGGTAAAATTCCGGTGCGCTGGTACTCTTCGGCGGCGGCAAACAGCTTTTTCTCACGCCCGTTCATCACTTCGTTGGCGCGGGTATAGTCAGGGTTCTGATGCTCCACAATCTGGTTTGGCATCAGGTAGTACTGTAGATACGGGTTCGGCAGGTACTCCGGGAAGTTATCCATAATCGGCTTGATGTTGCGCCAGGTTTTCACCCACGACGGATCCGAGTGCTGCGGGTCGGTTTTCGCGGCATCTTCCGTCAGCAGGCCAAACTTCGCGATATGTTTACGCAGCTCCGGCAGCTTGTCCTCGCCGTCCACCCGCACGCGGGTAAACCAGCCAAAGTGATTGAGGCCAAAATAGTCCACCTCCAGTTTATGGCGATCCACGCCCAGAATGGCGCCCATATTGCGCATCGCGGCAACCGGCATATCGCAGATGTTCAGCACGCGTGCGTTGGGGCGCAGGCGACGCACGCCCTCAGCGACAATCGCCGCCGGGTTGGAGTAGTTCACGATCCACGCCTTTTCGTGCGCGTAGCGTTCCACCCGATCGATCAGCTCTACCATCGGCAGGATAGTACGCAGGCCATATGCCAGCCCGCCGGGTCCGCAGGTTTCCTGGCCGACCACCCCGTGGCGCAGCGGGATCTTTTCATCCTGCTCGCGCATTTTGTACTGTCCGACGCGCATCTGGGCAAAAACAAAATGCGCGCCGCTGAAGGCCACTTCCGGGTCGCTGGTGACGGTGAATTTGATGCTCTGGCTGTGGTCGCGAATAACCTTCTCCACCACGGGCGCAATGGTGTTCTGGCGCGCCTCGTCAATGTCATACAGGCGGATCTCTGCCAGAGGGAAATCATGCAGACGTACCATCAGGCTTTTCACAATACCTGGCGTGTAGGTGCTACCGCCGCCGGCAATCGACAGAATAAATGGGGGTGTAAACATCTTTAGCTCCTTTCAGAGAAACGTCTCAACGGCTTCTCGCATTTTTTTGACATGCAGCCCGTAGACCACCTGAACGTTGTTACCTTGTTTGATTATCCCTTTCGCGCCGGTCGCTTTCAGGCGCGGTTCATCGATGATAGCGACGTCCTTCACCGTGACGCGTAAGCGGGTGTAGCAGTTATCCACTACCTCTATATTTTCCCGACCGCCCAGACCCACCACGATGGATTCGCCCAGCTCGTCGTTATTGCCCTTCGCCTGGTACTCCTGCTTGCTGTAAAGGCGTGTCTCCTGGTCCTCATCTTCACGCCCCGGCGTTTTCATGTTGAAGCGCAGGATCAGTAAGCGGAATACCACGAAATAAAGGGCGAACATGATCAGCCCGACCACGATGTACATGGGCCAGTTGGACTTCTCCGTGCCGAGCGGCAGGTTGTAGAGGATGAAATCGATAATCCCGTTGGCGCCGATGGCGTGAACGCCAAACAGCGAGAACAGCATCATGCCGATGCCGGTCAGCACCGCATGCACCACGAACAGCAGCGGGGCGACGAACAGGAAGGAGAATTCAATCGGCTCGGTTACGCCGACCAGCAGCGAGGTCAGCGCCGCCGGGATCAGAATCGCTTTCGCAATCGCTTTACGCTCTGGCTTCGCGGTCATGTACATCGCCAGCGCGGCGGCAGGAAGGCCGAACATCTTGCTGATGCCGCGCGCATCCCACACCACGGTACTGCTGAGCTGCTTCACGTCCGGGCAGGCCATCTCGGCGAAGTAGATATTGCGCGCGCCCTGATAGGTTGCGCCACACACCTCCTGCGTACCGCCCAGTTCGGTATACAGGAACGGCGTATAGACCAGATGATGCAGGCCCGTCGGCACCAGAATGCGTTCAAGGAAACCGTAGATCGCCACGCCAAACGGACCGGACCCTTTGATCGCCAGCGCCAGAGCGCTTATTCCATGCTGTGCGTACGGCCAGAGTTCGCTCATGACCACGCCGAGCAGCATAGAGACAGGCAGCATCACAATCGCGACAAAGCAGTGGCCGGAGTAAATCGCCATCGCGCCGTTAAACTGGACACTGGAATATTTGTTGTACAGATAACCGGAGAGCGCCCCGGTCAGGATCCCGGCGAAAACGCCCATCTCCAGCACCTGGACGCCCAGCACCATGCTTTGTCCGGCGGCTTTCATCTGTTCCGCAGGGGCCAGTTCTCCCTGAAGCTGTAACGTCACGTTCATCGCGTTAATGAATACGATAAAGGTCACCAGCCCAATCAACGCCGCGTAGCCTTTGTCTCGTGTTGCCAGTCCAATGGGGATCCCGACGGCAAATACCAGCGCCAGGTTGACCAGCACCGACACGGCAGATTTGGCTATCAGCTGGCCGATACTCTGGATCAGCGGGTGGCCGAGAAACGGCAGGTACTCGGCCAGATTGCCGTTACCCAGCACATTCCCAAAGGCGATAAACAGGCCGACGATGGGTAAGATAAGTACAGGTCCGTACAATGATTTTCCGAAATTTTGTAGGGCGTTCACGGCTCGTTTCATGGCTTTCTCTCTTATTGAACCGCGCACTCGGGGTGCGTCATGGTCATAAAACTAGCAGGCCTGATGCGAGCTTATCCAGCTATCTTCTTGTTTTAAAAACAAATGACGCGAAAGGTAACATGTTACGTTATGCGCTGTGATCGCCGTTCCATCACGGTGTGGCTGCGTGATGCCATTCTGCGAGGTGCTTTCCAGATTATAAAATTGGACTTTTTGTATTAACGAAACTTGCGGATAATACTTATCCGGACGATGACCAACAGGCCCCTCAGGCCAGGGACACAGGATGAAACCGTTTCGCTTAGCTGCGATCTCTCTCGCGCTGCTCACCACCTTTACGCTTGTCGGCTGTGATAACAGCGACGACAAACCTCAGGCCGCTGCCCCCGCAGCGTCTACTGCATCAGAACAGAAAACCCCGGCAAAACCGGATCCTGAAAAGCTGGCTAAGCTGGCCGCGCAGAGTCAGGGCAAGGCGTTGACGCTGCTGGATGCCTCTGAAGTGCAACTCGACGGCGCTGCGACGCTGGTTCTGACCTTCTCTGTACCGCTGGAGCCCAGCCAGGATTTTGCGAAAACGGTGCATGTGGTGGATAAAAAAAGCGGCAAAGTGGACGGCGCCTGGGAACTGGCCCCCAATCTGAAAGAGCTGCGCCTGCGCCATCTGGAGCCGAATCGTAATCTGGTCGTCACCGTCGAACGTAATTTGCTGGCGCTGAACAAAGCGACATTCGGCATCGACTATGAAAAAGCGATCACCACCCGGGATGTTGAACCGACGGTCGGATTCGCCAGCCGCGGATCGCTGCTGCCGGGTAAGGTGGTGGAAGGATTGCCGGTGATGGCGCTCAACGTCAACAATGTGGATGTGAACTTCTATCGCGTGAAGCCGGAGTCGCTGGCCTCGTTTGTCAGCCAGTGGGAGTACCGTAACTCGCTGACCAACTGGGAATCTGACAACCTGCTGAAGATGGCGGAACTGGTCTACACCGGCCGTTTCGACCTCAACCCGGCGCGCAATACGAGTGAAAAACTGCTCCTGCCGCTCAAAGATATTAAGCCGCTCCAGCAGTCTGGCGTCTATATCGCCGTGATGAACCAGGCTGGTCACTATAACTACAGTAACGCCGCGACGCTCTTTACCTTAAGTGATATTGGGCTGTCCGCTCACCGCTATCATAACCGCCTGGACATCTTCACCCAGAGTCTTGAAAACGGTGCGGCGCAGTCAGGCGTGACCATTACCCTTCTGAACGATAAAGGGCAGACCCTGGCCGAGGCGAACAGCGACGCCGATGGTCATGCGAAACTGGAAACCGATAAAGAAGCCGCGCTGATCCTGGCCAGTAAGGATGGACAGACCACGCTTCTTGATCTCAAACTTCCGGCGCTGGATCTGGCGGAGTTTGATATCGCCGGTAACCCGGGTTACAGCAAACAATTCTTTATGTTTGGCCCGCGCGATCTTTATCGTCCGGGTGAAACGGTGATCCTGAACGGCCTGCTTCGCGACAGCGATGGCAAACCGCTTCCCGATCAACCGGTAAAACTTGACGTGCTGCGCCCGGACGGACAGGTGGCGCGTACGGTCGTTGTGCAACCTGAGAAAGGCCTTTATCGCTTCAACTATCCGCTCGATAGCGGCGCCCAGACCGGCATGTGGCATATTCGCGCTAATACGGGCGATAACCAGCAGCGCATGTGGGATTTCCACGTCGAAGATTTTATGCCTGAGCGTATGGCGCTGAATCTGACCGGGCAAAAAACGCCGGTTTCCCCGCAGGATAATGTCGACTTTAACGTTGCTGGCTATTACCTGTATGGCGCGCCGGCTAACGGCAATTCTCTGCAAGGCCAGCTTTTCCTGCGTCCGCTACGTGACGCGGTGCCTGCGCTGCCTGGCTTCCAGTTCGGTGATATTGCCGAGGAGAACCTGAGCCGCAGCCTGGATGAAGTGCAGCTTACGCTGGACGAACAGGGGCGTGGGCAGGTTACCACCGAAAGCCAGTGGAAAGAGGCGCACTCGCCGCTGCAACTGATTTTGCAGGCCAGCCTGCTGGAATCAGGCGGGCGTCCGGTAACGCGACGCGCCGAACAGGCTATCTGGCCTGCGGCTGAACTTCCGGGGATCCGCCCACAGTTCGCCAGCAAGGCCGTTTACGACTACCGTACCGATACCACCGTCAATCAGCCGATTGTCGATGAAAACGGCAACGCCAGCTTTGACATCGTCTATGCCGATGCCAGCGGGGCGAAAAAAGCGGTATCCGGTTTGCAGGTGCGTCTGGTCCGTGAGCGTCGCGACTACTTCTGGAACTGGTCCGAGAGTGAGGGTTGGCAGTCTCAGTTTGATCAAAAAGATCTGGTTGAGGGCGAGCAGGAGCTAAACCTCAAGGCCGATGAAACCGGTAAAGTCACCTTCCCGGTGGAGTGGGGCTCATACCGTCTGGAAGTGAAAGCCCCTGATGACATGGTCAGCAGCGTGCGCTTCTGGGCGGGGTACAGCTGGCAGGATAACAGCGATGGCACGGGCGCTGCTCGCCCGGATCGTGTGACGCTGAAACTGGACAAGCCATCCTATCAGCCAGGCGATACCATCAACCTGCATATTGCAGCGCCGGCCGCAGGCAAGGGCTATGCAATGATCGAATCCAGCGAAGGACCGCTGTGGTGGAAAGAGATCGACGTGCCAGCAAACGGTCTGGATCTCGCCATTCCGGTGGACAAGGACTGGAAACGTCACGATCTCTACCTCAGCACGCTGGTGGTTCGTCCTGGCGATAAATCCAAATCCGCCACGCCAAAACGGGCGGTTGGCCTACTGCATCTGCCAATGGGGGACGAAAATCGTCGCCTGAACATTGCACTGGATAACCCGCAAAAAATGCGTCCGAACCAGACGCTTTCTGTGAAAGTGAAAGCCAGCGTAAAAGAGGGGACTGTGCCACAGAAGGTGAACGTGCTGGTCTCGGCTGTCGATAGCGGCGTGCTGAACATTACCGACTACGTCACGCCGGATCCGTGGGAAGCTTTCTTCGGTCAGAAGCGCTATGGCGCGGACATCTATGATGTTTACGGCCAGGTGATTGAAGGTCAGGGACGTCTGGCCGCACTGCGCTTTGGCGGAGACGGCGATGAACTGAAACGCGGCGGTAAGCCACCGGTGAACCATGTCACCATAATTGCCCAGCAGGCGCAGCCGGTTACGCTTGATGCCAACGGCGAAGGCACCATCACGCTGCCGATTGGCGATTTCAACGGCGAACTGCGTCTGATGGCGCAGGCCTGGACGGAAGACGATTTCGGCAGCAGCGAAAGCAAAATCATTGTGGCGGCTCCGATTATCACCGAGCTTAACACGCCGCGATTCCTCGCAAGTGGCGATACCTCTCGCCTGACGCTGGACCTGACTAACCTGACGGACCAGCCGCAAACGCTGAACATTGCGTTAACCGCAACCGGTAAGTTGTCGCTCGAAGGCGCTCAGCCAGAGCCGGTTAAGCTGCCGCCTGGCGCACGTAGCACCCTGTTTATTCCGGTGCGCGCCCTGGAAGGCTATGGTGATGGTGAAGTGACTGCTCAGGTGACGGGGCTTCAGCTCCCTGGTGAGACGTTTGCGCCGCAGCAGAAAAGCTGGAAAATTGGCGTGCGTCCCGCATTCCCGGCGCAAACGGTGAATACGGGCACGATGCTGAACCCTGGCGAATCCTGGAGTGCGCCAGCACAGCATATCAACGGTTTCTCGTCTGCCACGCTACAGGGGCAGCTGTTGCTCAGCGGTAAACCACCTTTGAACCTGGCGCGCTACATTCGTGAACTTCAGGCCTATCCATACGGATGTCTTGAGCAGACCACCAGCGGCCTGTTCCCGTCGCTTTACACCAACGCGGCACAACTTAAGGCACTGGGTATTAAAGGCGATACCGACGATAAACGCCGTGCGGCCATTGATGTCGGGATCTCCCGTCTGCTGCAAATGCAGCGTGACGATGGCGGTTTTGCCTTGTGGGATAAAAACGGCCCGGAAGAGTACTGGCTAACCGCCTATGTCACGGACTTCCTGGTGCGGGCAGGGGAGCAGGGTTACAGCGTGCCTGCCGAGGCGGTGAATAACGCCAACAGCCGACTGCTGCGCTATTTACAGGATCCGGGGATGATGTCCATCCGCTACAGCGACGACACCCAGGCCAGCAAATTTGCTGTTCAGGCGTATGCTTCGCTGGTGCTGGCGCGTCAGCAAAAAGCGCCGCTCGGTGCGCTGCGTGAAATCTGGGAGCGCCACGCTCAGGCTGCTTCCGGGCTTCCGTTGATGCAGCTGGGCATGGCACTCAAACTGATGGGGGATGCACCGCGCAGCCAGCAGGCGCTGGATCTGGCTCTCAAAACTCCCCGTAACGACAGCCGAAACTGGATGGCGGATTACGGCAGCCAGCTGCGTGATAATGCCCTGATGCTCTCCCTGCTGGAAGAGTACAAGCTGCTGCCGGATGCGCAAAACAGGCTGCTGAACGCGTTATCTGAAGACGCGTTCAGCCAGCGCTGGCTGTCTACCCAGGAGAGCAATGCGCTGTTCATGGCCGGACGTTCACTGCAAACCTTGTCAGGCGCGTGGCAGGCAACGACCACCCTCTCTGAACAGACCCAGAGCAGTGATAAAGCGCAGGTAGAAAACCTGAACGGCGATCAGCTTGGTGCGTTGCAGGTGACAAATTCCGGCACTACGCCGCTGTGGGTACGACTGGACACGACTGGCTATCCGGAGTACGCGCCTCAGCCATCCTCTAATGTCTTGCAGATTGAACGTCATATCCTGGCGACAGACGGCAGCAGCAAGTCGCTCTCTTCTCTGAAGAGCGGTGAGCTGGTTCTGGTGTGGCTGGAGGTGAAGGCCAGCCAGAACGTGCCGGATGCGCTGGTGGTGGATCTGCTCCCGGCAGGTCTGGAGCTGGAAAACCAGAATCTGGCGAGCAGCAGCGCCAGCTTGCAGGACAGCGGCAGTGAAGTGCAAAACCTGCTGAATCAGATGCAACAGTCTGATATTCAGCACATGGAATTCCGCGACGATCGCTTTGTGGCCGCGGTGCCGGTCAATGAAGGTCAGCCGGTCACGCTGGTTTACCTGGCCCGTGCCGTTACGCCGGGAACCTACCAGGTGCCTGTTCCGATGGTCGAGTCCATGTACGTTCCGCAGTGGCGGGCAACGGGGGCGGCCAGTGGCCCGCTGATCGTTGTTCCGTAAGATGCGGATAGCACGCCTGATTCGCTCCCGCTGGCTGTGGCTGGCGGGAGCGCTTCTCGTTTCAGGGGGGCTGATTGTCGTCGCTGACCGCGTGTGGCCGTTGCCCCTGAAAGAGGTCAACCCAGCGCGAGTGGTGGTGGATGAGCAGGGTGTTCCGCTGTGGCGTTTTGCCGACAGCGAAGGCATCTGGCGCTATCCGGTTACCATTGAAGAGGTTTCCCCACGCTATCTTGAGGCGCTGATCCAGTATGAAGATCGCTGGTTCTGGGATCATCCTGGCGTCAATCCGCTTTCTGTACTGCGTGCCGCCTGGCAGGATCTCACCTCCGGGAGAGTGGTTTCCGGCGGGAGCACGCTTACCATGCAGGTGGCGCGCCTGCTGGATCCGCATCCGCGTACCTTTGGCGGTAAAATTCGTCAGCTGTGGCGGGCGATGCAGCTGGAGTGGCATCTCTCCAAGCGTGAAATCCTGACGCTGTATCTTAACCGTGCCCCGTTTGGCGGCACGTTGCAGGGCGTGGGTGCGGCAAGCTGGACTTACCTTGGCAAACCGCCGTCTCAGCTGAGCTATTCCGACGCGGCGCTGCTGGCAGTGCTGCCGCAGGCACCCAGCCGTCTGCGCCCGGATCGCTGGCCGGAACGTGCCGAAGCGGCGCGGAACAAAGTGCTCGACCGTATGCTGACTCAGGGCGTCTGGTCTGAGAGGCAGGTGAAAGAGTCCCGTGAAGAGCCGGTCTGGCTGGCTCCCCGGCAGATGCCGCAGCTGGCGCCGCTCTTTTCCCGCATGATGCTGAGTAAAAGTCGTGACACAAAAATAGTCACCACGCTGGATGCAGCTTTGCAACGACAGCTTGAAGAGCTGGCAATGAACTGGAAATCACGCCTGCCTGCCCGCAGTTCGCTGGCGATGATCGTCGTGGATCATACATCCATGAAAGTGCGTGGCTGGGTAGGCTCGGTAGATATCAATGATGACAGCCGTTTCAGCCACGTGGATATGGTCAATGCGATCCGATCGCCGGGATCGGTCCTCAAGCCATTCATCTATGGCATGGCGCTGGACGATGGTCTGATCCATCCCGCTTCGTTATTACAGGATGTGCCAAGAAAAACGGGGGATTATCGTCCCGGCAACTTTGACAGCGGCTTCCATGGGCCGGTCAGTATGAGCGAAGCCCTGGTGCGTTCCCTCAACCTGCCTGCGGTGCAGGTTCTGGAAGCGTACGGCCCAAAACGTTTTGCCGGAATGCTGAGCAACGCGGGATTACCGCTCATTCTGCCTGCGGGGGCACAGCCCAACCTCTCTCTGATCCTGGGGGGCGCAGGCGCACGCCTGGCTGATATCGCTGCCGCCTATAGCGCCTTTGCGCGTCAGGGTAAGGCGGGCCGGCTGCGTTTACAGCCGGGCGATCCGCTGATCGAACGTCCGCTGTTATCGCAGGGGGCGGCGTGGATCATTCGACGCATTCTCGCTAATGAAGCACAGCCCCTGCCGGACAGTGCGCTGCCCCAGGTTGCGCCGCTGGCGTGGAAAACGGGCACCAGCTATGGCTACCGGGATGCCTGGGCCATCGGCCTGAATGCCCGGTATGTCATTGGAATCTGGACCGGACGCCCGGACGGCACGCCCGTTGCCGGGCAGTTTGGTTTCGCCAGCGCGGTACCGCTCCTCAATCAGGTCAATAACATGCTTCAGTCCCGCTCGATGGTGGATGAAGCGCGCCTGCCGCGCGATCCGCGTCCTGCAAGCGTAGGACGGGGCGTGATTTGCTGGCCGGGGGGCCAGTCCCTGCCTGAAGGGAGCGAAAACTGTCGGCGTCGGCTTTCAACCTGGCTGCTAGAAGGCAGTGAACCGCCTACGCTGTTGCTGCCGGAACAGGAAGGTATTCGCGGGATCCGTTTCCCGGTCTGGCTGGATAAAGAAGGCAAACGCGTTGCAGCGGATTGTCCTGATGCGACAGAAAAAGTGCTGGATGTCTGGCCGCTACCGCTGGAGCCCTGGCTGCCTGCTGCCGAAAAACGGGCTGCTCGTCTCCCCGCCCGTTCAGCGATTTGCCCTCCGCTGGATAACCATAATGCGGCGCCGCTGATGTTGTCAGGCGTCAGAGAAGGGGCGGTAATTAAACGTCTTCCAGGTGAGAAAAATATGACCCTCAACGTTTCAACCAGCGGCGGGGAGGGGCAACGATGGTGGTTTTTGAATGGCGAACCGCTGGACGGGCATCAGAAAAATTATTCACTGCAATTATATTTGCCGGGTAAATATCAATTAATTGTATTAGATGAAACAGGACAAACGGCGACAGTGAATTTTGAATTAGATCGCTAAGTATTACCCCTCAAGAGTTAGCTTGATAATTATCAATATTCGTTCCTGAAAAAAAACGAGAATGCGTTTTTATTTGAAGGAACGAGCAATGAAAAAAAATAAACATCAGGGAGTGGGGTTTATTCCCGCCATATCCCGGCGTCAGTTTATTCAGGCAGGGTCAGCGCTCGCCGCCCTGCCGTTTGTCGTCAAAACCGGCAAAGTACAGGCACAGGGCACGGCGGTATCAGACGCTACGCCTGAAGAAAAAGTGGTGCAAACCTGTAGTACGTTTGACTGCGGCGGGAAGTGTGATATTCGTGCTCACGTCAGTGATGGCGTTGTGACCCGAATTTCAACGCGTCCGGATAACGCGCTGGATCCGCAGATGCCAGTAATGCGCGCCTGCGTTCGTGGTCGGGCTTATCGGAAATTTGTTTATCACCCCGATCGACTGAAATATCCAATGAAACGCGTAGGTAAACGTGGCGAAGGAAAATTCGAGCGTATTACCTGGGATGAAGCCACCACCCTCATTGCGAATCAATTAAAAACTATTACGCAAAAATACGGTGCTGCGTCACGCTATGTTCATGTGGGCACCGCGGTGTCCGGCGGGACCTTTTCTGGCGATAAAATGGTTCGTCGTCTGCTCAACTTAACCGGCGGCTATCTCGAAAGCTATCACTCGGTCAGTATGGGTAACACGGCGGCGGCAACGCCGTATACCTATGGCACCGCCGCCAGCGGCAGCTCTCTGGACACGCTGCTGGACACCAAACTGGTCATTCTCTGGGGGCATAACCCGACGGAAACCATCTTCGGGCACAGCAACCACTTCTACCAGAAGATGAAGCAAAACGGCACGCGCTTCATTGTTGTCGACCCACGCTATTCCGATACGGTTTCCTCCCTTGCCGATCAGTGGATCCCGATGCTTCCCACAACAGACAACGCCCTGATGGACGCGATGATGTATGTGATCGTCACGGAGAATCTGCACGATCGCGACTTTATTCAACGCTACACCCTGGGCTTTGACGAAGACGCCATGCCAGAGGGCGTTCCGGCCAATGAATCCCTGATGGCTTACCTGAGCGGTGCAAAGGATGGCGTGGCGAAAACGCCCGAGTGGGCAGAGAAAATCACCCACGTGCCTGCACAAACTATTCGTCAGCTGGCGCGCGACTACGCAACCACCAAGCCCGCCGCGCTGATTCAGGGCTGGGGACCGCAGCGTCATAACTGCGGCGAGCGCACCGCGCGCGGCTCGACAATACTGGCCACGCTAACGGGTAACGTCGGGGTGAAAGGCGGCTGGGCAGCAGGCTATGGCGGCTGCGCAAACCGCAAATTTGCGGCCGGGCCAGAGATGCCGGAGAACCCGGTCAACGCCAAAATTTCGGTCATGAACTGGGTGCAGGCCGCGGATGATGCTTCTAAGGTAACCGCGGAAGATGGCCTGAAAGACGCTGAGAAGCTGGACAGCAATATCCGCATCCTGTTCTCGCTGGCGGGCAATTATCTGGCTAACCAGAACCCGGACCTTCATCAGGCAACCCGTGTCCTGGAAGACGAGTCGAAAATCGAGTTTATCGTCGCAAGCGATCTGTTTATGACGCCGAGCGCCAGATACGCCGACCTGCTTTTGCCGGAAACCAGCTTCATGGAACGCTGGAATATCGGCGAAACCTGGGGCACGGCAAGCTATCTGATCCTGTCAGAAAAGCTGATTGAACCTGAATTTGAACGCCGTTCAGACTACGACTGGCTGCGGGAGGTCGCTGCTAAGCTTGGCGTCGAGCCAGCGTTCAGCGAGGGCCGTGACGAAAAAGCGTGGATTGAGCACATCTGGGAGCAGACGCGGCTGTCCATGCCGGATGAAAACCTGCCGGACTTCGCGATGCTACAGAAGACGCGTCAGCATCTTTTCAAAAGCGCGCCGTACGTTGCCTTTGAAGACAACATTCGCGATCCGCAGAATCATCCGTTCCCGACGCCGTCCGGTAAAATTGAGATCTTCTCGAAGCGTCTGTACGACATGCAGCACCCGGAAATTCCGGCGCTGTCGCACTACGTGCCTGCCCATGAAGGGCCGGAAGACGAGCTGGCGAAAACCTTCCCGCTCCAGCTGATCACCTGGAAAGGAAAAAACCGCGCTAACTCCACCCAGTACGCCAACCCGTGGTTAATTGAGGCGCAGCAGCAAAAGCTGTGGATCAACCCGCAGGATGCGCAAAAGCGCGGCATTGCGCAGGGGGATACCGTGCGTATTCATAACGCGCGCGGCATTTGCGAGATCCCGGCGGAGGTCACGCCGCGCATCATTCCAGGCGTGGTGGCCATGCAGGCAGGCGCCTGGTGGCAGCCGGACGAGCAGGGTATCGATAAAGGCGGCTGCGCGAACGTGCTCAGTTCCGCCCGTATTACCGCGCTTGCGAAAGGGAATTCCCATCAAACCATGCTGGTGGAGGTAGCTAAAGCATGAGTCAGTTTAAACATTACGCGCCGGTGAGCGACAAACAGCTGGGTTTTTATATCGACTCTTCTCGCTGCTCGGGCTGCAAGGCATGCCAGGTGGCGTGCAAAGATAAAAACAACCTTGAGGTCGGACGTCGTTTCCGTCGCGTTTATGAAGTCAACGGCGGGAGTTTTATCCCGACCGGGCAGGGCGGCGTCAGCAACAACGTTTTTGCCTACACGCTCTCTATTTCCTGTAACCACTGCGCAGACCCTGTCTGCACCAAAAACTGTCCAACCACCGCGATGCATAAGCGTCCGGGGGACGGCATTGTGCGCGTTGATACTGATAAGTGCGTCGGCTGCGGCTACTGCGCATGGTCTTGCCCTTACGGCGCGCCACAGCTCAACGAGCAGACCGGGCAGATGTCCAAATGTGATTTCTGCGTGGATCTCCAGGCGAAGGGAGAGCAGCCCGTCTGTGTGGCAACCTGTCCACTCGAAGCGATTAAATTCGGGCCGATTGATGAACTGCGGGCGAAGTATGGTGCGGTCTGTGATGTGAAAGGTTTGCCTGATTCCTCCATCACCAAACCAAACCTGGTGATCAAAGCGCATCAGGGCGCAGAGAAAGAGGGGAAACGTCATGCATGAGTTACCGCTGCTGATTTTTACGCTGTTCCTGCAAGGATCGGTTGGCGTTACGCTGTGGCTGGCGTTCGGAAGCACGCAGCGCAGCGCGCTGCTGCCGGCAGCTGGAGCGTTTGTGCTGGCGAGCCTGGGGCTGCTCGCCTCCGCGCTGCACATGGGCTATCCGCTTAATGCTCTTAACGCGCTGCGCCACGTATCCAGCTCCTGGCTGAGTCGTGAGATTATCTTTGCCAGTCTTTATCTTGCGGCACTTGGCTTCGCAACGCTGCTGATGTTTGTCAAAAAGCCAGGCTGGAAGCCACTGTTGGTTGTGGCAGGTCTGGTTGGTTTAGTCGACGTGTTCTGCATGGCGCAGATCTACATGCACGCATCCGTGGTGACATGGCAGCACGTTAACACGCTGGTGCTGTTTTTCGGTTCGGTGGGGATTATCGGTTCAGCCTGCATGGCCGTTGGGACGCGTTCCCAGACTACCGTGCGTGCGGCGGTTGTCATTATCACGCTGCTGGTGCTTGTGCGTCTGGTGATGCAGCCCGTCTGGCTGGCAGATATTACGGCTTTGGACAACACCGTGGTGACGTTCCCTCATGCACCGCTACAGATGCTGGAGCAACTTCGAACCGTGCATCTGCTGAGCTGGTGCGTATCCGTTGCGGGTATGCTGTGCTTTGCTGCGGGCGGTCTGAAAGCGGCGCGATCTCCCATGCTGCTGGGAAGCGCGTTGCTGATTGTCGGTGAGCTGATGCTGCGCTTCGTTTTCTTCAGTATTGGCTGATGGGCGGATTGACCTTTGCCCCGGCGATGGACGTGACGCATGCGTGCGTCCGTCGCCGTTTTCGCCACGCTTCCTGCCTCGCCTGCGCGGACGTCTGTCCTGTGCAGGCTTTTTCTTTTACCGACTCAGGCGTCTCGGTTGATGACAGCCGCTGTATTGAATGCGGTGACTGCCTGTTCGTCTGCCCCGCTGAGGCCATCACCGGCATCACGCCGCGAAAACGCTTTCTGTGTGGCGATACGCTTGTTGGGCCGTTTACTGACCGTGCGCCAGGGGTGAATGAGCTTCTGCTGTGGCACGCGCAGCACCACGTTCGTTTTATCAGTATCGACGCGGAGCAGAATCCTGACTGGTTGCTGGCGATTGCCCGGCTGAATCTGGCGCTTCGTCGACGCGGTGAAGCGGCGTGGGCGTTTAAACATATACCCGTCAACGAGGTTAATACCGCCCGGCGTGCGCTGATGCACGTTCCCCGTGAGGATGTCCGGGCCTGTAGCGTCGTGCCCGGTCAGCGTGAACTGCGCAGGGCGTTTTCTGCGTTTAGCGAGGCAGAGATAACTCTCGATGCCGAATCCTGCGTACTGTGCGGCGCGTGCTGGCGAAGTTGTACGGAAAACGCGATTCAGTTTGAGAACGCTGAACTGATCGTGGAAACCGGACGCTGTACGGGGTGCGGCGGCTGCGAAGCGGTATGCCAGCATGCGGCGGTAAACGTGACGCAAACAGAAGGAACAACGAAAAGCGTGACCATACCGGCATATGAAGCCGTTTGCCTGACGTGCCACCGTCATTTCTGGTCATTTACGTCTGATGAAAAGCAGTGTCCGCTCTGTTTTCATCATCAACACGGTATGCGAAATACGAGCTGTTGCTAATCTTCGTCTCATTTTAAAAAAATGTTATGCATAACCATAGGCAATGGCGCTATTGCTCTTTATAATCCGCGCCACACCATACTCAGGTATGCAAAAACAACAGAACATTTTACAGAGGTTATCAATGGCTATTGAACGTACTTTTTCCATCATCAAACCAAACGCGGTGGCAAAAAACGTTATTGGCAGCATCTTCGCTCGCTTTGAATCAGCAGGGTTTAAGATCGTTGGCACCAAAATGCTGCACCTGACCGTTGAGCAGGCTCGCGGTTTTTACGCTGAGCACGAAGGTCGCCCATTCTTTGATGGTCTGGTCGAGTTCATGACCTCTGGCCCAATCGTGGTATCCGTACTGGAAGGTGAAAACGCGGTACAGCGTCACCGCGATCTGCTGGGTGCAACCAACCCGGACAACGCGCTGGCAGGTACTCTGCGCGCCGACTATGCAGACAGCTTCACCGAGAACGGCACCCACGGTTCCGACTCTGTTGAATCTGCTGCGCGCGAAATCGCGTTCTTCTTCGCTGAAGGCGAAGTGTGCCCGCGCACTCGCTAATAATTTCGTAAATGCCGCGTGCAAACGTGGCATCCCTGCGCCAGACTTTGTACAATGCAACGCCCCGGACGAGCAGACTGCTTACCGGGGCGTTTCTTTTCAACCCACCAAGGGCCACAACGTGTAACAACGAGGCCGGAAAAAATTATGTCTGAATTAGTGAATACCTCCGAAGTCGCCATTCCTGCGGTTCCCAATAAAAATGGAAAAATTAACCTGCTGGACCTGAACCGTCAGCAGATGCGCGAGTTCTTTAAAGAGATGGGCGAGAAGCCGTTTCGTGCCGATCAGGTCATGAAATGGATGTACCACTATTGCAGCGACAACTTTGATGACATGACGGACATCAACAAAGTGCTGCGCAATAAGCTTAAAGAAGTGGCGGAAATCCGCGCACCGGAAGTGGTGGAAGAGCAGCGCTCTTCAGATGGCACCATCAAGTGGGCCATTGCCGTTGGCGATCAGCGCGTTGAAACCGTGTATATCCCGGAAGACGATCGCGCTACGCTGTGCGTCTCTTCCCAGGTGGGCTGTGCGCTGGAGTGCAAATTCTGCTCTACGGCGCAGCAGGGCTTTAACCGTAACCTGCGCGTGTCGGAAATTATCGGCCAGGTCTGGCGTGCCGCGAAAATCGTGGGCGCGGCGAAAGTCACCGGTACACGTCCAATCACCAACGTGGTGATGATGGGGATGGGTGAACCGCTGCTCAACCTGACCAACGTCGTTCCGGCGATGGAAATCATGCTCGACGATTTCGGTTTTGGTCTGTCCAAGCGCCGCGTTACGCTCTCTACTTCCGGCGTTGTGCCTGCGCTGGACAAACTGGGCGACATGATTGATGTTGCGCTGGCCATCTCCCTTCACGCGCCAAACGACGCCATCCGTGACGAAATTGTGCCGATCAACAAAAAGTACAATATCGAAACCTTCCTGGCTGGCGTGCGCCGTTACCTGGAGAAATCCAACGCGAACCAGGGCCGCGTGACCATTGAATACGTGATGCTGGATCATGTTAACGACGGTACCGAACATGCACATGAGCTGGCTGAACTGCTGAAAGATACGCCATGTAAGATCAACCTGATCCCATGGAACCCGTTCCCGGGCGCGCCGTATGGCCGTAGCTCGAACAGCCGTATCGATCGCTTCTCAAAAGTGCTGATGGAGTATGGTTTCACCACCATCGTTCGTAAAACGCGTGGCGATGATATCGACGCAGCCTGTGGTCAGCTGGCGGGTGACGTTATTGACCGTACCAAACGTACGCTGCGTAAGCGCATGCAGGGTGAGTCAATCGCGGTCAAAACCGTTTGATTATTATGCAGACACGGCGCGTTTTTTGCGCCGTGAAGCATTAATTTACTGAATATTCAGTCACAATCATTATGACTGATTAATAATTACGGTGCGTTTCATACGACTTTCGGGCAGTATGTAACGACGTAACAACAGTTTAGCGTGAAGGCCTGCCAGCGCTGTCATCTGCGGCCCGACAGTCTTATACTGTTTGTTCCAGGTTAACTGACCTAAAGTTTCGCGGTGCGGGTGGCATTGTGACTCACCGGCACCTGAACCCTTATTTTCACGTACCAGTAGTTGTAGCGAATGAATACTGAAGCCACTCACGATCAAAATGCAGCACTCTCCACTGGCGTTCGTCTTCGCAACGCCCGTGAACAACTCGGACTCAGCCAGCAAGCCGTTGCAGAACGCCTGTGCCTGAAGGTTTCCACCGTTCGCGATATTGAAGAAGATAAGGCACCCGCCGATCTGGCTTCAACGTTTCTGCGCGGTTATATCCGTTCTTACGCCAAACTGGTTCATATCCCTGAAGACGAATTACTGCCGATGATGGAGAAGCAGGCGCCTGTGCGTGCGGCAAAAGTTGCGCCGATGCAGAGCTTCTCTCTGGGTAAACGTCGTAAAAAACGCGATGGCTGGCTGATGAGCTTTACCTGGCTGGTCCTGTTCGTGGTTGTCGGCCTGACGGGCGCATGGTGGTGGCAAAACCACAAAGCGCAGCAGGAAGAGATCACGACGATGGCCGATCAGTCCTCCGCTGAGCTCAATCAGTCTGGTAATAACGGCGCGCAAAGCGTGCCGCTGAGCACCGAAGGGGCTGCGACCTCCAGCGAACCTCAGGCGGCAGCAAGCAGCACGCCTGCAACCGAGCCAGCGACGACGCCAGAAGCGACGGCGAATACCGCACCAGCCACCCAGGCCCAGGATCAGAACGCGGTCGTATCACCTTCACAGGCCAATGTTGATACCGCCCCTGCGGCAACGGCACCGGCAGATAACACCGCGGCGTCACTGCCAACTGACCAGGCGGGTACGGCGGCACCTGCCGTTGACCCGAATGCGCTGGTGATGAATTTCACGGCGGATTGCTGGCTGGAAGTGACTGATGCGACAGGTAAAAAGCTGTTCAGCGGCCTGCAACGTAAAGATGGCACGTTAAATCTAACGGGCCAGGCACCTTACAAGCTTAAAATCGGCGCACCGGCAGCGGTACAGATCCAGTATCAAGGAAAACCTGTCGATCTGAGCCGCTTTATCAGAACTAACCAGGTTGCGCGTCTTACCGTTAATGCCGAACAATCAGCAGCACAGTAACAGACGGGCAATGCGGGAGATTTTACATGCATAACCAGGCTCCTATTCAACGTAGAAAATCGAAACGGATTTACGTTGGGAACGTGCCAGTCGGCGATGGGGCGCCTATCGCCGTCCAGTCGATGACCAATACTCGTACTACGGATGTAGAAGCGACGGTCAATCAAATCAAAGCATTAGAACGCGTAGGCGCGGACATTGTTCGCGTCTCTGTACCGACCATGGATGCCGCCGAGGCGTTCAAACTGATCAAGCAGCAGGTGAGCGTTCCGCTGGTTGCCGATATTCACTTCGATTACCGTATCGCGCTGAAAGTCGCTGAATATGGTGTCGATTGCCTGCGTATTAACCCAGGCAACATCGGCAACGAAGAGCGCATTCGCATGGTGGTTGACTGCGCCCGCGACAAAAACATTCCAATCCGTATCGGCGTGAACGCTGGCTCTCTGGAAAAAGATCTCCAGGAAAAGTACGGTGAGCCGACGCCGCAGGCGCTGCTCGAATCCGCAATGCGTCACGTCGATCATCTGGATCGCCTTAACTTCGATCAGTTTAAAGTGAGCGTGAAAGCGTCTGACGTCTTCCTGGCCGTTGAATCGTATCGTCTGCTGGCAAAACAGATCGATCAGCCGCTCCACCTTGGGATCACCGAGGCGGGCGGTCTGCGAAGCGGTTCGGTAAAATCGGCGATTGGTCTCGGCCTGCTGCTCTCTGAAGGCATCGGCGACACGTTACGCGTCTCCCTGGCCGCCGATCCGGTGGAAGAGATCAAAGTCGGTTTCGACATCCTGAAATCACTGCGTATCCGCGCGCGTGGGATCAACTTCATTGCCTGCCCAACCTGTTCACGTCAGGAGTTTGACGTTATCGGCACCGTGAATGCTCTGGAGCAGCGCCTGGAAGACATCATCACCCCAATGGACGTTTCCATCATCGGCTGCGTGGTGAACGGTCCGGGTGAAGCGCTGGTGTCCACGCTGGGCGTGACCGGCGGTAACAAGAAAAGTGGTCTCTATGAAGATGGCGTTCGTAAAGATCGTCTGGATAATAGTGATATGATCGACCAGCTCGAAGCCCGGATTCGCGCGAAAGCGACGATGATGGACGAAGCGAAGCGCATCAGCGTTCAGCAGGTTGAAAAATAACGTGATGGGAAGCAGGCTGCTTCCCATGTATGATTGAACCCATTCTTTGGGTTCTTTTTTGTATATAGAAAGAGAATAAACGTGGCAAAAAACATTCAAGCCATCCGCGGCATGAACGATTATCTGCCTGGCGAAACCGCCATCTGGCAGCGCATTGAAGGCACACTGAAGCAGGTGCTCGGCAGCTACGGTTACAGCGAAATTCGTTTGCCGATTGTAGAGCAGACCCCGTTATTCAAACGCGCGATCGGCGAAGTAACCGACGTGGTTGAAAAAGAGATGTACACCTTTGAGGACCGCAACGGCGACAGCCTGACCCTGCGTCCTGAGGGGACGGCGGGTTGCGTACGCGCCGGCATCGAACATGGTCTCCTGTACAATCAGGAGCAGCGCCTGTGGTATATCGGCCCGATGTTCCGCCACGAACGTCCGCAAAAAGGCCGCTACCGTCAGTTCAACCAGCTTGGCGTGGAGGTGTTTGGTCTGCAAGGACCAGATATCGATGCTGAACTGATTATGCTTACTGCCCGCTGGTGGCGTGCGCTCGGTATTTCTGAGCACGTTTCCCTGGAGCTGAACTCTATCGGTTCTCTGGAAGCGCGTGCGAACTATCGTGATGCGCTGGTGGCGTTCCTGGAACAGCACAAAGAGAAGCTCGACGAAGACTGTAAGCGTCGTATGTACAGCAACCCGCTGCGCGTACTCGATTCCAAAAATCCTGACGTACAGGCGCTGCTGAACGATGCGCCAGCGCTGGGTGACTACCTGGATGAGGATTCCCGCGAACACTTTGCCGGCCTGTGCAAGCTGCTTGAAGCGGCGGGCATTGCTTATACCGTTAACCAGCGTCTGGTGCGCGGTCTGGACTACTACAACCGCACCGTATTTGAGTGGGTCACCACCAGCCTCGGTTCGCAGGGCACCGTCTGTGCCGGCGGTCGTTATGATGGACTGGTCGAGCAACTGGGTGGTCGTGCAGCACCGGCTGTAGGCTTCGCGATGGGCCTTGAGCGACTTGTTTTGCTGGTTCAGGCAGTTAATCCGGAATTTAAAGCCGATCCTGTTGTCGATATATACCTGGTGGCCTCAGGTGCGGATACGCAGTCTGCGGCGATGCAGCTTGCCGAACGCGTGCGCGATGCGCTGCCGGACGTTAAGCTGATGACCAACCACGGCGGCGGCAACTTTAAAAAACAGTTTGCTCGTGCCGATAAGTGGGGCGCAAGTATCGCACTGGTGCTGGGTGAGTCCGAAGTGGCCAACGGCGAAGTGGTAGTCAAAGACCTGCGCTCTGGTGAGCAAACTACGGTAACGCAGGATGGCGTTGCGGCGCACTTGCGCACTCTATTGGGCTAAGGAGAAGTACTGCGTGGAAATTTACGAGAACGAACACGACCAGGTTGATGCGGTTAAGCGCTTCTTTGCTGAAAACGGCAAGGCACTGGTTGTAGGGGTTATTTTAGGTGTTGGTGCGCTGGTAGGCTGGCGTTACTGGAACAATCATCAGGCTGACTCTGCTCGCGGTTCGTCCCTGAACTACGAAAATACCGTTAGCGCAATCCGTGCCGATCAGCCGCAAACGTTGACGGCTGCGGAGAAATTTGCCGCTGACAACAAAAACACCTACGGCGCGCTGGCTGCGCTGGAAGTGGCTCAGCAGTATGTTGATAAAAACGAACTGGACAAAGCCGCTGCGCAACTGTCTCAGGGGCTTGCTGCTGCCAGTGACGAAAATCTGAAAGCGGTGATCAATCTGCGTCTGGCGCGTATCCAGGTTCAGCAGAAAAAAGCCGACGACGCGCTGAAAACGCTTGATACCATCAAAGGCGAAGGCTTTGCCGCTATTGTTGCCGATCTTCGCGGTGAAGCACTGCTGAGTAAGGGTGATAAAGCGGGCGCGCGTAAAGCGTGGCAAGCTGGCGTGGATAGTAAAGCTTCACCTGCGCTGAGCGAAATGATGCAGATGAAAATAAATAATTTGTCCGTCTGAGAGGGACCCAATGCAATTGCGTAAATTACTTCTGCCAGGACTGCTTTCTGTTACGTTATTGAGTGGTTGTTCACTGTTCAGTGGCGAAGAAGACGTTGTTAAAATGTCCCCGCTGCCGACGGTTGAAAACCAGTTCACCCCATCCACCGCCTGGGACACCTCCGTGGGTGATGGTATTGGCGATTTTTATTCCAACCTGCACCCGGCATTTGCTGACGGCGTTGTCTATGCGGCCGATCGCAAAGGCACCGTTAAAGCGCTGAACGCTGATGACGGAAAAGAAGTGTGGTCCATTAACCTGGCGGAAAAAGACGGCTGGTTCTCCCGTAAACCTGCACTGCTTTCTGGCGGCCTGACCGTTGCTGGCGGTCACGTGTATGTGGGCAGCGAAAAAGCGCAGGTTTACGCGCTGAATGCCAGCGACGGTTCGGTTGCATGGCAGACCACCGTTGCCGGTGAATCCTTGTCGCGTCCGGTTGTCAGCGACGGCCTGGTGCTGATCCATACCAGCAACGGCCAGTTGCAGGCGCTGAACGAAGCCGATGGTCTGGTAAAATGGACGGTTAACCTGGATATGCCAGCGCTGTCTCTGCGTGGCGAATCTGCTCCGGCGACCGCCTTTGGCGCCGCCATTGTGGGCGGTGACAACGGCCGTGTCAGCGCAGTACTGATGCAGCAGGGCCAGATGATCTGGCAGCAGCGTATTTCCCAGGCGACCGGTTCAACTGAAATCGACCGTCTGAGTGACGTGGACACCACGCCAGTTATCGTCGACGGTGTGGTTTACGCGCTGGCATACAACGGCAACCTGACGGCGCTGGACCTGCGTAGCGGCCAGATCATGTGGAAACGTGAGCTGGGTTCGGTGAACGATTTCATCGTCGACGGCAACCGTATTTATATGGTGGATCAGAACGACCGTCTGCTGGCGCTGAGCACCGAAGGTGGCGTGACGCTGTGGACGCAGAGCGATCTGCTGCACCGTCTGCTGACCGCACCGGCACTGTATAACGGCAGCCTGGTGGTGGGCGACAGCGAAGGCTATATGCACTGGATCGATCCAGAGAATGGTCGCTTCGTGGCACAGCAGAAAGTGGATAGCTCAGGCTTCCTGACGGAGCCCGTTGTGGCTGACGGCAAACTGCTGATTCAGGCAAAAGACGGCACGCTGTACGCGATCACGCGTTAATTACACGGCGGTTGTAGTATACTAAACGGCTCCTGTTCACTCAGGAGCCGTTTTGACATTTTTAAAAACGCTGCGAAAGCGACGTTATTTTGAATTTTATGAGGCTTCAAACATGGTACCTGTGGTCGCGCTTGTCGGGCGCCCTAACGTTGGAAAATCCACTCTTTTTAACCGTTTAACACGCACCCGTGATGCGCTGGTTGCGGATTTCCCGGGGCTGACGCGTGACCGTAAGTACGGTCGTGCAGAGGTGGAAGGACGCGAGTTCATCTGTATCGATACCGGGGGTATTGACGGTACGGAAGACGGCGTAGAAACCCGCATGGCAGAGCAATCTCTGCTGGCTATCGAAGAAGCGGATGTGGTTCTGTTTATGGTGGATGCTCGCGCTGGCCTGATGCCCGCGGATTCTGCTATCGCTAAACATCTGCGTTCACGCGAAAAGCCAACCTTCCTGGTGGCGAACAAAACTGACGGCATCGATGCCGATCAGGCTGTTGCGGATTTCTGGTCTTTAGGCCTGGGCGATATTTATCCTATCGCGGCCTCGCATGGTCGTGGCGTCACCAGCCTGCTGGAAACCGTTCTGCTGCCGTGGGTAGATGAAGTGAACCCGCCGGAAGAGGTGGACGAGGACGCTGAATACTGGGCGCAGTTTGAAGCCGGAGAGGAAGGCGAGGAAGAGCCGGAAGACGACTTCAACCCACAGGATCTGCCTATCAAGCTGGCTATCGTGGGTCGCCCAAACGTAGGTAAGTCTACGCTTACTAACCGTATTCTCGGTGAAGAGCGCGTGGTGGTTTACGACATGCCAGGCACAACGCGTGACAGCATTTACATTCCAATGCAGCGCGATGAACGTGAGTACGTACTTATCGACACCGCAGGGGTGCGTAAGCGTGGGAAAATCACCGATGTGGTAGAAAAATTCTCGGTGATCAAAACCCTTCAGGCGATTGAAGACGCCAACGTGGTGCTGCTGGTCATCGACGCACGTGAAGGTATCTCCGATCAGGATCTCTCTCTGCTCGGCTTTATCCTCAATAGTGGGCGCTCGCTGGTTATCGTCGTCAACAAGTGGGACGGTTTGAGCAATGAAGTGCGCGAGCAGGTGAAAGAGACGCTGGACTTCCGTCTGGGCTTTATCGACTTTGCCCGCGTTCACTTCATCTCTGCCCTGCACGGGAGTGGTGTTGGCAACCTGTTCGAATCCGTTCGTGAAGCCTATGACAGCTCTACCCGCCGTCAGAGCACGGCGATGCTGACCCGTATCATGAACATGGCTGCTGAAGACCACCAACCGCCGCTGGTGCGTGGTCGTCGCGTGAAGCTGAAATATGCTCACGCCGGGGGGTATAACCCGCCTATCGTGGTGATCCACGGTAACCAGGTGAAGGATCTGCCGGACTCCTACAAACGCTACCTGATGAACTACTTCCGCAAGTCGCTGGACGTGATGGGTACGCCTATCCGTATTCAGTTCAAGGAAGGGGAGAACCCGTTTGCGAATAAACGCAACACCCTGACGCCGAACCAGATGCGTAAGCGTAAGCGTTTGATTAAGCACATTAAGAAAAGCAAATAATTCTTACCGAACTCACTAAAACCCGCGCCTGTCGCGGGTTTTTTTCGCCCATTCAAAAGGCCTGCCTTCCCTGTGTGATGTCAATCACTATTCGCTTTTAACCATGTTTATATCTAAGAAAGTAGACAATCATCGAATTTTCGTCTTAAAGTCCAGGGTTCGGTACTAGACAAAACTAGCGCCTGGTTATCAAATGGTTAACCAACATTTCGCCGCATGTAAAAAATCGATCGGATACGTAACCGTTCGGCGTACATGCTGGTGTTTACAAGCACGACACATACCTTTTCGGGAGAATTATGCAATCCTCTGTTAATCAAAAAGAGAGCCGAACCTTCTTCGGCCACCCTTATCCGCTCGGTTCGCTGTTCTTCACCGAGATGTGGGAGCGTTTTTCGTTTTACGGTATTCGCCCGCTACTGATTCTGTTTATGGCCGCCACCGTCTATGACGGCGGGATGGGCCTGGCGCGTGAAAACGCCTCGGCGATTGTCGGCATCTTTGCCGGCACCATGTACCTCGCTGCGCTGCCGGGCGGCTGGCTGGCGGATAACTGGCTCGGCCAGCAGCGGGCCGTCTGGTACGGTTCGATTTTGATTGCGCTCGGGCACCTGTCGATCGCCCTGTCGGCCATCATGGGCGACAACCTGTTCTTCATCGGCCTGATGTTTATCGTGCTCGGCTCCGGCCTGTTCAAGACCTGTATCTCGGTCATGGTCGGCACCCTGTATAAAAAAGGCGATGCGCGTCGTGACGGCGGTTTCTCGCTGTTCTATATGGGCATCAACATGGGCTCGTTCATTGCCCCTCTGATTTCCGGCTGGCTGATTAAAACCCACGGCTGGCACTGGGGCTTTGGTATCGGTGGTATCGGGATGCTGGTCGCCCTGATTATCTTCCGCGTGTTTGCCGTTCCGGCCATGAAGCGCTACGACAGTGAAGTCGGTCTGGACTCCACCTGGAACAGTCCGGTAGTGAAACGTAACGGCGTGGGTGCCTGGCTGCTGGCGCTGGCTGTGGGTGTTGCAATCATCGTAACGTTGATTGCCCAGGGCGTGATTGTGATTAATCCGGTCGCGGTCGCCAGCGTGCTGGTGTATGTGATTGCCGCCTCCGTCGCGCTCTACTTCATCTATCTGTTCATCTTCGCCGGGCTGAACCGCAAAGAGCGGGCCAGACTGCTGGTGTGCTTTATTCTGCTGGTCTCCGCCGCGTTCTTCTGGTCCGCGTTCGAGCAGAAGCCAACCTCCTTCAACCTGTTCGCCAACGACTACACTAACCGCATGATCGGTGATTTTGAGATCCCGGCGGTGTGGTTCCAGTCGATTAATGCCCTGTTCATCATTCTGCTGGCCCCGGTATTTAGCTGGGCATGGCCGAAGCTTGCGAGCAAAAACATTCGTCCGAGCAGCATCACCAAGTTCGTGATCGGCATTCTGTGCGCGGCGGCGGGCTTTGGCCTGATGATGCTGGCGGCGCAGAACGTGCTGAGCAACGGTGGGGCAGGGGTTTCTCCGTTCTGGCTGGTGGGCAGTATCCTGATGCTGACGCTCGGGGAACTGTGCCTGAGTCCGATTGGTCTGGCGACCATGACCCTGCTGGCGCCGGAGAGAATGCGCGGCCAGATGATGGGCCTGTGGTTCTGCGCCAGTGCGCTGGGTAACCTGGCTGCGGGGCTGATTGGTGGTCACGTGAAGGCCGACCAGCTGGATATGCTGCCAGACCTCTTTGCCCGTTGCTCCATTGCGCTGCTGATTTGTGCTGCGGTGCTGATCGTCCTCATTGTTCCGGTGCGCCGCATGCTGGAAAATGCGCAGACTAAACCGGCCGCTAACGCCTGATAAACCTCGACCTTGCCGGGGTGGCGTTATGCCCCGGCAATTGACTTAACGAGGTAAGAACATGCTGTTAGGGTTTGTTGGGCTTGGTGCTGTGGTTGAAACGGCTTACTTACCGGCAATACGAAATCTTTTTCCTGATACTCCGCGCTGTTTAGGTTTTGATATTCACCCCGAGAAGCAGCCTGAAGGGGTCACACGTTGCGCGTCGCTCGGTGAACTTCTTTCCCACCCGCTGGATACCCTGTTTATCACCACTTCCTCCCTGTACCATCTCGAGGTACTTGAGCAGGCGCTGGCCTCACCCGCGTCGCGTATTGTGGTAGAAAAACCGATTGTCGCCACGCTGCCCCAAATTGAAAAACTGAAAGCGCTGCTGGCTCAACCGGGAGCCGCCGACCGCGTGCTGGCGCTCGATCACTGGATGGCGCGTCTCGATAGCGTAAAGCAATCACTGGTCGCTCATGTTTCTGACATCGTCAAAATCGAAGGTTTTTTGCAGGAGCCAAGCGGGTATAACGCCGAAGGAGAGCCCATTGCGCTCAACTTCGCCACCGGCGAGCCAGACGCGCGAACGCTTCGCCATCCAGATGGTGTGATTCTGGATATCGGTACGCACGTGCTGGCGATGCTGCGTGAAACGGTGCGTTACCTGGGCGGCAGTGACGATATGACGTTGCAGGTGGTGACAGCAAAAGACCGCCTGGGCCGCGAAATCGCAACGGGCGATCTGACCACGGCGGAAGGCGAGGCGCATTTGCAGGGAAGCATCAGCGGCGTGCCGGTGGACATCTGGCTTAACAAATACGCGGGACCTGCGGGCGGGCAAAAGGGATTACGCTTCTATTTGCGCGACGGGCGTATCGTCAGCCACGACCGACGCGGCGCAGAAGATGTGCTGGAGCTGATTAAGGGTAAAGAAATTCAGCGCTGGCATATTCCCGGTACGATCTACGAGCATTGCCTTGCGGAGCATATTCTGGGGGCAAAAAGTCTCTTTGAACGGGATCCGCACGAGGTGAGCCGCACGACGCGTCGCAGGATCGAGGAGGTGACGCTGCTGCTAACCTTACAGCAACAGTTGCGTGGCCCGCACTGAACGCGACGTGGTAAAATTATCGCAGACCTGAACGCTTTGAAGGAGTCACCATGACGATTACCTGCCCGGATTGCCTGGCACCGCTGGAGCCCCTGAACGGGGTAGCGCACTGCGAAAATTGTAATAAAGATATCGCGCTCGAGGCCCGCTGCCCGGAGTGTCATCAGCCACTCCAGGTACTAAAAGCCTGCGGTGCGGTGGACTATTTTTGCCAGAACGGCCACGGTCTTATCTCTAAAAAACGCGTGGAGTTTGTTCGGTCCGAAGGTTAATCGCACACGCAGCCTTCACCTTTCTGCCACAGTTCCACCAGCGACTCGGGTGCTTCCTGCTCGGGCACCAGCACGATGATATCGGCGTAGTGCGCCTGATTTTGGCCAGTCCAGATAATCTGGATGCGGAAATAGCGCTGGTCACCGCTGCCGGGGGAAGAGGCTTGCCCGGGCGGCTGGCCGCGCGGGAAAGCCTGCTCAAGAATGCTCACCAGGCGCTGGCGCTGGGCCTCATTAAGCGAGGAGAGCGCGATGGTGCGCTGGCCGCTCAGCTTAGGGATAAAAGCGACGCCGCCTTCCCGGGCCAGCTCAACCACGGCGTCATCCGTCAGTTCCGGAACCTGCATTTACAGCACTCCTACCTGTTCCCAGGCTTGTTTTATAGCCGCCCCAACGTCGCTACCGGAGCGTTTCTCGCCGTGCGCTATCGTCAGTTTTGCAAAGGCATCAAAATCCGCATCCTGCGCCAGGTTGCGATCGCAAACCGTGTCGTACCAGGCATAACCCGCTTTTTCCCAGGCGTAGCCACCAATCGCCGTTGCGGCCAGGTAAAACGCGCGGTTGGGGATGCCGGAGTTAAGATGCACGCCGCCGTTATCCTCGCGCGTTTTGATGAAATCTTTCATGTGCGCGGGCTGCGGGTCTTTGCCGAGGAGGGGATCGTCGTAGGCGGTGCCGGGTTCAGACATTGAGCGCAGCCCTTTGCCGTTAATCCCCGCTGCCAGCAGCCCTTCACCAATCAGCCAGTCTGCTTTATCGGCGGTTTGCTTCAGATGATACTGCTTCACCAGCGAGCCGAACACGTCTGATAAGGACTCGTTCAGCGCGCCCGACTGCTCAAAATAGAACAGTCCGGCTTCGGTCTCGGTCACGCCGTGGCTCAGCTCATGCGCCACCACGTCGATGGCAATGGTAAAGCGGTTGAAGATTTCCCCGTCGCCATCGCCAAAGACCATCTGCTGGCCGTTCCAGAAGGCGTTCTGATATTCCCGGCCATAGTGCACGGTGCCGGTGAGGATCAGTCCTTTGTTATCGAGCGAATTGCGCTGATATTCTTTCCAGAAGAAATCATGGGTGATACCCAGATAATCGTACGCTTCATCCACCGCCACATCGCCGTTGGAGGGCTGGCCTTCATAGCGCACCTGGGTACCCGGCAGCTCCTGGGTCTGTTTCGCATCGTAGATGTCACGCTCAAGCTGACCGGCTTTATTCACATGCGGCGCGGCGGGTTTGCCCGGCATATGGGCCATCAGCGTCTGGACGTGGGTCAAGGTCTGACGGGCGCAGCGCTGCTGCGGCTCAGAACCGCTTTCGATAATACGGCGAAGAATATACGGAGGGATGACGCTATGAAGATGGGGCATGCTGCTCTCCTTATTAAAAAAGGCAATAGCAGCAGTATAGTTTGTAACCGGCGAAGATTTATCCGCTTTTACGCTGGCGCGTTTTTTTCACCGGTTTGATCTCTTTCACCTCACTCTCGACCCAGCCGTCAGAAAGCCGGGTGGTGAGCACATCCCCGGCTTTAACCTGTTTCGTTTGTTTCAGCACTTTGCCGTCCGTCGCGGTGGTCACACTATAGCCGCGAGCCAGCGTGGAGAGCGGGCTGACGGCTTCCAGATGGGTGACCGCATTGCCGAAACGCTCGCGCGTGGTGCTCAGGCGTGAGCGGATATTTTCCGCGAGGCGGAACTCAAGCTGCTGGATACGCGTTTGTGCGCGATAAATCTTCGGCTGCGGGTTTTGCTGGTTCAGACGCTGCGTGACGCGCTGCTGGCGAGATACCGCCCGCTTAAGCTGGTTATCCAGCGCGAAGTTCATCCGCTGACGCAGACGTTCCAGCACGGTTTGCTGACGCGCCAGACGCAATTGCGGATGCTGCTGTTGCAGACGATGGTGAAGCTGGGTAAAGCGGCGGGTACGGTTGGCGAGGAAGTAGTCCATCGCCATCTCCAGGCGCTGCTGCCCGTTCTGGATCTGACGCAGCAGCTCCAGCTGGTTACGGCTGACTACCTCTGCCGCCGCGGACGGCGTGGGCGCGCGTAAATCCGCGACAAAATCCGCAATCGTTACATCCGTTTCGTGACCGACGGCACTTACCACCGGGATAAGGCTGGCAAAGATTGCCCGCGCCACGCGCTCGTCGTTAAAGCTCCAAAGGTCTTCCAGCGAGCCGCCGCCGCGCCCGACGATCAGGACATCACACTCCTGACGGGCATTTGCCAGTTCAATCGCGCGCACGATCTGCCCCGGCGCATCGTCACCCTGAACGGCAGTTGGGTAAATAATGACGGGCAGGGAAGGGTCACGGCGCTTCAGGACGTGCAAAATATCGTGCAGGGCCGCACCGGTTTTCGAGGTAATGACCCCAACGCAGTGAGCGGGTGAGGGCAGGGGCTTTTTAAACTGCTGGTCGAACAATCCCTCAGCCGAAAGCATGGCTTTGAGCTGCTCGTACTTCTGTTGCAGCAAGCCTTCTCCCGCGGGCTGCATGCTCTCGACGATAATCTGATAATCGCCGCGCGGCTCATACAGGGTAATGTTGGCGCGAACCAGAACCTGCTGTCCATGCTGAGGACGGAACGTCACGCGACGGTTGCTGTTGCGGAACATCGCGCAGCGTACCTGAGCGGTGTCGTCTTTCAGCGTAAAGTACCAGTGACCGGAAGCAGGCTGCGTGAAGTTAGAGATTTCACCGCTGATCCAGACCTGTCCCATTTCCTGCTCAAGCAGCAAACGTACCGTCTGATTAAGGCGGCTGACAGTATAAATTGAGGGGGATTGAGAGGATAACATGTGAGCGGGATCAAATTCTAAATCAGCAAGTTATTCAGTCGATAGTAACCTGCTGAGAGGTGAGCGCAAGCATTTTTTTCAAAAAAGTGTGGATGCAATCGGTTACGCTCTGTATAATGCCACGGCAATATTTAACCACCCAGGTCAGAGATATTGCCCATGCTACGTATCGCTAAAGAAGCACTGACGTTTGACGACGTCCTCCTCGTTCCCGCTCACTCCACCGTTCTGCCGAATACTGCCGACCTCAGCACGCAGTTGACGAAAACCATTCGTCTGAACATCCCTATGCTCTCCGCAGCAATGGACACCGTGACTGAAGCGCGTCTGGCTATCGCCCTGGCACAGGAAGGCGGCATTGGCTTTATCCACAAAAACATGTCTATCGAGCGTCAGGCGGAAGAAGTTCGCCGCGTGAAGAAGCATGAATCCGGTATCGTGTCCGATCCTCAGACCGTTCTGCCAACCACCACGCTGCACGAAGTGAAAGCCCTGACCGAGCGTAACGGCTTTGCAGGCTATCCGGTAGTCACTGAAGACAACGAACTGGTGGGTATCATTACCGGTCGTGACGTGCGTTTCGTGACTGACCTGAACCAGCCTGTTAGCGTCTACATGACGCCAAAAGAGCGTCTGGTGACCGTGCGTGAAGGCGAAACCCGCGACGTGGTGCTGGCGAAAATGCACGAAAAACGCGTTGAGAAAGCGCTGGTTGTGGACGCGAACTTCCACCTGCGCGGCATGATCACCGTTAAAGATTTCCAGAAAGCAGAACGTAAACCGAACGCCTGTAAAGACGAGCATGGCCGTCTGCGCGTCGGCGCTGCGGTTGGCGCAGGTGCGGGTAACGAAGAGCGCGTTGACGCGCTGGTTGCTGCGGGCGTTGACGTGCTGCTGATTGACTCCTCCCACGGCCACTCCGAAGGCGTTCTGCAACGTATTCGTGAAACCCGTGCTAAATACCCGGATCTCCAGATCATCGGCGGTAACGTGGCAACCGGCGCAGGCGCTCGCGCGCTGGCGGAAGCGGGTTGCAGCGCGGTGAAAGTGGGTATCGGCCCTGGTTCTATCTGTACCACCCGTATCGTCACCGGCGTAGGCGTGCCGCAGATCACGGCGGTTTCTGACGCGGTTGAAGCGCTGGAAGGTACCGGTATTCCGGTAATCGCGGACGGCGGTATCCGTTTCTCTGGCGACATCGCCAAAGCGATCGCCGCAGGTGCCGCAGCCGTGATGGTGGGCTCTATGCTGGCCGGTACCGAAGAATCCCCGGGTGAAATCGAACTCTACCAGGGTCGTTCTTATAAATCCTACCGCGGTATGGGCTCCCTGGGCGCGATGTCTAAAGGTTCCTCTGACCGTTACTTCCAGACCGATAACGCCGCAGACAAACTGGTGCCGGAAGGTATCGAAGGCCGTGTGGCGTATAAAGGCCGACTGAAAGAGATCATTCACCAGCAGATGGGCGGCCTGCGCTCCTGTATGGGTCTGACCGGCTGTGGTACCATTGACCTGCTGCGTACCAAAGCGGAATTCGTACGCATCAGCGGTGCGGGTATCCAGGAGAGCCACGTTCACGACGTGACGATCACCAAAGAGTCCCCGAACTACCGTCTGGGCTCCTGATAAATTTCCGCGCCCGGCTCAATGCCGGGCGCTTTGTTTTGTTTCACTTGCCTCGGAATTAGCGTCAATGACGGAAAACATTCATAAACATCGCATTCTCATCCTGGACTTTGGTTCTCAGTACACTCAGCTGGTGGCGCGCCGCGTGCGTGAGCTGGGCGTTTACTGTGAGCTGTGGGCGTGGGATGTCACGGAAGCACAGATTCGCGAGTTCAATCCAAGCGGCATCATCCTGTCCGGCGGCCCGGAAAGCACCACCGAAGAGAACAGCCCGCGTGCGCCGCAGTACGTGTTCGAAGCGGGCGTACCGGTGTTCGGCGTTTGCTACGGCATGCAGACCATGGCGATGCAGCTGGGCGGCCACGTAGAAGGCTCTAACGAGCGTGAGTTCGGCTACGCACAGGTTGAAGTCGTCACCGACAGCGCGCTGGTGCGCGGTATCGAAGACTCCCTGACCGCAGACGGCAAACCGCTGCTGGACGTGTGGATGAGCCACGGCGACAAAGTCACCGCTATCCCGTCTGACTTCGTGACCGTTGCCAGCACTGAAAGCTGCCCGTTCGCCATCATGGCGAACGAAGAAAAACGTTTCTACGGCGTGCAGTTCCACCCGGAAGTGACCCACACCCGTCAGGGTATGCGCATGCTGGAGCGCTTCGTGCGTGACATCTGCCAGTGTGAAGCCCTGTGGACCCCGGCAAAAATCATCGACGATGCCGTGGAGCGTATCCGCCAGCAGGTTGGTGATGACAAAGTGATCCTCGGCCTCTCCGGCGGTGTGGACTCCTCCGTGACCGCGATGCTGCTGCACCGCGCCATCGGCAAAAACCTGACCTGCGTCTTCGTGGACAATGGTCTGCTGCGTCTGAACGAAGCCCAGCAGGTAATGGACATGTTCGGTGACCACTTCGGTCTGAACATCGTTCACGTGGAAGGCGAGCAGCGCTTCCTGGACGCGCTGAAAGGCGAGAACGATCCGGAAGCGAAACGTAAAATCATCGGTCGCGTGTTCGTGGAAGTGTTCGACGAAGAAGCGCTGAAGCTGGAAGATGTGAAATGGCTGGCGCAGGGCACCATCTACCCTGACGTGATCGAGTCTGCGGCCTCAGCCACCGGTAAAGCGCACGTCATCAAATCTCACCACAACGTGGGCGGCCTGCCGAAAGAGATGAAGATGGGCCTGGTTGAACCGCTGCGTGAGCTGTTCAAAGACGAAGTGCGTAAGATCGGCCTGGAGCTGGGTCTGCCGTACGACATGCTCTACCGTCACCCGTTCCCGGGCCCGGGTCTCGGCGTGCGCGTGCTGGGCGAAGTGAAGAAAGAGTACTGCGACCTGCTGCGTCGCGCGGACGCGATCTTCATCGAAGAGCTGCACAAAGCTGACCTGTACAATAAAGTGAGCCAGGCGTTCACCGTGTTCCTGCCGGTTCGCTCTGTCGGCGTGATGGGCGATGGCCGTAAGTACGACTGGGTTGTTTCCCTGCGTGCGGTGGAAACCATCGACTTCATGACCGCGCACTGGGCGCACCTGCCGTATGACTTCTTAGGCCGCGTGTCTAACCGCATCATCAACGAAGTGAACGGCATTTCCCGCGTGGTGTATGACATCAGCGGCAAGCCACCGGCGACGATCGAGTGGGAGTAAGCCCATAACCTTTCCTGCGAAGTTATAAGCAGGTAAGACTGATAAAACCCTCTGTTTACAGAGGGTTTTTCTTTTTGGCCGATATCCGGCCCGGCGGTGAACTACTGGCTCATCTGCCGCGATTCACGGCAGCCGATACTGCGTCGCCATGCGCCGGGTGCCTGACCATACTGACGCTTAAAGCTGCGGTTGAAGGACTGCTGAGAGTCAAAGCCCAGCGCGATCGCCACGTTCAGAATCGGTTCATCGCTGTGGGCCAGGCGCTCAACCGATTTTTGCAGCTTTTGCGCGCGAATATATTCGGCGAGAGGGGAGCCGGTATGTTCTTTGAAAAGCCGCTGGAGGTGCCATTTCGAATAGCCGGCTCGCCTGGAGACGGTTTCAATGTCCAGACGGCTATCGAGGTTGTTGTCGATCCAGTCGAGTAAATCGTGAATGAATGCACCCGTGTTCATTTTGCTTCCCCCTACGCCACGCATTAAAAAGCATCTTTGTTTGTTGCACTTAAAGGTGACCCGTTTTTACATTAATTGCAAGTTTTATTGTTGCATTTAAATCCCTTCTCAAAACGCGTGATTTATCTTCGCCGCAAATAGCACATAAAGTGCAACAATTATTCTTGCACTTAATTAAGCGCCTTCCTACAATCGCCGCGATAGTGTATTCGCAACTGTTACAGTTTTGTGGCGATGAACGACACAAATGGCCTTCAGCCAGCTACCGGACAAAGGAAGTGGCGCGGCGCCTCCCGCTGCGTCTTGCCCGGCGGCTACAATAACCGGAATAAAAATAATGAGCCTGCAAAAAACCTGGGGTAACTTTCATCTGAGCGCGATGGGGGTGGTTTTACTCTCCGCGCTTCTCGTCGGGTGCGATGACAGCGTCGCGCAAAATGCCGCGCCGCAAGCGCCCGTTGTCAGCGCTGCTGACGTGGTGGTGAAATCCATTAGCCAGTGGGACAGCTTTAACGGTCGCATTGAAGCGGTGGAAAGCGTTCAGCTGCGTCCGCGCGTCTCCGGCTACATTGAGAAAGTGAATTACACCGACGGCCAGGAGGTGAAAAAAGGCGAGGTGCTGTTCACGATTGATGACCGAACCTATCGCGCCGCGCTGGAACAGGCGCAGGCGAACCTGGCGAGAGCCAAAACGCAGGCCAGTCTGGCGCGAAGCGAGGCTAACCGTACCGATAAATTAGTCAATACCAACGTGGTGTCCCGCGAAGAGTGGGAGCAGCGCCGTTCCGCCGCTACCCAGGCGCAGGCCGATATTCGCGCCGCGCAGGCGGCGGTAGACGCTGCGCAACTTAACCTCGACTTCACCAAAGTGACCGCGCCTATCGACGGTCGCGCCAGCCGGGCGCTGATCACCAGCGGTAACCTGGTGACGGCGGGCGACAGCGCCAGCGTGCTCACCACCCTGGTCTCGCAGAAAACGGTTTATGTCTACTTCGACGTGGACGAGTCAACCTACCTTCACTATCAGAACCTGGCCCGCAGCGGGCAGCGGGTGTCCGGCGATCATGCGGCGCTGCCGGTGGAGATTGGCCTGACGGGCGAGGAGGGCTATCCCCATCAGGGCAAAGTGGATTTCCTGGATAACCAGCTCACACCGGGTACCGGAACGATCCGCATGCGCGCGCTGCTGGATAACTCACAGCGTCAGTTCACGCCTGGACTCTTTGCCCGCGTGCGTCTGCCGGGCAGTGCGGAATTTAAAGCCACGCTTGTTGACGATAAGGCGGTGCTGACCGATCAGGATCGTAAATATGTCTATATCGTGGATAAAGACGGGAAAGCGCAGCGCCGCGACATTACGCCCGGGCGTCTGGCCGACGGTTTACGTATCGTACAGCAGGGGCTGAATCCCGGGGATAAAGTCATCGTCGATGGTTTACAAAAAGTGTTTATGCCGGGTATGCCGGTTAACGCGAAAACCGTTGCCATGACCGCCAGCGCCGCCCTCAACTGATCCCTTACCTGAGAATCCAATCCATGGACTTTTCCCGTTTTTTCATCGACAGGCCGATTTTTGCCGCCGTACTGTCGATTCTGATTTTTATCACAGGATTAATCGCCATCCCGCTGCTGCCGGTGAGCGAATACCCTGACGTCGTGCCGCCAAGCGTGCAGGTGCGCGCCGAGTACCCGGGCGCCAACCCGAAAGTGATTGCCGAGACCGTGGCGACGCCGCTGGAAGAGGCGATCAACGGCGTTGAGAACATGATGTACATGAAATCCGTCGCGGGCTCCGACGGCGTGCTGGTGACTACCGTCACCTTCCGTCCGGGCACCGACCCGGATCAGGCGCAGGTTCAGGTGCAAAACCGCGTCGCGCAGGCCGAAGCGCGTCTGCCGGAAGACGTGCGGCGTCTGGGCATCACGACTCAGAAACAGTCGCCAACGCTGACGCTGGTGGTGCATCTGTTTTCGCCTGGCGGTAAGTACGATTCACTGTATATGCGTAACTACGCCACGCTGAAGGTGAAGGACGAGCTGGCGCGTCTGCCCGGCGTGGGGCAGATTCAGATTTTCGGCTCGGGTGAATACGCGATGCGCGTCTGGCTGGACCCGAACAAGGTCGCGGCCCGCGGGCTGACCGCTTCGGACGTGGTCACGGCGATGCAGGAGCAGAACGTGCAGGTGTCCGCCGGGCAGCTTGGCGCCGAGCCGCTGCCGAAAGAGAGCGATTTCCTGATCTCCATTAACGCCCAGGGCCGCCTGCATACCGAAGACGAGTTCGGCAACATTGTCCTGAAAACCACGCAGGATGGTACGGTCGTCCGACTGCGCGACGTGGCGCGTGTCGAGATGGGGTCCGGCAGCTACGCGCTGCGCTCCCAGTTGAACAATAAAGACGCGGTCGGGATTGGTATCTTCCAGTCGCCGGGGGCAAACGCCATCGATCTGTCTAACGCGGTACGCGCCAAAATGGACGAACTGTCCACACGATTCCCGGACGATATGAAATGGGCGGCGCCTTACGACCCGACGGTGTTTGTACGCGACTCGATCCGCGCTGTGGTGCAAACGCTGCTGGAAGCGGTGGTGCTGGTCGTGCTGGTGGTGATCCTGTTCCTGCAAACCTGGCGCGCGTCGATAATCCCGCTGATTGCGGTGCCGGTATCGGTAGTGGGCACGTTCAGTATTCTCTACCTGCTGGGCTTTTCGCTGAATACCCTGAGCCTGTTCGGGCTGGTGCTGGCGATTGGTATCGTGGTGGACGATGCCATCGTGGTGGTGGAAAACGTCGAACGAAATATCGAAGAGGGGCTCGCCCCACTTGCGGCAGCGCATCAGGCGATGCGTGAAGTGTCCGGACCGATTATTGCCATTGCGCTGGTGCTGTGTGCGGTATTCGTTCCGATGGCGTTCCTCTCCGGCGTGACCGGTCAGTTCTACAAGCAGTTTGCGGTAACGATAGCCATTTCCACGGTGATCTCCGCGATCAACTCGCTGACGCTCTCGCCAGCGCTGGCCGCGCTGCTGTTGAAGCCGCATGGCGCCCCGAAAGATTTCCCGACCCGGCTTATCGATCGTCTGTTCGGCTGGATTTTCCGTCCGTTTAACCGCTTTTTCCACCGCAGCTCGACTGGCTATCAGGGGCTGGTGGGCAAAACGCTCGGCCGACGCGGGGCAGTGTTCGTGGTTTATTTGCTGCTGCTTTGCGCTGCGGGCGTGATGTTTAAAGCCGTTCCCGGCGGGTTTATTCCGACGCAGGATAAGCTGTACCTGATCGGCGGCGTGAAAATGCCGGAAGGCTCGTCGCTGGCGCGCACCGATGCGGTGATCCGCAAAATGAGCGAAATCGGGATGAATACCGAAGGCGTGGATTATGCGGTCGCGTTTCCTGGCCTGAATGCGCTCCAGTTCACCAATACGCCGAACACCGGGACGGTCTTCTTTGGCCTGAAGCCTTTCGACCAGCGTAAACATACTGCGGCGGAAATAAACGCGGAGATCAACGCGAAAATCGCGCAAATCCAGCAGGGCTTTGGCTTCTCGATTCTGCCGCCGCCGATTTTAGGTCTGGGCCAGGGATCGGGCTATTCGCTGTACATACAGGATCGTGCTGGTCTGGGCTATGGCGCGCTGCAAAACGCGGTGAACACCATGTCCGGGGCGATTATGCAGACGCCGGGGATGCATTTCCCTATCTCAACCTACCAGGCAAACGTTCCGCAGCTGGATGTACAGGTTGACCGTGATAAGGCGAAAGCGCAGGGCGTGTCGCTCACCGATCTCTTCGGGACGCTGCAAACCTATCTGGGCTCGTCTTATGTGAATGACTTCAACCAGTTCGGTCGCACCTGGCGCGTAATGGCACAGGCCGACGGGCAGTTCCGCGACAGCGTGGAAGATATCGCGAATTTACGCACCCGTAATAGTCAGGGTGAAATGGTGCCGATTGGCAGTATGGTGAAAATCACGACCACCTACGGTCCGGACCCGGTGATCCGCTACAACGGCTACCCGGCGGCGGATCTGATTGGCGATGCTGACCCGCGCGTGCTCTCTTCCGCGCAGGCGATGACGCAACTGGACGGTATGTCTAAGCAGATCCTGCCGAACGGGATGAATATTGAATGGACGGACCTGAGCTTCCAGCAGGCCACCCAGGGCAACACGGCGCTGATCGTCTTCCCGGTCGCGGTGCTGCTGGCGTTCCTGGTGCTGGCGGCGCTGTATGAAAGCTGGACGCTGCCGCTGGCGGTGATCCTCATCGTGCCGATGACGATGCTCTCCGCGCTGTTCGGCGTCTGGCTGACCGGGGGCGATAACAACGTCTTCGTGCAGGTAGGGCTGGTGGTACTGATGGGGCTGGCCTGTAAAAACGCGATTCTTATAGTGGAGTTTGCCCGCGAGCTGGAAATTCAGGGCAAAGGCATTATGGAGGCCGCGCTGGAAGCGTGCCGCCTACGTTTACGCCCGATTGTAATGACCTCTATCGCCTTTATTGCCGGGACCATTCCACTGATCCTTGGTCACGGGGCAGGGGCAGAAGTGCGCGGCGTCACCGGGATCACCGTGTTCGCCGGGATGCTGGGTGTGACGCTGTTTGGTCTGTTCCTGACGCCGGTCTTTTACGTGACGCTGCGTAAGTTCGTGACGCGCGGTAAAGCGGAAAGAGAGGTGTTGCCTGCGTAGGACGTAGCAGATAGCAAAAAGCCGCCTTCACAATGAAGGCGGCTTTTTTTTCGCAGTCTGTCAGGATTAGGGCGCTTTTTTATGCTGTGTGCAGAGTTCCGGCACCGGATCGCACCCGCTGGTATCGGCTTTTTTCACCTCTTCCAGCGCGCTGGCGACGGTATGGCGCGCTAAAACCGCTAACGAAGCCTGCTCCGCTTCATCAGCGATTGATTTGAAGTACCAGCAGGCGTTGGCGCTGACCACGCAGCGGGCCGGGACGTCAGGACGGGACGCCCACAGCTTTTTATCTTCAGTGACGGAAAGGTAGATATCACGCAGGGTAATCTCTTCCGCCGGGCGGCCAAGGTGAATAGAGCCGTTGCGGCCAAGCGTGGAGACGATAATGCCGTCGCGGGCGAGAGGAACCATTAATTTGCGGATAAAGCTCGGATTCGCTTCCAGGCCGTAAGCCAGGATTGCACTCGTCGAACGTTCACCCGATTGCTCCGCCATCGCTACGCTGAGAACCATCTGCAAAGCTGTCGGGAAGCGGTAATCTAACATTTTTCTGTCCTGGGTTGCGGTGAATCTTGTTCTTTTTGGCACCGCAGAGGTGAATAATCAGTAAGTAACAATATAACAAATACGGTAATTTTATTGAAGCAATCTGCGGCATACGTGAAGTAACGCTGCGCTGACACATGTCAGGACGTGTAGCGCCGCGTTTACGTTCATGCGAACGCCGGATTCGGGAAATCAACGGTCACCATAAGACCGCCTTCGGCTGACTTACTCAGATTGACCCTGCCGTTGTGTTGCTGCGTAACGGCTTTAACGATAGCAAGCCCCAGTCCACTCCCGCTTTGGGTCTGATTAGGATCGCGGAAGAACCTGTCGAACACACGCTCCCGCAATTCAACCGGAATGCCGGGACCCGCGTCTGAGACGCGCAGCTGAGCGGACTTATCACGCGATTGCAGTTGTACCTCAATGCGTCCACCCTCAGGGCTGTACTTCACGGCATTCTCAATTAAATTGTCGATCAGCGATACCAGACGTTCCCGAATGCCTGTGATATGGATTTCATCATCGGCGATGAATTCAAACTCAATTCTGCGCCCGGACGCCAGCGGTTCCAGGGCAGCCATTCGCTCCTGAATAAGCGTCGTCAGCGGCACAGGCGACATCACCGTGCTGATGTGCGCTTCGCTGTGCATCATCAGCAGAAGCTGATTGACGAGACGCGCAGCACGGCTATTGCTGCGAACAATGCCCGCAAGCAGCTCCTGCTGGCTTTCGCTGATGACCCAGGACTGCAACGCCTCGACGTTGATCCGCATCGCGGCCAGAGGCGTACGCAGTTCGTGTGCGGCATCGGCAATAAACATTCTTTCCCTTTCGGCGCTTTCCCGCACCCTGGCCAGAAAGTCATTAATCGCGTCGACCGTCTGGCGAAGCTCCCTGTGTCTGGGGACGGCTTTTAAAGGCGAGAGATCGTCCGGCGTGCGCAATGAAATTTCATTCACCACCTTGTTCCAGGGGCGCATCGCGATGCGGATGGACAGCCACGCGGGGAACAGAAGAAAAGGGATGCATATCATCAGCGGCATGACGTAGTAGCCGCGCGAGTTCAGATAGATAAAGAAATTCCAGCTACCGGCAGGGGTAAAAAGGGTGACTTCCACGTCGGAGTGCGCGGATTTGAGGGTACGGCTCGTCCATGTATGGTCCTCACTCTGGACATGCTGCATGACCCCCAGACGGCTATTTTTTACCCCCGTCGGCGCACCATCCGAAGAAAAAATAATCTCGTTATTCTTGCGAACAATGAGATTGATGGACAGCTCCGGATCTTCGCCGCCGCCATACCCCTCCCGCAGCGCCTTGCTGAACGCTGCCAGCACGGCATCACGCGCCTGCGGGCGATCGTCCATACTCTCCACCAGGGAAAAAACGGTTTCATAAGTCTCACTGCCCGTCAGTATGGGAGGGCTACGCAGGTCTTCCAGCAAAATGAAGGTTAAAAAGAGACACCAGAGCAACGTAAGCAGCAGCATCTGGGCGACCAGCATTCGCCTGACCAGCGTGGGAAGCCGGAGGTGGTGCCAAAAATTACGCATCAACCTGCTGCCTTCTGAACGGGTACGGTATCGATGACATACCCAACGCCTCTTACCGTTCGCACAAAGCCATCGCCGATTTTTCGCCGCAGGTTACCCATATGCACGTCAAGCGCGTTGCTGAGGTTTTCTTTCGTGCCAAATATCCTTTCTTCCAGATACCGTCGCGTAAGCACGCGATCGGCGCGCAGCATTAACGTTTCAAGCAGCGCATATTCGCTTGCCGTCAGCTCAACGTGGCGTGCGCTCACCGTTACGCGACGCGTCGGAATATGAAGCGACAAACCGCGAATTTCTATTGCCTCATTTTCAAAACCGTAACTGCGCCGCGCAAGGGCTCTCACGCGCGCCAGCAGTTCGGCGAGAACAAAAGGTTTGACCAGATAATCGTCTGCACCTGCATCCAGCCCGCACAGGCGGTCCTGTAGCGTGCCTCGCGCCGTCAGGATGATGACGGGGACGCCCTTAAGCTGTTGACGCAGGCGCGTCATCAGGCTCATGCCATCGCCATCGGGCAGCCCCAGGTCGAGCAAAATAAGTTCCGGCACGCAGATCCCAAGCTTATGCAGCGCATCCTCTTTGCGGCGTACCCATATAACATCAAACCCTTGATCTGCAAGGGCGATACGCACGCCATTGCCGAGATCCAGGTCGTCTTCAATTAGTAGAATTTTCACATTGGTAACTGTATCAACAGTGCATGAAGAACAACTGAAGAAAAAACGGTAACAGGAATTCTACAGGGTTTACAGAACCTTCACGTGCTTCAGCATTTCTTCATTTACGGCTCATAAGAACCTTAGGGTGAGTATTCAGAATGAGCGCTCTGGCGTTTAACACCGCTTGTATCGCAATCATCTGAATCCAAAGGGCTTCTTTAATGAGAAACATCACACTGCGTAATAGTTTCCCCCGTTCACGCATCGGTCGCAGCATGAAAAGCATCTTGCCGGGGGCCGTCCTGGCGTTACTGGCTACCCCGACCCTGGCGGCAGATCAGCCTCAGGGCAACGTGTTAACCCTGGGAGGCGGCGTGGATGTTGCGCCACGCTATTCCGGTTCGGACAAGAGCCGGGTCTCTGCGGCTCAGGTGGTTGATTACGCGATGGCCAATGGTTTTTTTGTCAGCACCACGCGGGGGATCGGCTACGGCAACAGCTTTGGTAACCTGGACTACAACGCAGCGCTGAGCTATCGCGCAGGACGTAAGGATCGCGACGTAAGCAGCGATTCGATCGCCTCCGGCAGCGACGACCTGCGAGGAATGGGTGACATTAAAGGCTCAGCTATCGTTGTGCCAGGGCTGGGATACAGGGTGACTGACTGGCTGACCGTGCAGTTACAGGCAGAGGTCCCGGTTTCTGAGAGAGACAATGGTGAAGCTGTGCATTTCGGCATTGCCAGCCCGCTCTATACATCTCCGAAAAATGCGTTAACGCTGGCGCTGACCGGTAGCTGGGGATCCAGTAAGTATGTGCAAACCTACTACGGGGTGAATGCCGCCCAGTCGGCCGCATCGGGTTTTGCCCGACACGATGCCGGATCGGGAATATATGCGTATTCGCTGAACCTGGACTGGACCCATAAGCTTACCTCCCGCTGGAGCCTGCTTGCCGCAGCTGGCGTTACGCAGCTGACGGGAGAGGCTGGCGATAGCCCCATTGTTCAGCGAAAAACGTCTCCTGTGGGAAGTTTGAAGGTGACGTACAGCTTCTGATGGTTCAGCGAGGGGGAAGGTGCGTTTGTGACAAAACCGCACATAACCCCGTTGCAGGAGCCGGAAGTGCATAAAGCCCGCAGGATGGCGTGGCCCGAAGTCGGACCGTTCATCATGCGGGCTTTTTTATCACTGTTGACCCGATAACGCCTGTTCAATCGTACGGGTAATGACGTCCGGCTGGCTGACCATCGATACATGGCTTGCCGCTACCTCCGTGGTGTTGGCGTTGATTTTCTTCGCCATTGCGCGCTCTAGCTCAGGATTGATCATCCGGTCATTTTTGCTGACCACATACCAGCTCGGTTTGTCATGCCAGGCGGCATGCGCGATTTTCTCCCCAAACGCATCGGCCTTAATGGGGCTCTGCGTCGCGGCAATCACGCTGCGCTCAACGTCCTTCACGTCAGGGGCGAAATTCTCGCTGACCGCTTTTATCGGCAGATATAAATACCCCTCTGTGGTTTTAGCGAGGCTGGCGCTCCCTGGCGGAGCAGGGAAGCTATTTGCCAGAGCTGCCGTCGACTGGCCGGAATCCGGCGCAAAAGCGGCAACGTAAACCAGTGACTTCACGCGGGCATTGTTTCCCGCCTCGCTGATTACCGTCCCGCCCCAGGAGTGACCGACCAGCACCACATCCCCATGAGCCCGGGCGATAGCACGCTGCGTGGCGGCGACATCATCTTTCAGAGACGTGAGCGGAAGTTGTACCGCAATGACCTCGGTATGGTGTTTTTGCAGCCGGGTAATCACCTTATTCCAGCTGCTGCCGTCGGCAAACGCCCCGTGCACCAGCACCACGCTGGCTTTCGTCTCTGCCAGCGCGCTGGTGGAAACCGCCAGCACCATCGCTGTTAATACAGACAATGCTTTCATAACAGGCTCCTTAAAAGTGATGAACCGCGGCGTGTGGCGGCACGGTGAATTCAACGGTTTTATGGTCGATGGGTTTATGCGTCGGGTCGGCAACGACGATCGTCACTTTGTGCTTTCCTGCGGGCAGCCCGACCAGGATCACCGGCTCGCCGCTGGTATCAGCCCAGTGCCAGGGCGCGTCATCCACCACAACGTGAATATGGCCGATACGCGGAGTGACTTTCAGCGCGTCGGGTCCAAATACAGGTTCAATGCGCAGGTTTTCGACACGGTACTGAATAAAGACCGCACCTTTACTTAGCGGTCCCGCCAGCGGCGGATCGACAATCAGTTTTGCTGGCGGCTGGGGGTGTTCAGGCGGGGCGACGGCGGCTGGACCGTTGACATCAGCGGCGCTCAGGCCATCCAACGGTGCGGCCAGTGCGCCAGCAAAGGACGTCAGCGCAAATACAGGAAGCAGGAAATATCGACGAATCATCTGTTTCTCTCCTCATCAGTTTATTATGGCGAGGGATACAGAAGACCATTTTTATGTATCGGGGATGTTTGCTTTTGCGGGCGTTTTGTACCGGTTTGTCAGCGTAGCGCTCAGGATACAGTGCGATACAGTTTGTCTGCCGGGAGCGAACACGCTTTAGCGCTCAGGCGAATCCACGACAAGACCTGATTGCTGCGACTGAATTTTGTCCTGATGGTGATACCAGGCGCCAATGGAGGAATAAACAAAGCGGCCAAAGAAAAACAGGAAACTGATAAGCAGTATGATGCGGGTCATCCGGGTGTTAAATCGATGTCGTTTTCGCATACGCGTAGCCTGACTCACTTTCTTTTCCTGAGTATACCCTTTTGGGCGATACGGCTATTAAGGCACAGCCGCAAGTCAGGGTCAATTCGGCGAAATGTAAAATAGCGTCAATGCTTACATTAATTTATGTTATTAAAAACAACGCTTTTATTTATCGCATTGATAATTACAGGAAAAATATTCAAAAAAAACGTAAGAAAGGTTTATTCAGATAAATTAATTTGATTTAGGTCAACCGCATCCCGTCGTTGATATTTAAAATCCCTCCTCCACTGTGCTTGCCAGGAATTTTCCAGGCAACGTGTACGTCAGGTTGGATGCCTGTCTTCATTTACCCTCTGGAGCGCAAGGGTTGTAAACGAGCATCTATGAATATTCACCACATCCTGAAGCAAAATAAAGACCGCTGGTGGGCACTTCCTCTTATTTTACCCGTCGTGTTACTCCCGGTGCTTAGTGTGGCTAATACCTTAACGCAGTTGGGCGACGGTATCGTTGCGCTCTATTATCTCCCGCTCTCCTTTTTGCTGACGCTGATGTTATTCTTTGGCCTGGAAGCCCTCCCCGGGGTGGTGGTGTCGCTGTTTTTACGTTATTACCCCTCCGTTGGGTTATTTGAAGCCATGGCCGGCATTCTGCATTTTATCGTTCCTCTGGTGCTCAGCTGGGGCGGTTATCGCGTGTTTGCGCCCCGGCGCAATATGACCGCTTACGGTGACATACGCCTGATGGGGCAGCGTATTTTCTGGCAGGTGTTTTGCCCGGCAACGCTATTTCTGCTGCTGTTTCAGTTTGCGGTCTATCTCGGCGTCTATGAGAGCCGCCAGAGCCTCGCAGGACTGAATCCCCTCAATATTCGGACCCTTATTAACTATCAGGGGCTGCTGGTGAGCGGGCTGACGGGCGTGCCGCTAAGCTACCTGCTGATCCGCCTGATACGTAATCCGCGCTATATCAAGGGACTGATGTCCCAGCTCCGCGCGCAAATAGACAAAAAGGTGACGGCCGTTGAGTTTGTGGTGTGGTTTTTAGCCCTGGGCGGGTTGCTGGTCATGCTGCTGTTGCCCATGAATGCAAACAGTTCCATTTTCAGTACCAACTACACCTTGTCCCTGCTGATGCCCGTGATGCTCTGGGGTGCGATGCGCTTTGGCTACAAGCTGATGTCACTCATCTGGACGCCGGTCCTGCTGGTGTCGATTCACTTTTTTTATCACTACATTCCGGTGCAGGAGGGTTATGGCATTCAGCTGGCGATCACCTCATCCAGCTATCTGGTCTTTTCCTTCGTCGTGACGTACATGTCGATGCTGGCGACACGCCAGCGGGCCATCAATATTCGCTCCCGCAGCCAGGCATTTCTCGATCCGGTGGTGCATATGCCCAACCTGCGGGCGCTGTCGCGCGAGCTGGCCAGTCACCCGTGGTCGGCGCTCTGTTTACTGCGCGTGCCCGAGCTGGAGGTACTGGGACGCAATTACGGCGTGATGCTGCGGATCCAGTATAAACAGCAGCTGGCGCAATGGATAAACGGCACCCTTCAGCCCAATGAACGAGTCTATCACCTTACCGGGTATGACATGGCGGTGCGTCTGGATGCGGAGTCGCATCAACAGCGCATTGAGACGCTGGACGAGCATATCAAGCAGTTCGTTTTTGTCTGGGATGGTATGCCGGTACAGCCTCAGGTCGGCATAAGCTATTGCTATGTGCGCTCACCCGTCAATCACCTCTATCTGGTGCTGGGGGAACTGGGCATCGTGGCCGATCTCTCCCTTTCTACCAACCACCCGGAAAATCTTCAGCAGCGCGGGGCTGTTCACTTGCAGCGTAGCCTGAAAGATAAGGTCGCGATGATGAGCCGTTTGCAGGCCGCGCTGGAGCAGGACGCTTTTACCCTGCTGGTTCAACCCGTTCGCGGGCTGCGCGGCGATTGTTACCACGAGGTGCTGCTGCGTATGCGTGATGATAACGGGGCGCTGATCTTTCCCGAACAGTTCCTGCCCATCGCACAGGAGTTTGGTTTATCATCGCGTGTCGATTTATGGGTACTGGAGCGTACGCTGAGTTTCCTGGCACAGCACCGCCAGCGTTTGCCGGGCCAGCGCTTTGCGATCAACCTCGCACCTTCTACCGTCTACCGGGCGCAGTTCCCGCTTGAAGTGAGCCGCCTGTTAGCCAAATACGCCGTTGAAGCGTGGCAGCTGATCTTTGAAGTGACCGAAAGCAGCGCCTTTGGTCATGCGGATTTGGCGGCGTCTACCCTCAGGAAATTACAAAAAATGGGCATCCGGATCGCCATTGATGATTTTGGCACCGGCTACGCCAGCTATGCGCGGTTAAAAAGCGTGGACGCCGACATCCTCAAAATCGACGGCGGCTTTATTCGCAATATTGTCAGCAACAGCCTGGATTACCAGATTGTGGCTTCCATTTGCCATCTGGCCCGGATGAAGAAAATGCTGGTGGTGGCGGAATATGTGGAAACGGAAGAGATACGTAGCGCGGTGCACGCGCTAGGTATCGATTATGTGCAGGGCTATTTGATTGGGTTGCCGGCTGAGCTTGATACGTTGCTCAACACGCAGCCTTCTCAGGAGAGCGCCTGAGCCGTTACGCTGCCGCCTCAGAACTCTCTTCTTCAATCTTCAACAGCCAGCCGGTGACCGCTTCCCAGTACTGCTGCTCTTTTTCAAGATCCAGCAGTACCAGCGCGTTCTGGCTGAACCAGTCGTGCGGGAAGCTCAGCGTCCAGTGATAGTCATCCGTTTTTAGCTTCAGCGTCGGCGGCGTGGTGGTCGCCTGTCGCTGATTATTGAGCAACACGCCCAGGCGCAACAGCTGAATGAGCGGCAGGAACTGCTTTTTCTTAAACAACGTGAAGCGCGGCAGATCGTCGAGCTTGATGGCTTTGCGGTGATAGCGCACCAGCGTCGCCATCATGGTTTGCTGCTCCTGGTTGAAGCCAGGCAGGTCGCTGTTTTGCAGAATATAGGCTGAATGGCGATGCATGCCGCTGTGGTTAATGTTCAGCCCCACCTCGTGCAGCATGGCGGCCCATTTCAACAGCGCGGCCAGCTGCGGATGCGCCAGCTTCGGATTCTGCTCCTCCCACTGCTCATACATCTGCACCGTGGTTTCGAGAACGCGCTTCGCCTGTTCGCGGTCGATGTTGTACTGGTTGGCCAGGCTCTGCGCGGTGCGGCTGCGAATATCCTGATGACGGAAACGGCCTTCCATCTCATACAGCACGCCTTCACGCAGGGCGCCGTCAGAGAGGCGCAGCTCTTTGATCGCCAGCGCGTCAAACACGCCGCAGAGGATCGCCAGCCCCGGCACGAACACGGCTTTACGTTCGTCGGACAGACCCGGCAGACTCAGGGCGTCGAAGCTCTTATGCTTAAGCACCTCTTCGGTGAGTTTCACCAGGCGCTCAGGCGTAATAAACCCGTCTTTTTCACCCATCGCCAGCAGCACTTCATGGGCCGCTTTAATCGACCCCGATGCGCCCAGCGCCACGTTCCAGCCCTGAATACGGTATTGCCAGGCCAGATTTTCCAGTTTTTGTACGGCGGCCATGCGCGCGCGCTGGAAGTTTTCGCGGGTGATGACGCCGCCCGGGAAATACATCTGCGCGAAGCTGACGCAGCCCATACGGCGGCTTTCCACCAGACGCGGCTCGAAGTCTTCGCCAATGACCAGTTCCGTGGAGCCACCGCCGATATCAATCACCAGCTTGCGGCCTTTTTCCGGCTGCGTATGTTCCACGCCCATAAAAATCAGGCGCGCTTCTTCGTTACCGGAGATGATCTCAATCGGGTAGGGGATAACCTTTTCCGCGCGCTTAAGAAACTCCGGCGCGTTCAGCGCCTGGCGTAGCGTATGCGTCCCGACGATGCAGACGCTGGACGGCGAAAAGCCTTGCAGACGCTCTGCGAACAGCGACAGGCAGTTCAGCCCGCGCTCCATGGCCTCTTCGCTCAGCATGTTACGCGCGTCGAGACCATCGGCCAGATGCACACGCTGCTTCAGACGACCGATGATCTGCATTGCGCCATCCACCTCGCGGGCGATGACCATATGGAAACTGTTTGAGCCAAGATCGACCGCAGCGAACTCCTGCGGGCGTGGGGTATTATCGTTTATTGGCATAGGTTAATCGGGTTGCTCAAGTGATTTGATGTAATCGTAAATCGCCAGCTGCGACCGCACTTTACGGCGATTGCCGCGCGGTACATAGCGATTACTGAGTTCTTTGTCGATATAACGTGCTTTCACCGTATCGCTGAACAGGATCTCGATAATGTCCAGGATACGCTGCTTCAGGCGAGGATCCAGCAGCGGTGCCGCCACTTCAATACGGTAATCAATGTTACGCGTCATCCAGTCGGCGGACGAGAGGTATACGCGCTTATCACCGGCGTTATCGAAAATATAGACGCGATCGTGTTCAAGATAGCGGTCCACAATGCTGATCACACGGATATTGTCGCTGATGCCTTCCAGTTCCGGAATGAGCGAGCACATGCCGCGAATGAGCAGATTTACCGGAACGCCGGAGCTGGAGGCCGCGTACAGGCGGTCCACCAGCCCTTTGTCCACCAGATTGTTGAGCTTCAGCGTGATGCCGGACGACAAGCCGTTCTGCGCATTGGCAATCTCTTTATCGATCATATCGTACAGCAGGCGCCGTGAGTTCTGCGGTGACACCAGCAGATAATCGAAGCTCACCGGGCGGTACGGGTTCTCAATGAAGTTGAACACCCGACGCACTTCGTTGGTGATGCGGGCATCGGCAGTCAGCAGCGAATAGTCGGTGTAGATTCTCGCGGTTTTCTCGTTAAAGTTCCCGGTACCGATATGGGCGTAGCGCACCACGTCGTCGCCCTCTTTACGGGAGATCAGGAACAGCTTGGCGTGAATTTTCAGCCCTGGCGCGGAGAAGATGACGTGCACGCCCGCTTCCGTCAGTCGGCGCGCCCAGTGGATGTTGGCCTCCTCGTCGAAGCGAGCCTGGAGCTCAACCACCACGGTCACTTTCTTGCCGTTGTGCGCCGCGTGGATCATCGCATCGATGATACGGGAATCTTTCGCCACGCGATAAATGTTGATTTTGATCGCCAGCACGTTCGGATCGAACGAGGCCTGACGCAGCAATTCCAGCACGTGTTCAAAGGTGTGATACGGATAGTAGAGCAGCACATCCCGTTCGCGGATGGCGTCGAACCCGTTGCGGAACTTATCGAACCAGATATGGCGCAGGCGCGGCAGCGGTTTGTTCACCAGATTGGCCTTGCCGACGTTCGGGAAGCCAATGAAATCTTTAAAGTTGTGGTAACGCCCACCGGGGATAATGGAGTCGTAGCGGGAGATGGTCAGCTTATCGCGCAGCATCTCCACCATCGCGTCCGGCATATCGCGTTGATAGACAAACCGCACCGGCTCCGCCGTCAGGCGCTGCTTGAGGCTGGAAGACATCAGCTCCATCATGCTGGCCTCCATCTCATGCACCAGATCGTACTCGGCGTCACGGGTCATCTTCATCGAGTAGGCGTTGAGCGCGTCGTAATCGAAGAAGCCTTTGAAGATATCGTCCAGGCAGTAGCGCAGGATGTTATCCAGCAGGATCATCGGCTTACGTCGGCGCGGGGTTTCCGGCGGCAGGTTTACAAAGCGTGGGACTTTATCAGACGGTATTTCCAGCAGCGCGTAGTTAATGGTCTCACCCCGAATGATTTCTACCGCCAGATAGGTGTAATCATCTTTCAGGAACTGCACCAGATCGGTTTCACGGTTGATCAGAATCGGGGTGATATGCTGGCGCAGATAATGTTTGAAATAGTGGCGCAGCCAGTTTTGCTGATTCGCGGAGAGCTGGCGTTCGTTGATCAGGAAGATTTGGTTGCGTGCCATTTCCAGCAGCAGCTCGTTATAGAGGCCATCAAATTCCTGATCGGCTTTCATGACGCGAGACTGGATTTTTCCAAGCAGATGCCGCGAGTGGGAGTTTAAGCCCTGTTCTTCGCTGATGATGATTCGCCGTTTCAGTTCGGCGAAGCGAACCTTGTAGAACTCATCCAGATTGTTGGAATAGATGCCTAAAAAACGCATACGTTCAATCAGCGGGTTGCTTTTATCGGCCGCTTCCTGAAGTACACGTTCGTTGAATGCTAACCAGCTTAGCTCTTTCTCGATGTATAACTTTTCCTGACCCATTACAGCTCACACTCCAGTTCAATCACAGGACGTGGTAAATCCGTCTCGTCCTTATTATGGCGAGCATTTCCACGATATGTCCAACAGTGCCAGAAAAGTATGACAGTTATTTTTTTGTTGGGGAATTTAGAGGGTTGGGGAAGGGGGGGGGCGGGTGGCGCTGCGCTTACCTCGGCCTACGGGACCGTAGGCCCGTGCAAGCGAAGCGCCGCCGGGCAATTCAAACAGACTACTCTTCGGCCGCATAACCCTGCGGGGGCAACTTCACGCCGTCCAGCCAGGCTGCGCCGTTGCGCATCTCCAGACGTCCATCGACAAACCAGCTTACCACCAGCGGATAAATGGCGTGTTCCTGCGTCTGCACACGTTCGGTCACGTCGTCTTCGTTGTCGCCGTCAAAGACCGGTACTTTTGCCTGCAAAATCACCGGACCACCGTCCAGCTCGTCGGTAACGAAATGCACGGAGGTACCATGCTCCTCATCGCCGTTCTCCAGCACCTGACGATGGGTGTGCAGACCGGGGTATTTTGGCAGTAGTGAAGGGTGGATATTGAGCAGTCGTCCGGCGTAGTGTGCAACAAAAGCCGGGCTCAGGATGCGCATGTAGCCTGCCAGCACCACCACGTTAGGCGCGTAGGCGTCAATCTCCTGCACCAGCTCACGGTCAAAGGCTTCACGCCCGGCGAACTGGCTGGCTTCCAGCGCGTGCGCAGGAATGTTCGCTTCCCGCGCGCGCTCAAGGCCGAATGCATCGGCCTTGTTGCTGAATACTGCCCGAATGGTGCCATTGATTTTCTTCTGTTTGCAGGCGTCTATGATTGCCTGCAAATTGCTTCCGTTGCCGGAAATGAGCACCACGATGTTTTTCATTCAATGACCACACGCTGTTCGGAATCGGAAGCTTTAATCGTACCGATTTTCCACGCGTTTTCACCTTTTTCTGTCAGCAGCTTAACCGCTTTATCCGCTTCGCTGGCGGGCAGGGCGATAACCATGCCCACGCCGCAGTTAAAGGTGCGGTACATTTCGTGAGAGCTCACGTTGCCTGCGGTTTGCAGCCAGTTGAAGACGGACGGCCACTGCCATGAGGATGCGTCGATCACCGCCTGGGTATTGTCCGGCAGCACGCGCGGAATGTTTTCCCAGAAGCCGCCGCCGGTGAGGTGAGCGATGGCGTGCACGTCAACGTTCTCAATCAGCTCCAGCACGTTTTTCACGTAGATGCGGGTCGGGGCCAGCAGGTGATCGGCCAGCGGTTTGCCGTCCAGCTCGGTGGTCAGCGGGTCGCAACCGCTCACTTCGAGGATTTTACGCACCAGAGAGTAGCCGTTGGAGTGCGGACCGCTGGAAGCCAGCGCAACCAGCACATCGCCGTCAGCCACTTTGCTGCCGTCGATAATTTCTGATTTTTCTACCACGCCGACGCAGAAGCCTGCGACGTCATAATCTTCCCCGTGATACATGCCAGGCATTTCCGCGGTTTCACCGCCGACCAGCGCACAGCCGGATTGCAGGCAGCCTTCGGCGATACCGTTAATGACGCTGGCTGCGGTATCCACGTCCAGCTTGCCGGTCGCGTAGTAATCGAGGAAGAACAGCGGCTCGGCGCCCTGTACCACCAGGTCGTTGACGCACATCGCCACCAGATCGATACCAATCGTATCGTGACGCTTAAGATCCATTGCCAGGCGCAGTTTTGTACCGACACCATCCGTACCCGAGACCAGCACAGGTTCACGATATTTTTGCGGTAGCGCGCACAGTGCGCCGAATCCACCCAGGCCACCCATCACTTCCGGGCGGCGGGTTTTTTTCACCACACCTTTGATTCGGTCAACCAGCGCATTACCTGCGTCAATATCAACACCGGCATCTTTGTAGCTGAGAGAAGTTTTGTTGGTCACGGCTTAAATCCCCACGCGATTGCATAGCTAGTAAGAAAAATCGGCGCAATTCTAACAGTCCAGGCAAACGTTTGCGAGCCTATTCTCGGCGCGAGGATCTTTTTTTCTGTGCGGGCTGTCCAGGGCAACAAACTTGACTCTGTTCACGAAAATGAAACCGGTTTCGGCGATCTGCTTGCAACGGCTATCCCCTTTGCACATCATCAAACTGAAACCGGTTTCTGTAACTGTTTTTGCAGAAAATAACGCAGAATGAGGGATAGCGAATGTCAGGATTTAAAGCAGGCTTTCTGTGGGGTGGGGCCGTTGCGGCGCACCAGCTCGAAGGTGGCTGGAAAGAGGGCGGCAAGGGCGTGAGCGTTGCCGATGTCATGACGGCAGGCGCCCACGGGGTACCACGTGAAATCACCAACGGCGTGCTGGAGGGGAAAAATTACCCAAACCACGAAGCCATCGACTTCTATCACCGCTATAAAGAAGACATCAAACTCTTTGCCGAGATGGGGTTCAAATGCTTCCGCACCTCCATCGCCTGGACGCGTATCTTCCCGAAAGGCGACGAGCTGGAGCCGAACGAAGCGGGACTCAAATTCTATGACGATCTTTTTGACGAGTGCCTGAAGCACGGCATCGAGCCGGTGATCACGCTTTCCCACTTCGAGATGCCTTTCCACCTGGTGACGGAATACGGCGGCTGGCGCAACCGTAAGCTGATCGACTTCTTTGTTCGCTTCGCGAAGGTCGTTTTTGAGCGCTACCAGCATAAAGTGAAGTACTGGATGACCTTTAACGAGATCAACAACCAGGCCAACTTCCACGAAGACTTTGCGCCGTTTACCAACTCCGGGCTGAAATATGCGCCGGGAGAAGATCGCGAGCCGGTGATGTTCCAGGCGGCGCACTATGAGCTGGTGGCCAGTGCCCTGGCGGTGAAGGCGGGGCGCGAGATCAACCCGTCGCTGCAAATCGGCTGCATGATTGCCATGTGCCCCATCTATCCGCTGACCTGTGCCCCGGACGATATGATGATGGCGATGAACGCCATGCATCGTCGCTACTGGTTCACCGACGTTCACGTGCGCGGCAAGTATCCGCTGCATCTGCTCAACTACTTTGAACGTCGCGGCTTCGCGCTGGATATCACCGAAGAAGATAAAGTGGCGCTGACGCAGGGCTGCGTGGATTACATCGGGTTCAGCTACTACATGTCTTTCGCCACCAAAGCGACGGCGGACAACCCGCAGCTGGACTACGACGAGAGCAAGAGCCTGGTCTCTAACCCGTACGTGCAGAAATCGGACTGGGGCTGGCAGATTGACCCGGTGGGGCTTCGCTACTCCCTCAACTGGTTCTGGGATCACTACCAGCTGCCGCTGTTTATCGTTGAGAACGGCTTTGGCGCGATCGACGTGCAGGAGAGCGACGGCACGGTGAACGACCAGTACCGCATCGACTACCTTTCCGCGCATATCCGCGAGATGAAAAAAGCGGTGGTGGAAGACGGCGTGGATCTGATGGGCTATACCCCGTGGGGCTGTATCGACCTGGTCTCTGCCGGCACCGGCGAGATGAAAAAACGCTACGGCTTTATCTTTGTCGATAAAGATAACGAAGGTAACGGCACGCTGAACCGCAGCAAGAAGAAATCGTTCGACTGGTATAAGCAGGTGATTGCCAGCAACGGCGATAACCTGTAATTGTCGGGTGGCGCTAACGCTTACCCGACCTACACTACACGTAGGCCCGCGTAAGCGCAGCGCCACCGGGCAGAACCCGCACCCAAGCCGGAGCTTCGCCTCCGGTTTTTTTGTCTCTAAATCACTTTGATTGATATACGTCAAGCAAGATGGGTATGGCGCAATCCGAAAAAAGCGGTATAATCCCGCGATTTTTTTGCGGATGCCACCTCAGAGGAGAAAGAGAATGAAGATTGTGGAAGTGAAACACCCACTCGTTAAACACAAGTTGGGCCTGATGCGTGAGCATGACATCAGCACGAAGCGTTTTCGCGAACTGGCTTCTGAAGTGGGTAGCCTGCTGACCTACGAAGCGACCTCTGATCTGGAAACGGAAAAAGTGACCATCGAAGGCTGGAACGGTCCGGTACAGGTTGAGCAGATCAAAGGTAAAAAAATTACCGTGGTGCCAATCCTGCGTGCGGGTCTGGGCATGATGGAAGGCGTACTGGAGCACGTCCCAAGCGCGCGTATCAGCGTGGTGGGTATCTACCGTAACGAAGAGACGCTTGAGCCGGTCCCGTACTTCCAGAAGCTGGTCTCTAACATCGACGAGCGTATGGCGCTGGTGGTTGACCCGATGCTGGCGACCGGCGGTTCGATGATCGCCACCATCGACCTGCTGAAAAAAGCGGGATGCAGCAGCATCAAAGTGCTGGTGCTGGTTGCGGCGCCGGAAGGTATCGCGGCGCTGGAAAAAGCGCACCCGGACGTTGAACTCTATACCGCGTCTGTCGACCAGGGACTGAACGAGCACGGGTACATCATCCCGGGGCTCGGCGATGCCGGCGATAAGATTTTTGGTACTAAATAATCGAATAACGATAAAGAAGCCGACTTTGATAGTCGGCTTTTTTTTGAATAAAAACCAACAATGACACTCAGAGGAAAACACTATGACGCGCCGTGCTATCGGGGTGAGTGAAAGACCGCCGCTTTTACAGACAATCCCGCTTAGTTTGCAGCACCTGTTCGCCATGTTTGGCGCAACCGTGCTGGTGCCAATCCTGTTTCACATTAACCCGGCTACCGTGCTGCTGTTTAACGGCATCGGTACGCTGCTTTACCTCTTCATCTGTAAAGGCAAAATCCCGGCCTATCTCGGGTCGAGCTTCGCGTTTATCTCCCCGGTTCTGCTGTTGCTGCCGCTGGGTTATGAGGTCGCGCTGGGCGGCTTTATCATGTGCGGCGTGCTGTTCTGCCTGGTCTCCTTCATCGTGAAGAAAGCCGGTACCGGCTGGCTGGACGTGATGTTCCCGCCTGCGGCAATGGGGGCCATCGTTGCCGTCATCGGCCTGGAGCTGGCGGGCGTGGCGGCGAACATGGCCGGGCTGCTGCCTGCGGACGGTCAGTCACCGGATTCCAAAACCATCATTATTTCGCTGGTGACGCTGGGCGTGACGGTTTTCGGTTCCGTCCTCTTCCGCGGCTTTATGGCGATTATCCCGATCCTGATCGGCGTGCTGGCGGGTTACGCGCTCTCCTTCGTGATGGGCGTTGTGGATACCACCCCGATTGCCGAGGCGCACTGGTTCGCGCTGCCAACCTTCTACACCCCGCGCTTTGAATGGTTCGCCATTTTCACTATTCTGCCTGCCGCGCTGGTGGTGATTGCTGAGCACGTCGGCCACCTGGTGGTGACGGCGAACATCGTGAAGCGCGACCTGATCCGCGACCCGGGCCTGCATCGCTCCATGTTTGCCAACGGTTTCTCCACCATCATCTCTGGTTTCTTCGGCTCAACGCCAAACACGACTTACGGTGAGAATATCGGCGTAATGGCGATCACCCGCGTCTACAGCACCTGGGTTATCGGCGGCGCGGCGATCATCGCCATTCTGCTCTCCTGCGTTGGTAAACTGGCGGCGGCGATCCAGATTATCCCGGTTCCGGTGATGGGCGGCGTTTCCCTGCTGCTGTACGGGGTGATCGGTGCCTCCGGTATTCGCGTGCTGATTGAATCCAAAGTGGATTACAGCAAGGCGCAGAACCTGATCCTCACTTCCGTTATCCTGATTATCGGCGTGAGCGGCGCGAAGGTGCACATCGGCGCGGCAGAGCTGAAGGGTATGGCGCTGGCGACCATCGTCGGCGTCGGCCTGAGCCTGATTTTCAAGCTGATCTCGGTGATCCGCCCGGAAGAGGTGGTGCTGGACGCGGACGAAAGCGAAAAAGCGCCACATTGATCGTCATGCCGGGCGAAGGATCGCCCGGTTCTCTCCTTGCAGGTTCCGTGTTAAACTCCATTCCGATTTTATGTAAGATCTCTGGTTGAGGTATTTCTGAACGGACCGGCACAGCTCTCTCTGCCACTTTATCTCCCTGACGACGAAACTTTCGCGAGTTTCTGGCCGGGTGATAACCCCTCTTTACTGGCTGCACTGCAAAACGTGCTGCGCCAGGAACACAGCGGATACATCTATATCTGGTCACGCGAAGGCGCGGGACGCAGCCACCTGCTGCATGCCGCCTGTGCGGAGCTTTCGGCGCGCGGTGACGCGGTAGGCTATGTGCCGCTGGATAAACGCACCTGGTTTGTGCCTGAGGTGCTGGAGGGCATGGAACATCTCTCCCTGGTCTGCATCGATAATATCGAATGCGTGGCGGGGGACGAACCGTGGGAAATGGCGATCTTTAACCTCTACAACCGCATCCTGGAGTCGGGCAAAACCCGGCTGCTGATCACTGGCGATCGTCCGCCGCGTCAGCTCAATCTGGGGCTGCCGGATCTGGCGTCTCGTCTGGACTGGGGACAAATCTACAAGCTGCAACCGCTGTCGGATGAAGACAAACTCCAGGCACTTCAGTTGCGCGCCAGACTGCGCGGATTTGAACTGCCGGAAGACGTGGGTCGTTTCCTGCTCAAGCGTCTGGATCGCGAAATGCGCACGCTGTTTGATACGCTCGATCAGCTCGATCGCGCCTCCATTACCGCCCAGCGCAAGCTGACCATTCCGTTTGTAAAAGATATTCTTAAGCTTTGAGTTTTTTGCCCGGTGGCGCTGCGCTTACCGGGCCTACGAAAACCCGTCATACCTTGTAGGCCGGGTAAGGCGCAGCCGCCACCCGGCTAAAGATCCCCCAACAAGTGCTCCACCAGCAGCGGAATCGGTCTTCCCGATGCCACGCTTCTGCCGTTCTCACGCCACAGCGCCGTCCCGCTGATATCCAGATGCGCCCACGGAATGGTCGGCGGGCAGAAGTGATGCAGCAGCCACGCCGCCGAGGCGCTGATCGCCGCATTGTTGGTCGGCGTGTTGCATAGATCGGCAATGGCGCTGTCGGTCTGCTTTCTCAGCCGCGCATCCAGCGGCAGGGACCACACCTCGTCGCCGCTTCGTTTGCCCGCGAGCGTCAGTGCCTGACGCAACGGCTCATCCTGGGTCATCAGCCCGCTCAGCTCATACCCCAGCGCTTTCACCACCGCTCCGGTTAAGGTCGCCATATCAATGATATAGTGCGCCTGCGGATGGCGCTGACTCGCCCAGGCGATAGCGTCTGCCAGTACCAGCCGGCCCTCGGCATCGGTATTGTTGATTTCAACGGTGGTGCCGTTGCAGGCCGTCGCCACCGTGCCGGGCTGCATGGCGTCGGGGCCGATGGCGTTTTCCGCCAGCGCCAGCACGCCCATGATGCGCACGGGTAATTTCAGCTCCGCAACGGTCAGCATCAGCCCGAGCACGTTAGCCGCGCCGCACATGTCATATTTCATGGTGTACATGCCCGCGCCTTCCTTCAGCCACAGGCCGCCGGTGTCAAAGGTAATGCCTTTTCCCACGTAGCAGCGCACCGGGCCATCAGACACGCCGTTATAGTGAATAGCGAGCAGACGCGGTGGGCAGGTCGCCCCTTTGCCGACGGCGTGCAGCAACCCAAGCCCTTGCTCAACGATTTGCGTTTCATCCAGTACGTCACACCGCAGGGCAGGGCTGGCGGCACACAGTTTTTGCGCCTCATCCACCACAAACTGCGGCGTGCAGCGGTCGGACGGCATATCCGCCAGACGTCGCGCCGCAACCATGCCGAGCGCAATGGCCTGCTGCTGGCGGAAGGTCGTCTCCAGCTTCGCCTGCTGTTCCGGCAGGCAGAGGGCAGTGATGCAGGTAAGACGCAGCGCTACGTCCGTCTTCTTCAGCTTCAGGTCACTGAGCCTGTGCGCCTGATTAAAGAGAAAACGCAGTACCTGCGCCAGCACCACATCGTCAATATCCGTCACGTCCAGCACGAGTTCGGCGCTGGCGGGGGCGGCAAGCAGCGGTCGCAGGGCGGTGAGCAACCCTTCGGTCAGGGCGTCATGCCAGAGCGCATCCGGAAACAGGGTGATGCGGGCAAACGGCGCGCAGCCAAAGCGCGCGTCCGCGACGGTGCTCTGCTGGCGCATTTCAGCGATAAGAGCGCTATCCGGTAACAGGGAACTGTCAGCGCGCGCAATCAAATGGCTTTGCGGCTTCGCGTCTGAAAGCGCGTGGATAAACTGGTATGTGATCATCATGACTCCTCAATCGGTGCGCGGATCCGCGCGGCATAGGCCTGCATCCACTCCTCATCTACCGCGTGATAGTGCGTTTTCTCCCGCAGGCGTTCAGTACGGAAAACGGTGAGGGGCTGGCGAGCCGTCGCCACCACGAACGAGAAGGTTTTGATGTTGGTCGCGGCGCCAAATTCTCCTTTGCTGTTCATGCACACCACGGAGAGATCGCCCGCGCGGCCAAAGCGCGACATCAGCTTGTCTTCCAGTTCGAACACCACCGAATCCGCCGCCTGCTGCGGCGTCATCCCTTGCGCCATCCGGCGAACGATTTCGTAGCTGGTACAGCCCTTCATCAGATCTTCACCGACGCCCGTGGCGGTGGCCGCGCCGGTTTCGCTGTCGCAGTAAAAGCCGGAGCCGATGATGGGTGAGTCACCGAGGCGGCCGCGTTTTTTCATAAACAGGCCGCTGGTGGAGGTGGCGACGCTCATCGAGCCCTGTTTATCGAGGCCGATGATGCCGACGGTGTCATGTCCGTCGTAGGGGCTTAACCCCTTGTCCAGCGTTTCGCGGCAGCGCTTACGGTAGTGTTGCATGGCGCGATCCGTGAGCATGGTTTTGTCGGCAAAGCCCTGGCTCAGCGCCCATTCGCGCGCGCCCTGGCCGACCAGCAGGTTGTTATAGCGCTGGCGGCTGAGCGCGTGCGCCACGCGTACCGGGTTGGCGATATCCACCAGATTGCCCACGGCGCCGAACGCCAGCGTGTCGCCGTCCATATAGGCCGCGTCCAGCTCCACCTCGCCGTTTTCGGTGGGCAGCCCGCCGTAGCCGACAGATTTATAAAACGGAAAGTCCTCGACGGCGACGACGGCATCCACCACCGCCGGAGCGACAGGTTTGCCCGCAGCCAGCGCAGACGCAGACTCCGTGACGCCTTCAAGCGCCATTCGCCAGGTTGCGATAATTCCCCACATGCTTTACTCCTGTTTTGCAAGGGTGGTGTCGGTTTGCGTAGCGGTAGTCAGCTCCGCGGCGCGGTACTGTTTATCCAGGATACGCATGAAAGGCAGGTACAGCATGGCGCCAATCAGCAGGTTGATCAGCTGCATCACGCTGCCGCTCAGGTGCCCGGTGACGATAAAGCCGCTGATAACCGGCGGCAGCGTCCAGGGGATAAACACCCCGGTGGTGACGGCGACCGCACCAATTTTCATCGCCGCATACTGCACGGTGACCAGCACCAGCGGCACCAGATTGAACGGGATGAGCATGATCGGGTTCATGATCACCGGCAGGCCAAACAGGATCGGTTCGTTGATGTTAAACACCGACGCGCCCGCACCGAGGCGCGCTACTTCGCGCATGTTTTTGCTGCGGGCGAAAATCAGCATCGCAATCACCAGCGACAGCGTGGCGCCCGCGCCGCCCATCCAGATCATGTCAAAAAACTGTTCGGTGATGATGTGCGGCGGCGTCGTTCCCGCCTGGATCGCGGCGATGTTGTCGGTCTGGTTCTCCATCCACAGCGGGCGAATAATCCCGTTGATCATCGAACCGGAGTTAATGCCCACTGACCACAGAATGGTGATGCTGAATACGGTCATCAGCGCCCCGAAATAAGAGGTGCCGTAGTGGCGCACCGGGGTGGCAACCACTTCATAAATAAACTGGTGGATGGTGTGATAGTGGGTGTTTTCAAAGATGATGCGGATAAGCAGCACCAGAATCATCACCAGCAGGGCCGGGATCAGGGCCGCGAACGACTCCTGCACCGCCGGAGGCACGCCGTCCGGCATTTTGATGACCAGCTTTTTGCGCTTCAGCCAGCAGAACAGTTCCGTCCACAGCAGGGAACCGATCATCGCCACGAACAGCCCTTTGCTGCCAATCCACTCCACCGGCATCACGGTAATGCCGCCGTTTTCCGCCACTTTGATAAAGGGCGTCAGGATCAGAAACGCGACCAGCGCCAGGATGCCGCAGGAGATGCGGTCCTCGCCATAATGCTCAGCCAGGCGGTAGGCCACCAGGAAGCTGATAAACAGCGACATGGTTGAGAACACCGCGTTAAACGGGATCTCTATAATTGCACTCCAGCTCTCACCAAAGGCCTGAGACATAAACTGCTGATAGGCCTGATTCGGGAAGGAGGAGATCACCAGCAGAATGGAGCCGACGATGATAAACGGCATGAATGAAACGTAGGCGCCGCGAATGGCCCCAAGATGACGCTGCTGGGCCGTTTTCGCCGCCAGCGGCATCAGTTTTGCTTCAAGAAATCCCAGAACATTGTTCATTGTGAACTCCGTACAAGATTGAGAGGTGTTGTTTATGTTATGTCTGTGGATTATCAGTGAAGCGCGGCGAGCGAAAGGTGAAATCGGTCACAAAGCATTCGCTGCTCTGATATAAATCTCATAAGATTAGTTCCGGAGGGACGCGATGGAAATCAAACTGCATGCCAACGCCACCACCACACCGCGTATCCGTCGTTATCTTCAGCAGTCAGATAAAAGCGACAGGGAACTTGCCGTTGAGCTGGGGATCTCGGTCACCACCGTCAGGCGCTGGCGCAACCGCGACCAGGTTTCGGATAACCACACAACGCCAAAAGTGATACACAAAGCGCTGAGACAAGAGCAGGCGGCACTGATAAATGCCCTGCGGGATATCACAGGGGCACCGTTGGATGAACTGCTGCTGCTGGTGAATGACGGACTCGGGATCGCCGTTTCCCGCGCGACCCTGAACCGCTACCTCAAACCAGCCTCGCTAAAACAAAAGGGGGCGTCGTTGCAGGGCAAAAAGGCGCTGAAGGCCGGGATCATGCCGCAGAAGCTACTCCTGCATCATCAGCCGCTGTCGCTGCATATGGACGACGGTGGCGAGCAACACCTGCTCTGGGCGCGTGAACCCGTCAGCGGCTGGTGTTACGCCCGGCTTTATGCTGGCGTATCGCCGCAGTTGCTGACCCGCTGGACGAACGAGGTGCTGGCTGCCTGTCCGGCTGATATTCAATCTGTTGAGACTTTTGGGCTAGAAGTGAACTTGCCGGAGCATAACGTCACCGTAAAAGTGCATTCACAGTATTATCTCGCCCTTCAGGTCACCGTGCCGTTACGCGAAATCATTCCGCGGGTGAACAGTGAACCGATGGGAGAGCTGTTGATCCAACTGTGTGAGTTTTACAACCGGGGAAAAGCGCAGAAAAAGCTGGGAGAGCGTACGCCGCAGGCGTTTCTGGAAGCGCTGCGGCGTAACGATTAGACGATCTCGAGCACGTCTTCCGGCGGACGGCCGATACGCGCCTTGCCATTTGCCACTACAATCGGGCGCTCAATCAGCTTTGGATTGTCGACCATCGCCTGAATCAGCCGATCTTCAGTGAGACTGGTATCGTTCAGATTGAGCGACTTATACAGATCTTCTTTCTGACGCATCAGGTCGCGTGCGCTGCCCATGTTCAGCATCTTCAGCAGCTGGCGGATAGTCTGCGCGTCCGGCGGCGTCTCCAGGTACAGCACCACTTCCGGTTCGATGCCGTTAGACTTCAGCAGGCTGAGGGTGTCTCGGCTCTTGGAGCAGCGAGGGTTATGGTAAATTTTTACCGCGTCTGTCATGACTTCTCCTTTATTACATCTTCTCGTACGGCTTAAAGCGTTGTTGCAGGCCGCGCAGCTGGTCGATTCGCGCATCGTAGCGGGCCTGTTGCAGGCTGCCAAGCTTCACCTGCGAGCTGGCGCTGCTCAGCAGGGAAATGGCCTGATCGAGACGACCCGCCAGCGCCAGACCTTCCGCACGCGCGGCCAGCTCCTGATCGCGGTTACCCAGTTGCCCCTGGGCCTGGGCGAGCAGCTCCCAGCCGTTCTGGTCATCTTTATTGTTAAAGGTGTAGCGGTTCAGAATGGTCACCGCCTCGCCGGGCTGGCCGCCCTGTAGGTAGGCGTTCGCCAGGTTAAGCTGCAATACTGGATTATTACGAAGATCTTTCGCCCCTTTCAGGCGATTAATCGCATCGGTCGCTTTTTTCTGCCCCAGATCGATATCGGTGGCGAGGTCGAGATACCACGGATTGTCAGGCGCCGCCGTCAGCAGCGGCTGTAGCGCTTTTCGCGCTTCATCGTATTTGCTGGCCTCCATCGCCTGGAGCGCCTGACCATACTGCGCCGCGTTTTTCTCGCGCACGTTGCCTTTCGCCAGCGCGTCCAGCAGATCGCTGGTGAGCTGATTACGTCCGGAGTTGTACATGCCAAGCGTTCTCACTTTGGCCATGTAGAAATCCTGCGAAGACTGCACCACGACCGGACGCATCTGATTGGCACGGTTACGCGCATCCGAGAGGCGGCTTTCCGGCAGCGGGTGGGTCAACAGAATTTCAGGCGGGCGCGACGAGTAGCGTGCCTGGTCGAGCAGCTTTTCCAGGAAGCTCGGCATGGCCTGCGGGTCAAAGCCGGAACGCTGTAAAACCTGAATGCCGATGCGGTCTGCTTCCTGCTCGTTCTGCTGGGTAAAGCTGATCATCCCCTGACGCGTACCCGCCAGCGTCCCGGTAAGCGCCGCCATCCCGGCCTGCGGGCTGGCCATCGCCAGCAGAATAGAACCCAGCGCGCCCACCCAGGTTAGCGGGGCGTTACGCTTCTGATCTTCCATCGCACGCGCCAGATGGCGCTGGGTGACGTGCGAAATTTCGTGCGCCATGACGGACGCCAGCTGGCTTTCGTTATCGGAATAACGGAACAACGCCGAATGCAGCACCACGTTCCCGCCAAAGAAGGCGAAGGCGTTGATTTCGTCGTTATTGATTAAATAGAAGTGGAAGGGCGTTTTTACCGAGTCGGCGTGCGCCACCAGACGCATCCCCAGGCCGTTAATGTATTGCACCAGCAAAGGGTCGTTAATCAGCGGAGCACTGCCGCGCAGCTGGCGTACGTAATAATCACCCATCTGCATCTCCTGCCCGATGGAGAGCGTGCTTCCTGCCGTGGTGCCCATGTCCGGCAATGAATCGGACGAGTCAGCGAAAGCGGGCAACACCTGACCCACCGTCACGGCGGCAATCAGTGTCGCAACCAGTGTTTTTCTCAACTGCCTGAACATAACCACTGTCCTGTATGTTGGATGTGCTAATTTGACCGATGAACCCGCATAACGTTCATCTCCGCTGCTCTGCGAGTGTAGCCGTGTTAAGAGATGAAGAAAATCCCATTCATCAGGGTTTTGCGAAACCTGACAGTGAAACAAAAAGGAAAGTCTTTTTTGTGACAGTTAGATACAATTCACCGTCTCACTCCCGCCATTCGATTCAGGGAAGGGTTGTATGCTCGAAATGTTAATGCAGTGGTATCGGCGTCGGTTTAGCGACCCGGAAGCCATTGCTTTGCTGGTCATTCTGGTTGCCGGATTCGGTATCCTGTTCTTCTTTAGTGGCCTGCTGGCACCGCTACTGGTGGCAATTGTGCTGGCGTATCTGCTGGAGTGGCCCACCGCGCGTCTGGAACATATCGGCTGTTCCCGCCGCTGGGCGACCAGCATTGTTCTGGTGCTGTTTGTCGGCATTCTGCTGCTGATGTCCTTCGTGGTGATGCCCATCGCCTGGCAACAGGGGATCTACCTGATCCGCGATATGCCCGGCATGCTGAATAAACTGTCTGATTTTGCCGCCACGCTGCCGCGCCGCTATCCTGCGCTGATGGACGCCGGGATCATCGATGCGATGGCCGAAAACATGCGCGCCCGCATCATGACCATGGGTGATTCGGTGGTGAAATACTCTCTGGCCTCGCTGGTCGGCCTGCTGACGCTGGCGGTTTACCTTGTTCTCGTGCCGCTAATGGTGTTTTTCCTGGTCAAAGATAAAGAGCAGATGCTGAACGCGGTACGCCGTGTGCTGCCGCGCAATCGCGGTCTCGCCGGTCAGGTCTGGCAGGAGATGAACCAGCAGATCACCAACTACATTCGCGGCAAAGTGCTGGAGATGATTGTGGTGGGCGTGGCGACCTGGATTGGCTTCGTGATCTTCGGACTGAACTACTCGCTGCTGCTGGCGGTGCTGGTCGGATTCTCGGTTCTGATCCCGTATATCGGCGCGTTTGTGGTGACCATTCCGGTTGTGGGGGTGGCGCTGTTCCAGTTTGGTTTGGGTACGGAGTTCTGGAGCTGTTTCGCCGTATACCTGATTATTCAGGGACTGGACGGGAACCTGCTGGTACCGGTGCTGTTCTCAGAAGCAGTTAACCTGCATCCGCTGGTGATTATCCTTTCAGTGGTGATTTTCGGCGGGCTGTGGGGATTCTGGGGGGTATTCTTCGCCATTCCGCTGGCGACGCTGATTAAAGCCGTGGTCCACGCGTGGCCGGATGTGCCAGCGGTGGAAGAGAAGTAGATTTAGTGCGGGCTGATGCCCTCACCCCAACCCTCTCCCGCGGGGAGAGGGGGCAAACACTAAAAACGGTAGCGCATGCTACCGTTTTGCATTTACCTTGTAGGCCGGGTAAGCGCAGCGCCACCCGGCACTAAAATTATCACGCGTTCTCTTTCAGCCACTTCAACACCACGTCGTGGTGGTTGCTGGTTTTGAAATCATCAAACACGTGCTCAACTTTACCGTCAGCGTCAATCAGGAAACTGATGCGGTGAATACCGTCGTACGTTTTGCCCATAAAGGACTTCTCACCCCAGACGCCAAACTGCTCGCAAACCTGGTGGTCTTCATCGGAAAGCAGCGTGAAGTTCAGCAGCTCTTTTTCCGCAAAGCGTGACAGCTTCTCTGGGTTATCGGTGCTGATGCCCAGCACTTCCACACCGACCTTTTTCAACTCATCCATGTTGTCGCGTAGACCGCAGGCCTGTACGGTACAGCCCGGGGTCATGGCTTTCGGGTAGAAATAGACCAGAACACGCTGTCCCTGGAAGTCGGTCAAATTTACTTGCTCGCCGTCTTGATCCGGTAAGCTAAATTTCGGTGCGATATCACCGGCTTTCAGTGGGTTCATTACTCAACTCCATCCTGTTCGTGCTGCGAATAATCGACGACGCTTATACTGCCTTGCGCATGTAATTCTGTACAGAGGGCTTTGAACGCTTGCTCGATATTTGACGCATCCTGCGAGGCAGGGCTGTGTGCGGTAATTTGAATAAACAGCGTCGGGATTGCGTTTTCATCGCCCGGCTGCGTGCGGGAAACCAGTTCGGCAATGTTCATCTGATGGCTGTCAAACAGCGCCGTGAAACGTTCAATCAGATGAGGTGAATCAGGCACTTCAACCTGTACCCAGACCGTGGCAGGCAGAGCCGGACGCGGGCGCGCGGTGGTGCGCTTCATCACAATCAGTAAATCCAGCTCTGCGCCTTTCAGCGGCAAGGTAGATTCGATGAGGGTAATGGCATTCCATGTTCCGGAAAGCAGCATGATGAACGTGAACTCTTCGCCAAGCATAGCCAGCCGGCTATCTTCGATGTTGCAGCCGCAGCTGCTCACGTGGCGAGTGATGGTATTCACGATACCCGGCCTGTCAGCACCCAGCGCAGTGATAACCAGGTAATGTTGTGATGAGGTTGTCAAACCTGTTCTTCCTTTGCGTGGTTAAGTCTTCCTAAGGAAAGCATAAAAAAAACATGCATACAACCGCCTGAGAGCCTCAGGTCGCTTGCTTTTATTACAGTTCCAAACGTAACATTGAGGCTCTTGTTCGCACAGAGGATGGCTCATGTTCACGGGAAGTATTGTCGCGCTTGTTACACCGATGGATGAAAAAGGTAATGTCTGCCGGTCAAGCATGAAGAAGCTCATTGATTACCATGTCGCCAATGGAACCTCGGCGATCGTTTCGGTAGGGACTACCGGTGAATCCGCTACGCTGAGCCACGAAGAGCACGGCGACGTTGTGATGCTGACCCTGGAACTGGCGGACGGGCGTATTCCGGTCATCGCGGGGACGGGCGCAAACGCAACGGCAGAAGCGATTAGCCTGACTCAGCGTTTTAACGACAGCGGCATTGTCGGCTGCCTGACGGTGACCCCTTATTACAACCGTCCTACTCAGGAAGGTTTGTTCCAGCATTTCAAAGCCATCGCTGAACATACTGACTTGCCACAAATTCTGTATAATGTGCCGTCCCGTACCGGTTGCGATATGCTGCCGGAAACCGTTGGCCGTCTCTCGAAAGTAAAAAATATTATCGGGATTAAAGAGGCGACAGGGAACTTAAGCCGCGTTCATCAGATCAAAGAGCTGGTTTCAGACGACTTTATCCTGTTGAGCGGTGATGATGCGACCGCGCTGGACTTTATGCAGCTCGGTGGTAATGGCGTGATTTCCGTTACGGCGAACGTGGCGGCGCGTGATATGGCTGACATGTGCAAACTGGCCGCAGCCGGTCACTTTGATGAAGCTCGCGTGATTAATCAGCGTCTGATGCCGTTGCACAATAAATTATTTGTCGAACCCAATCCGATCCCAGTGAAATGGGCATGTAAGGAGTTGGGGCTTGTAGCAACCGACACGCTGCGTCTGCCAATGACACCGATTACCGACCACGGTCGTGAAATTGTCGCTGGCGCGCTGAAGCATGCCGGTTTGCTGTAAAGTTTAGGGAGATTTGATGGCTTATTCAGTACAGAAGTCGCGCCTGGCGAAGGTTGCGGGTGTTTCGCTTGTTATGCTCCTCGCTGCCTGTAGTTCAGACTCGCGCTACAAGCGCCAGGTGAGCGGTGATGAATCCTATCTGGATGCGCCGCCGCTTGCTGAACTTCACGCGCCTGCCGGCATGATCCTGCCGATCCAGAACGGTGATTATAATATTCCGGTTACCAACGGCAGTGGCCTGGTGGGTAAAGCGCTTGATATTCGTCCGCCGGCTCAGCCTCTGGCGCTGGTGAGTGGCGCGCGCACGCAGTTTACCGGTGATACGGCCTCTCTGCTGGTGGAAAGCGCACGCGGTGCCACGCTGTGGCCGCAGGTTGTGAGCGTTATTCAGTCGAAAAACTATACGATTGATAAACGCGACGACGCCAGCCAGACCTTAACCACCGACTGGATTGAGTGGAACCGTCTCGATGAAGACCAGCAGTATCGTGGTCGTTATCAAGTCTCCGTTAAGCCGCAGGGTTATCAGCAGGCGGTTACCGTTAAGCTGTTGAATCTTGAGCAGGCAGGTAAACCGGTTGCCGATCCGGCCGCCATGCAGCGCTACAGCACTGAAATGCTGAACGTGATTGCCGCTGGTCTGGATAAGAACGCTACCGATGCCGCAAACGCCGCGCAGAACCGTAACGGTTCAACGTTTGATGTGCAGAGCGGTGCAGACGATACCGGCCTGCCAATGCTGGTGGTGCGTGCGCCGTTTAATCAGACCTGGCAGCGTCTGCCAGCAACGCTTGAAAAAGTGGGCATGAAGGTGACCGACAGCACCCGTTCAACGGGCAGCATCACAGCGACCTATAAGCCGCTGTCTGATAGCGCCTGGCAGGAGCTGGGGGCAAGCGATCCACAGCTGCCTTCCGGTGACTACAAAATCCAGGTTGGCGACCTCGATAACCGCAGCAGCCTGCAATTTATCGATCCGAAAGGACACACGCTGACCCAGGCGCAGAACGATGCGCTGGTCGCTGCCTTCCAGGCCGCATTCAGCAAATAATAGTGAGGGCTGGTTAATCCAGCCCTTTTTATTTTCGTGCTACGCAAACGTGTGCGTGGCATAATATGGCCAGTTTTGAATACAAATCATCACACCAGGAGTAATGAAGATGCAGAAGCAAGCTGAGTTGTATCGTGGCAAAGCGAAAACCGTATACAGCACGGAAAACCCGGATCTGTTGGTGCTCGAATTCCGCAATGATACGTCAGCAGGAGACGGCGCACGCATTGAGCAGTTCGATCGTAAGGGCATGGTGAACAACAAGTTCAACCACTTCATTATGACCAAACTGGCCGAAGCCGGTATCCCGACTCAGATGGAAGCGTTGCTGTCCGATACGGAATGTCTGGTAAAAAAACTGGATATGGTGCCGGTTGAGTGCGTGATCCGTAACCGTGCCGCAGGCTCCCTGGTGAAGCGTCTGGGCATTGAAGAGGGTATCGAACTGAATCCACCGCTGTTCGATCTGTTCCTGAAAAACGACGCCATGCACGACCCGATGGTCAACGAATCCTACTGCGAAACCTTCGGCTGGGTAAGCAAAGAGAACCTGGCGCGCATGCAGGAACTGACCTACAAAGCCAACGACGTGCTGAAAAAGCTGTTTGATGACGCGGGCCTGATCCTGGTCGACTTCAAGCTGGAGTTCGGTCTGTACAAGGGCGAAGTGGTGCTGGGCGACGAATTCTCGCCGGACGGCAGCCGCCTGTGGGACAAAGAGACGCTGGATAAAATGGACAAAGACCGTTTCCGCCAGAGTCTGGGTGGCGTGGTCGAAGCGTACGAAGCGGTTGCTCACCGTTTAGGCGTTAAGCTCGACTAAACTGCGCATTTGCCAAAGGATGTTGGCATCCTTTGGCGTCTTATCCTTGTTTACTATGGTAATCCTTTCATTAACCGCCTACGATCATAGCTATTATAAATGGAATAGTTCGAGGTGTTTATGCGCTGGCAAGGGCGTCGTGAAAGTGACAACGTAGAAGACAGACGCAGCAGTGGTGGCGGTGGTCCGTCTATGGGCGGGCCAGGTTTCCGGTTACCCAGCGGCAAGGGCGGCATTATTCTGCTGGTCGTCGTGCTGGTGGCGGGCTACTACGGCGTCGACCTGACCGGTTTGATGACCGGTGAAACCGGGCAACAGCAGCAGTATTCTCAGCGCTCCATCAGCCCGAATGAAGATGAAGCGGCGAAATTTACTTCCGTTATTCTCGCGACGACCGAAGATACCTGGGGTCAGCAGTTCGAGAAAATGGGGCGGACTTATCAGCCGCCAAAACTGGTGATGTACCGGGGCGCAACCCGCACCGGCTGCGGCACCGGGCAGTCCGTTATGGGGCCGTTCTACTGCCCGGCGGACAGCACCGTCTATATCGATCTCTCCTTCTATGACGACATGAAAAGCAAGCTGGGCGCCGACGGCGATTTTGCCCAGGGCTACGTGATCGCGCATGAAGTCGGCCACCACGTGCAGAAGCTCCTCGGCATTGAGCCTAAAGTGCGTCAGATGCAGCAGAATGCTTCTCAGGCGGAGGTGAATCGTCTGTCCGTACGCATGGAGCTTCAGGCCGACTGCTTCGCTGGCGTCTGGGGACACAGCATGCAGCAGCAGGGCGTGCTGGAAACAGGCGATCTGGAAGAGGCCCTGAATGCCGCACAGGCGATTGGTGACGATCGCTTGCAGCAGCAGAGCCAGGGGCGCGTTGTGCCGGACAGCTTTACCCATGGCACCTCAGAGCAGCGCTACAGTTGGTTTAAGCGTGGCTTCGACAGCGGCAACCCGTCGCAGTGTAATACCTTCGGCAAAGCTATGTGATGTTGGGGTTTGAACAGCTGGTCAACCAGCTTCAGCGTACCGGGCACCGCCGGCTGGTGGTGCTCAGCGGCGATGAAGCGTGGACGTTGAGCCAGGCGACCATTCTGCGCGATACGTTACCAGGAGACTGGCTGTGGCTGGAGGAAAACCCCTCTAAGACCATCAGCGGCCTGCTGGGACGTGAATACCTGCACGCCGTTTTTGACGCGCGTCGCGGGTTTGACGTCTCGGCCTTCGCCGCCCTCAGCGGGACCCTGCGCGCCGGAAGCCTTCTGATGCTGCTGGTGCCGCCGTTCTCCGTCTGGGCTAACAGGCCCGACGCGGATTCTCTACGCTGGAGCGACAGCGCCGAGCCGATCGCCACCCCGCACTTTGTTCACCACTTTTGCCGGACGCTTGCCGCCGATTCAGATGCCATCGTCTGGCATCAACATCGTCCTCTGTGCCTTCCCGTTACGTCAGATTTACCCGCCTGGCAGCCTGCCAGCGGTGAACCGCAGCGCGAGCAGGCTGAGATCCTCGACGCTCTTCTGACCATGCCTGCGGGCGTGGCCGCCGTGACGGCACCGCGCGGACGCGGAAAGTCCGCCCTGGCGGGCATGTTGCTCAACGACATTCAGGGGAGTGCAGTCGTGACGGCACCGGCAAAAGGGGCGACGGATGTCATCGCGCGTTTCGCCGGGGAACATTTTCACTTTATGGCCCCGGATGCGCTGCTGGCCTCCACAACAGAAGCTGACTGGCTGATTGTCGATGAGGCGGCCGCCATCCCCGGCCCGCTGCTGGAGAAGCTGGCGTCGCGCTTTCCCCGCGTGTTGCTGACCACCACGGTGCAGGGTTATGAAGGCACGGGCAGGGGATTCCTGCTGAAGTTCTGCGCCCGGTTTAGCGGGCTGCGGCGTTATACCTTATCCACGCCTGTTCGCTGGGCTGCCGGATGTCCCCTTGAGCGGATAGTGGCGAACGCGCTGCTGTTCGACGATGCGCTTATCGATCGCAAACCGGAAGGCGAGGTACGTTTAACGTCGCTGGAGCCCGGGATGTGGGAGAGCGATCCGACGCGCGGGGCAGGCGTGTATGAACTGCTTTGCGCCGCGCACTACCGGACGTCACCCCTCGATTTACGCCGGATGATGGACGCCCCCGGCCAGCACTTTGCTATTGCTCAGGCGGGCGCGGAGATCGCGGGCGCGCTCTGGCTGGTGGAGGAGGGGGGATTACCCCCTGAACTTAGCCGCGCAGTCTGGGCGGGCTTTCGTCGGCCGCGTGGAAATCTGGTGGCGCAGTCGCTGGCAGCGCACGGCGGCTCGCCGCTCGCGGCGACGCTGAAAGGCCGACGCGTCAGCCGCATTGCGGTTCATCCCCATCGCCAGCGGGAAGGCATCGGCCAGCGGCTGATCCGCAGTGCCAGCGGAGAAGATTATCTCTCGGTCAGCTTTGGCTATACCGACGAGCTGTGGCGTTTCTGGCGGCAGTGCGGGTTTGTGCTGGTGCGAATGGGCAGCCACCGGGAAGCCAGCAGCGGGTGCTATACGGCGATGGCGTTGCTGCCGCTGAGCGAGGCGGGGCATCAGCTCTGCGAACAGGCGCATCAGCGGTTATGTCGTGATATGCGCGTCCTGTCGGCCTGGAATGGCGAAAAGATCCCGGTGACGGATGCATGGGAAGCTACCCTTAATAGTGACGACTGGCTTGAGCTGGCGGGGTTTGCCTTTGCTCACCGGGCGTTTTCAACTTCGGTTGCGGCGCTGACGCGGTTGTTGTTAGCCGTGGACATGCCGCTCCCGGCACTGCGGGGGAAAATGGAAGGGAATATGCACGATTTCGGGCGCAAAGCGTTGCTGGCGAAGCTACGCGAGGAAACCGCTCACGCGCTTGAAAGGCTTGATTACTCCCGTAGCCAGCAGCTGAAAGCCGACATTTTGCAATGGCAATTTTTTCAATGAGTTCTTCAGTAAAGTGGCATGGTCATTACCCCGCAGAGGCGTAAAATCCTGCTTATCAATTAAGGAGATCGCCATGAAACATGACCATTTTGTTGTGCAAAGCCCGGATACACCTGCTAAACAGCTCCTGCTTCTGTTTCATGGCGTGGGCGACAATGCCGTCAATATGGGACAAATTGGCAGCTGGTTTGCACCCGTTTTCCCACACGCGCTGATCGTCAGCATCGGCGGCGTGGAGCCGTGCGGTCCGGACGGGCGGCAGTGGTTTTCCGTCGAGGGCGTGACGGAGGAGAATCGTCAGGCGCGTATTGATGCCGCTATGCCAGCCTTTATCGATACCGTGCGTTACTGGCAGCAGCAGAGCGGCGTAGGCGCCGACGCAACGGCGCTGATTGGCTTCTCTCAGGGCTCAATCATGTCGCTGGAAAGCGTAAAAGCGCAGCCCGGACTGGTGTCCCGCGTGATTGCCTTTAACGGGCGTTTTGCGACGTTACCGCAAAGCGCGACCACGCAGACCACGATCCATCTCATTCATGGGGGGGAAGACCGGGTAATTGAGCTTTCGCATGCGGTTGCTGCCCAGGAGACGCTGATGCGCGAGGGCGGAGATGTGACGCTGGATATCGTAGACGATCTGGGGCATGCCATTGACGATCGCAGCATGCAGTTCGCGCTCGATCATCTGCGTTATACCGTACCGAAGCACTACTTTGATGAAGCGCTCAGCGGCGGTAAGCCGAATGACGATGATATTGTAGAGTTTATTTAAACATTTCCCCTCACCCTAACCCTCTCCCCAAAGGGAGAGGGAACAAAACACCCCTCGCCCCTCTGGGGAGAGGGGCCGGGGGTGAGGGGTGTGTACAATTACTTCTTCTGGTCCTTCTTCGGCCAGTCGTCTTCATCGTCCCACTTGTCGTTAAAATCACGGTGCGGCGGAAGATCCGGTTTGTTGGCAAGGAACTTTTTGTGGTCAACGCGCTTGAGATCTTTAATCACGTTAAGCAGCACGCCTACCAGAAATACCAACACCAGAATCCACCAGTACTTTGAAAGCCAGTCCATTCGCTAATCCTCTTTAAGCACCCGTCAGGCGACGAGCTGCTCCATAATACGTTGATACATGCGGGCCAGCAGTTGTAAATCGGCAGCGTTCACGCATTCATTGATTTTGTGAATCGTCGCGTTAACCGGGCCCAGTTCGACAACCTGTGCGCCCATGCGGGCGATAAAGCGTCCGTCAGACGTGCCGCCCGTTGTCAGCAGCTGTGGCTTAATTTCATTATAGTGCGCAATGGCGTTCACCACCGCATCCACCAGTTTACCGCGCTGCGTCAGGAACGGCTGGCCAGACAGCCACCAGTCGAGGGTATAGCGCAGCTGATATTTCTCGAGCAGCGCAATCACACGCGCTTTGATCATCTCGTCGGTCAGTTCGGTACTGAAGCGGAAGTTAAACTGGACGAAGAGATCGCCGGGAATGACGTTGTTGCTGCCGGTGCCAGCCTTGATGTTGGCTATCTGCATGCTGGTTGGCGGGAAAAATTCGTTGCCTTTATCCCATTCAATGCCTACCAGTTCGTTCAGCATCGGCGCGGCGCGGTGTACCGGGTTATCCGCCAGGTGCGGATAGGCAACGTGGCCCTGCACGCCATGAATAGTCAAATTACAGGTCAGGGATCCACGGCGGCCATTTTTCACCACATCGCCAACCACTTCGGTGCTGGACGGTTCGCCCACCAGACAGTAGTCCAGACGTTCATTGCGCGCCATCAGCGCCTCAACGACCTTCACGGTGCCGTTGTGGGCGCTGGCTTCTTCATCGGAGGTAATCAAAAACGCAAGACGGTTTTTATGGTTCGGATGCTGGGCGACGAAACGCTCTGCCGCCACGACCATCGCAGCCAGAGAACCTTTCATGTCCGCAGCGCCGCGTCCGAAAAGCATGCCGTCGCGGATGGTCGGCTCAAAAGGCGGGTTGATCCAGCGGTCTGCGTCGCCTGCGGGAACTACGTCAGTATGTCCGGCAAATGCCAGCGTCTCTCCCTGACCGCGCCATGCCCAGAAGTTCTGCGTATCGCCAAAATCCATGTGCTCCACGGTAAAACCGATGGCACGCAGGCGCTCAATCATTAATGCCTGACAACCTGCGTCGTCCGGGCTAAGGGAAGGACGGCGAATAAGCTGCTGAGTCAGCTCAATGACCGGGCATGACATAGACTACACCTCAACGAATAAATCTGAATAAAGGGTTTCACTGAAACCCAGCAGCATAGGCTGACCTGGCTTGCAGAGCAATGGGCGTTTGATGATTGCCGGCATTTCAAGCATCAGTTTGGCTGCGCTGTCGGCGTCGTTGATCGTGGCCCGGAGAGATTCATCCAGTTTTCGCCAGGTGGTCCCGCGTGTATTCAGTAGCGCTTCCCATCCCAGTTCGTTGATGGCGGAATGGAGAAAAGCGGGGTCAAGCCCGTCGGCACGGTAATCGTGGAAGCGATAGTCGATGTTGTGTGCTTCCAGCCAGCGGCGGGCTTTTTTAATCGTGTCGCAATTCTTAATGCCGTACATCACAACCATAGTGAATCCTTTTGTTCTTTTGTGGGTTAAATGTTCAATATTTTCGAAGATATATCCTTAAGTGGAATATAACACATTCGGAATTTTTCGGGATTTACAATTCTCCATAATTCAACGAACAGCTGTAAGCTGAATAGTCTTTCATCTTTTAAGCATAGTTGTCCACCCTGTTTAAATTGCCAATAAACTCAGGGGGAAATTAAAAATGCTGTCATTTTTCCGACTATTTCAAAATATTGCTGTAGGTCACATAAAATTTACCCGACAACGCTCATAGTGATCCTAAACCTACCAGCACAGCGGGGTTCAATCACAGCAATCGGTTAAAGTGGCTTCACAATGATGATACGTTTTCGTAGAATGCACATAATAATAAGAGAGGTTGTTATGATTGAACGTGAACTGGGGAACTGGAAAGATTTTATCGAAGGCATGCTTCGTAAATGAATTTCCGGTAAGAAATGCAAGAGCACTTAATTAACTAAAATAACCATAGTGTGAAAGAATCACACAATAAAAAGGCGGCCTGTAAAGCCGCCTTTTTTATTTCAACGTGTTATTCCGGCTTATCCTTCAGCGGGAAACGACGGCGTACCAGCACAAAGAACAGCGGTACGAAATAGATAGCCAGAATCGTCGCCGAAATCATTCCCCCCATAACGCCCGTTCCCACCGCGTGCTGGCTGCTGGAGCCTGCGCCGGAGCTGGTGGCCATCGGCAGGACGCCAAACACAAACGCCAGAGAAGTCATCAGGATCGGACGCAGGCGCTGACGACAGGCGTGCAGCGTGGCGGCCATCAGTTCGTGACCTTTGGCATTCATCTCATTGGCAAATTCGACGATCAGAATGGCGTTTTTCGCCGACAATCCGATTACGGTGAGGAGTCCGACCTGGAAATAGACATCATTTTCCAGGCCGCGCATCCAGGTTGCCAGCAGCGCTCCGATGACCCCGAGAGGCACCACCAGCATCACCGAGAACGGCACTGACCAGCTTTCATACAGCGCCGCCAGACAGAGGAACACCACCAGCAGCGAAAGGGCATACAAGGCAGGCGCCTGAGCGCCGGAAAGCCGTTCCTGGTAGGACATCGCCGTCCACTCCAGGCCAAAGCCGGTCGGTAACTGCTGAACCAGTTTTTCCATTATATCCATTGCGGTACCGGTACTGACGCCCGGCGCGGCTTCACCGACAATCTCCAGCGCCGAATAGCCGTTGTAACGCTCCAGACGCGGTGAACCGGTCTCCCAGCGTGACGTCGCAAACGCCGAGAACGGCACCATGCCGCCGGTGTTATTGCGCACATACCAGCGGTTGATATCGTCCGGCAGCATGCGGTATTTGGCGGCAGACTGAACGTAGACCTTCTTCACGCGGCCGCGATCCATAAAGTCATTCACGTAGCTTGAGCCCCATGCCGTTTGCAGGGTGTCGTTAATGTCGTCGATGGAGACGCCCAGCGCCTGCGCTTTACGCTGGTCAATATCCACCTGTAGCTGAGGGCTGTCATCCAGACCGTTATGACGAACGCGGGTAAGCTGCGGATCTTTCCCGGCCAGCTCCAGCAGCTTGTCGCGAGCAGCCATCAACGCGTCATGCCCGGCACCCGCGTGATCCTGAAGCTCCATATCAAACCCGGCTGAGCTGCCCAGGCCGCTGATGGCGGGCGGGCTGCTGGCGAAAACGCGCGCTTCCTTGATTTTGTTGAACGCTTTGGTTGCACGTTCAATGATGGCAAAGGAGGAGCCGGTATCGCTGTCGCGCTGGTCCCAGTCTTTCAGGCGCACAAACATACGCGCCACGTTCTGCCCGTTACCGCCAGGGCCAGAGCCGACGGTGGAGAAGACGGAGACCACGTTATCTTTCTCCTGAGTATGGAAGTAGTTCTCAACCTTCTGCACCACTTTCAGGGTCTGCTGCTGGGTCGAGCCGCTCGGTAACTGTACGGAGGTGATAAACATGCCGCGATCTTCCAGCGGCAGGAACGAGGTTGGCAGCCGCAGGAACAGGAAGACCATGCCGCCGAGCAGCAGAACATAAACCACCATCCAGCGTACGCTGCGGTGCAGAACTTTACCCACGCCCGCTTCATAGCGCGCCGCATTGCGGTTAAACATGCGGTTAAACCAGCCGAAGAAGCCTTTTTGACCGTGGTGTTCGCCCTTATGCAGCGGTTTCAGCAGCGTCGCGCACAGGGCAGGGGTAAGGATCATCGCCACCAGTACGGAGAGCACCATCGCGGAAACGATGGTGATCGAGAACTGGCGATAAATCGCGCCCGTGGTGCCGCCAAAAAACGCCATCGGGATAAATACCGCCGACAGCACCATGGCGATACCGACCAGCGCGCCCTGAATCTGTCCCATCGATTTGCGCGTGGCCTCGCGGGGCGAAAGCCCTTCCTCGCTCATGATGCGCTCAACGTTTTCCACCACCACGATGGCATCATCCACCAGCAGACCGATGGCCAGCACCATGGCGAACATGGTCAGGGTGTTGATGCTGTAACCGAAGGCATACAGCACCGCAAAGGTACCCAGCAGCACCACCGGCACCGCAATAGTGGGGATCAGCGTAGCGCGGAAGTTTTGCAGGAACAGGTACATCACGAGGAACACCAGCGCGATAGCTTCGAGCAGGGTTTTCACCACATCTTCGATGGAGGCTTTTACGAACGAGGTGGTTTCGTAGGCGACTTTGTACTCCAGTCCGTGCGGGAAGAAATGCGACAGCTCATCCAGACGCTCTAGCACCCGCTGCGCGGTCGCCATTTCGTTGGCGCCGGAGGCCAGTTTCACCCCCAGCCCGGACGCGGCATTGCCGTTGAAGCGGCTCAGGTAGTCATATTTTTCCGCCCCCATTTCCACGGTGGCGACATCCCCCAGACGCACTTCCGAACCGTCCTGATTCACGCGTAGCGTGATATTGCGGAACTGTTCAGGTGTCTGGAGCAGCGACTGGGAGTTGATGGTGGCGTTAAGCGCCTGGTTGTCCACGGACGGGGTACCGCCGAGCTGCCCCACGGCAATCTGGGCGTTCTGCGATTCGATAGCGTCGGTGACATCTTTGGCGGTCATCTGCACGCTGTTCAGCTTGTTGGGATCCAGCCAGATACGCATGGAGTACTGCGAGCCGTAGGCGTCGATATCACCCACGCCGTTGATACGGCTGAGCGGGTCCTGAATATTACTGGCGACGTAGTCCGCGATGTCCTGCTTATCCATTGAGCCATCGGTTGAAACAAACGCGATGGTCAAAATATTGGTGTCACCGGTTTTACGCACGGTCACCCCCTGGTTCTGCACCGCCTGAGGCAGTTTACGCAGGGCCGATTGCAGCTGGTTTTGCACCTGCTGCACCGCTTCATCCGGATCCGTGCCCGCCGTAAAGCTCAGGGTTACCGTCGCCTGGCCCGTGGCGCTGCTCTGTGAGGACATGTACATCAGGTTATCGAGACCCGTCATGTTCTGCTCGATAACCTGGGTGACGGTATTTTCCAGCGTCTGTGCCGAGGCGCCAGGGTAGTTCGCCGTGATACGCACGTTGGGGGGCGCGAGGTCAGGGTATTGCTCAACAGGAAGGGACGTAATCGCCAGGACACCCGTCAGACACAACAGGATTGCAAGCACCCAGGCAAAAATGGGGCGATCGATGAAAAAATTCGCCATTAAAGTGTGACCTCGTTTTGCTGCACGTCATTATTGTTTATTGCCCGCCTAACTTTAGCGGTAAGACCCAGGTCAAACGTGGAGAAATAAAGGAGATAATGTAAATTATCATGCGCTTTTTTCAGCGCGCCTTCTTTCTCGCTATTTTTCAGCCTGCGCCGCAGGCGTCCGGAACGTTACGCTGACCTGTGTCCCACCCTGTGGCGGCTGAGAAAAGTGTAATGTCCCGCCGAGCCGTCCCGCGCGTTCGCGCATGATATTCAGCCCGTAATGCCCCGGCGGTTCACTGGCGTCGCCGATACCAATGCCGTTGTCGCGGATCGTGACCGTGTGAGTGCCGTCCGCGGTGGTGACGCAGCTGACCACAATCTCGCTGGCGTCGGCATGTTTAATCGCATTCAGCACTGCCTCACGCACAATCTGTAAGAGGTGCACCTGTTTTTGTGCGTCCAGCGCCAGCGATGAGAGACGGCAGTCGAGCACCAGCTTCGCGCGGGTCTGGCTTTGCAACCCGTCGAGAGACTCCTGTAGCGCGGCAGGAAGATTGGCGTGATTGAGCGTCAGGCGGAAGGTGGTGAGCAGCTCGCGTAGCTGATGCCAGGCATTATTCAGCTCGCGGGAGAAGTCCGTAATGATGGTCTGCGCCGGAGCATTGTCGCCGGGCACGGCATGTTTCAACAGCGTAAGCTGAATACGCAAATAGGAGAGCACCTGCGCCAGCGAATCATGCAGCTCGCGCGCGATGGTGGCGCGCTCCTCCATCAGCAGCAGCTGCTGATAATGTTTCTGCGCCTGATTAAAATAGAGCCCCCGGCCCAGCATCGTCGCCACGCTTTCCATGAGCGGCAGCGGAACATCCCCGGTCGCGCTTTGCCAGCGCAGTTCGCCGTACAGGGTGTCCTGCATTAACACCGGTAAATTGTGCATTTTCTCGCCCGGGGACTCCTGTCCTTCGTAAAGCTGCCAGTCGTCACTGGTGCGCAATTGCAGGTAATTCATCTGCGTATAGTCATGCACAATCTGCAAAATATGCCGGAAGCAGTGGCTGTCTATCTGCCCGGTATTCAACGCCTGTGAGCATTTGAACAGCATTTCGAGCTGCTGATGCGCTTCATTCAGGTGGCGGGTTTTTTCAGCAACGGAGCGCTCAAGTGAACGGTACAGGGTGTGTAATTCCGCCGACATATGGTTGAAGGCGCGGGAAAGCTGGCCCAGCTCGTTGGGAAGCGTAGTATCCGGCGCGGGAGTGTCGAATTGCCCCTGTTCGATACGCTCGCTCGCCGCCACCAGATTATTCAGCGGCAGCACAACCTGACGGCGGATGCGCCGCAGGGTCACCACCGCCAGCAGCAGGATGCCCAGGCCACCCGTCAGCGACATGAAAATCACCAGCTGAATTTTATGTTCGGTGTAGTGCTGTAGCGCCAGCACAAAGGAATCTATCCGGCCCACGAAATCCTCAATGTGGTTCTGATACCACCCGGTATCGCCGCTGGCGATGCGCGTGTCCATCTCCTGCCAGCCAAGGTGCAACTGCTGGTAACGCTGTTTGACGTCCTCTGGCACATACCAGCGGTTTAGCTTCTGCAACGCAGGCGCGCTCAGCGTTTTTTGCCAGACCGCGCGGTGCTCTGCCAGCGATGGGCCGGCGCGCTGCATTTCGTAGCCCAGGCGGTAGCTCTGCATACGCAGCGAGCCGGCGATGTTAATCGCCTCGGCGTCGCGCTGGCTGCTGGCGAGTGTGACCAGCGCAATGGCGCTGATCAGAACGGACAAGACAATCATCGAAAAGAAAGCCCGAGCCAGGCTTCCCGATACGGGGCGTTTAACGGTCACTCATCAGCTTCCTGAATTAAATTGATCTGCCACAGGTTCACTGGAAATAGTTCGGCTTCCTGGGCATTTGAACATTGCGTCGCCATGCCGCTGTGGGTAAATACGATAACAATAGAAAGAATAAGGTTATTGAACCAAAAACAGGTGTTGTTATGAATCGTTTTATTATGGCCAACGCTCAACAGTGTATCGGTTGTCGCGCCTGCGAAGTTGCCTGTGTGATGGCGCACAACGGGGAGCAGCACGCGCTGAGCGAGCGCCATTTTCATCCCGGCATTACGGTCCTTACCTCAGGCTTGCGAAAAAGCCCCGTGACCTGCCACCACTGTGAAAACGTGCCCTGCGCGCAAAGCTGCCCGAACGGAGCCATCACGCAACACAGCGACAGCGTACAGGTCAATCAACAAAAATGCATTGGCTGTAAAGCCTGCGTGGTGGCCTGTCCGTTTGGCACGATGGACATGCTGATCGCCCCGCTGGAAAACGACAGCGTAAAGGCCTCGGCGCACAAATGCGACCTCTGCCTGGAAAGGCCGCAAGGCCCGGCCTGCGTGGAAAACTGCCCGGCGGAGGTGCTTACGCTCGCCACCCCAGCCGTACTGGATAAGCTGGTTAAGCAGCGCCGACAGCGCAGCGCAAGGCTGAACGCGCTGCCGTGGCACAGCGAGGCGGTTCAGTCAGTCCCTCCGCAAACCAAACGGCAACAGATGCAAAACACCCCGGCGCGCGGTGAGCCGGATAAGCTCAGCCCCGAAGCACGCGCATACCATTTTAACGAGATCTACCTGCCGTTTCGCCCGGAACAGGCGCAGCGCGAGGCATCCCGGTGCCTGAAATGTGGCGAGCACAGCATTTGCGAGTGGACCTGCCCGCTGCATAACCACATTCCCCAGTGGATTCAGCGGATCGGGGCGGGGGATATCGTCGGTGCGGCTGAGCTTTCTCACCAGACTAACTGTTTACCGGAAATTACCGGCCGCGTCTGCCCACAGGATCGATTATGTGAAGGCGCCTGCACCCTGCGGGATGCGTCAGGGGCAGTAACCATCGGTAATATCGAACGGTATATCTCGGATCGGGCGCTGGCGATGGGCTGGACGCCGGACGTTAGCCACGTTAAGCCGGCCGGTAAGCGCGTCGCCATCATCGGCGCCGGTCCGGCAGGGCTGGCCTGCGCCGACGTGCTGGTGCGCAGCGGCGTCGGCGTGACGGTCTACGACCGCCATCCGGAAATCGGCGGATTGCTGACCTTTGGTATTCCGGCCTTCAAGCTGGATAAATCCCTGTTAGCGCGGCGCAGAGAGATATTCAGCGCGATGGGCATCCGCTTCGAGCTGAACTGCGAGGTGGGAAAAGACGTGTCGATGGCCCAACTGCAAAACGACTACGATGCCCTGTTCATCGGCGTAGGGACCTATCGTTCCATGAAAGCGGGTATCCCTCACGAAGACGCGCCGGGTGTGTACGACGCGCTGCCGTTTTTAGTGGCAAACACGCGGAACGTGATGGGCCTTGATCCTGCCGCAGACGAACCGTTTATCGACACACAGGGTTTAAACGTGGTGGTGCTCGGCGGGGGCGATACGGCGATGGACTGCGTGCGCACCGCGCTGCGGCATGGCGCGGCGAAAGTCACCTGCGCCTATCGGCGGGACGAGGCCAACATGCCGGGCTCAAAGAAAGAGGTTAAAAACGCGAAAGAAGAGGGCGCAGCGTTTGAATTTAATGTCCAGCCGGTTGAGCTCACGCTGGATACCGACGGGAAGGTTAACGGTATCCGGATGCTGCGCACCAGGCTGGGCGAGCCGGATGCGCAGGGGCGGCGGCGTCCTGTCCCGGTGGCGGGCAGTGAGTTTGTCATGCCAGCGGATGCGGTGATCATGGCGTTTGGTTTTAATCCGCACGCCATGCCGTGGCTTCAGGCGCAGGGCGTCGACACCGACGACTGGGGGCGCATCAGGGCCTCCGTGGAGAGCCGTTATCGCTACCAGACCTCGAATCCGCAGATTTTTGCTGGCGGTGATGCGGTACGCGGTGCGGATCTGGTGGTCACCGCGATGGCGGAAGGGCGTCATGCCGCGCAGGGGATCATGGACTGGCTTGGCGTGCCGCCGCGCAACATGCATTAATGCAGACGGGCGACAAAGCGGGCTTCACGGCGTAGTATAAACAGACTCATTTTGCCGTGGAGCCCGTATGTCCCTGAACATTACCGTTATTAAAGACAAAATCCTTTCTGAAAATTACTTTGTCCTGCGTAACATCACTTACGATCTCACCCGTAAGAACGGGGACGTCATTCGCCATAAACGCGAAGTCTACGACCGGGGCAATGGTGCAACCATCCTGCTGTATAACCGTGAAAAGCAAAGCGTGGTGCTGATCCGCCAGTTTCGCATCGCGACATGGGTCAATGGCAACGCGGACGGACGTCTGATTGAAACCTGTGCAGGTCTGCTTGATGACGATGAGCCGGAAGTGTGTATCCGCAAAGAAGCCATTGAGGAGACGGGTTTTGAAGTGGGTGCGGTGCAGAAAGTCTTTGAGCTGTTTATGTCCCCTGGCGGGGTTACCGAGCTGGTTCACTTCTTCATTGCGGAATATACCGATGCTCAGCGCACGCACCGGGGCGGCGGCGTGGACGATGAAGACATTGAAGTGCTGGAAATGCCTTTCGCTCAGGCTGTCGACATGGTGAAACGCGGTGAGATCCGCGACGGTAAAGCGGTGATCCTGTTGCAGTATCTGCAAACCAGCGGGCGGATGAATGCGGCGGCGGAAGCGCGATAAGTTGTATTTCAGATAAATCTATCCGATAAATCCGATTGAGCCAGCCCGCCCAGGGCACGAAGATACGCCCCAGATTGACCTATTCGTTTCCGGGGCTGTGCCGTTCATGCGCTACTGCGTTTATCTTCTCTTCTTCATTTGCGTGCTTCCCGCGCCTTTGGTGTGGGCTGCGCCTGCGCAACAGTCTTTTTCAGACTGGCAGGTGACCTGCAATAACCAGAACTTCTGCGTAGCGCGCAATACCGGCGAGCATCGCGGTCTGGTCATGACGCTGAGCCGCAGTGCGGGGGCAAAAACGGACGCCAGCCTGCGCATCGATCTCGGCGGGCTTTCGGCGCCTCCGGTGAAAGAGCCTGACATCGCCCCGCGCCTGCTGCTCGACAATGTGCCGCTTAAACTCACGTCGCAACACTGGCAGTTAGCCCCCTGGCATCTTAAAACAGACGATACGGCCACCATCACCACGTTTCTGAAAACCATTCAGGAAGGGCAGGCGCTGACCCTGCGCGGGGGGAAGCAGACAATTTCTCTGGCCGGTCTGAAAGCGGCGCTGCTGTTTATCGATGCCCAGCAAAAACGCGTCGGAAGTGAAACGGCGTGGATTAAAAAAGGGGATAGTCCACCGCTGAGCGTGCCGCCTGCGCCGGCATTAAAAAAGGTGGCGGTGGTGAACCCCACGCCAACGCCGCTGACGCATAACGAACTCAACGATCTGCTGGATTACGGTACCTGGCGCATGAACCATAGCCAGTGCTCTCTCGATCCGAACCGGCGTGAAGTGCGCGTGACCGCGCTGACCGATGACAAAGCGCTGATGATCATCAGCTGTGAGGCGGGGGCGTACAACACCGTCGACCTGGCGTGGCTGGTGTCGCGTAAAAAACCATTTTCGGCCAGGAGCGTGAGATTGCGCCTGCCGTTTACCCCTTCCAGCCAGAGTAGCGACATGGAGCTGATGAATGCCAGCTTCGACGAAAAAACGCGCGAGCTGACCACGCTGGCGCTGGGACGCGGGATTGGCGACTGTGGGATCCAGACCCGCTGGCGTTTTAACGGCCAGCGCTTCCGCCTGGTACGCTACGCGGAAGAGCCAAGCTGTGATAACTGGAATGGGCCAGATGCCTGGCCCACGCTGTGGATCACAAGGTAGGGTTTTGCCGGGTGGCGCTGTCGCTTACCCGGCCTACTTTTTAGAACCGTAGACCCGGTAAGGCGTAGCCGCCACCGGGCACGAGGGCATCACCGATCGCTCTTACGGAAAAAGTCGTTATACAGCATATACAAATGCGCCGCGCTCCAGGAGAAGTTAGGTGCGCCCTGCTGTGCTCCGGTCAGGGGGTTATAGTTCTCCTGAATCGGGCCGTCCGAGGTTAACCCTTTCGCATGCTTAAAGAAGGTTTCGGCGAGGGTTTGCGCCTGCTCACGATAGCCGTAACGTTCCATGCCTTTTAGTCCAAACCAGAACTGATCGACCCAGACCCGGCCGCGCCAGTATATGTCTGCGCCGAACGCCGGGTTTGTCAGCGCGGCGGTGCCGAGCGGTACCCAGGTATTGAACTCCTTCGGATCCAGCATCACCTTGACCACGGCATCCGCATGTTCCTGCGTCGCGGCACCGTTAAACAGCGGAGACCAGCCTTCCGGCCCTTTACCACGCTCGACGATAGGTTTGCCCGCACAGCCGTTCGCCAGCGGCTTATCCTCGATACGAAGGTCATAGTAAAACCCGCTTTTCGCATCGAACATGCAGGTGTTGATATAGGTTGCGAGCTTATCTGCCAGCTGGCGATAGTGGCTGGCCTCCTGCTCTTTACCCAGCAGGCTCGCCATCTGCGCCAGATAGTGATTGTCGCTGTACATATAGCTTGCCTGGTCAACGGACTCCTGTAATAAGGAATACCCTAACAGATCGCCTTTTTTACTCCTGTTTTCGGCAAATTTAACCGTCCAGTCGCTGCGTTTCCCGCCGTTTTCAACGTACTTATCCAGCTGCGCTTTATCGATAAATCCGAATACGGCGGCATCATCGCGCCCGGACTCCCACGAGGCGGCCACCTGCGCGGGGATCTCCAGGCTGTCGTACTGGCCGTTATCAATTATCCGTGCGTAGTTATTCAGGCCGGAAAGCGACTCTTCTTTATCACCTTTTTTCACCGTGAACAGCATCTCGCCGGTAGCGGTGTTATGGGCCTTATCACGCGTCGCACCGTACTCCGGCACGCCGTTGCCGTTATGATCGCGGTTACGCAGCCACCAGTCGTGATAGGCAACCAGTTTTGGATACATCTCGGCAAGCCAGGCTTTATCCTGCGTGGTGTTATACACCTCCATCACCGACCATGCCGCCAGGCTCGGCTTGGTGTTACGCTCGTTCCAGTTACCGCCGTCGCCGCCTCGTTCCGGGCTCAGGTTCCAGGCGATTAAATCCGGCACAAATCCGGTATCCTGCGGGCGCACCGGATCGTCGGGTTTGATCTGCCAGGAGAAGACCGCGCGGATGTTCTCTTTGGCGATCTCCGGGTTGAAATGCGCCATGGCAAATGCCTGTTTCCAGGTGTCCCACGGCCAGGTCTGGTTGCCGGAGAACCAGCGTCCGGTTACGGAGGGCGTCACCGTGTTAAAACGCACCGCGCCGCCTGGCGAACGCCAGTTACCGTTCAACGTCTCGATGGCTTTCACCGCCACGCGCGTTTGTTCTGGAGTCGCGTGCGGGTTGGTTAACCCTTGTTGTAAATACCTCTCCCAGCGCGCTTGCGAGGCGGCCATAAAGTAGGCCGGACGCGCCAGAATGTCGCGGATCTGCGGCTGTTCACGCGCGACGTCATCGGCGTTCAGCAGATGGGAGTAGGTAGTGTACAGCGTGGTGCTGCCGGAAATCTGTGCCCGGCTGGTAAAGCGATGTCCGTCAACGGTGGTCTCGGCAGGAAGAGAGCGGTGTAACTGATATTCGGAACTGCCGGAGGTGAGCAGATCCCAGGTGGAGCGTACCTTGCCGAAGGTCACCTTCAGGCCGTCGCGCGTGGCTACAATTTTACGCTGATAATCAGGATATGCGCTGTCGATGGTTTTATCCGAACGCGGCTTGCCCTCTTTGGCCTCCAGTTTTTCCAGCAGCTCGCCGTCCCACACCAGCTCCAGCGGCGTTTTGCTGGTAATACGGGTTTCAAGCAGCGAAGTACGCGCAGAAGCAAAGCGCAGCGTCATCACGATCCGAACATCCCTGGCGCTCAGTTTCTGCACCAACGCGCCAGGGAGGCTGTAGGCTTCAAGGGTGAAATCCACTTTTTTACCGTTCTGGTACACGGACAGGCGATCAAAATTCGTCGCCATAAAGTTGATGTACTCTTCGGTGAGCAGCGCTACGCCGGGAAATCCGCCCTGGGTCTGCGGCCCGTCCGGCAGCAAATGCCCGTGCCAGGCACCCATATCAAAAAAGGGATTAAACCGCTGGTGGTCGTCGTAGTCGAAATCCTGCATGAAGAGCGGCGCGCCGGTACGGTTGATGACGTTTTTGAAGTCAGTTGCGGTGGCGGCGTGAGCCGAAAAACTGAGCGCCAGCGCGCAGGCCAGCGGCGTGAGGACGTATTTCATGGTGGTAGATCCTTTTTACCAGTAGAAGTATTGCATCAGGAAGACCTGATCGCTCGGGTCGCCGGAGGCATTTTTCATATAGAAGCGGCTGTCGGCAGCGGTGGCAAAACGCCCGCCGCCGTACTCGTACCAGATCCCGAACTGCATAAACGAGGTAGTTTCTTCAGCCGAATCGTCCGGACGATGTTTCGCGTAGCTGTAAGCAGTGGAGAGATAAACGCCTTTCAGGGCTTCCACCATGGCGCTGACCATAAATCCGCTCTCCGTGCCGGAGACGTTCTGTCCATCTGCCCGTCCGGTATGATGCCACGCGCGTGCCGCCAGGTTGGGTGTCAAAACGCCTGTTAAAAAGAGCTGGCCTGTACCGTCGGTAATTTCAAGACCGTTCATCCAGGTGACATCTTTCATGATGTCGTACTGAATATAGCCATTCGCCATTGCCGGATAGGTATATTTGTCGTCATAACGATCGTATTTGCCGAAGTGCAGCCAGGCCTTGCTTTCGTCATGGTGACCCGCTGGCGTGGCGGTGACGCTATAGCGCAGGTTGCCGGAGAGGTTTTGCACCTTTAGTGCGTACAAGATGTCGCGGGTGTTGGGGATCACATAACCCAGATCCGGCGTAAAATCGCCCCACCATTGCAGGTCATCGAGAGACGAGTCCTGGCGCAGGCTGAGCATGATCTCGGTGCTGTTATCGGTTTTGTAACCGCCGTAGAAGCGGTTAATCCCACCTTCAAACCCGCCCCAGCTGTGATCGGGCACCCAGGCGTTGCCCTGATGATCCGCCTGTACGGTCCAGCCTTCGCCGTAAATCAGGCCGAACCAGTTCCCCTGTTTCATCTCCAGACCGCCCTCAATATAAGTGCCGTCGCTGTATTTATGTTTATCCTGACCTTCTAAATCCATATACCCACCGACGCCCATCTCGCCATAAAAACGAAATGACGGGGAGGCTATTGTCGGTGTTTTGGTGTCGTCATGTTCAGCGGGCCGGGCATCTTCTGCGGCAATAGCAGGGCAGCAGAAAGAGAGGGCAGCGAGTGCCCAAAATGTTTTTTGTTTAATTTTCATAAACTCATCCCAATGAGATAAAATCCATGCCTTTTATTTCAGTTAATATTCGAGGCAGGTGATGCTTCAATTTTTTGTTGTTCTTTTGATAATCCGTTTACGTATTTGCTGTATTTCCACCAGGCAAATCCGAGGAATAAAACAATGCCACCGACGTTATAGAAAATAATGGTCAGAATATTGGCACCGGTAGGGAAAGTGGATGCCACAAAACCAATGGCGAAAATAACAATCAGCATCGACACTATGGTTATACCCGTGGTTCGTGAACCCATCCTGAAATCGCGCGGCAGGTGATCGAGCTTACGACGCAGGTTGAGGTAGGCCAGCATAATAAACAGCGGCGGTAACATGGAGGCCGCAGCGGTCATATTGATGACGGTGTTCATCAGCTCCTGCGCGGTACTGGAGCCCATGGACGGGATAATCATCAGTGGGATCACAATCAAATACTGGATCCAGGCCGCGCGCGCCGGTACGCCGTTTTCGTTCAGCGCCACAGTTTTCGGACCAAAAATGCCGGTCGGGATCTCCGAGAAAAAGATTTTGACCGGCGTCGCCGTCCACATCAGCAGGGAGCCGAACATGGCGGTAAAGGAAACCAGACCGACGAAACGGTTCATCAACACTTCCGGCAGGCCAAACCACACCGCCAGACCGTGGAACACCTGCACCGAACCCCCGGTAAACTTCAACGCTTTGCTGCTGATAAAGACGTTGATTAGTACCGAGGAGATGGAGTACAGCACGCCGATAAAGATCCCCGCCAGGATGATCACTTTAACGAAAGATTTCGAACCGCCTTTCACATCGTTTACGTACACCGCGACGGATTCCGCGCCCCCGGCAGCCATAAATATCCAGGTGGTAATGCCGAGGAATGCCCAGTTAAAATGCGGGATCATCGCGTCGACGGTAATCGGATCAGCGGGCTGCACCCCACCCATTAGCGCCGCGCCCGCCAGCAGAATGTAAGAGAGCGTCAGCAGCAGCATCAGCGTGGAGGTTACAGACGTAATTGGCCCCAGCATCTTCGCCCCGTTGGTGGAGACCCACGTTGAGAAGGCGAACAGCATCATACTTAGCACCGTTGTGGCAAATGGTGTGAGAATGTACTCATAGCCAAGAAAGGCATAAGAGGCATAGGCAATGACGCGCGGTAATAACGAGGTGAAGAAGAATAAATTCACGAACCAGTATGTATAAGCGGTAATAAATGCCCAGCGCCCGCCGAGTGAACTTTTTACCCAGGCATAAACTCCAGCTTCTGAGTTTTTATTCAACGAGACAAACTCAGCGATAATTAAGCAGAACGGGATAAAATAGAACAGGGTTGCTAAAAAGAACATCGGCGCGGAGGCAAGTCCGAGTTCGATATTATTATTGATCACGTTGTTAAAACTAAACACGGCGGCAAAGGTCAGCGACAGCAGGCCGAATTTGCCGATGGTATTGCGTTTGGTGGTTTCAGACATAACGTTTCTCCGGGTAAGAGGCTAGCGGTGCTTCATTGGCACCGCTCGTTTTTTATTTGTTATGGAAATAACCGTCTTCGATGGTCACATTGAGAATGACTTTTTTGACCGGCTCCTCGCTGATAAAGCGATACGCCTCATGGTTCTCACAAATTACGATCTGCCCCTCGCGCACCTGTTCGGTGGTACCCACGCCTTTCAGGTATTCTCGATCGGTCTCATCGCGGTAGCACTCCACTGTCTGAAGCGCATCTTTGGCGGCATATTCAATTTTCTGCGCGCCCTGAAGGTAGTAATGCACCTCGAAATAGCGGCGATGCCCGACAAACAGCGCGTCGGTGCTGGCATCATTGGTCACACGGTAGGCCAGCGAATCGCCAATCGAATGGGCTACGCCGGGCGAGATATTATCGATATTGTTAATGGCTTCTGAGCAGCGCTGCCATTTGCGACCCGTGCGGTAATGCTGTTGAAACTGTTCCAGGCTCTCAAGAACGATCATTTGTCTGCCTCGCTGTGCAAATCCATGGAGAAGAAACCGGTGCCGAATTGCTGGCGTGCCAGCGCCATCGAGGCGATGCGGCCGCCATTGAGCGGGAGCAATGTGAAGCCGTAGCGGAACGGACTGAACCAGACGCGCCAGCTCTCCAGTACCTCACTTCCCCAGGAATTGGAGCCTAAGCCCAGCACCTGGTGGTCAAGATTAAGCGTGATGTCATCGCAGCGGCGCAGTTCGTTGCAGTGCTGTGCGGCGTGAATGTTCTCAGCCGTGTAGTGCCAGGCGCTGAAGTGGAGAGGCTGTTGCGGTACGACCAGCACGCCGCTGCCATGACGATCCGCGAGGGAGGCCCAGCGCACCTGCTGACGGTTGCCGTTGTTTTGCGGGAACGGATAATTTTCAAACATCTTATCAACCGTGGTGTGCCACAGGTCGATGGTGCTGGCCTGCTGGCTGTCCGGATAGTTTTCACCCGGCCCTCGCCCGTAGTAGCTCACCTGATCGAAACCGCCGTTGATGCCAAGCGTAAAGCCGATGCACGGAATGATGTGTGGGTACTCGCCGTAGCGCTCACCGCATAGCTCAACGTTGATCTGCCCGTCGGCGGCGATGCGCCAGCGATAGGTACAGCGCATGCCAAAATCAAACACTGGCGGGGCAATCAGGGTACGGGTGGTGACGATGATCGCATCGTTATGCTGCTCAACCTCGAAACCACGCAGATGCTCCTGCATGATCAGGAAATGATACGGCTGCCACAGCCCTTCATACTCCTGCTTATGGTTATCAATCATGGGCTTGAAGAAGTTAATCTTCGGCTCACGGGTAAGGTATTCCTCACCGTTCACCTGCCAGGCGCTGAGTTTTCCCGATACTTTAGAGAAGGTCGCGCGGAAGTTATGCCCGGTCACGGTGCAGCTCAGGCGATCTTCCTCCAGACGCAGCGGAGTGGCACTGGTGTTGATAAACGGTGTCGGGCGTGCCGTGCGGCCTTTTAACGGGAACTGATACACCGCGATCTCGTGCCCGACCTCGCTGTAGCGCGTGGGACTGTTTTTGATAATACGTACAGTCAGGAATGCTTCGCGCTCGTCCAGTTCCGGCACGTGCAGGCTGACGCTGCGGGAGCTGTTGGGGGCCAACCCGGTGATGTTCAGTGGCTCGCTGTGCAGCGTTTCACCTTCCGCACGCACCTCCGTGAGCAGGGTGTAATCATCCAGGCTGGTGAACCATAAGCGGTTATCAACGTGCAGCTCACCGTTTTGCCAGCGCAGTTTGACCGGGGCGATAACCTGCTTGTACTCACGCAAACCTTGCCCGGGCGTTTGATCGGAGTAGATCAGCCCGTCGAGGCAGAAGTTGTAATTATTGGGGTAATCACCGAAGTCGCCGCCATAGGCGTACCAGATATTGCCGCTGGCGTCTGTTTTCTGAATACCGTGGTCGCACCACTCCCAGACATAATGCCCCTGAATGCAGTCGTGGCGATCGAACACGTTCTGATACTCGGTCAACCCGCCGGGACCGTTGCCCATCGCATGGGCGTATTCGCAGATAATGCGCGGTTTGGCGTGCGGGTATTCGCCAAACAGATTCATCAGCGGTACGCGGGTATACATGGTGGAGATAATGTCCACCACCTCGGCGTCGCGATCTTCTTCGTAGTGAAGCAGGCGAGTATCATCCAGCGCTTTTGCCGCACGGGCCATCGCGCGGATGTTACAGCCGTAGCCGGACTCGTTTCCGAGCGACCAGATGATGATCGACGGATGATTTTTCTGCGCGTGAATATGGCGTTCGATGCGCTCAACGTAGACCGGCTCCCACACCGGATCGTCCGTAATGCGGCTCAGGTCGCCGACGTTGGCGAAGCCGTGAGACTCCACATCCGTTTCAGCCATTACAAACAGGCCGTACAGGTCGCAAAGCTCGTAAAAGCGCGGGTCGTTCGGGTAGTGGGCGGTACGTACCGAGTTGATATTGTGCTGCTTCATCAGGATCAGGTCGCGCTCCGCGCGATCCATCCCCACCGCGCGGCCCCTCAGATGATCGTTGTCATGACGATTGACGCCGTGCAGCTTCAGATAACGGTTGTTAACGTAGAACAGGCCGTCTTTCACCTTGATATCCCGAAACCCGATGCGCTGCGGGATGATTTCCAGCGTCTGGCCATGGTTATCTTTTAAAGTCATGACCAGATGATAAAGATCCGGCGATTCAGCGGACCACTGGCGGGGTTGCCTCACCTCAATGCTGAAGGCGGTTTCCGCACGCTCGCTGACGGTCAGGTTGTCGGTTGTTCCCTTGTGCAGCACTGTCTCGCCGTCGTACAGGGTATAATCCAGTTGAACACAGCCAGGGCGTGCAGCAAGGTTTTCCAGCTCAAGCTGACAGAAGAGGGTGGCGTCCCGGTATGCCTCGTCAAAGGTGGTTTTAACCGTGAAATCGCGGACATGTGTGAGTGATTTTCCCAGCAGGTAGACGTCGCGGAATATCCCCGCCGTCCACCACATGTCCTGATCCTCAATGTAGGTGGAATCTGCCCACTGCATAACCCGTACGCACAACAGGTTTTGCCCGCTGTGTACCGCATCGCTGATATCAAACTCGGCAGACAGTCGGCTGCCTTTGCTAAAGCCTATATAGCGGCCATTCACGTAGACTTCGAAATAGGTTTCGACGCCGTCAAACTTGATAAGGGTCTGTTTCTCTTGCCAGCTTTCAGAAAGCGTAAACCAGCGCTGGTATGCCCCGGTCGGGTTGTCTGACGGCACCCATGGTACGTCCACCGGGAAAGGAAAGCCTTCGTCGGTGTACTGCAACTGGCCGTGACCTTCCATCTGCCACATGCCCGGCACGGTAATATCGCCCCAGTCGGCCATGTATTCTGAGGTAAAGTTTTCCGGGACAAGCAGCGGGTTCGTGAAGAAGCGAAAGTTCCACTTTCCGCTTAGCGACAGAAAGTGGCTGCTGGCTTCACGCGCAAACGTGCGTGCCCGGGAAACGGTGTCATAAGAGAAGAAGTACGCACGTGGCGGGAGCCGGTTTTCATGCGTGAGTTGAATATTTTCCCAGCGATTCATGTGATCTCCCTGTAGGGGTAAAACATCATTGCTGGAGATTTTGGTAAATATTTTACTAAATAAAATCAGTAAAACCGATTTGCTTTAACTCGATCACGAAATTAAAAAAGCCGGGCGTGCCCGGCGGGAGAGTTAACAGGTGGAAATCAGCGGGTGGTGCCGCGCAGCTTCAGTACGCTCGGGACAAAGACCTGAAGCGGTAGCGCGCGGCCATCGCGGGCCTTTTCCAGCAGCAGATTAACGCCCTGGCTGCCCATCATTTCAGAGTGAATGCGCACGGTGGAAAGAGGCGGGAAGGTAAAGCGGGCGGTTGGAATGTCGTTCACGCTGATCAGTGAAATATCTTCCGGGATCGCCAGCCCTTTTTCGTGGATGGCGCGTAACACCCCGATGGCGATGGAATCGGAGGCCACGAACAAGGCGGAAGGCCAGCACTGTTGTGCCAGCATGATTTTTGCCAGTTCATAACCGGACGAGCTGGAAAAACCGCCGCGCCAGATGTCCTGTTCCGATACCACCCCTTTCAGAAGCCCGTACTCCACGAAGGCGGCTTCCCGAATATCAGCCTTGCCTGGCTCATCTTCGCCGCCGATAAAGCCAATCCGCTTAACTCCCTGAGCAATAAAGAAATCCACGATCTGCTTGCTGATGCGCGAAAGGTCAATATCGACAGAATCGTACTCGCTGCCTGGCTCGTGAAAGTCGATAAAACAGACGTTGTCGGTCAACGACATTGCCGCACGTCGAAGCGCAGGGGAGGGTTTGCCTACAATCAACACCCCGGTGAGCTTTTTCAGCTCCGGCAGGGTGGCATTAGCGTAGCAGTTACTCAGTTCGACCCCCAGTTTTTCGCACTGCGTCTCTATGCCGTGGCGAATGGCAAGATAGTAAGGGTCGTTGATCTCCAGTTCCTGCTGGTAGCTGTAGAGCGCCAGAATATGTTGCTGACCGGCAGCGACAGACTGCATTTTACGAGAGGTCGTGCTTTTGTATTCCAGCTTCTCGGCAATCTCCAGAATGCGGTGTTTCGTCTCTTCTTTCACATTCAGCGTCGGGTCATCGTTTAAAACCCGGGATACCGTTGCCAGCGAGACGCCAGCTTCCGTCGCGATGTCTTTCAGCGTTGCCATGTTTGTCCTTATTCCCCACGAGATAGCTTATTGTAAAGGATACGTTCGGACATGCATTAATTTTTAGTAAATAACATCCCTGTTGCTCTCGCCAGTTACCGTGTTAGTATTTAGTAAAATTTTACCAGGGAGGCAAAAGTGGAAACGGTAGCGTACGATGATTTTGCAAAGCTCGAGATCCGCGTGGGGAAGATTGTTGACGTTAAACGTCACGCCAATGCGGACAAGCTCTATATTGCGCAGATAGAGGTGGGAGACAGAACGTTGCAAACCGTCACCAGCCTGGTGCCGTATTACCGGGAAGAGGAGCTGATGGGCAAAACGGTGGTGGTGTTGTGTAACCTGGCAAAGGCTAAAATGCGCGGTGAAACATCTGAATGCATGTTGCTCTGCGCGGAAACCGATGACGCCCGAGAAAGTGTGTTATTAACGCCGGAGCGGGTGATGGCGGCAGGGGTAAGAGTGGTGTGAAAAAGCCGGGTGGCGGCTACGCCTTACCCGGCCTACAAAGCCTCGAACCGCAGGCCGGGTAAACGACAGCGTCACCCGGCAAAAGCACTACAGCACGCTTAGCGCCTTCTCCACCACGTTCTCAACGGTAAAGCCGAAATATGGGAACAGCTTGTCGGCCGGGGCGGATTCACCGTAACCATGCATCCCGACAATTGCCCCTTTCAGGCCCACGTATTTGTACCAGTAGTCGGCAATGCCAGCTTCAACCGCCACGCGCGCCGCGACGTTTGAAGGCAGCACCGATTCGCGGTACGCCTCATCCTGAGCATCAAAGATATCCGTTGAAGGGAGTGAAACCACGCGCACCGCGTGACCCTCGGCGGTCAGTTTCTCCGCCGCTTTTACCGTGATTTCCACCTCGGAACCGGTGGCGATCAGGATCACGTCTGGCTTGCCGCCGCTGTCTTTCAGGATGTACCCGCCGCGGGCGATATTTTTCACCTGCTCCGGCGTGCGCTCGATCTGCGCCAGGTTCTGGCGCGACAGGATCAGCGCCGTGGGTCCGTTATGACGCTCTACGGCCAGCTTCCAGCCCACTGCCGCTTCCACCTGATCGCAAGGACGCCAGGTGCTGAAGTTTGGCGTTAAGCGCAGGCTCGCCAGCTGCTCTACCGCCTGGTGCGTCGGCCCATCTTCACCCAGCCCGATAGAGTCGTGGGTGTACACCATGATTTGCCGCGCCTTCATCAGGGCCGCCATACGCGCCGCGTTACGGGCATATTCGACAAACATCAGGAAGGTGGCGGTGTACGGCACGAAGCCGCCATGGTGGGCGATGCCGTTGGCAATGGCGGTCATCCCGAACTCGCGCACGCCGTAGTGGATGTAGTTCCCGGCAATGTCCTCCTTCAGGGATTTAGAGCCGGACCAGATGGTAAGGTTACTTGGCGCCAGATCCGCCGAGCCGCCCAGCAGTTCGGGCAGGATTGGGCCAATCGCGTTAAGGGTGTTTTGTGATGCCTTACGGGTGGCAATTTTCGCCGGGTTGGATTGCAGGTTTTCAATCAGCGCCTGGGTTTTCTCTTCCCAGTCTTCCGGCAGGCCGCCGCTCATGCGGCGGGTAAACTCAGCCGCCAGCTCCGGATACGCTTTTTTGTAGGCGGCAAACTTCTCGTTCCAGGCCTGCTGCGCTTTTTCACCTGTTTCGCGAGCATCCCAGGCCTTGTAGATCTCTTTTGGGATCTCAAAGGCCGGGTGTTTCCAGCCCAGTTTCTGGCGGGTCAGCGCCACTTCCTCTTCACCCAGCGCCGCGCCGTGCGCCTCCTCTTTGCCCGCTTTGTTCGGCGAGCCGAAGCCGATGGTGGTGCGGCAGATGATCAGGGACGGTTTGTCCTTCACGCTCTGCGCTTCCTGAATCGCTTTTTTCACCGCCTCAGGATTGTGACCGTCGATCTCGTGCACCACGTGCCAGTGATAGGCTTCAAAGCGTTTCGCCGTGTCGTCGGTAAACCAGCCCTCGGTTTCCCCGTCAATGGAGATGCCGTTGTGATCGTAGAAGCCAATCAGCTTGCCCAGCCCCAGGGTGCCCGCCAGAGAACAGACCTCGTGAGAGATCCCCTCCATCAGACAGCCGTCGCCCATAAAGACATAGGTATAGTGATCGACAATCTCGTGGTCGGGCTGGTTGAACTGCGCGGCCAGCGTACGTTCGGCAATCGCCAGGCCAACCGCATTCGCCAGCCCCTGGCCCAGCGGGCCGGTAGTGGTTTCAACGCCCGGCGTATAGCCGATCTCCGGGTGGCCCGGCGTTTTGGAGTGCAGCTGGCGGAAGTTTTTTAATTCCTCAAGCGGCAGATCGTAGCCGGAAAGGTGCAGCAGGCTGTAGAGCAGCATCGAGGCGTGCCCGTTGGAAAGAATAAAACGGTCGCGGTCGTACCAGGTCGGATCGGTAGGGTTGTGCTTCAGGAAGTCGTTCCACAGCACTTCGGCGATATCAGCCATACCCATGGGGGCGCCAGGGTGGCCGGAATTGGCTTTTTGTACGGCATCCATGCTGAGGGCGCGAATGGCGTTGGCGAGCTCTTTACGGGACATAGTTCACTCCGTGGCAAGGTTAAAGTTTGGCGGCGAGAAGATCTTCGAGTTTGCGCTGGTCGACGGCGAACTGACGGATGCCGTCCGCCAGTTTTTCCACGGCCATTGGGTCCTGATTGTGCTCCCAGCGGAATTCCGCTTCGGTCATGGGTTTTGGTTTTGGCAGAACGGTAGAGGTTGGCACAAGCTTGCGGATCACCGTCTCTTCACTCTCCTGAAGCTTTTTCAGCAGGTCAGGGGAGATGGTCAGCCGGTCGCAGCCCGCGAGCGCGAGGATCTGCTCGGTGCGGCGGAAGCTGGCCCCCATCACGATGGTCTCGTAGCGGTGCTGCTTGTAATAATCGTAGATATTACGCACCGATTTCACGCCGGGATCTTCGTCCACCACATACGGATCCATCGGCTGTTTCGCCTGATACCAGTCGTAGATACGTCCGACAAACGGTGAAATCAGGAACACGCCCGCTTCGGCGCAGGCACGCGCCTGGGCGAAGGAGAACAGCAGCGTCAGGTTACAGTTGATCCCCTCTTTCTCCAGCACTTCCGCCGCGCGGATGCCTTCCCAGGTGGAGGCAAGCTTGATCAGGATGCGTGATTTATCGATCCCCTGCTCCTGGTAGAGTTCCACCAGGCGGCGAGCCTTGCTAATGCTCTTTTCCTGGTCGAATGAGAGGCGGGCATCCACTTCGGTGGAGACGCGTCCCGGTATGCTTTTAAGAATTTCCGCACCGATATTGACCGCCAGCTTGTCACTGGCTTCGGCGACCTGCTGCTCCTGCGTTTTCCCGCGCTTTTTGCCGTAGGCAAGGGCGTCATCAATCAGATGACTAAAGTGCGCAAGACCGGCCGCCTTGAGCAGCAACGAGGGGTTGGTGGTCGCGTCTTCCGGCTGGTAGTGACGAATCGATTCGATGTCGCCGCTGTCTGCAACCACGGTGGTAAATTGTTTGATGCCGTCTAGCTGGTTCATAATTACTCCTTGGAAATAAAAGAGTTAGTCGAGTGCGTCAGGTCACACTTCTGAGAAAATCATGATGGACTTAACAAAAAAGCATAGCAGACGGGGGAGGCATTGCTGTCTGAGACGGGTAACATGGCTGTTATAAATTGATAACAATTTTTATTCTGCAATGGTGAGAGTTTGGCAGCCTTCAAAGTTTAGGAGCCTGCCTGCGGCGATACTATGCGGCACACCAGGGTGTGCATAGGAACGTCAACATCACCCTTTTTGACCGAAACGTGAAAGGAATAACAAGATGGATGATCAGTTAAAACAAAGCGCTCTCGATTTTCACGAGTTTCCTGTTCCGGGTAAAATCCAGGTATCCCCGACCAAACCGCTGGCGACCCAGCGCGATCTGGCGCTGGCCTACTCGCCAGGCGTAGCTGCCCCGTGCCTTGAAATCGAAAAAGATCCGCTGGCAGCGTACAAATACACCGCCCGTGGCAACCTGGTGGCCGTTATCTCTAACGGTACGGCGGTACTGGGGTTAGGGAACATTGGCGCGCTGGCCGGTAAGCCGGTGATGGAAGGGAAGGGCGTTCTGTTTAAGAAATTTGCCGGTATCGACGTCTTCGATATCGAAGTGGACGAACTGGACCCGGATAAATTCATCAACGTGGTGGCGGCGCTGGAGCCGACCTTCGGCGGCATCAATCTGGAAGACATCAAAGCGCCGGAATGTTTCTATATCGAGCAGAAGCTGCGCGAGCGTATGAACATTCCCGTGTTCCATGACGACCAGCACGGCACGGCGATTATCAGTACCGCCGCCATTCTGAACGGTCTGCGTGTGGTGGAGAAAAACCTCTCCGACGTGCGCATGGTGGTCTCCGGCGCTGGCGCCGCGGCCATCGCCTGTATGAACCTGCTGGTGGCGCTGGGCATGCAGAAACACAACATCGTGGTCTGCGACTCCAAAGGCGTGATTTATAAAGACCGCGAGCCAAACATGGCGGAAACCAAGGCGGCCTATGCGGTGGAAGACGACGGCAAGCGCACGCTAGAAGACGTCATTGAAGGTGCCGACATTTTCCTCGGCTGTTCAGGCCCGAAAGTACTGACCCAGGAGATGGTGCAGAAGATGGCGCGTGCGCCAATGATCCTGGCCCTGGCGAACCCGGAGCCGGAAATTCTGCCGCCGCTGGCGAAGGCAGTGCGTGAAGACGCGATCATCTGTACCGGACGTTCGGACTACCCGAACCAGGTGAACAACGTGCTCTGCTTCCCGTTCATCTTCCGCGGTGCGCTGGACGTCGGCGCTACGGCAATCAACGAAGAGATGAAGCTCGCCGCCGTTCATGCTATCGCAGAGCTGGCGCACGCCGAGCAGAGCGAAGTGGTGGCCTCCGCCTACGGCGATCAGGATCTGAGCTTCGGCCCGGACTACATTATCCCTAAACCATTTGACCCGCGTCTGATCGTGAAGATCGCGCCAGCGGTGGCCAAAGCGGCGATGGACTCTGGCGTGGCGACGCGGCCGATTGAAGATTTCGATGCCTACGTCGATAAACTCACCGAGTTCGTCTACAAAACCAACCTGTTTATGAAGCCGATCTTCTCCCAGGCGCGCGCTGACGCGAAGCGCGTGGTGCTGGCGGAAGGGGAAGAGGCGCGCGTGCTGCACGCCACGCAGGAGCTGATCACCTTAGGGCTGGCGAAACCGATCCTGATTGGTCGTCCGAGCGTGATCGAGATGCGTATCCAGAAGCTGGGCCTGCAAATTAAGCCGGGCGTCGACTTTGAGATCGTCAATAACGAATCCGATCCGCGCTTCAAAGAGTACTGGAACGAATACTATTCGATCATGAAGCGTCGCGGGATCACCCAGGAGCAGGCGCAGCGGGCGGTTATCAGCAACACCACGGTGATCGGCGCGATCATGGTTCACCGCGGTGAGGCGGATGCGCTGATCTGCGGCACCATCGGCGAGTACCATGAGCATTTCAGCGTGGTGCAGGAGATCTTCGGCTATCGCGAGGGTGTCCATACTGCCGGCGCAATGAACGCGCTGCTTCTGCCAAGCGGGAACACCTTTATCGCCGATACCTACGTCAACGACGATCCTTCCCCGGACGAACTGGCGGAAATCACCGTGATGGCGGCGGAAACCGTGCGCCGCTTTGGTATCGAGCCGAAAGTGGCGCTGCTGTCGCATTCTAACTTCGGGTCATCCAAATCCGCGGCGGCGTGCAAAATGCGCCAGACGCTGGACCTGGTGCGCGAGCGTGCGCCGGAACTGATGATCGACGGCGAGATGCACGGCGACGCCGCGCTGGTGGAGAGCATTCGTAATGAACGTATGCCGGACAGCCCGCTGAAAGGCTCCGCGAACGTGCTGATTATGCCGAACGTAGAAGCGGCGCGTATCAGCTATAACCTGCTGCGCGTGTCGAGTTCTGAAGGGGTGACCGTAGGGCCAGTGCTGATGGGGGTGTCAAAACCGGTACATGTATTAACGCCGATTGCCTCCGTGCGTCGTATCGTCAACATGGTAGCGCTGGCGGTGGTTGAGGCACAGACGCAGCCGCTGTAAGCGCTTTATGTCGGGTGGCGCGTTCGCTTACCCGACCTACGGGACTCGTAGGCCGGATAAGCCCAGCGTCATCCGGCAGTTACACCCAGTCCCGAACCCGAATAAACTCACGCAAGGCAGCCTCCGGGCTGCCTTCTTTGGGTTCAAAGCTGTATTCCCAGCGCACCAGCGGCGGCATCGACATCAGAATGGACTCCGTGCGCCCACCGGTTTGCAGGCCAAACAGCGTCCCGCGATCCCATACCAGGTTAAACTCCACGTAACGCCCGCGGCGGTACAGCTGGAACTCACGCTCGCGAACGCCGTAGTCGGTGTTTTTGCGGCGTTCGACAATCGGCAGATAGGCATCGGTAAAGCCTTCACCCACTGCGCGCATAAAGCTGAACGCGGTATCAAAATCCGGCGTGTTGAGATCGTCAAAGAACAGCCCGCCGATGCCGCGTTGCTCGTCGCGATGCTTCAGATAGAAATAATCATCGCACCACTTTTTGTATTTCGGGTAAACGTCTTCGCCAAACGGCAGGCAGAGGTCGCGCGCGGTGGTGTGCCAGTGCACGGCGTCCTCTTCGAAGCCATAGTAAGGCGTTAAGTCGAAACCGCCGCCAAACCACCAGACCGGATCGGCCCCCGGTTTTTCCGCGATGAAAAAGCGCACGTTGGCGTGGCTGGTTGGCACAAACGGGTTATGCGGATGCACCACCAGCGAGACGCCCATCGCCTCGAAGCTGCGGCCCGCCAGTTCAGGCCGATGCGCCGTGGCGGACGCCGGCATTGCATCACCGTGGACGTGGGAGAAGTTGACCCCGGCCTGTTCAAAAATGCCACCGTTACGCAGCACGCGGCTGCGCCCGCCGCCGCCCGCTTCGCGCTGCCAGGCATCTTCCTGGAATTCACCGCCGTCTGCGGCGGCCAGTTTCTGGCAAATCGCGTCCTGTAGCTGCATCAGGAAAGTTTTGACCAGCTGTGCATTCGGTTTCATCAACGTTTCCTGGAGTGCGCTTTTTGATTATCGAACCAGTTGAAATAACTGATGACCCCGGAGGCGATAGCGTTCGCGATCTTCTGACGAAACGCCGTGGTGCCGAGTAAACGCTCCTCTTCCGGGTTGGTAATGAACGAGGTTTCAACCAGCACGGACGGAATGGACGGGGACTTCAGCACCACAAACGCGGCCTGCTCGGTGCTTTTACTGTGCAGACGGTGCACGGGCTTAATCCGTTTAAGGATATGCGAGCCGAGCGTCAGGCTGTTTTTGATGGTATCGGTCTGCACGAGATCAAACAGAACCTGCTGCAACAGATGGTCTTTGTCGGTGGCTTTTTTCCCGGCCACTTCATCCGCCCGGTTTTCGCGATCGGAGAGGTATTTCGCCATGGCGCTACTGGCGCCACGGTTGGAGAGGGCGAACACCGATGCGCCTGCGGCGGAAGGGTTTGTGAAGCCATCCGCGTGAATGGACATAAACAGGTCGGCGCCGTGCTTATGGGCAATTTCCACGCGATCGTACAGCGGGATAAACGTGTCGCCCGTGCGCGTCAGGCGGGCGTCAATGCCGTTGCTGCGTAAAATTGCGCGCACATTTTTTGCAATTGCCAGCACGACGTGTTTTTCTTTCGACCCGTTTCGGCCAATGGCGCCGGTGTCGATCCCGCCGTGGCCCGGATCGAGCATGACCAGACGCTTTGCGCCGGCTTTTTTGGTTTTCGGCTTGCTGTGTCCGTTACTGGTTTTAAGCGAGCTCTCTTCTTTTGCCTGAGCCTGCTTTGCGATGCCTGTTAACGTTAAGGCCGCCAGCCCCGCTTTGAGAACCTGACGACGCGATGTGAGTGCTTTTAATGGTTTGAATGTGCTCATGCGGCCTGAATTGTAAAAATTGGGGTCCTGGTGTTATATCGTATCGCGTTTTGCGTGACGACATTCCTTATTGAGAATTGTTTTACTTTTCATTTCAATACGTGACAAAGTGACATTATGCCAAATTTTGGCGAGTTTTTCCCCGGTTATTGGCTAAATGCCCTGTTCACGCCATAATCACTGTTTTTAAACCCGAAAAGGCGGTTAATACCATGGAGATACGCGTTTTTCGCCAGGAAGATTTCGAAGAGGTGATCACCCTTTGGGAGCGCTGCGATCTGCTGCGTCCGTGGAACGATCCGGAAATGGACATCGAACGGAAGGTGAATCACGACGTCAGTCTGTTTCTGGTCGCTGAGGTCAACGGCGAGGTGGTCGGGACGGTAATGGGCGGGTACGACGGCCACCGCGGGTCGGCCTACTATCTGGGCGTGCACCCGGAATATCGCGCGCGCGGCATCGCCAACGCGCTGCTTAACCGTCTGGAAAAGAAACTGATCGCCCGTGGCTGCCCGAAAATCCAGATTATGGTGCGGGAAGATAACGACGTGGTGCTGGGCATGTATGAACGTCTGGGCTACGAGCACGCGGATGTACTGACGCTGGGTAAGCGCCTGATCGAAGATGAAGAGTACTGAGTTCCACCCTGGCGACTATGATGTTCACGGTCGTCTGCGTCTGCCTTTTTTATTCTGGTGCGTTCTGCTGTTGCAGGCCCGCACCTGGGTGCTGTTCGTGATGGCTGGCGCGTCACGCGGGCAGGGCGATACGCTACTGAATCTCTTTTATCCCGATCACGATGCGTTCTGGCTGGGGTTACTGCCCGGTGTACCGGCGGTGCTGGCGTTCCTGTGCAGCGGTCGGCGGCAGTTCCTCCCGCGCTTCTGGCGCGCGCTTCGCTGGCTGTTGATTCTGGCGCAGGTTGTGCTCCTGATCTGGCAGCCCGTGCTCTGGCTGTACGGCGAGCCGCTTTCCGGTATCGGGATTGCGCTGGTGGTGGCGGATATTGTCGCGCTGCTGTGGCTGGTCACGAACCCCCGTTTACGCGCCTGTTTTACGCAAGAGTCAGATTAAAACGGCACTTTTTGCCGATACTGCACTCCAACAAGCGTTGATTTATTACGTAAGGACGTCTCAATGAAATCGCTGCGTTTACTTTTATGCGCTCTCCCGCTGGCGTTAACCGGCTGTTCCACGCTCTCATCCATCAACTGGTCTGCGGCCTATCCGTGGAACTGGTTTGGCTCCTCAACGGAAGTGACCGAGCAGGGCGTGGGCAAAATCACCGCCTCGACGGCGCTGGATCAGGATGCCATTCAGGAGGCCATCGGCAGTGATTATCGCCTGCGCAGCGGCATGAAAACCGAGAACGGCAACATCGTGCGCTATTTCGAAGCGTTGAAAGACGACAAGGTGGCGATGGTCATCAACGGCGATAAAGGTACGGTCAACCGCATTGCGGTGATGGATGAAGAGATCCCGACCTCAGGTGGCGTGAAGGTAGGTACGCCGTTTGGCGAGCTCTACCAGAAAGCGTTTGGCCACTGCGCCAGCGTGCCGTCGGATGATAGCGTGGCGGTCGAGTGTAAGGCCGACGGCAGCCAGCACATTAGCTATGTATTCAGCGGCACCTGGAACGGTCCGGAAGGGTTAATGCCCTCTGACGACACCCTGAAAAAGTGGAAAGTGAGCAAAATTATCTGGAAGCAGTAATTTGCGCCTGAGCAAGCCGCCTCGCTGAAATCCAGGTATAATAGCCGCCATCAATGCCACGCTGTCGTGGCATCTTTTTTTCAGGAGGAGCGATGTCTCAGGTTCAGAGTGGCATTTTGCCAGAACATTGCCGCGCGGCGATTTGGATTGAAGCCAACGTCAAAGGGGACGTGGATGCCCTGCGCGCGGCCAGCAAAATTTTCGTTGATAAACTGGCCACCTTTCAGGCCAAATTCCCCGAAGCCCATCTGGGCGCGGTGGTTGCCTTTGGCAACACCGTCTGGCGTCAGCTGAGCGGCGGCGAAGGCGCAGAAGAGCTGAAAGACTTTATTCCTTATGGCAAAGGTCTTGCGCCCGCCACCCAGTATGACGTCCTGATTCATATCCTCTCCCTGCGCCATGACGTGAATTTCTCCGTCGCTCAGGCAGCGATTGAGGCCTTTGGTGACAGCATCGACGTGCAGGAAGAGATCCACGGTTTCCGCTGGGTGGAAGAGCGCGATTTGAGCGGCTTCGTCGACGGTACCGAAAACCCGGCCGGGGAAGAGACGCGTCGCGAGGTGGCTGTAATCAAGGATGGCGTGGACGCGGGCGGCAGCTACGTGTTCGTCCAGCGCTGGGAGCATAACCTCAGGCAGCTTAACCGCATGAGCGTGCATGACCAGGAGATGATGATTGGCCGCACCAAAGACGCCAATGAAGAGATTGACGGCGATGCGCGTCCGGTCACGTCCCACCTGACCCGCGTTGACCTTAAAGAAGACGGTAAGGGGCTGAAGATTGTTCGCCAGAGCCTGCCGTACGGCACCGCGAGCGGTACGCACGGCCTGTACTTCTGCGCTTACTGTGCACGCCTCTACAACATCGAACAGCAGCTGCTGAGCATGTTTGGCGATACCGACGGCAAGCGTGACGCCATGCTGCGCTTCACCCGTCCCGTGACCGGCGGCTACTACTTTGCGCCGTCCGTTGAGCGCCTGCTGGCGCTGTAAATCGCTCTCCATTCGTAGGCCGGGTTAGCGTTAGCGCCACCCGGCAATTTCTCCCGCACCCCTTATTCCCTTTTCTGCTTCTAAATCACCAAACGGTATATAAAACCGTTACTCCTTTAGACTCCGTTATAAATATTATGACTATAAGATAGTCATCACATTTATAAGGGTGCGCAATGGCCGTTACTGTACTGAAAAAAGGATCGCTGGCACTGGCAGGTTTACTGCTGGTGGCGCAGGCGCAGGCAACCGAGTTGCTGAACAGTTCTTATGATGTTTCACGCGAGCTGTTTGCCGCCCTTAATCCCGCATTTGAACAGCAGTGGGCGAAAGATAACAACGGCGACAAGCTGACCATCAAACAGTCGCACGCTGGTTCATCCAAGCAGGCGTTGGCCATTTTGCAGGGGCTGAAAGCGGATGTGGTGACCTACAACCAGGTCACGGACGTGCAGATCCTGCACGACAAAGGCAAGCTGATCCCGGCGGACTGGCAAAGCCGCCTGCCGAACAACAGTTCGCCGTTCTACTCCACCATGGGCTTCCTGGTGCGCAAGGGCAACCCGAAAAACATTCACGACTGGAACGACCTGGTGCGTTCTGACGTCAAGCTGATTTTCCCGAATCCGAAAACCTCCGGCAACGCGCGTTATACCTATCTGGCGGCGTGGGGCGCGGCGGACAAAGCTGACGGTAACGATAAAGCGAAAACCGAACAGTTTATGACCCAGTTCCTGAAAAATGTCGAAGTGTTTGACACCGGCGGCCGGGGCGCAACCACCACTTTCGCCGAGCGCGGGCTGGGCGATGTGCTGATCAGCTTTGAATCCGAAGTGAACAATATTCGTAAACAGTACGAAGCGCAGGGCTTCGAAGTGGTTATCCCGAAAACTAACGTTCTGGCCGAGTTCCCGGTGGCGTGGGTGGATAAAAACGTCAAAGCCAACGGCACTGAGAAAGCGGCAAAAGCCTATCTCAACTATCTGTACAGCCCGCAGGCGCAGACGGTGATTACTGACTATTACTACCGCGTTAATAATCCGGACGTGATGAACAAGCTGAAAGACAAATTCCCGCAGACCGAGCTGTTCCGCGTGGAAGATCATTTCGGCGCCTGGCCTGAGGTGATGAAAACGCATTTTGCCAGCGGCGGTGAGTTAGACAAATTGCTGGCGGCGGGGCGTAAGTAATGTTTGCAGGATCAACAAGACGTGTGCTGCCGGGTTTTACCTTAAGCCTCGGGACCAGCCTGCTGTTCGTCTGTCTGATTTTATTGTTACCGCTCAGCGCTCTGGTGATGCAGCTCGCTGAGATGAGCTGGTCCCAGTACTGGGAAGTGGTCACCAACCCGCAGGTGGTGGCGGCCTACAAGGTCACGCTGCTGTCTGCGTTCGTGGCCTCGATTTTTAACGGCGTGTTTGGCCTGCTGATGGCATGGATCTTAACCCGCTATCGCTTCCCGGGCCGCACGCTGCTCGACGCCCTGATGGATCTGCCGTTTGCCCTGCCGACGGCGGTGGCCGGTCTGACGCTGGCGTCGCTGTTCTCCGTGAACGGCTTTTACGGCGAATGGCTGGCGAAGTTTGATATTAAAGTGACCTATACCTGGATCGGTATCGCGGTGGCGATGGCCTTTACCAGCATCCCGTTTGTGGTACGTACCGTGCAGCCGGTGCTGGAAGAGTTAGGCCCCGAATACGAAGAGGCCGCGGAAACCCTGGGCGCCACGCGCTGGCAGAGTTTCCGTAAGGTTGTGCTGCCGGAACTTTCTCCGGCCTTGCTGGCGGGGGTGGCGCTTTCCTTTACCCGCAGCCTCGGTGAATTTGGCGCGGTCATTTTTATCGCCGGGAACATCGCGTGGAAAACCGAAGTGACCTCGCTGATGATTTTTGTCCGTTTGCAGGAGTTTGATTATCCGGCCGCGAGCGCGATTGCCTCGGTGATCCTTGCCGCGTCGCTGCTGCTACTGTTTTCGATTAACACTCTGCAAAGTCGCTTTGGTCGACGTGTGGTAGGTCACTGATGGCGGAAGTTACGCAATTGAAGCGCTATGACGCGCCCCGCATCAACTGGGGCAAATGGTTTCTGATTGGTACCGGCGTGCTGGTCTCCGCATTCATTCTCGTCGTGCCGATGGTGTACATCTTCGTGCAGGCCTTCAGCAAAGGGATTATGCCCGCGCTGCAAAACCTGGCCGATCCGGACATGCTCCACGCCATCTGGCTGACGGTGATGATTGCTCTGATCACCGTCCCGGTGAATCTGGTGTTTGGCGTATTGCTGGCCTGGCTGGTAACGCGCTTTAACTTCCCGGGGCGTCAGCTGCTGCTGACCCTGCTGGATATCCCGTTTGCGGTGTCTCCGGTGGTGGCGGGTCTGGTTTATCTGCTCTTCTACGGCTCCAATGGCCCGCTGGGCGGCTGGCTGGATGAGCACGACCTGCAAATCATGTTCGCCTGGCCGGGGATGGTGCTGGTGACCGTCTTTGTCACCTGTCCGTTCGTGGTGCGCGAGCTGGTGCCGGTGATGCTCAGCCAGGGCAGCCATGAAGATGAAGCCGCGGTGCTGCTCGGCGCTTCCGGCTGGCAGATGTTCCGCCGCGTCACGCTGCCGAATATTCGCTGGGCGCTGCTTTACGGCGTGGTGCTGACCAACGCCCGTGCGATCGGTGAATTTGGCGCGGTATCGGTGGTATCCGGCTCGATTCGCGGCGAAACCCTGTCGCTGCCGTTACAGATTGAATTACTGGAACAGGACTACAACACCGTCGGTTCCTTTACTGCCGCAGCGTTGCTGACGCTGATGGCGATTTTGACCCTGTTTTTGAAGAGTGTGGTGCAGTGGCGTTTAGAGAATCAGGAAAAACGTCAGCATCAGGAGGGAAATCATGAGCATTGAGATTGCCAATATTAAGAAGTCTTTTGGTCGCACCCAGGTGCTGAATGATATCTCGCTGGATATCCCTTCCGGACAAATGGTGGCGCTGCTGGGGCCGTCTGGCTCCGGAAAAACCACGCTGTTGCGCATTATCGCCGGGCTTGAACACCAGACCAGCGGACATATTCGCTTCCACGGTACGGACGTTAGCCGCCTGCACGCCCGCGACCGTAAAGTGGGCTTTGTATTTCAGCATTATGCGCTGTTCCGCCACATGACGGTATTCGACAACATCGCGTTTGGCCTGACCGTGCTGCCGCGTCGTGAACGTCCAGATGCCGCCGCCATCAAAGCGAAAGTGACCAAACTGCTGGAGATGGTGCAGCTTGCGCATCTGGCGGACCGCTTCCCGGCTCAACTTTCCGGCGGGCAGAAGCAGCGCGTGGCGCTGGCGCGTGCGTTAGCCGTTGAACCGCAAATCCTGCTGCTGGACGAACCGTTTGGCGCGCTGGATGCACAGGTGCGAAAAGAGCTGCGCCGCTGGCTGCGTCAGCTGCATGAGGAACTCCAGTTCACCAGCGTTTTCGTGACCCACGATCAGGAAGAGGCGATGGAAGTGGCCGATCGCGTGGTAGTGATGAGTCAGGGCAACATTGAGCAGGTTGACGAGCCAGAGCAGCTCTGGCGTGAACCGGCGACCCGCTTTGTGCTGGAGTTTATGGGGGAAGTAAACCGCCTTCAGGGCACCATTCGCGGCGGTCAGTTCCACGTTGGCGCGCACCGCTGGCCGCTGGGGTATACCTCCGCGCATCAGGGGCCGGTGGATCTGTTCCTGCGTCCGTGGGAAGTGGACGTCAGCCGCCGTACCAGCCTGGATTCACCGCTTCCGGTGCAGGTGCTGGAAGCTAGCCCTAAAGGGCACTACACCCAATTAGTGGTACAACCCCTGGGCTGGTATACCGAGCCGCTGACCGTGGTTATGCGTGACGACGAGCCGCCGCACCGGGGGGAGCGTCTTTTTGTGGGGCTGCAACACGCGCGCATTTATCACGGTAACGAGCGCATTGAAACGCGCGAGGATATTGCTCTGGCGGAGTCAGCCTGATAGGTTATTAGTATGTTTATCGCCCGGTGGCGCTGCGCTGACCGGGCCTACAGTTATCACTGCGTCTTGTAGGCCGGGTAAGCTAAGCGCCACCCGGCTTTTTTATTGAGTAAAAATCGTGAATACACTCGAACACACCATCGGCAACACCCCTCTGGTCAAACTTCAGCGCATGGGGCCTGATAACGGCAGCGAAATCTGGGTCAAACTCGAAGGCAATAACCCGGCGGGGTCGGTGAAAGACCGGGCGGCACTGTCGATGATTGTCCAGGCCGAGAAGCGCGGTGAAATTAAGCCAGGCGACGTGCTCATTGAGGCCACCAGCGGAAATACCGGTATCGCGCTGGCAATGATTGCCGCCCTGAAAGGCTACCGCATGAAGCTGCTGATGCCGGATAACATGAGCCAGGAGCGCCGGGCCGCCATGCGCGCCTATGGAGCCGAGCTGATTCTGGTGAGCAAAGAGCAGGGGATGGAAGGGGCGCGAGATTTAGCGTTAGCGATGGCGGAGCGCGGGGAAGGCAAGCTTCTCGACCAGTTCAACAACCCGGATAACCCGTACGCGCACTACACCACCACCGGCCCGGAAATCTGGCAGCAAACCGACGGGCGCATCACCCACTTTGTCTCCAGCATGGGGACCACGGGCACGATCACCGGTGTGTCACGCTTTCTGCGCGAACAGGAGAAGCCGGTGACGATTGTCGGCCTGCAACCGGAAGAGGGGAGCAGCATTCCGGGCATCCGCCGCTGGCCGGCGGAGTATATGCCGGGCATCTTTAATGCGCAGCTTGTGGACCAGGTGCTGGATATTCATCAGCGCGAGGCGGAAAATACCATGCGTGAGCTGGCCGTGCGTGAAGGTATCTTCTGCGGCGTCAGCTCTGGCGGTGCCGTAGCGGGTGCGATCCGGGTGGCTGAGTCCACGCCGGGGGCGGTGGTCGTAGCGATTATTTGCGATCGCGGCGACCGTTACCTGTCTACCGGCGTCTTTGGTGAAGAGAGTTATTCGCAGGGGGCGGGGATTTAAGCGTCATGGAGATGATTTTATTCCGGGATAACACCCGGGCGCAGCAAACCGATATTGTCGCCGTTCAGTCGCAGGTGGTGTACGGCAGCGTGGGAAACAGCATCGCGGTGCCGAATATTCGCACCCACCGGCTGAACGTTACCGCCGTGCCAACGGTGCTGTTCAGCAATACGCCGCACTACGACACCTTCTACGGCGGGGTGATCCCGGACGAGTGGTTCAGCGGCTACCTTAAGGCGCTGGAAGAGCGCGAGATCCTGCGCGAGCTTAAAGCGGTCACCACCGGCTATATGGGCAGCGCCAGCCAGATCGCGCTGCTGGCGCAGTGGCTGAAGGCAATCAAAGTGCAACATCCCGATCTGCTGGTGCTGGTCGACCCGGTAATTGGGGATATCGATAGCGGGATGTACGTGAAGCCGGATATTCCTGAAGCCTACCGTGAGCATCTGCTCCCGCTGGCCCAGGGCATTACGCCCAACGTGTATGAACTGGAAGTGCTGAGCGGCAAACCGTGCCGTACGCCGGAGAGCGCCATTGCCGCCGCGCAGGGGCTGCTGTCCGACTCGCTGAAATGGGTAGCGATCACCAGTGCGCCAGTGTCTGACGATCCGCAGAATATCCACGTTGTGCTGGTGAGCGAAGAAGGTGTTACCGTAAGCGCGCACCCGCGCGTAGAGACGGATCTGAAAGGAACGGGCGATCTGTTCTGTTCGGAGCTGGTCAGCGGCATTGTGGGAGGGAAAACCGTTGCCGATGCCATTCGCATGGCGGGCGATCGGGTGACTGACGTTATGATCTATACGCAGTCGAAAGGCTATGACGAGCTTATCCTGCCGGCATAAACAAAAATGGCGCCCGAAGGCGCCATTTTTCTGTGCGGCAAGAATTACTTCTTGATGCGGATAACCGGGGTTTCACCCACGGTGACGCTGCCAGACAGTTTGATCAGTTCTTTGATTTCGTCCATGTTGGAGATAACAACCGGAGTCAGGGTAGACTTCGCTTTTTCTTCCAGCAGCGGCAGATCGAATTCAATTACCGGGTCGCCAACTTTAACACGCTGGCCTTCTTCTGCGATACGCTTGAAGCCTTCGCCTTTCAGTTCAACGGTGTCGATACCGAAGTGAACGAACAGTTCGATACCGCTATCGGATTCGATAGAGAACGCATGGTTGGTTTCAAAAATTTTACCGATGGTGCCGTCAACTGGAGCAACCATTTTGTTGCCAGTTGGTTTGATAGCAATGCCATCACCAACGATTTTCTCAGCAAACACTACATCCGGCACGTCTTCGATGTTGACGATCTCGCCGGAGAGCGGAGCAACAATCTCAATAGTTCCGGAGTCTTTCTTGTCATCAGAAACCAGAGATTTCAGTTTATCGAACAAACCCATGATCTTCTCCTAAGCAGTAAATTGGGCCGCATCTCGTGGATTAGCAGATTGTTTTTTCTTCAATGAACTTGTTAACCAGCGTCATTAACTCGTCCGTTGTCGGTTGAGCAAGAGCCTGCTCTGCTAACACCTTCGCATCTTCGAAGTTCGTGTTACGGATAATCTTCTTAATGCGCGGGATGGAAATGGCGCTCATAGAGAATTCGTCCAGACCCATACCCAGCAACAGAAGTGTAGCACGTTCGTCGCCTGCAAGCTCACCACACATGCCAGTCCATTTACCTTCTGCATGAGAAGCATCAATAACTTGCTTGATCAAATTCAGTACGGACGGTGACATTGGCTGGTAGAGATGTGAAATCATATCATTACCACGGTCAACTGCCAGGGTGTACTGCGTTAAATCATTGGTACCGATACTAAAGAAATCAACTTCTTTGGCTAAATGACGCGCAATGGTCGCGGCTGCCGGTGTTTCCACCATCACGCCGATCTCAATGGATTCGTCAAATGCTTTACCTTCGTCGCGCAGTTCCTGTTTGTAGATTTCGATCTCTTTCTTCAGTGCACGCACTTCTTCAACAGAGATGATCATCGGGAACATGATGCGCAGTTTACCGAAAGCGGAGGCACGCAGAATAGCGCGAACCTGGTCACGCAGGATCTCTTTGCGATCCATGGCGATACGCACGGCACGCCAGCCCAGGAACGGGTTCTCTTCTTTCGGGAAGTTCATGTACGGCAGCTCTTTGTCGCCACCGATGTCCATGGTACGGACGATTACAGCCTGCGAGCCGCACGCTTCCGCAACCGCTTTGTACGCTGCAAACTGCTCTTCTTCCGTTGGCAGAGCGTCGCGATCCATGAACAGGAATTCAGTACGATACAGACCTACACCTTCCGCGCCGTTGCGCTCAGCGCCGTCAACGTCACGTACGGTACCGATGTTAGCGCACACTTCAACCTGATGGCCGTCCAGCGTGATAGCTGGCAGATCTTTCAGTTTAGCGAGTTCCGCTTTCTCGGTAGCAACCTGCTCCTGAACGGAACGCAGCTGCTCGATCACATCGTTAGTTGGGTTGACGTAAACCACATTGTTTACGGCATCCAGAATCAGATAGTCGTCGTTTTTCACCTGGGAGGTAACGCTACCGGTACCCACAATGGCTGGCAGCTCCAGAGAACGCGCCATGATTGAGGTGTGGGAGGTACGTCCACCTGCATCAGTAATGAAACCCAGCACCTTGTTCAGGTTCAGCTGTGCGGTTTCAGACGGGGTCAGGTCAGCGGCAACCAGGATGACTTCGTCCTGAATCGCGCTCAGATCGATGATGGCCAGACCCAGGATGTTGCGCAGCAGGCGCTTACCGATGTCACGTACGTCAGCCGCACGTTCTTTCAGGTATTCATCGTCCAGCTCTTCCAGGGCAGATGCCTGACCTTCGATAACTTCATGCGCAGCCGCGTCGGCCGTCATGCCTTTATCTTTAATCAGGGCTATGATTTCCTGCTCCAGCTCCTCATCTTCGAGCAGCATAATGTGCCCTTCGAAGATGGCTTCTTTTTCTTCACCGAAAGTTTCGCCAGCTTTAGTTTTAATCGCTTCCAGTTGCGCAGATGCCTTGGCACGACCGCTCAGAAAACGTTCAACTTCCTGATCAACCTTGTCGGCAGAAATTTTTTTCCGGTCAATGACGATTTCGTCTTCTTTCAGCAGCAATGCTTTGCCGAAAGCGATACCCGGGGATGCTAAAATGCCTGAAATCATAACCCTACCTTACTTGTGACTGATATTGAAAAGAACCCGGTAAACTTACTCGAGTTCAGCCATCAGCTTAACCAGATGCTCAACTGCTTTCTGCTCGTCTTCACCTTCAGCGGAGATGGTAACAACGGTACCCTGAGTCAGGCCCAGAGTTTGCAGCTTGAACAGGCTTTTTGCGCTAGCGCTTTTGCCGTTGGAAGTCACAGTGATTTCAGAAGTGAAGCCTTTCGCTTCTTTAACAAACTGAGCAGCAGGGCGGGTGTGCAGACCGTTCGGAGCGGTAATGGTAACTTCTTGCTGGAACATTGTATTTCCCCAACTTATAGGTTTAGTGTTGTGGAACTAAAGTCTAGCCTGGCGACTTAACTTTAGCCTGTATAGTTAGCGCTGACGTTTCAATCGTCATTAAACATTATGCAGTGAAAGCAAGACTTGAACCAAATCATAAAATCGATTCAGCAGCGCTATTTCGTTCACCGATTAATTTCGCGCATCAAAATAATTGCTGGTTTAAATACCAGACCCAACGGGGTGAAGCAATGCCAGGAGGGGTAAAACTTTGAAGCAGGCCACAAAAAAGCACCTGAAAAGGTGCTTTTTTACGCGTTTTTAACATGCTGGCATCACTGTTGCAGTTCTTTCTCTGTGAAGAGATCGGCAAACAGTGCTGTGCTTAAGTAACGCTCACCCGAAGACGGTAGGATAACCACAATGTTCTTATTGGTAAAGGTTTCATCTTCCAGCAGTTTGAGGGCTGCCGCAACCGCCGCACCGGAAGAGATACCCGCCAGAATGCCTTCCTCGTCCATCAGGCGACGCGCCGTGGAGATGGCTTCTTCATTGGTAATGGCGACGACTTTATCGATCAGCTTCAGATCCAGGTTGCCTGGAATAAAGCCAGCGCCGATACCCTGGATTTTGTGTGGGCCAGGTTTGATCTCTTCGCCTGCCAGCGCCTGAGCGATAACCGGTGAGTCGGTTGGCTCAACGGCAACGGTAATCAGATCTTTTTTACCTTTCGTGCCTTTAATATAGCGAGACACACCGGTCAGCGTACCGCCGGTGCCTACGCCGGAGATAAACACATCAACCTGACCGTCGGTATCTTCCCAGATTTCCGGGCCGGTGGTTTTCTCATGAATTTCCGGGTTGGCCGGGTTGCTGAACTGCTGGAGCAGCAGATACTTTGCCGGATCGCTGGCAACAATTTCTTCGGCCTTCTGAATCGCGCCCTTCATGCCTTTTGCGCCTTCGGTCAGGACCAGGTTCGCACCCAGCGCTTTCAGCAGCTTACGACGCTCAATGCTCATGGTTTCAGGCATAGTCAGCGTCAGCTTGTAGCCACGCGCCGCCGCAACATAGGCCAGAGCGATACCGGTATTGCCGCTGGTGGGTTCAACCAGCTCAACACCAGGTTTCAGCACGCCACGCTTTTCAGCATCCCAAATCATATTCGCACCGATACGGCATTTAACGCTGAAGCTTGGGTTACGAGATTCGACCTTCGCCAGAATGCGTCCATTACCGATACGGTTCAGTCGAACCAGGGGCGTATGACCGATAGTCAGCGAGTTGTCTTCATAAATCTTACTCATGGCCTGTCCTTAACTGTATGAAATTGGGATACCGACCCAGCATACCTGTTGAACAGGTATGGGGAAGTAAGGAAATCGCATATCTATATGCTGCAAGGAAATAATGGGGATCAGTATGGAATAAGGGGCGGCATAAGCCACCCCTCTTTTACACATTTTTGCATTACTTCCATAACGCGTGCTTAGCACGGTAACAGTCCACCCACATCGCCGTCGCGCCGCAAACGGCAACGGGCATGATGAACAAATTCAGGAAAGGGATCATGGTGAACAGGCTGGTCAGCGCCCCAAACTGCATGTTGGCAACCTTCTGAGTGCGCAGGGCAGTGCGCATCTCTTTAAACGGCACTTTGTGGTTATCGAACGGATAATCACAGTACTGGATAGCGAGCATCCAGGCGCTGAACAGGAACCACAGCACGGGCGCGACCGTCTGGCCAATCCCGGGTACAAAATAAAGAATAAGCAGCACAATCGCCCGCGGCAGGTACCAGGCGAACTTCTGCCATTCACGCTTCATGATGCGGGGGAGATCTTTCACGATCCCCAGTACGCCCGTGTCAGGTGGCGTCGCACCGGTAAGGCGCGCTTCCAGCTGTTCGGCCAGCAGACCGTTGAACGGCGCGGCTATCCAGTTTGCTATCGTCGAAAAGAAATAACCGAAAACCAGCAGCACGGAGATAACCGCAATCGGCCAGAGCAGGTAGTCTAGCCACTGTAACCAGTCCGGCACATAGCTCATCAGGGAAGGGATCCAGCTTTCCAGTCTTGTGAATAGCCACCAGAAGGCCCCGCCCATCAGAATAATGTTGATCAGTAACGGCAAAATAACGAAGCGTCGAATGCCCGGCAGGGAGACCAGTTTCCAGCCCTGAGAAAAGTACCAGACCCCGCTGCGTGGGGCAGAAGAAGATGTTGAAACCATACCAGGCTGTACTCCTTTTTACACAACCAGTGGAATTGCCCGCCTATATTATCCAGTTACGGGCCAATGACCAGTTCGGAAATGTTCGAAAAACCAGCAAAAAGCACGATTTAGTTCATCTTTATGCTGTGAATGCTCTGCATACACTTGCACTTGACGTAAACGGCAAATACTCTTAGTGAGTAAATGTTTGCCGTGGTGGCAAGGTGTTAGAACAACAGAGAATATAATGATGCAGGATTTGCGTCTGATATTAATCATTGTTGGCGCGATCGCCATAATCGCTTTACTGGTACATGGTTTCTGGACCAGCCGTAAAGAGCGTTCCTCTATGTTTCGCGATCGTCCACTGAAGCGCATGAAGTCCAGTCGTGACGACGATGACGTTGAAGACGACATCGACGGTCCTGACGACGACGGCGTGGGTGAAGTTCGTGTTCATCGGGTCAATACTGCGCCCGGCGCAGCGCATGGAGAGCATGAAGCCCCCCGCGCTCCGCAGCACCAGTATCAACCACCGTATGCCTCTGCCCAGCCGCGCCAGCCAGCGCCGCCGCCAGTGGAAGAACCTGTTCGTCATCCGCCGCAGCAGCCTGTGCAACAGCAGCCCGTTGCGCCACAGCCTGTACAGCCGCAACCTGTGCAACAGCCTGCACAGCCAGTGCATCAGCCACAGCCTGTTCAGCAGCCGCAGCCGGTACAACAACCGCAGCCGCAGCCTGAACCGCCTGCGCCACAGCCCGCTCCGCGCGTTGAGCCAGAGCCGGCCGCAGAGCCAGAACCGGTTGTTGAAAAGCCGCAGCGTAAAGAAGCGGTGATCATCATGAACGTGGCTGCTCATCATGGCACCCATCTGAACGGTGACGTGCTGCTTAACAGCATCCAACAGGCAGGCTTCAAGTTCGGCGACATGAATATTTTCCATCGCCACCTGAGTCCTGACGGTAGCGGTCCGGCGCTGTTTAGTCTGGCCAATATGGTCAATCCAGGCACGTTTGACCCGGAAATGACCGGTGATTTCGTCACGCCGGGGGTTACGATCTTTATGCAGGTGCCGTCCTACGGTGACGAGCTGCAAAACTTTAAGCTGATGCTACAGTCCGCTCAGCACATCGCCGACGAAGTGGGCGGTGTGGTGCTCGACGATCAGCGTCGAATGATGACGCCGCAGAAACTGCGCGAGTATCAGGACCGCATCCGCGAAGTTAAGGAAGCGAACGCGTAATCGTCGCGTTAACTTCACCTCCTCCTCAACCCCCGCCTGTCGGGGGTTTTTCTCATTGATGGTGCGATATGGACTCAATCGAACAACAACTTACTGAACTGCGAACCACGCTTCGCCATCATGAATATCTCTATCATGTTATGGACGCACCGGAAGTGCCGGATGCGGAATATGACCGCCTGATGCGTGAACTGCGCGAGCTGGAAGCGCAGCACCCCGAACTGATTACGCCCGATTCCCCAACGCAGCGCGTCGGCGCGGAACCGCTGGGCGCTTTCAGCCAGGTGCGCCATGAAGTGCCGATGCTGTCGCTGGATAACGTGTTTGATGAAGAGAGTTTTCTGGCTTTCAACAAGCGTGTGCAGGATCGCCTGAAGAGCATCGACAATCTGAGCTGGTGCTGCGAGCTAAAGCTGGATGGTCTGGCCGTTAGCATTCTTTATGAGAACGGCGTGATGGTGCGTGCCGCAACGCGCGGCGACGGCACTACCGGGGAAGACATCACCACTAATGTGCGCACTATTCGTGCGATCCCGCTGAAACTGCGTGGCGATAACATTCCCGCCCGGCTGGAAGTGCGCGGGGAAGTGTTCCTTCCGCAGGCGGGCTTCGAGAAGATCAACGAAGAAGCGCGTCGTACCGGTGGGAAAGTGTTTGCAAACCCGCGTAACGCGGCGGCAGGTTCGCTGCGTCAGCTCGATCCACGAATCACCGCGAAGCGACCGCTTACTTTCTTCTGCTACGGCGTCGGGATCCTGGAAGGCGGTGACCTGCCAGATACTCACCTGGGTCGTTTAATGCAGTTCAAAGAGTGGGGGTTACCGGTTAGCAACCGCGTGCAGCTCTGCGACTCTCCGGAGGCGGTGCTGGCGTTCTATCACAAGGTTGAAGAGGATCGTCCCACGCTCGGGTTTGATATTGATGGCGTGGTGATCAAGGTTAACTCGCTGGCGTTGCAGGAACAGTTAGGATTTGTGGCCCGTGCGCCGCGCTGGGCGGTAGCCTTTAAGTTCCCGGCGCAGGAGCAGATGACCTTCGTTCGCGACGTGGAGTTTCAGGTAGGGCGTACGGGGGCGATTACGCCTGTGGCGCGTCTGGAGCCTGTGCAGGTGGCTGGCGTGCTGGTAAGTAACGCCACGCTGCATAACGCCGATGAAATTGCCCGCCTGGGCCTGCGCATTGGTGACAAAGTGGTGATTCGCCGCGCGGGCGACGTGATCCCACAGGTGGTTAACGTTGTTGAGTCTGAACGTCCTGCCGATACCCGTGCCATCGAGTTTCCAGCCCACTGTCCGGTATGTGGTTCGGACGTTGAGCGCGTGGAAGGTGAAGCGGTAACGCGCTGTACGGGCGGGTTAATCTGCGGCGCGCAGCGTAAAGAGTCCCTGAAGCACTTTGTCTCCCGCCGGGCGATGGACGTCGACGGAATGGGTGACAAGATTATCGACCAGTTAGTTGAGAAAGAGTACGTCCATACGCCAGCGGACCTCTTTACCCTGACGGCAGGTAAGCTGACCGGTCTTGATCGTATGGGGCCGAAATCTGCCCAGAACATCGTTAACGCGCTCGAGGCGGCCAAAAACACCACCTTTGCCCGTTTCCTTTACGCGCTTGGCATTCGTGAAGTCGGAGAGGCGACAGCGGCAGGGCTGGCGGCGTATTTCGGCACGCTGGACGCGCTGGAGAAAGCCACCATCGACGAGCTACAGAAAGTCCCTGATGTCGGCATTGTGGTCGCTACCCACGTTTTCAACTTCTTCGCCGAAGAGAGCAACCGTGAAGTGATCGGTAAATTATTGGAACAGGGCATTCACTGGCCTGCACCGGTAGTGGTTAATGCCGAAGAGATCGACAGCCCGTTTGCCGGTAAAACGGTGGTGCTGACCGGCAGCCTGAGCCAGCTCTCGCGCGATGACGCGAAAGCGCGCCTGGTGGCGTTGGGGGCAAAAGTGGCGGGCAGCGTATCGAAGAAAACCGACCTGGTGATTGCCGGGGAAGCGGCCGGTTCGAAGCTGGCAAAAGCGCAGGAGCTTGGCATCGAGGTAATCGACGAAGCGGAAATGATGCGCCTGTTAGGAGAGTGACGTGGAAAAAGAGCAGCTCGTTGAGATCGCCAATACGGAGATGCCGTTCGGTAAATATAAGGGTCGCAGGCTGATTGATTTACCGGAAGAGTATCTGCTGTGGTTTGCCCGTAAGGATGAGTTCCCCGCCGGGCGTCTGGGCGAGCTGATGGCTATCACGTTACTGATCAAAACAGAGGGGCTGACCCAGCTGGTTCAGCCCCTGAAACGTCCTTAAACTTTCGCGGCGCGGGTCTCTTCCTGCGCCAGCTTTTCTGTCTGCGCCTTGTAACGCCGCGCCAGTACCGCACACACCATCAGCTGGATCTGATGGAAAATCATCAGCGGTAACACCATCATCCCAATGACGGACGTCGGGAACAGAATATTGGCCATCGGGATCCCGTTGGCCAGGCTCTTTTTCGATCCGCAAAATACAATGGTGATTTCATCGGCCTTATTGAAGCCGCATTTGCGGGCCACAAAGACGTTAACCGCGATGACAATGGCCAGCAAAACGATGCTTACCACCACAATAAACAGCAGCGATCCAGCGCCCACCCTGTGCCAGATGCCGTTCACCACGGCTTCGCTGAAGGCCGTGTAAACCACCAGCAGAATTGAGCTTTGGTCCGTTTTCCCGATCCATTTTTTATGTTTTGCCACAAATGCCCCAATCCAGGGACGGGATAAGTGTCCGAGCACAAACGGCAGCAGCAGTTGCAGACAAATTTTACCCACCTGCTCCAGATTGCCTTCCGCCCCGTGCATGTTCATCAGCAGACCGACCAGTAGCGGTGAAACAAAGATCCCCAGCAGGCTGGAAGCGGAAGCAGAACAAACCGCCGCCGCGACGTTACCGCCCGCCAGCGAGGTAAAGGCAATAGCGGACTGCACGGTGGCCGGCAAAATGCACAGATAAAGGAAACCGGTATACAGCGCCGGATCGACATTCACCGGCGCCCACCAGGCGAACAGCACGCCCAAAACCGGGAAGAGGATAAAGGTGCTGCACATTACCCACAGGTGTAGTCGCCAGTGGCTACCGCCTGCAATAATGGCTTCCCGGGAGAGTTTGGCGCCATGCATAAAGAACAGCAGGGCAATGGCTGCCGTGGTCAGTCCTTCAATAACCGGAACGAAACTGCCCCGCGCCGGGAAGAACGAGGCCAGCAAGACGACACTAATCAGGGTCAGCGTAAACGGATCAAGGATACGAAAAAGTTTCATAATCACTCCTGAAAACAGATGCCGCTATTGTGCTTTCTTCCCTTTGAGAAATAAAATTGATTTATTGCATCCATTCATGAATTAAACAGATGAATTATTCGTTACGTCAGCTTCGCGTTTTCGTCACCGTCGCGCAGGCCCGCAGCTTTAGCCGGGCAGGGGAGATCATTGGCCTCAGCCAGTCGGCGGTGAGCCATAGCGTTAAGGAGCTTGAAACGCAAACGGGAGTGAAGCTGCTCGACCGTACGACGCGAGAAGTGGTACTCACCGAAGCGGGACAGCAGCTGGCAATGCGACTGGAAAGGCTGCTGGATGAACTGAACAGTACGCTCAGGGATGTTGGCCGGCTCGGACAACAGCTTTCCGGTACCGTGAGAGTGGCGGCGAGCCAGACGATTTCAGCGCATCTTATTCCCCAGTGCATCGCTGAAAGTAATCACCGCTATCCGGATATCGATTTTGTTTTGCACGACAGGCCGCAGCAGTGGGTACTGGAGAGTATCCGTCAGGGGGATGTGGATTTTGGCATCGTTATTGATCCCGGAGCGGTAAGCGACCTGGAATGTGAAGTGGTGCTCTCGGAGCCCTTTTTATTGCTCTGCCGCGATGATGATCCGCTGGCATCGCTGCCACACGTGGCCTGGCAGGCCTTGCAGGGGGCAAACCTGGTGTTACAGGATTATGCATCAGGCAGCCGTCCGCTGATAGATGCCGCTCTGGCCGCGCAGGGCGTTAAGGCAACCATTGTGCAGGAGATTGGGCATCCTGCCACGCTCTTCCCGATGGTCGAAGCGGGGATTGGCATCAGCGTTCTGCCGGCGCTGGCGCTGCCACTGCCGCAGGGGAGTCGTTTAACGGTGAAGCGTTTCGTACCCTGTGTCGAACGCCAGCTGATGCTGGTACGCCGTAAAAACAGGTCACTTTCCGGCGCGGCGCACGCCTGCTGGGATGTAGTACGTATGCAGGCCAGACGTTTGATGGAGGCCCGCACACGCGATCCACTCTTTAACGAAACCAATAATCAGATGTAGATATTAATCTGATGCTCCGCGGAGGGCTTATTGATGCCTTCCGCCACGGCCTGACCGTTTTCCTGCTTTGGCATCGCCTCTTCGGCCTGCTGACGCTGCAATTGCGCCAGCTGCGCCTGCAACATAGCCAGCTGAGATTCGAGTAATTCCTGCTGCTTTTGCTTCTCTTCTGCTGTGGCATCACCCATGGCCACTTCTTTGAGCTGCTGAGTGACTTTCGTTATCTGTTTGGTCAGACGGGTGATTTGAGAAGCAATGTCGTTTCCGCCGGAGCTGTTATCTACGCTGCCGATTTCCATCGCCGACAGAGAAACGGGCTTAAGAGTTGTCATATTGAGATCCTTTTCGCCATAAAATAGAGGTATCGGCAAAGAAGGCGTGAGCTTGAGTAAAACAAGCGGTCTGGCTGCAAGGGGGAATTGCTATATCGCAGATAGCAAAAAAGCGCCTTTAGGGCGCTTTTTTACATTGGTGGGTCGTGCAGGATTCGAACCTGCGACCAATTGATTAAAAGTCAACTGCTCTACCAACTGAGCTAACGACCCGAAATGGTGGGCGATGACGGGCTCGAACCGCCGACCCCCTCCGTGTAAAGGAGATGCTCTACCAACTGAGCTAATCGCCCATTTCGGAACTGCTGCGATAAGGTGAGAATGGTGGGCGATGACGGGCTCGAACCGCCGACCCCCTCCGTGTAAAGGAGATGCTCTACCAACTGAGCTAATCGCCCAATCTCAATGCTTATCTACACTGCGAGTCTACCGAAGTAGATGGTGGGTGATGACGGGCTCGAACCGCCGACCCCCTCCGTGTAAAGGAGATGCTCTACCAACTGAGCTAATCACCCCCGCTGTGTGGAGTCGCATTATAGGGAGAGTTGAAAATGAGTCAACGCATTTTCTAAAGTTTTTATTCGTTCGTCGTAAAATTAGTCAAAACGATCGCAAAACGGACTGTGGCGCATGATTTATAAACAAAAACAGCAATCTCGAACCGGATAAAGTGATCGACATTGAGGAATCGGCCCACAGTGATAGAATATTGCCCATTGTTTTCTTCCCGGAATTTGCCGATTACCGGCATCTTTATAACGTAAGGCCATTTCATGAAAATCAAAACTCGCTTCGCGCCGAGCCCGACAGGCTATCTGCATGTCGGTGGTGCACGTACCGCTCTCTACTCCTGGCTTTTCGCACGTCACAACAACGGTGAGTTTGTGCTGCGTATTGAAGACACCGATCTGGAGCGCTCAACGCCGGAAGCAATTGAAGCCATTATGGATGGGATGAACTGGCTGAATCTGGCGTGGGACGAAGGCCCATACTTCCAGACCAAACGTTTTGACCGCTATAACGCCGTAATTGACGAGATGCTGGTGGCAGGCACGGCCTATAAGTGCTACTGCTCCAGGGAGCGTCTGGATGCGCTGCGTGAAGAGCAAATGGCAAAAGGCGAAAAACCGCGTTATGACGGTCGTTGCCGCCATGACCACAGCGAGCATGCTGCGGATGAGCCTTGCGTAGTGCGTTTTGCTAACCCACAGGATGGCTCTGTCATCTTTGATGACCAGATCCGTGGCCCGATCGAATTCAGCAACCAGGAGCTGGATGACCTTATCATTCGTCGTACTGACGGATCGCCAACCTATAACTTCTGCGTAGTTGTGGACGACTGGGATATGGAAATCACTCACGTGATCCGTGGTGAAGACCATATCAATAACACCCCGCGTCAGATCAACATTCTGAAAGCGCTGAACGCGCCTGTACCGGTGTATGCGCACGTATCAATGATCAACGGTGACGACGGTAAAAAGCTGTCCAAACGTCATGGCGCGGTGAGCGTGATGCAGTACCGTGATGACGGCTATCTGCCGGAAGCGCTGCTGAACTACCTGGTGCGTCTGGGCTGGGCTCATGGTGACCAGGAGATCTTCAGCCGCGAAGAGATGATCGAGCTGTTCTCTCTGAACTCGGTCAGCAAATCAGCCAGCGCGTTCAACACTGATAAACTGCTGTGGCTGAACCATCACTACATCAATACCATGCAGCCAGAATATGTGGCGACTTATCTGCAATGGCACATTGAACAGGCAAACATCGATACCCGTACGGGCCCTGAACTGGCGGATCTGGTGAAGCTGCTTGGCGAGCGTTGCAAAACGCTGAAAGAAATTGCTGAAAGCTGCCGTTACTTCTATGAAGAGTTTGACGCGTTCGACGCCGACGCGGCCAAGAAACACCTGCGTCCGGTTGCGCGTCAGCCGCTGGAAGTGGTGCGTGATAAACTCGAAGCCATTACCGAATGGACTGCGGAAAATGTTCACCACGCGATTCAGGCTACCGCTGATGAGCTGGAAATTGGCATGGGTAAAGTCGGTATGCCGCTGCGCGTTGCGGTGACGGGGGCAGGCCAGTCTCCGGCGCTGGACGTGACCGTTCATGCCATCGGCAAATCACGTAGCGTTGCGCGTATCAACAAAGCGCTGGGCTTTATTGCTGAGCGTGAAAGCCAGCAGTAATACTCGTGTAATATAAAAAACGGCAGGTTACCCTGCCGTTTTTTATGCCTGTTATTCAGCAATACCAAGACGCGTGAGAAAACCCTGCAACCCTTCACGAGCGAGCAACTTGTGCAAACGTTCCTGTTCGACAGTCGTCATGTTTTCCAGCGAGTCGATAATTTGTGGAAGCAGGCTGGATGAGGTTGCCACGCCGTAGTGGGAAGGGCTTTCCGCCACATGGTAAACAGCCCGACGGTTACGAATGGCGGGAAGACTAATGATGTGCTCCTTAACGTGCGCATCAATACATATCACCCTCGCTCTTCCGCCTTTTACACCGTTGATACCCTCCGTTTTCCATCCCTTCTGTCGTATCCAGCGATTAACGGTTTGTCGGGCTACGCCCAGACTGTCCGCCAGCTCTTCCGTGGTCATTTTGCTGCGTAATCTTTTCATATCAGCGTTGGTCGCGAATCCCTAAACGTTGTAACAAGCCGGTAATCCCTTCCCGCAGTAACAGCGATGTCATCTGCTTTTGCTCTTCCGGCGTCATTTCATTCGCCAGCGTCAGAAGCAGGGCATGAAGCGAGCCCTCGTGGTACACCTTATCTGGCAGTTCCGGCGTCTCTGTTGCCCTGCGCGCGCTGCGAATAAAGTCGCGCACTTTTTCATTGACGTGTACCAGACGCGCTTTGCCACCCTGAACGCCTGGCTTTGGCGATGTAATCCAACCCTCTTTGCGTACCCATTTATTGATGGTCTGTCGGCTATAGCCAGTGAGCAGGGCTAACTCTTCTGGCGTCATTCGTTCCTTGATCATACAATTTCCTGAATATCTGTGGGGTTAATTAGTGGTTCATTTTATAGCACCGTTTTACGTGAAAACGTGACAAGCTTAACTCCTGGCTGCGAGCAGGCTCGCAAAGTGATTCATTTGCATGATTTTTCGGCGATTGAAAGGCGGAGGCTGAATTTGCCGTTGACACTCTGCGGCGGAATTCATATTATGCCGCCCGTCAACATGACAGCTTTACGACGGGGCTATAGCTCAGCTGGGAGAGCGCCTGCATGGCATGCAGGAGGTCAGCGGTTCGATCCCGCTTAGCTCCACCAAACTCTGAACCCAACAGAGTGCGGTAGGTAAAGTAACATGTGGGGCTATAGCTCAGCTGGGAGAGCGCTTGCATGGCATGCAAGAGGTCAGCGGTTCGATCCCGCTTAGCTCCACCAAAATTTAAACCCTCGTCGCAAGACGGGGGTTTTTTTATATCTTGTAAAATATTTTAGACTGTTTTTGTTGCAATTAACGTCGTTTTCTACACCTCACCTCAATCCAAATCAATAAACAAGTCTATAAATAGACCTGAACTTGATTCGTGTTATTAATAAACCTATTATCCATGCGGTCAATGAGACGATGGTAAAATAGATTATCCGGATTAATGAATAGAAAAATTTACAATAATGTAAAGATATTTATGATTGCCCTGGCGCTAAGCCTGATTGCGATTCCTTTTTCTCGTTATATCTCTCCACGGGCCATCGTCAGCGAAAATGATGTTTATCTGGCGTGGTTGCCCTTAAGCTCCATGCTCGCCATCGTGTTGTTATTTGGACGACGGGCAATCATTCCTTTGCTGTTAAGTTTTAGTATTACTAATATTTATAATCTTGATTTAGCACCACTACAATCTGCCGTATTATTATGTTGTCAGACGTTTACCGTCTTCGCCGCCTGTGGCGTCATCCGTCTGGTGCTGGGCAAGCGCTGGCGACACAGCATACCGAATAAGTACATTGGCATACGTATTTTCTGGCTCGGATTTATGGTGCCTGTGGGCATCAAATTATCGATGTATCTGGCGGGATATTTATTTGATTTCCCGGTGACAATCTCCTCCTATTTCGGCGAAGGCTCTGCAATTTATAACGTTATCGATATTCAGAGTCTGATTTGTGCCGCCCTGATTTTCACCATGATGTTCTATTATCCGTTAAGAATGATTATTAATCCTCGCTATGCCCGAACATTCTGGCGGCGAAGCGTGAAGCCCCTCTTTTGTCACAAAAAAGCGTTATTTATCGTTGTGTGGCTGATGCTGTTGATCTCGATGATCGCTATTTTATGCGCGCCTTTTGAGTCGCAGTTTATTGCGGGTTATTTGATGCCAATCGTTTTCATTCTTTTCACCCTGGGGATTGGTCGTCTGAGCTATGCGCTCATCTCTTTATTCTGGGCGGCCTCGGCGCTCATGCTGTTGACCTATAATTATAATTTTCTTAATGGCGTTGAATCGGGCCACTCGCTCTCCTTTATCCTGTCGGTGCTGATCTCTTTCGCCATCTGCCTGCTTTACATGTCGCGGATCTATCAGAAAAGTGAATGGCTGAAACAGGGGTGGCAGGAGAGGGCGCTTACCGATCCGCTCACCGGTCTGCCTAACATTCGTGCGCTGGAAGTGTTTTTACAGCACCATCCCGAGGCCAAAGTCTGCTGCCTGCGCCTGGATAATCTCGAATTCCTGAGCCGTCACTACGGCATCCTCATGCGTGTACATTGTAAAAAGATGATAACCGCGTCGCTGCAACCGTTATTGCAAAAAGACGAGAAGCTCTTCCAGTTGCCGGGCAGTGAGCTGGTAGTGGTCTTGCTGGGTCCGGGCACGGCTGAACGTCTGCAATATATGGTTGATCATCTGAACAGCCGTAAGATTATCTGGAACAAGACTGAGCTCGACATCGAGTTTGGCGCCTCCTGGGGTGAAGTGCCGGATGGAGAAAGCCTGCATCACACGCTGGGTCAGCTGAGCTGGCTCTCCGAGCAGTCCTGTGCCGGGCACAACGTCCTGGCGTTAACCAACAGTCTGGATGATGTCTCCGGTCAGACGACGGACAGAGTGCTGATGCTGGCCCGCATAAAACGCGCCCTTGATATCGGTGGGCTTCACCTTTACGCCCAGCCAATCCATAACGCGCGTGGGGAAGGGTACTTTGAAATCCTCTCAAGGCTTGAAAGCGAGGGTGAGATCATCACGCCTGATCGCTTTATTCCGCTGATTGCTCAGTTTAACCTGAGCCACCGATTTGACCTGAACGTGGTGGAAAAATTGCTGATGTGGATGCGCAGCCATCCGTCCGAACGGGCCGGAACGCGGTTCTCCGTAAATCTGATGCCGCTGACGCTGATGCAAAATGAGATTGCGGCTGAGATCATCGCGCTTTTTGAACGCTACGCCATTGCGCCGCAAGATATCGTCATTGAGATCACCGAGGAACAGGCTTTCTCTGACTCGGGAAGCAGCATCAACAATATCCAGCAGCTGCGGGATTACGGCTTCCGGATTGCTATTGATGACTTTGGTACCGGCTATGCCAACTTTGAGCGCCTGAAGCGGCTGGAGGCCGATATCATTAAGATCGATGGCTGCTTCGTGAAAGATATCTGCACCGACAGCATGGATGCGATGATCGTGCAGTCCATTTGCAACATGGCCAAAACGAAATCGCTTTGTGTGGTGGCTGAATATGTGGAATCGGCTGAACAACGCGAGATGTTGCTGCGATTTGGCGTGGACTATTTGCAGGGCTATTTGATTGGTAAACCACTGCCCCTGACGGCGCTGGAGGCATAAAAAAACCGGGAGCGAGGACTCCCGGTTTTTATTACGCGGTATGAATTACAGAACCAGTGCTGCGATAGAGGCAGACAGGACGCTCACCAGCGTTGAACCGTAAACCAGCTTCAGGCCAAAGCGAGAAACGACGTTACCTTGCTCTTCGTTCAGTCCTTTAATCGCACCAGCGATAATACCGATGGAAGAGAAGTTCGCGAAGGAGACCAGGAAGACGGACAGGATCCCTTCCGCACGAGGGGAGAGTGTGCTGGCAATCTTCTGGAGATCCATCATCGCCACGAACTCATTGGAAACCAGTTTCGTTGCCATGATACTGCCCACCTGCAACGCTTCGTGAGCGGGCACGCCCATCACCCAGGCAATCGGGTAGAAGATGTAGCCCAGAATACCCTGGAAGGAGATACCGAGTACGGCCGCAAACAGGGCGTTCAGCGCAGCGATCAGCGCGATAAAGCCAATCAGCATTGCGGCGACGATAATTGCAACCTTGAAACCCGCCAGAATGTATTCACCCAGCATTTCGAAGAAGCTCTGTCCCTCGTGCAGGTTTGACATCTGAATGTTCTCTTCGCTGGCATCCACGCGGTACGGGTTAATCAGCGAAAGCACGATAAAGGTGCTGAACATGTTCAGAACCAGCGCCGCAACTACATATTTTGGTTCCAGCATGGTCATATACGCGCCCACGATAGACATGGAAACGGTAGACATTGCGGTTGCCGCCATGGTGTACATGCGGTTACGGGACATCTTGCCGAGAATATCTTTATACGCAATGAAGTTCTCAGACTGACCCAGGATCAGCGAGCTGACTGCGTTAAAGGATTCCAGTTTGCCCATGCCGTTAACTTTCGATAACAGGAAGCCGATCGCACGGATAACCACCGGCAGAACGCGGATGTGCTGAAGGATACCGATCAGGGCAGAGATGAAGACGATAGGGCAGAGCACCTTCAGGAAGAAGAAGGCCAGACCCTGATCGTTCATGCTGCCAAAGACGAAGTTTGTCCCTTCGTTGGCAAATCCGAGCAGTTTTTCGAACATTTCGGAGAAGCCTTTCACGAAGCCCAGGCCTACGTTGGAGTTCAGGAAGAACCACGCAAGTAAAACTTCAATGACCAGCAGTTGGACAACATAGCGAATACGAATTTTTTTGCGGTCTGTGCTGACCAGCAATGCAAGTGCAGTAACGACAACGAGTGCCAGGACAAAATGAAGGACGCGGTCCATATTTGCTCCAAATATGAGGCAGGTTTAATTTCCGTGCACATTCTATGTAACAAGCACAAAGAAAACGAGATCAAGCCCACACTATAGTTACATCCTGTGACGAGTCTCAAAAATAGTGATCAACAAGACATTTTTGTTATGTTAGGTAAATGAGTGAAAAGTTAAGTTTGTGTGCTACGCTTCACAAATGTCTGCGCATTTTCACATTCTGTGACCTTGCTCCACCTGCCTGTCTATCGTTCCTGACTATCAGAGAAATCATGTTAACCGTTACAAATGAACTTGATAATCATTCTCATTTTGATAGCATAAAACATAGCAAAGGCTATATTTCCAGAGGCAGAAATGACGAATAGTCGCGTAGAGAGTAGCAGCGGCAGAGCGGCACGCAAGCTGCGGTTCGCATTAATGGGACCGGCATTCATTGCCGCGATTGGCTACATCGATCCGGGTAATTTTGCGACCAACATTCAGGCCGGGGCCAGTTTCGGCTATAAACTGCTGTGGGTTGTGGTATGGGCCAATCTGATGGCGATGCTGATTCAGATGCTCTCCGCGAAGCTGGGTATTGCTACCGGAAAAAACCTGGCGGAGCAAATCCGCGATCATTATCCACGTCCGGCAGTTTGGTTTTACTGGGTTCAGGCGGAAATTATCGCCATGGCCACCGATCTCGCCGAGTTTATCGGGGCGGCGATCGGCTTTAAGCTTATCCTGGGCGTCTCCCTGCTTCAGGGGGCGGTGCTGACCGGTATCGCCACTTTCCTGATTCTGATGCTCCAGCGGCGGGGGCAAAAACCGCTGGAGAAAGTCATCGGCGGCCTGCTGCTGTTCGTCGCTGCCGCCTATATTGTTGAGCTGATTTTCTCCCAGCCGAATCTGGCGCAGCTGACGAAAGGGATGGTGATCCCGTCGTTACCCACTTCTGAAGCCGTTTTTCTGGCTGCCGGGGTGCTGGGGGCGACCATCATGCCGCACGTCATTTATCTGCACTCTTCATTAACCCAGAATCTGCATGGCGGGACGAGTAAAGAGCGCTACTCCGCCTCGAAATGGGATGTGACTATCGCGATGACCATTGCCGGATTTGTGAATCTGGCGATGATGGCGACCGCCGCCGCTGCGTTCCACTTTAACGGGCATACCGGGGTTGCCGATCTCGACCAGGCTTACCTGACGCTGGAGCCGCTACTGAGCCATGCCGCTGCCACTATTTTTGGTTTAAGCCTGGTTGCTGCGGGTCTTTCATCTACGGTTGTGGGGACACTGGCCGGGCAGGTGGTGATGCAGGGGTTCGTACGTTTCCATATTCCGCTGTGGGTTCGCCGCTCGGTCACGATGCTGCCATCCTTTGTTGTGATCCTGATGGGGCTGGATCCGACCCGCATTCTGGTGATGAGTCAGGTATTGTTGAGTTTCGGAATTGCGCTGGCGCTGGTGCCGCTGCTGATCTTCACCAGTAATAAATCGCTGATGGGCGATCTGGTGAATTCGACGTGGGTGAAGCGCGCCGGGTGGGCCATTGTGGTCGTGGTGGTGGCGTTAAACTTGTGGTTGCTGATAGGCACAGCCGCAGGCCTGTAAAAGAAAAAGGAGCCGGAAGGCTCCTTTTTATTGTTAATGGTGATGGCCGTGACCGTGGCCTCTGCCTTTTCCGTGACCCCATCCGCCACGGCGGTCGTCACGATCGTTCCAGCCCTCGCGGTAGCCGCGTTCGTAAGCCTTACGCTTATCCCAGCCACGGTGATAGCCGTTATCGTGTTTCCACCAGCGGTTTTGACGCCATTCATAATGGCGGTGCCAGTAGTCACGGTCGCGCCAGTAGCCACCGTCCCAGTATCTGCCGTAGTCATCACGATCGCCAATTTGTAATTTAATCGATGGCAACAGGGTGATTTCGCCCGCACTGGCGACCAGCGGGGCCGAAGCCAGTAATACCGCTGCAAGAATCAGTGACCTGAACATACTCTTCTCCTTCACGATCGGGGCCGCTGTGCGACCTGTTAACGCAATTTTACGAGTTGGTAAACATTCGTTTCATCGCCTCAACTCCTAAATCATGAACGAGAGCACTTTTTGCTAAAAGTGTTTTTAATCTGAACTGGACAGGATCGTATCTATCGTCTTCAGCTCTTCTGCCGTGAACCGACAATTCTCAAGCACGCCTGCTGCATCTTCAATTTGTCCGGTCTTGCTTGCGCCGATGAGCACGGATGTCACCGCATCGTGGCGCAGGATCCAGGCCAGTGCCATTTGCGATAGCTTTTGCCCCCGGTTTTCCGCCAGCGCATTCAGCTTGCGTACCTTTTCCAGCTTTTTGTCGGTGATCTGCTCCGGGTTAAGGAACTTACTGCCGCTTGCTGCGCGAGAATCCGCCGGGATACCGTTCAGATAGCGATCGGTCAACTGTCCGCCCGCCAGGGGGGAGAAGGGGATACATCCCACCCCTTTTTGCTGCAACACGTCCAGCAACCCCTCTTCAGGCGCACGTTCAAACATGGAGTACTTCGGCTGGTGGATCAGACATGGCGTGCCCAGATCCTCCAGTATTTCAATCGCCTGCCTTGCCACTTCTGCCGGGTAGTTGGACAGACCGATGTACAGCGCCTTGCCCTGACGCACCACATGGTCAAGCGCTTTCATGGTTTCACGTAGCGGCGTTTGTGGATCCGGGCGGTGGTGATAGAAAATATCGACATACTCCAGCCCCATACGCCTGAGGCTCTGGTCCAGGCTGGCGATCAGATATTTACGTGAGCCCCAGTCGCCGTAAGGCCCGTCCCACATGGTGTAGCCCGCTTTGGTGGAGATGATTAGCTCATCGCGCCAGGGCAGGAAATCCTCCTGCAAAATGCGCCCGAAATTACGTTCGGCCGAACCAGGAGGCGGGCCGTAATTATTGGCAAGGTCAAAATGCGTAATACCCAAATCGAAAGCACGCTGTAAAAGTTGACGGCTGTTTTCGAGTAACGTCGCGTCGCCAAAATTATGCCAAAGCCCCAGCGAGATGGCGGGAAGCTTAAGGCCGCTTTGCCCACAGCGGCGATATTGCATTGTCTGATAACGATTTTTGTCAGGCTGATAACCCATTGGCGAGACCTCTGGCGCTGGAAAGAAACATCAGTGTATACGTTTACACTAACCTGAAGAAAATGAGCATAGCTCAGCTTTTTTCGTAAAGCATTCTTTCCAGACCCTGATTGTCGCCAATTCTGGACACGCTTCACGCTTATTTAATACTCAGAGTGAGGTCAACGTCAGAAGGACACTTATAATATGCGTACCCCCTATTGCGTCGCCGATTACCTGCTGGACCGACTAACAGATTGTGGTGCCGATCATCTGTTTGGCGTGCCAGGCGACTATAACCTGCAATTTCTCGATCACGTGATAGACAGCCCGGACATCTGCTGGGTGGGCTGTGCCAATGAACTGAACGCGTCTTACGCCGCAGACGGCTATGCCCGCTGTAAGGGCTTTGCCGCGCTCCTGACGACATTCGGCGTTGGGGAGTTAAGCGCCATGAACGGTGTGGCGGGCAGCTTTGCTGAACATGTTCCCGTCCTCCATATTGTGGGGGCCCCGGGTATGGCGGCGCAGCAGCGAGGAGAGTTATTGCACCATACGTTGGGCGACGGCGAGTTCCGCCATTTCTATCATATGAGCGAACCCATCACCGTTGCACAGGCGGTGCTTACCGAACAAAACGCCTGCTATGAAATTGACAGAGTCCTGACCACTATGCTGCGGGAGCGCCGTCCGGGCTACCTGATGCTGCCCGCTGATGTGGCGAAAAAAGCCGCTACGCCCCCTGTAAGCGCTCTCACTGTTAACCCCGCTCCAGCTGATTCAGCCTGCTTGCAGGCGTTCCGTGAGGCTGCCGAAAAGCGCTTGTCCACGAGCAAACGCACCGCGCTGTTAGCGGACTTCCTCGTACTCCGCCATGGTCTGCGCACGGCCCTTCAGACGTGGGTGAAAGAGGTGCCGATGGCACACGCCACCATGCTGATGGGTAAGGGCATTTTTGACGAACGACAGAGCGGTTTTTACGGCACCTACAGCGGATCGGCGAGCGCCGCGCCGGTCAAAGAGGCCATCGAGGGGGCTGATACGGTGCTGTGTATTGGCACGCGCTTTACCGATACGCTCACTGCCGGGTTTACCCACCAGCTGACGCCAGACCAGACGATAGAGGTTCAGCCACACGCGTCCCGCGTCGGCGACGTCTGGTTTACGGGTATCCCGATGAGGGAGGCCATTGAAACGCTGACAGCGCTGTGTAAAACCTATGTTCATGATACGCGAATGCCATTGGATCACAGCGGCTTTTCGTTCCCGACTATTGAAGGGGCGCTGACTCAGGAGAGCTTCTGGCGTACCCTGCAAACGTTTATCCGCCCCGGAGACATTATTCTGGCTGACCAGGGAACGTCTGCTTTCGGCGCTATCGATCTGCGTTTACCCGCGGACGTGAACTTTATCGTCCAGCCGTTGTGGGGATCGATTGGCTACACGCTGGCGGCAGCGTTTGGCGCGCAAACGGCGTGTCCGAACCGACGCGTGATTGTCCTGACGGGTGACGGCGCCGCGCAGTTGACCATTCAGGAGCTGGGATCGATGCTGCGCGACAAGCAGCGCCCGATTATTCTGGTGCTTAACAACGAAGGATACACGGTGGAAAGGGCCATCCACGGGCCGGAGCAGCGCTATAACGACATTGCCCTCTGGAACTGGACGCAGATCCCGCAGGCGCTGAGCCTGGCGCCTCAGGCAGAGTGCTGGCGCGTCAGCGAAGCGGAAGCGCTGGCGGAGGTGCTGGATAAAGTGGCACACCATGAGCGGCTTTCGCTGATCGAGGTGATGCTGCCGAAAGCCGATATTCCGCCGCTGCTGAGCGCGCTGACCAAAGCGCTGGAGGCGCGCAATAACGCCTGATTACCTGTCGTTTCGCCATCCCATCAGCATCGGTTTGCCCGCCAGCAGGAGCCAGGCGGGCAACATCACGATACAGAGCAGCGGCAGAAGCGTGGTATCCGGCACGACAACGGCCGCCATAAACAGGCTCAGCCACGCATCGCGCGTGACCACCAGTACCAGCCCCAGAATGGAACAGGAGACGGTAATCGCCGCAGGGACAGCGTCAACGTGCTCATGCAGCATCAGCCCCAGCGCGACGCCAACAAATACCGCCGGGAAGATACGACCTCCCCGGAAACCACAGGCCGCAGCGACCACCAGCGCCGCCAGTTTTACCAGCGCGAACAGCAGATAATCGGAGACGCTAAAGACCTGGCTGAAGGCCAGCTGCTGCATCTCGTCCAGACCCTTAAACAGCGTAACCGTCCCGCCGATGGCGCCTAAAACGCCCAGAATAAAACCCCCCATGCCCAGAATCAGCACCGGATGCTTCAGCCTGTGCATCAGGCGATGCAGGCGAGGGAGACACCACACCGCGACCATCCCCAGCGCAATGGCGATCGCGACGACGACGGCACCGCTGAAAATATCGGTGAGTTGCATCTGGCCGTAGTGGGGGATGGTGAGTGAAAAATGGGGATGGAAAAACAGGCTGGTGGTGAGGGCTCCCGCAGCGGCGGCCATTAGCGGCGCGAAGAGTTTATCCCACAGCGGTACTTCATGATCACTGCTGAGGGTTTGCGAAAAAATGAGCGCAGCCGCGACCGGAGTGCCAAACAGCGCCCCGATGGTGCCTGCTGACGCCAGGATCGTCCAGTCCAGCGCACCAACGCGCGGGAAAAGACGCGCCCCCAGAAAGACCGCCAGCGCGATATTAACCGCCATAATGGGATGTTCAGGCCCGAGGCTTACGCCGCCCGCAAGACCGATAATCAGCGCGATAATAAGCCCCGGCAGAGCAGAGGGAGAGACAGGGGCGCCAATCAAGGGTTCCAGTGCCGGGTCCGGCCCGGCATGACCCGGGCTATAGCGGATCACCAGCCCTACGGCAATCCCGGTCAGGGTCAGCATCATCATGATCCAGCCCGGCGAGTCAATGCTGATGCCGAGTTTTACCGGAAGCGCGGTCCATAAAATCGTTTGCAGCACCGCCGCCACTTTCATGGCGACGATGAGCACCAGGCTCGACGCCACGCCAATAATCAGCGCCGGGACAGCCAATAACAGCATGGTTCTGGCTCGCGGATGGAGCATGATGATTTCCTTGTACAAAACGGCTTAACGTTACTTTGCACAATCAGCATTGTGGCAATAGTGCAAAAGGTGCTGAAACGGTAAAGTTATAATGTGACGAAGATCGATAATCCATGGGCAGTCACCTTCTGGTCGTTGTTGTTATCACGCCTTGAATTTACAGTGTCCCAAAGATTTATTCTGACTTTAGCGGAGCAGTAGAAGAATGACAAAGTATGCTTTGGTAGGTGATGTAGGCGGCACCAACGCGCGCCTTGCCCTGTGCGATGTGAACAGCGGTGAAATTTCTCAGGCGAAAACCTATTCAGGGCTGGATTACCCAAGCCTGGAAGCGGTGGTTCGCGTCTATCTGGAAGAGCATAAAGTGAGCGTTGAAGACGGTTGTATCGCTATTGCCTGTCCGATCACCGGCGACTGGGTGGCGATGACCAACCACACGTGGGCCTTCTCAATTGCCGAAATGCGGAAAAACCTCGGCTTCTCGCACCTTGAGATTATCAATGACTTCACTGCGGTTTCCATGGCTATCCCAATGCTTAAACCAGAGCATCTGATTCAGTTCGGCGGTACGGCCCCGGTTGAAGGCAAACCGATTGCCGTTTACGGCGCGGGCACCGGTCTGGGGGTGGCGCACCTGGTTCACGTCGACAAACGCTGGGTCAGCCTGCCGGGCGAGGGCGGTCACGTGGATTTTGCGCCGAACAGCGAAGAAGAGGGCATTATTCTTGAGGAGCTACGTGCCGAGATTGGTCACGTGTCGGCCGAGCGGGTGCTTTCTGGCCCGGGCCTGGTGAACCTGTATCGGGCGATTGTAAAATCAGACGGTCGTCTGCCGGAAAATCTGCAACCTAAAGATGTGACCGAACGCGCGCTGGCCGACAGCTGTATTGACTGCCGCCGTGCTTTGTCGCTGTTCTGCGTCATCATGGGGCGTTTCGGCGGCAACCTGGCGCTGAACCTCGGCACCTTTGGCGGGGTCTATATTGCGGGCGGGATCGTGCCGCGCTTCCTCGATTTCTTTACCGCCTCCGGCTTCCGTGGCGGCTTCGAAGACAAAGGCCGCTTCAGAAGCTATGTCCAGGACATTCCTGTTTACCTGATTGTCCACGACAACCCAGGCTTACTGGGCTCCGGCGCGCATCTGCGTCAGGTACTCGGTCAGATCCTCTGATGCTCATTCCCCTCTCCTGCGGGAGAGGGAACGCGCTACAGGTGCATGAGCTGGCGGAACTCTTTCACCCTGCTGCGGCTTACCGGCACCTGGAAATCCAGATCCTTCAGCCGCAAAATATAGGTGTTATTAAACCAGGGTTCGATTTCGCGGATCTTGTTCAGGTTGACGCAGAACGATCGGTGGCAGCGGAAGAAGTGAGCGGCCGGGAGTTTATTGCAGAATTCGGTGATGTTCATCGCCATGACGTAGGATTCACGCCGCGTATAGACAAACGTCATTTTTTCATGCGCTTCGGCATAGTAAATATCGTCGACAGGCGTGACGATGATCCGTTCGTCCTTCACCAGATTAATCGTGTCGTTTTCCCGCGCTACCGGGCTGGCACTGGCGGGTAATGCTTGCTGCTGCCACGCGGCTTCCAGCTTATGCAGCATGCTGATAATACGCGACTCCTGGTACGGCTTGAGAATATAGTCAAACGCCTCAAGCTCGAAGGCCTCCACGGCATGCTCTTTCCACGCGGTGACAAACACAATAAACGGCTTGTGGGCGAACTGATTGATATTTTGCGCCAGCAGGACGCCGTCCAGCGACGGAATATTAATATCGAGGAATATCGCGTCGACCCGGTTATGCTGTAAAAATTTCAGCACGTCCAGACCATCCTCAAAACAGCCAACAATCTCCATCTGGCTGTGGGTTTTGATAAGCCAGCTCAACTCCTGTTGAGCCAGAATTTCATCTTCTACGATGATGACTTTCATCTGTTACTCCGGCCTACGGCAACAAGGATATGGGGGCATTCACGGGCGTTCGCTCATTCGGAACATAAAAGGCAATTTCGGTGCCCGGCTCAAGACGGTGAATATGCAGCCCGTCACCGTACAGCAGTTTGACCCGGTGATGCACATTCAGCAGTCCGATCTTGTTGCCCGGCATTTCGTTTGATTTGACGCGCTCGATGACTTTAGGATCGATGCCGTGCCCGGTATCGCGCACGGCGATACGCACGCGGTTACCGCTTTCCGTCACGCTAATCGTTACTACGCCTTTGCCTTTACACGGCTGAATACCGTGAACAATGGCGTTTTCCACCAGAGGCTGGATCAGCAGACTTGGGATCACGCAGCTGACCTCTTCATCAATATCGTAAATGACCGTGAGCTTATCGCCAAAGCGAGCCTGCTCGATGGCGATGTAATCCTTGATTTGATACAGCTCTTTTTTGATGTCGATCTGCTCGTCGTCTTTTAGCTCAATGTTGTAGCGCAGATAGCGCGACAGATTAAAGATCAGCTGCCGCGCGGTGTCCGGATTAAGTCGGATGGAAGAGGAGATAGCGTTCAGCGCGTTAAACAGGAAATGGGGATTGATCTTGCTTTGCAGGGCGCGCAGCTCTGCCTTATTTGCCATCTCGCGCAGCTGCTCTGCACGCGAAACCTCAAGTTGAGTGGAGATAATCTGCGACAGGCCAATCGCCATCTCCTGGAGCGAGGAGGTGATTTGGTGCGCATGGCAGTAGTAAATTTTCAGCGTCCCCGTGACCACGCCTTTTTCCCACAGCGGGATCACCAGCATTGAGTGGATCTCTGGCGTCCGGTGGGCTTCATCATTGTTTTTAATGATGATTTTTCCGTAGTTAATCGCCTGTCTGGTGGTCGGGCTGATGTTATCGTCGCTGTCGCGATAATTGTGCTCCCCGACGCCAACGTAAGCCAGCACGTGGTCAATATTGGTGATGGCGACCGCATCGGCGTGAATATCACGGCGGATGATATCGCAAACCTGACGTAAAGATTCGGCGTTAACGTGTCGGAAAAGCGGCAGCGTCTTGTTGGCGATATCCAGCGCCAGCTTGGCCTGACGCGCGGCGCTGGCCTCTTTTTCGCCCTCCACGCTTTGCACCAGCAGCACGATAAAACCGATACAGACGCTCCCGAGGATCATAGGAATACCGATCTTCGAGACGATATCCAGACCCAGCGCAACGGTTGGCGCCCAGACGATGACCAGGATCATGGTCAGCGTTTCGCAGACCATCCCCGCGATAATCCCTGCACGCCAGTGCTGCTTTTTCGGGATTTTGCGGTTAATCCAGCCCGAGAGCAGCCCGGCAATAATGCTGGTGATAAAGCAGGGGACTGCCGTCACGCCGCCAATATCAATCAGGTATCGATGGGTGCCGGCGATGATGCCTGTGATAATCCCAACCCAGGGACCAAAGAGGATCCCGCCCGACATGACGGCGATAATGCGCACGTTCACCAGCGAGCCTTCTACCGGCACGCCGGACCAGGTGCTGAACAGGGCAAACATCGAAAAGATAAACGTGACGGCCAGCAGCTCTTTTGGCGAATGGGCAGATTTATGCAACAGTTCGCGGAACAAGCGGATGCGGATAAGGAAAAAAAGACAGATCAGCATTAATGCCGCGCGGTCGAACACCGCCAGGAGCATATTGAAGATTTCGTGCACGGTCAGGCCTGGGAAAACGGGAAAAATCTATGATAGAAAACATAGGGCCTGATGACCAGCTATCCATCAGATTTATCAAATGGGGAAAAACCATAATTCTCAAAGGGGATTGCTGGCTTTTGACTGAAAGCCGGTGCTTTTCCGTTTGGGGAGAAACGTCAGGTAACGATACTGAAAATATTGTGTTAAATCGTAGCGCTTAAAACTGCCTGTTCGCGATAAGAGTTCCGCTTTTCACTGCAATCACATTCCCGTTTTAGCGCAAAATATTGTTTTGCCGTTATCCTCTCGACAGCGTCTTTTTCTTCAGGTTATTTTCTAAGCACGCCACACGGGTGGCAGCGTCGCTCGGACGGTCCGGGCGCTAACGTGACTCTGAGGAATCTATGGCTGAATTCAGTCCTGAACGCCGTTTTACGCGTATCGATCGTCTCCCCCCTTATGTTTTCAATATCACTGCTGAACTGAAAATGGCTGCGCGTCGGCGCGGCGAAGACATTATCGATTTCAGTATGGGTAACCCTGACGGCCCAACGCCGCCGCATATCGTTGAGAAACTCTGCACGGTTGCGCAGCGTCCTGATACCCATGGGTATTCCACCTCACGCGGCATTCCACGCTTACGTCGGGCGATCTCCCGCTGGTATCAGGATCGTTATCAGGTCGATATCGATCCTGAAAGTGAAGCGATTGTGACCATTGGCTCCAAAGAGGGGCTGGCCCACCTGATGCTGGCGACGCTGGATCACGGCGATACCGTACTGGTGCCGAATCCGAGCTACCCCATTCACATCTATGGGGCGGTGATTGCCGGCGCGCAGGTGCGTTCTGTCCCGCTGGTGGAAGGCGTCGACTTCTTTAACGAGCTGGAACGGGCGATTCGTGAAAGCTATCCGAAGCCGAAAATGATGATCCTCGGTTTCCCGTCAAACCCAACGGCACAATGCGTTGAACTCGAATTCTTCGAGAAAGTGGTCGCGCTGGCTAAGCGTTACGACGTGCTGGTGGTACACGATCTCGCCTACGCCGATATCGTTTATGATGGCTGGAAAGCGCCGTCAATTATGCAGGTACCGGGTGCCCGTGATGTGGCGGTTGAGTTTTTCACCCTGTCGAAAAGCTACAACATGGCGGGCTGGCGAATTGGTTTTATGGTGGGAAACAAAACGCTGGTGAGCGCCCTGGCGCGTATTAAAAGCTACCATGACTATGGCACCTTTACGCCGTTACAGGTCGCGGCCATCGCGGCGCTGGAAGGGGATCAGCAATGCGTGCTCGATATTGCCGCTCAGTATAAACGCCGCCGAGATGTGCTGGTAAAAGGGCTTCATGAAGCAGGCTGGATGGTGGAAATGCCTAAAGCCTCTATGTACGTCTGGGCGAAAATTCCTGAGCCGTATGCTGCGATGGGTTCTCTGGAATTTGCCAAAAAACTGCTTCAGGACGCGAAGGTTTGCGTCTCTCCAGGCATTGGCTTTGGTGACTACGGTGACACGCACGTGCGTTTCGCGCTGATTGAAAACAGCGACCGTATCCGTCAGGCAGTGCGGGGCATTAAAAGCATGTTCCGCGCGGATGGCCTGCTTGCAGCGAAGAGCGTTGCGGAACAACCCGAGTCGTAACGGACAACAAAAAAAACAGGCGCCAACGGCGCCTGTTTTTTTGACTGCATTTTCTTAACTAGATCATCAGAGCAAACGTTCCGGCCCAAACTAAAACAATAACCGAAATGCCCATAAAGAAATATTTCACGTTTCATCGCTCCGCGTATCTTCCGGTACGCATTAAAAAAACAGAGTCCAACTGAGTATAGAGAGTTGAAATCATGCGAAAGGGGAAATCGGAATTATCCCGTGACGTCGCTAACTTCAGCTCTGAATTCTGTGCTTTCCTGTCGCCAGACGGCGCTAATGTACGCCTAAATTTCAGGAGTGACAAGAGGCATTTTTTTAAATAATTTCCTACACTTACGAGTGTCGTGGAACGGCGACAGTTTGATTTCGGTACGCAATAAATGCCTGTTGAGCGACGGTCGAAAAAAGCCGTTACGCACTGCGATTACAGGTGTTTGAAAAGGTTAGTTTCTTAGCGAAACTAACCTTCGACAGGGGTCAGATATAGAGTGAGGCTTCGCCCAGGGGACGGGTTTTAAAGCGGCGGTGCATCCACAGATACTGCTCAGGTGCACGCATAATCTCAAACTCAATCACCTTATTGATAAAGGTCGCGGCTTCACTCTCATCTTCAGGATAGTTCGCCATCTCTGGGGAGATATGCAGACGATAGCCTGACTTATCCGCTTTTCTGACCATGGTCACCGTCAACATCGCGGCGCCTGAGAGACGTGAAATCACAAAGGTACCGTTCGTCGTAGCGACATCTTTAACCGCAAAGAAAGGGGCAAAACTGCTGCCTTTAGGACCGTAGTCCTGGTCCGGGGCAAACCAGACGGCTTCCCCTTTTTTCAGGGCGCCAACCATACCGCGCAGATTGTTACGGCTGATCATCGCCTTATTTGAACGCATGCGGCCCCGCGTTTGTACCCATTCCATCAGCGCGCTGTTATGCGGGCGATAGGTTGCCATCATTGGCTGACAAAGACCCATAACGCGGCCGCCCAGCTCAAGCGACATAAAATGCACACCCACAACCATCACGCCGCGGTTTTGCATCTGGGCACGTTTCAGGTTATCCAGGCCTTCCACGTCAAACCATTTACGGACACGCTCGTCTGGCCAGAACCAGGCCATACCGGTTTCAAGCAGCGCCATACCGATAGATTTAAAGTTTTCCGCAATCAGCGTTTCGCGCTGCTGGGCATTGTAATGCGGAAAGCAAAGTTCGAGATTTTTTCGGGCAATGGATTCACGACGCTTAAGAAAGTAACGCGATGCGCTGCCGAGCTTAGAACCCAGGAAACGGATCACGGGATATGGAAGTTGAACCAGCAGCCAAAGCACGCCAAGGCCGAACCATGTAAACCAGTAGCGCGGGTGCAGAAACGCCCGCTGAAATTTGGATTGAGACAAAATAGTGGAACCTATGTGAAGCCTGTGAAGGTAGCGCAGACTTCGCGATACCACGTGCCATTGAGACCGTAGGACGAGGTCATGGTTGCAGGCTTTACCGTTCTTTACGACGTTGCCTGGCCATTGCTGACTTGGGTGGGCGGCATAATGTAGCACCGTTATACATTATGAGCTATCACTCGTTTTTGTTTAAAAAAGCGGCAATTGCGGAGTGGTTTGATTTTGCTATTGTTAAATCTGCGTTCCCGCATGTCTCCTGAAGGTGCAGACCATGGAAACCTACCTGCAAACGGTGAAAGAAGAGTGGGTGAAGCTGATTAATGAAACCGATCCCGATGTGCATCGGCTTGCGACTGAGCTTGCCAGGGATAATGCAATGCCACTGGTCGCTGAATTCTATCGTGTTGTGCTGGCAGATCCGTCGGCAGCTGAATTCCTGACCACCGAACAGGTGGAGAGGCAGCTTCAGGAGGCGCTTCGTCGCTGGCTTATTGATGTGCTCTCATGCCGTGTGGAGCAGGTTGAAGAGCTGATGCGGGCGCAGCAGCGCGCTGCGGATGTTCATGCCCGTATTGGTATTTCGGTTGATTTAGTCGAAATGGGCTTCCGCGTTCTGAAAAAGCTGCTGTTGCCTGTCATTACTGCCAGCGCCCATTCGCCTGAGGTGAAGCTGCATATTTATCACTACGCGATAAACAGTATCGATCTGGCCATGGAAGTGATGTCGCGGGCCTATGTATTTAGCGAGAACAATGCGGCGAAAGAGGACGAAAATTATCGCATCTTTTCCTTAATGGAGAACGCAGAAGAGGAGAAGGAGAGACAGACCGCGGCGCTGCTGTCATGGGAAATGGTGCTTCTGTATAAGATCACGCTTAATTCCAGTATCGGCAACAGTCTGCCGCTGGGGCAGTCTGAATTTGGACTGTGGTTTAGCCATAAAGGTCGGCACTATTTCAGCGGCATCGCTGAGGCCGGTCATATCTCTCGTCTGATTCAGGAATTCGATGACCTTTTTAACGAGGTCCGTCTTACAGGGCAGGGTCTGAGTGATAAAGCGCAGCGGGATAAATTCTTGCAGCGAATGCGTAATACCCTCTCGCAAATCATCACGCTTTTGCGCGAACTGTTTGACGAAGTGTCGCGACACGAGGTGGGGGTTGATGTCCTGACCCGCCTGTTGAATCGCCGTTTCCTGCCAACCATCTTCAAACGCGAAATCCTGCACGCCACCCGGGCGGGAACAAAGCTCTCGACGCTGCTGATTGACGTCGACAAATTTAAACAAATCAACGATACCTGGGGGCACAATACCGGGGACGAGATCCTGCGAAAAGTCTCCGGCGCGTTCTACGACAACGTGCGAACCTGTGATTACGTTTTTCGCTACGGCGGCGATGAATTTCTGATTGTACTAACGGAAATCTCAGAGGTGGACGCGCTGCGAATTGCCGAGCGTATCCGCAGGCGGGTGGAAAAAATCAAGGTTAACTCCCCAACCGGCGATATTATCCCGCTCTCCCTCTCGATAGGCGTTGCGATGTTCAACGGGCATCCCGATTACGAGCGATTGATTCAGGCGGCGGATGAAGCCTTATACGGCGCGAAACGGCGTGGCCGAAACTGCGTGGAGCTTTGGAAGGGGGCGTAAGGAAAGACAGAAGTGTCCCCTGCAGGAATCGAACCTGCAACTAGCCCTTAGGAGGGGCTCGTTATATCCATTTAACTAAGGGGACGAAGCGGCAAGAGTATAGCGTTATTTACACTTTTCGTTAAGCGCATTGCCGCCTGACTGGTCAAAGAGTCACCGTTCACGCCGATTTTTCGGCAGTTTTATCCTTTTTTTCCTGAGCCTTAAGCTCGGCCTTACGCTTGTTGGACATGTCGTTACGGATTTGCGCATGGCTCAGCAGCGCAAAGATAAAGGTCCCGCCACAAATGTTGCCTGCGAGGGTTGGCAGGGCGAACGGCCAGAAAAAGTCGCTCCAGTGGAGTGTGCCGTTAAATACCAGATAAAGGATCTCCACGGTTCCGACAACAATGTGCGTGGTATCGGCGAGTGCGATAAGCCAGGTCATCAGGATAATTACCACGATTTTCGCGCTACCCGCTGACGGGAACATCCAGACCATAGTGGCGATGATCCAGCCGGAAATTATGGCATTAGAGAACATTTCAACCGGCGTGTTTTTCATCACATCCATGCCAATTTTCACAAATGCGTCGCGGGTCGGTTCATCAAATATTGGCATATACTCGAATGCCCAGGCGGCTATGCCCGTACCGATCAGGTTCCCCAGCAGCACGACGCTCCACAGGCGCATCAGTAAACCGAAATTACCGAGGGTCGGATTTTGCATGACGGGCAGTACGGCAGTGACGGTATTCTCCGTAAAAAGCTGCTGTCGCGCCATAATGACGATAATAAAGCCGAACGTGTAGCCTAAATTTTCCAGCAAAAACCCGCCCGGTACGCCTTCCAGCTGAACGTGAAATATCCCTTTGGCGAGCAGAGAGGCGCCCATCGACAGACCGGCTGCAATGGCTGACCACAGCAGGGCCATCGCGTCGCGCTCCATCTCTTTTTCCCCGTCCTGGCGAATATGCTCATGAATAGCCATGGCGCGCGACGGCAGGCGATCTTCATCGACTTCTATCTCTTCTCCCCGGTCTTTCTCCTCGCTTTCAATCTCATGTTCCTCTTTGCTTTCACCAATTTTCTCTTCGCTAATGTCTTTCATAACAGCTCCTTCGGGGTAATTGCTCATTTAAGCGTAGCGGCTTTTAGCGCTTTCCCCGTGGGGATGCTCTTAAATTGCTGAAAATGGCAATAAAGGTGAGACATCTCTTTCAAAGCCAATATAAAATTGCCAGCGAAACGAATTCCGAAAGACAGGCTATGCTGAAATTAGCGTGATGACGCGAGCGGGTCGTCATTGTCCTCGTAGACATCGGTAAGCGTGCTGTTACAATCACTTGCACGTTTCAGGCGGAGCATCTCAGGCTCCGTCACAGATGGCATTCAACGATAGCCATATTGAACAGGGAGAAATTTATGAAGCTTCGGCTGTCGGCGCTTGCGCTGGGCGTAACAATGCTTGTGGGCTGCGCCAGCTCTGGCGAGCAAACGGGACGCTCCGATCCTCTCGAAGGATTTAACCGTTCAATGTACAGCTTTAACTATAATGTGCTGGATCCATATCTGGTTCGTCCGGTTGCCGTGGCATGGCGTGACTATGTTCCGCAGCCGGCGCGTAACGGGCTGAGCAACTTTACCAGTAACCTGGAAGAGCCAGCGGTTATGGTCAACTACTTCCTTCAGGGCGACCCGTATCAGGGGATGGTGCATTTCACCCGCTTCTTCCTGAACTCCCTGCTGGGTATGGGCGGCTTAATTGATGTCGCAGGCATGGCGAACCCGAAATTACAGCGTGAACAGCCGCACCGTTTCGGCAGCACGCTGGGTCATTATGGCGTAGGTTATGGTCCGTATGTGCACCTGCCATTCTACGGCAGCTTTACCGTGCGTGATGATGGCGGCGACATGGTGGATACGCTGTATCCTGTACTGTCATGGCTCACCTGGCCGCTGTCGATTGGTAAATGGACCGTGGAAGGAATTGAAACGCGTGCGCAACTGCTGGATTCTGATGGTCTGCTGCGTCAGTCTTCCGATCCGTACATCATGGTCCGCGAGGCCTACTTCCAGAACCATGATTTTATTGCCAACGGCGGTAAGCTGAAGCCGGAAGATAATCCGAACGCGAAAGCCATCGAGAACGAATTAAAAGATATCGATTCGGAATAAATAAAAAAGGTGAGCAATGCTCACCTTTTTTAATCGTGTTGGGATTAGAACGCGTAGTTGAAGTTGGTACCAAACAGCCAGGCTTTACCTTCAGAGGAAAACTCGTACGGGCCTTCCTGGAAGGTCACCTTCTGGCCATGCATGTACGACACGCCCGCGTCGATAGAGGCATTCTCGTTGAACGCGTAGGTTGCCCCCGCACTCACCCAGAAACGGTCCTGATCCGGAATGGAGATAGAACGTTTATCGGCCGGTACCGGGCTGTCATCAAATGCCACGCCGGTACGGAACGTCCAGTTGTCATCCATATAATAGGTCGTACCAAGCGCGATACGGTAAGCATCGTGGAAGCTTTCGTCTTTATAGAACAGCGTCTGGCCGTTGCTGCCGGTGGCTTTAAGCTCCTCGAACTGGCTCCAGCTGGTATACGCGAGGCTGTAGTGAATTGCCCACTGCGGCGCAACGCGGTTATAACCTGACACTTCCCACATTTCTGGCAGATGCAGCGACAGTGAACCCGGTACGGTTTGATTCGAGGTACCCCATGGAATGGTGGTGCCCGCGCCTGGGACCATACCGTTGACTGGGCTCAGGATGCCGCTTTTGTAATCGCCATCGAAATCAATTTTCACTTCTGAGCGATAGGTCAGACCCCAGCGGTTGTTTTTATCCAGTTCATACAGGATACCGGCGTTCCAGCCGTAACCCCATTCATCACCTTTCAGGCTGGCAATTTTATTGCTGTTTTTCGGCAGTGCAGCAGTTTGCTCCCCGGAGTAACGCTCGATTTTTGCATCGGCGTAGACAGCATCAAAGCCCAGACCAAAGCTCCAGTTATCGTTCAGACGATATGCGCCGCTCAGGTTGAGGTTCAGGGTCGTCAGATCGGTTTTACCGCCGTATTCCCCGGCCGGATAGTTGTTATTGAACTCCGTTGCCAGGCCATAGTTAGAGGTGACAGAGGCACCCCAACCAAACTGTTCATTGATTGGCGCAACAAAGTGCAGGTTAGGCACCCACGCGGTCGGCGCAATGTTATCCGCCTTCAGATCTGCGCCGGTGAACTGAGATTTGCCAGAAATATTGACATCAGGATCGATGTAAACCGCACCGGCAGAGAAGGTAGGGCGATCAAACATCATGATCAGTGCCGGGTTACGACTCGCGTTGCCTGCGTCATCGGCAATCGCACCTTCCCCGGAATACGCACGGCCAAGGCCAGAGGAAGAAAATTCGTTTAACTGGAAGCCCGCTGACCAGGCGGACGTTGAGACGATTGCCACTGCAACTGCTAAAGCAGTTTGTTTGAACAGGGTTTTCTGGCTCATGACCATAACCTCATTGAGTTATTTTTATTCAATAATTGTTACATACCGTAACAGGAGCGCGAAGTGTAGGGTCTGAGGTATGACTTACAAATCAGACCAGTGGCGAGAGTATAGGTCTGACCAGCTGGGATGTTGCAAGTTTGTTTATTAATATTTTCAGATATGTTTCTTGAAACGAGATCTGGTTGGCAAAATTGTGACCAGTGCGATTCCTCTGAAAAGGGGAATTTTGTTTTAGATCATTTTTTAGTGTGATATTGCTCACTTATCCGATTTTGCGCCATTAACGGCTGGAGGGGGCTCGTTCGGGGGCGTAAAATAGACGCATCGTGTTTATCTCGCGCCCTGCGCGAATACAGAGGAAATTGAGCTATGAGTAAATGCAGTGCTGATGAAACCCCGGTTTGCTGCTGTATGGATGTTGGCACCATTATGGACAACACCGATTGCACCGCCTCTTACAGCCGCGTATTCCCTAACCGCGCTGAAGCGGAAGAGACGCTGGCCGCGCTGAGCCAGCGCGCGCGTGAAGTCGAATCCGATCCGTGTGAAATCAAATCCACCTTCACGGAAGTGGAAGGCGGCGTGCGGCTGGATATCGACTTTGTGTTCGCCTGCGAAGCAGAAACGCTGATCTTCCAGCTGGGCCTGCGTTAATACTTTTTGCACGGGCCTATGATCGTGTAGGCCGGTTAAGGCAACGCCGCAACCCGGCAACAAATCTCACAAATGCCTCTGCCATGCAGGGGCATTTTCTTTTTCTTCTCTGTGCCTTAGCTCGCAATTTTTCGCTTCCCCGATTGGCTCAATGTAAAAAAATAGTTAAGACTATTATCAGGTCAGACCACTTAATGTGTGCGCAAAATTTTTTTACAGGGGAGTGTTATGAGTCAGGCATTACCGCTTATCACCCGACACGGTGACCGCATTGCCATTGTCAGCGGGTTACGTACGCCGTTTGCGCGTCAGGCAACCGCGTTTCACGGTATACCGGCTGTCGATCTGGGAAAAATGGTGGTGGGGGAGATGCTGGCTCGCAGCGAGATCCCGCCACAGGTTATTGAGCAACTGGTTTTCGGCCAGGTGGTGCAAATGCCGGAAGCGCCCAATATCGCACGTGAAATCGTGCTGGGCACCGGCATGAATGTTCACACCGACGCATACAGCGTCAGCCGCGCCTGCGCCACCAGTTTCCAGGCGGTGGCGAACGTGGCGGAAAGCCTGATGGCGGGGACCATTCGCGCGGGGATCGCCGGCGGCGCGGATTCCTCATCCGTGCTGCCCATCGGTGTTAGCAAACAGCTGGCCCGCATCCTCGTGGATGCCAACAAAGCCCGGACCACCGGTGCGAAGCTCAAACTCTTCTCGCGTTTACGTCTGCGCGACCTCATGCCCGTGCCACCTGCCGTTGCTGAATACTCCACCGGCCTGCGTATGGGCGACACTGCCGAGCAGATGGCAAAAACCTACGGTATTACCCGCGAACAGCAGGATGCACTGGCGCATCGCTCGCATCAGCTCGCTGCGAAGGCGTGGTCGGAAGGCAAACTTGCCGACGAGGTGATGACGGCTTACATCCCGCCTTTCCGCGAACCGCTGGTGGAAGATAACAATATCCGTGGCACCTCGACGCTGGAGGATTACGCAAAACTGCGCCCGGCGTTTGATCGTAAACATGGCACCGTTACGGCGGCGAACAGTACGCCACTGACGGACGGTGCCGCCGCCGTGATCCTGATGACGGAATCCCGGGCGAAAGAGCTTGGCATAACACCGCTGGGCTATTTGCGTAGCTACGCCTTTACCGCCATTGATGTCTGGCAGGACATGCTGCTCGGTCCGGCCTGGTCCACGCCGCTGGCGCTGGAGCGTGCGGGGTTGACGCTGGCTGACTTAACCCTGATCGATATGCACGAAGCCTTTGCCGCACAAACCCTGGCAAACATTCAGCTGCTGGCAAGCGAGCGCTTCGCGCGCGATGTACTGGGCCGCGCCCACGCGACCGGCGAAGTGGATCAGAGTAAGTTTAACGTGCTTGGCGGATCCATCGCCTACGGCCATCCATTTGCGGCGACCGGCGCGAGAATGATAACCCAGACTTTGCACGAGCTGCGTCGCCGCGGCGGCGGTTTTGGTCTCGTTACCGCCTGTGCGGCGGGCGGCCTGGGTGCAGCAATGGTTCTGGAGGCTGAATAATGGAAACGACATCTGCATTTAATCTGGCTGTTCGCCTTGATAACGTGGCTGTTATCACCATTGATGTACCCGACGAAAAGATGAACACCCTGAAGGCCGAGTTCGGCGTTCAGGTGCGTGCGATGCTCAGACAGATCCGCGAAAACAAAGCGATACGTGGCCTGGTATTTATCTCGGCAAAGCCGCATAACTTTATTGCCGGGGCCGATATCAACATGATTGCCCGGGCGAAAAGCGCTCAGGAAGCAGAAGACCTGGCCCGTCAGGGGCAGCAGGTAATGGCGGAGATCCATGCGCTGTCGATACCCGTTGTCGCTGCGATCCACGGGGCCTGCCTGGGCGGTGGGCTTGAGCTGGCGCTGGCCTGTCACAGCCGAATTTGTACCGACGATGCGAAAACCGTACTCGGACTGCCGGAGGTACAGCTTGGATTGCTGCCCGGTTCAGGTGGCACGCAGCGCCTGCCGCGTCTGGTGGGCGTCAGTACGGCGCTGGAGATGATTTTAACCGGTAAACAGCTGCGCGCCCGTCAGGCGTTAAAGGCGGGTCTGGTTGATGAGGTCGTTCCGCACGCCATCTTGCTTGAGGCCGCCGTTGAGCGGGCGCTGAAAGGTCGTCAGGCGAAACGCCCTCTGCCGGTGCGCGAGCGTATCCTCGCCGGGCCGCTGGGGCGCACGCTGCTGTTCAATATGGTGGGTAAAAAAACCGAGCAAAAAACCAAAGGGAACTATCCGGCAGCGACGCGCATTCTGAAGGTGATTGAAACCGGTTTATCGCAGGGCAGCAGCAGCGGTTATGCTGCGGAAGCGAAAGCCTTTGGCGAGCTGGCGATGACGCCGCAGTCGCAGGCGCTGCGCGGCATTTTCTTTGCCAGCACGGAGGTTAAAAAAGATCCGGGCAGTGAAGCTGAACCGGCTCCGCTGCGTGCCGTTGGCGTTCTGGGTGGTGGGCTGATGGGCGGCGGCATCGCATTTGTCACCGCCAGCAAAGGCAAATTGCCCGTACGTATCAAAGATATCAACCCTAGGGGTATCAACCACGCGTTGCAGTACAGCTGGCAGAACCTTGATCGCAAAGTGAAGCGCCGCCATATCAAGGCCAGTGAGCGTGATAAAACCCTCTCGATGATCACTGGCGCCACCGACTACAGTGGGTTTGCACACCGCGATCTGGTGATTGAAGCCGTGTTCGAAGATCTCGCCCTTAAGCAGCAGATGGTGGCGGACGTTGAACAGCATTGCGCGCCGCACACTATTTTCGCGTCAAACACCTCGTCTTTGCCGATCGGCGACATCGCGGCGAAAGCCGTGCGCCCGGAGCAGGTGATAGGGCTGCACTATTTCAGCCCTGTCGAAAAAATGCCGCTGGTGGAGGTTATCCCGCATGCCACAACCAGCCCGCAAACTATTGCCACCGTGGTGAAACTGGCGAAAAAACAGGGCAAAACCCCGATTGTGGTCGCGGACAAAGCCGGCTTCTACGTCAACCGCATTCTGGCGCCGTACATTAACGAAGCGATGCGGTTGCTGACGGAAGGGGAGAAAATTGAGCACGTCGATGACGCCCTGGTGAAGTTTGGCTTCCCCGTCGGCCCAATCCAACTTTTGGATGAGGTAGGAATTGATACGGGGACTAAAATTATCCCTGTGCTGGAAGCGGCTTATGGCGATCGTTTTGCGCCGCCTGCAAACTTTGTTTCCGCAATTTTGAAGGACGATCGCAAAGGCAGAAAAAATGAACGCGGTTTCTATCTTTACGCCGCGAAAGGGCGTAAAAGCAAGAAACAGGTCGACCCTTCGGTTTATGCGCTTATTCCTGTCACGGGTCAGGGAAAACTGTCGGCGGTTCAGTGTGCTGAGCGCTGCGTGATGATGATGCTCAATGAAGCGGCGCGCTGCTTTGGTGAGCAGGTGATCAAAAGCGCGCGCGACGGCGATATCGGCGCCGTGTTTGGTATCGGTTTTCCGCCATTTCTTGGCGGTCCGTTCCGGTATATGGATACCCTCGGGGCGGGTGAAGTGGTTGCGATCCTGCAACGTCTGGCCTCGCAATATGGTCCACGGTTTACACCTTGTGACGAATTATTGCAGATGGCGGAACGGGGTCAGACATTCTGGCCCGCAAGGGAAACTGATTGCGTAAACTGAAGTCAAAGAAGGGTAAATCCTGAGGTGATGGAACCTGTTCTGGCGAAATTGTAAACAGAGATTGACTATACTTACGCCATTGAGGTAAAAAACAGCGTTTCATTCACCGAATGGATCAGGCACAATGCCCGGCCATCGGGTTTTCTACCTCAGAGCATTAATCGCGGGTAGTTAACGCCGGTGATTCTGGTTAACAAAAGCGGTGCAATATGCAAGTTTTTATCATGCGTCACGGCGACGCGGCACTCGATGCCGCCAGTGACTCAGTACGTCCTTTAACCGTCTGTGGCTGCGACGAATCCCGTCAGATGGCGACATGGCTTAAAGGTCAAAAAGTGGACATTGAACGCGTTCTGGTGAGTCCGTTCCTGCGGGCAGAACAGACGCTGGATGTGGTAGGGGAGTGTATGAACCTGCCATCCAGTGTGGATGTTCTCCCTGAACTCACGCCGTGTGGCGATGTTGGCCTTGTCAGTGCTTACCTTCAGGCGCTGTGCAATGAAGGTGTCGCTTCCGCACTGGTCATTTCCCACCTGCCGCTGGTCGGCTATCTGGTATCTGAGCTGTGCCCGGGCGAAACGCCACCGATGTTCACAACGTCCGCCATTGCCAACGTCACCCTCGACGAAACCGGCAAAGGGGTCTTTAACTGGCAAATGAGTCCGTGCAACCTGAAGATGGCAAAAGCCATCTGACGTGACGTGCGATATGGCGGGGTGCAGCGTGCCTCCCGCCATCCTGTCAGGGCAATTCTGGCGGCTGCCACTCCTCGACCTCAATCAATACCAGCAATGCGGCATCTCCGCCGTACTCTTTTGGCGCTTGATGAAAAGCCATCACGTGTGGATGCTGAGCCAGCCACAGCGGTGTCTGTTGCTTAAGAATATGTTTGCCGTGGCCGTGCATCACGCAGGCGCAAAAAACATGCTCGCGACGACATGCCGCGATCAACGCCCCCAGCTCCTGTTTCGCCTGCATCTGGGTCAACCCATGCAGATCGAGGAACAGCTCCGGCGAGTAATCTCCCCGGCGTAATTTTTTCAGTTCAAAATGGCTGACGTCTTCGCGCACGTATTTCACCGCACCCTGCGTATTTAGCAGCGGCTGAAACTCATCTGAAAAATAGTGGCTGTTATCGGCCTGCTCCTGGAGCAACCGTTTGACCGGTACCTCGCTGACTTTTTTACGCTGCGGGCGATGGACAATGGTGTCGTGCGTGATTTGACGCGTCCCGGTCATCAGCTGGCGGAATAGAGCCTGATCCTCCTCGCTGAGCGATGTTTTCTTTTTCATTCGTCATTCTCATCTCGTATTTCCGATAGTGTACCCGACTAAACGCATTTTTTAACCTCAAGCGGTACGCGTCATTGCTGATTTATCGCCGTCTTCATGGCAAACTAGCCGCCGAAAATTATGCGAGCATGCCCTGGAGGAAAGAGTGGATAAAATTTTTGTCGATGAAGCAGTAAACGAGCTGCATACCATACAGGACATGTTGCGCTGGTCGGTTAGCCGCTTCAGCGCCGCCAATATCTGGTACGGACACGGTACCGACAATCCGTGGGATGAGGCCGTGCAGCTGGTGCTGCCGTCTCTCTACCTGCCGCTGGATATTCCGGAAGACATGCGCACCGCGCGCCTGACCTCCAGTGAAAAACACCGCATCGTTGAGCGCGTGATCCGTCGCGTAAACGAGCGCATTCCGGTGGCTTACCTGACCAACAAAGCCTGGTTCTGCGGCCACGAATTCTACGTTGATGAGCGCGTGCTGGTGCCGCGTTCGCCGATTGGCGAGCTGATCAACAACCATTTTGACGGCCTGATTAACCATCAGCCGCAGCACATTCTTGATATGTGCACCGGCAGCGGCTGCATCGCCATTGCCTGCGCGTACGCCTTCCCGGAAGCGGAAGTGGACGCCGTCGATATCTCCACCGACGCGCTGGCCGTCACCGAACACAACATTGAAGAGCACGGGCTGATTCATCACGTCACGCCTATCCGCTCTGACCTGTTCCGCGACCTGCCGACGCTGCAATACGACCTGATCGTCACCAATCCGCCGTACGTGGATGCAGAAGATATGTCCGATCTGCCGAACGAGTATCGTCACGAGCCGGAGCTGGGCCTGGCGTCAGGTTCTGACGGGCTGAAGCTGACCCGCCGCATCCTGGCCTGCGCGCCGGATTATCTGACCGACGACGGCGTTCTGATTTGTGAAGTAGGCAACAGCATGGTACATCTGATAGAGCAGTACCCGGATGTGCCGTTCACCTGGCTTGAGTTCGACAACGGCGGTGACGGCGTCTTTATGCTGACTAAAGCGCAACTGCTTGATGCACGTGAATACTTCAGCATTTACAAAGATTAATCCAGCGGGCTTCGGCCCGTTTCACAACGCTCAAACACAAACAACAACATCGGAGCCGTGATGGCAGGAAACAGTATTGGACAGGTATTCCGTGTGACCACCTTTGGCGAGTCGCACGGTCTGGCACTGGGTTGTATCGTTGATGGCGTCCCGCCAGGCATCGAACTGACCGAAGCCGATTTACAGCATGACCTTGACCGTCGTCGTCCGGGTACCTCTCGCTACACCACGCAGCGTCGCGAGCCGGACCAGGTCAAAATTCTCTCCGGCGTATTTGAAGGCCGTACCACAGGAACCAGCATTGGCCTGCTGATTGAAAACACCGATCAGCGTTCTCAGGACTACGGCGCGATTAAGGACGTTTTCCGTCCTGGTCACGCCGACTATACCTACGAACAAAAATATGGCTTTCGCGACTATCGCGGCGGTGGACGTTCTTCCGCGCGTGAAACCGCGATGCGCGTGGCGGCAGGCGCAATTGCCAAAAAATATCTCCAGCAGAAATTCGGCATCGTTATCCGCGGCTGTCTGTCCCAGATGGGCGACATTCCGCTGGCAATCAAAGACTGGGATCAGGTAGAGCTCAACCCGTTCTTCTGCGCCGATGCCGACAAGCTGGACGCGCTGGATGAGCTGATGCGTGGCCTGAAAAAAGAGGGCGACTCCATTGGTGCGAAAGTCACCGTGGTGGCCGACGGCGTGCCGGCTGGCTGGGGCGAGCCGGTATTTGACCGCCTTGACGCCGACATCGCCCACGCGCTGATGAGCATCAACGCGGTGAAAGGCGTTGAAATCGGCGACGGTTTTGACGTGGTCAAGCTTCGCGGCAGCCAGAACCGCGACGAAATCACGAAGGCGGGTTTCCAGAGCAACCATGCGGGCGGCATTCTGGGCGGCATCAGCAGCGGGCAGCAAATTATTGCCAATATCGCGCTGAAACCAACATCCAGCATTACCGTCCCGGGCCACACGATTAACCGCGCTGGCGATGAAGTTGAGATGATCACCAAAGGGCGTCACGATCCGTGCGTGGGGATCCGCGCGGTGCCGATCGCAGAAGCGATGCTGGCGATCGTGCTGATGGATCACTTCCTGCGCCAGCGCGCGCAGAATGCGGATGTGACGACCACCATTCCACGCTGGTAACTATGAAAAAAACCGCAATCGCTCTGCTGGCGCTGCTGGCCAGTGGAGCAAGCCTGGCCGCTACGCCGTGGCAGAAAATCACCCACCCGGTAGCGGGGAGCGCGCAGTCCATTGGCGCTTTTTCCAACGGGTGTATCGTCGGTGCGCAGGCGCTGCCGTTGCAGTCGGATACTTATCAGGTGATGCGTACCGATCAGCGCCGTTATTTCGGCCATCCTGACCTGCTGCTGTTTATTCAGCGTCTTGGCAACCAGGTGCATAACCTGGGGCTGGGGACGGTGCTGATTGGCGATATGGGGATGCCTGCCGGTGGTCGCTTCAACGGCGGTCACGCCAGCCACCAGACCGGACTGGATGTGGATATCTTCCTGCAATTGCCGAAAACGCGCTGGAGCTCAGCGCAGCTGCTGAAACCGCAGGCGCTGGATCTGGTCTCGGCCGACGGTAAACGGGTCGTCGCCTCGCGCTGGTCGCCGGAAATTTCCAGCATGATTAAGCTGGCGGCAGAGGATAACGACGTCACGCGGATCTTTGTTAATCCGGCCATCAAGCAGCAGCTTTGCCTGGATGCGGGAACGGATCGCGACTGGTTGCGTAAAGTGCGCCCGTGGTTCCAGCACCGGGCGCATATGCATGTTCGCCTGCGCTGTCCGGCGAACAGCCTGGAATGTGAAGATCAGCCGCTGCCACCGCCTGGCGATGGTTGTGGTTACGAACTGCAAAGCTGGTTTGAACCAGCCAAGCCTGGAACCTCTAAGCCTGAGAAGAAGACACCGCCTCCGTTGCCGCCTTCCTGCCAGGCGCTACTGGATGAGCATGTACTTTAATGGATAATTTCGTCGATCTGTTCATGGTGTCACCGCTGCTGCTGGCGGTGCTCTTTTTTGTTGCGATGTTAGCCGGATTTATCGATGCCCTGGCAGGCGGCGGCGGGTTGCTCACCGTTCCGGCGCTGCTGGCGGCAGGCATGAGCCCTGCCCAAGCGCTTGCCACCAACAAACTCCAGGCATGCGGCGGTTCGCTCTCCTCGTCGCTCTATTTCATCCGGCGCAAAGTGGTGAATCTCGCCGATCAGAAGCTCAATATCCTGATGACGTTTATTGGCTCAACGGCGGGTGCGCTGCTGGTCCAGCACGTACAGTCCGACATTCTGCGCCAGATCCTGCCGCTGCTGGTTATCTGTATCGGCCTCTATTTCCTGCTGATGCCAAAGCTCGGGGAAGAAGATCGACAGCGTCGTCTTCACGGCCTGCCGTTTGCGCTGATTGCCGGTGGCTGCGTCGGTTTTTACGATGGCTTCTTTGGCCCGGGGGCAGGTTCGTTTTATGCGCTGGCATTCGTGACGCTGGCCGGATTCAACCTCGCCAAATCCACCGCCCACGCCAAAGTCCTCAACGCGACCTCCAACGTTGGCGGTCTGCTGCTGTTTATCATTGGCGGCAAGGTTATCTGGGCAACCGGGTTTGTGATGATGGCAGGGCAGTTTTTGGGCGCGCGCGCAGGCTCGCGTCTGGTATTAAGCAAAGGACAAAAGCTGATCCGCCCGATGATTGTTGTCGTCTCGGCGGTGATGAGCGCCAAACTTCTTTATGACAGCCATGGACAGGAGATCCTCACCTGGTTGGGGATGAACTAATGAACAGTACGCATAACTACGAACAGCTGATTGAGATCTTCGATGGCTGTTTTGCTGATGATTTTAATACCCGTCTGATTAAAGGCGACGACGAACCGATCTATCTTCCTGCTGATGACGAGGTTCCGTATAACCGCATCACCTTTGCCCACGGCTTTTACGCCAGCGGTTTGCACGAAATTTCGCACTGGTGTATCGCCGGGAAAGCGCGTCGCGAGCTGGTGGACTTTGGTTACTGGTACTGCCCGGACGGGCGCGACGCCGCCACCCAGGGGCAGTTCGAAGATGTGGAGGTGAAACCTCAGGCGCTCGAATGGCTGTTCTGCGTAGCGGCGGGTTTCCCGTTCAACGTAAGTTGTGACAACCTCGAAGGCGACTTCGAGCCAGACCGTATCGTCTTCCAGCGCCGCGTTCATGCGCAGGTGATGGAATATCTTGAGAAAGGCATCCCGGCACGTCCGGCACGCTTGATCGAGGCTTTACAGAATTATTACCACACGCCGGAGATCACGGCGGAATGCTTCCCTTGGCCGGAAGATCTTTAACAGAGGAAAGAAGATGATCGCAGAATTTGAATCACGCATTCTGGCGTTAATTGATGACATGGTGGAACACGCCAGTGATGATGAGCTGTTCGCCAGCGGTTATCTGCGTGGTCACCTGACGCTGGCGGTAGCCGCGCTGGAAGCCGGGGACGATCACTCTGCCGACGCCGTTCACGCGGAAGTCACTCGCAGCCTGGAAAAAGCCATTCTGGCCGGGGAACTCTCTCCGCGCGACCAGTCTTTAGTGCTGGGCATGTGGGACAATTTGTTCCAGCAGGCGAAAGCGAAGTAAGTGTATCACCGCCCTCTCCCACAGGGAGAGGGCGGGGGTGAGGGCACCAGACCGCACCCTACTTGACCATTTTCCCCTTCAGCAATTTCCGCACCCACAGTCGGTTTGGATTCAGCCCCGCGAGCGTAACCCTGTCCAGCGGAACCGGCTCGTCGCTCATTTGCGCGGCTAACGCTTCAGCCAGCAGCGGCGCGGAGCATAATCCCCGCGAGCCTAAGCCACCCAGCATAAACAGCTCGGGGTGAACGGGAGCACTTACCGCCGTTTCTTTGTTGTCAGCAAGATCCTGATAGACTTCAAGCGTGGCGTCATAGTCCGGCACGTTTCCCGCCATCGGCAGGTGATCGCGGGTCGCGCAGCGTACGCCGCAGCGCGCCTGACCCTCACTGACATCCACCTCTTTTGCCCACGACGCATCCGGGAAACAGTCGAGCAGGCGCTGGCGGTTTTGCTGCTGATCCGCTTCGCTGTACTGCATATCTGTTTCACCGCGATGGTAGCTGGCACCGATGCAGTGATGGCCGTTGGACGGATTTTGCGGCGTCAGGTAGCCGTCGTAACACAGCACCTGACGCAGTTTGCTCAGTTGGGGGGCGGCAGGAATATGGCTCACCTGGCCGCCGACCGGATAAACCGGCAATGATGCTGTCTGGGTAAACTTGCTGATATGATGCCCGTTGGCCAGCACAACGCTGGCATGCTGGGCCTCTTTGCCGTCAGCGAAACGCAGTTTCCAGTGCGCAGTGCGGCTTAGCGATTGAACCTTATGGGCATAATGCACTGTCAACCCACACGACTGCCCGAGGGCTATCGCCGCAGAAGTCAGTTCAGCCGGACACAGCCAGCCGCCGAGTGGATACTGAATACCCCCGCAGCCGGTGTCGACGCCAGTGGTCTCTGCAACCTGCTGTGCCGTCACTGCATGGGCGATGGCCTCCGGCAGACCCAGCGACAGCATTTGTGTGATTTTCTGCTGGCTCTTCTCGTCCCAGCCGAGCTGCGTCACGCCGCACCAGTTGTGGTCGAACGCAACCGGCAGGCTATCGTAAAGGCGGCGAGCAAACGTAAACGCCGCCGGGAAGAACTGGAACAGTGCCGGATCGTGTGAACTTAATAAGGGATAAAGCGCGCCCTGACGGTTGCCTGATGCGCCCGTCGCCGGCGCCTCGTCAGCGCAGTAGAGCGTCACCTGCCAGCCACGGTGCAGCAGCGCCAGCGAGAGCAGGGCGCTGGCGATACCCCCGCCCACAATGGCGACCTCACGCGAGGTGCTGGCGCGACGGGCAAACCAGGGGGCCTGCGCCGGGATCGCCAGATCCTGTTCCATCACCCCGACCAGCATGTCGCGTTTGCGGCCAAAGCCTTTGGTTTTCCGCATGGTAAACCCCGCCTCCTGCAACCCACGACGGACAAAGCCCGCCGAGGTGAAGGTGGCAAGCGTCGCGCCCGGGCGCGCCAGACGTGCCATGGCGCTGAACAGGTGCGGGCTCCACATGTCCGGGTTTTTGGCGGGCGCAAAACCGTCCAGGAACCAGGCGTCCACCTTCTGATTCATTGAGTCATCAAGCTTATCGGTCAGGTCATTAATGTCGCCAAGCCACAGGTCGAGCGTGACGCGTCCGTCGTCCAGAATCAGACGATGACAGCCACCGATAGCCGGAGGCCACTGGGCCTGAAGCTGTTCCGCCCAGTGGGTAAGCTCCGGCCAGCGCTGATGGGCAAGCCGCAGATCGTGCGCGGTAAGCGGAAATTTTTCGAAACTGATGAAATGTAATCTTTGTAAGGTAGCCTCGGGGTGTGCAGTGCGAAACTGGTCGAACGCCTGCCAGAGGGTCAGAAAATTCAGCCCGGTGCCGAAACCGCTCTCCGCTACGACAAACAGGCTGCGCGGATGCTCAGGGAAGCGGGTGCTGAGATGATTTCCTTCGAGGAAGACATAGCGCGTCTCTTCCAGTCCGTTATCATTAGAAAAGTAGACGTCATCAAAATCTCGGGAAACAGGTGTACCCTCAGCGTTGAATTCGAGGTTGGCAGGTTGTATGGCGTTTTGTTTCACGTAAGTTACTCGTCCGACAGGCAGTGGCACGATCTTAGCGATGTGAGCCCATCGGTGCAAATTTCCACAGAAAATGGCTGATCGGACTTGTTCGGCGTACAAGTGTACGCTATTGTGCGACTCGAAACTTTTTATAGTGCGACTTACAGAGGTATTGAATGAAACGTGCAGTGATTACTGGCCTGGGCATCGTTTCCAGCATCGGTAATAACCAGCAGGAAGTCCTGGCATCTCTGCGTGAAGGACGCTCCGGGATCACTTTCTCTGAAGAGTTTAAAGATTCTGGAATGCGTAGCCACGTATGGGGTAACGTTAAACTGGACACCACCGGTTTAATTGACCGTAAAGTGGTTCGTTTCATGAACGATGCCTCTATCTACGCCTATCTTTCCATGCAGGAAGCGATCAAGGATTCTGGTCTGAGCGAAGACGCTTACCAGAACAACCCACGCGTGGGCCTGATTGCAGGCTCCGGCGGTTCCTCTAAAGCTCAGGTGTTCGGTGCTGACGCCATGCGCAGCCCGCGCGGCCTGAAAGCGGTCGGTCCATATGTTGTGACCAAAGCCATGGGTTCAGCGGTTTCCGCGTGCCTGGCAACGCCGTTCAAAATCCACGGTGTGAACTACTCCATCAGCTCCGCATGTGCGACCTCCGCACACTGTATCGGTAATGCGGTTGAGCAGATCCAGCTGGGCAAACAGGACATCGTATTTGCTGGCGGCGGCGAAGAGCTGGGCTGGGAAATGGCCTGTGAGTTTGACGCAATGGGCGCACTGTCCACCAAATACAACGAAACGCCAGACAAAGCGTCCCGTACTTATGACGCACACCGCGACGGTTTTGTTATCGCTGGCGGCGGCGGTATGGTTGTGGTTGAAGAGCTGGAACACGCGCTGGCGCGTGGCGCGCACATCTATGCTGAGATCGTGGGCTACGGCGCAACGTCTGACGGCGCTGACATGGTTGCTCCATCTGGTGAAGGCGCGGTGCGCTGCATGAAGATGGCGATGCACGGTGTTGATACTCCAATCGACTACCTGAACTCCCACGGCACCTCAACGCCGGTAGGCGACGTGAAAGAGCTGGGTGCGATCCGTGAAGTGTTCGGCGACAACAGCCCGGCTATCTCTGCAACCAAAGCCATGACCGGTCACTCTCTGGGAGCGGCGGGCGTGCAGGAAGCGATCTACTCTCTGCTGATGCTGGAAAACGGCTTTATCGCGCCAAGCATCAACATCGAAGAGATGGACGAGCAGGCGGCTGGCCTGAACATCGTGACCGAAACCACCGAACGTGAGCTGACGACCGTTATGTCCAACAGCTTCGGTTTCGGCGGCACCAACGCCACGCTGGTGATGCGTAAGCTGAAAGCGTAAGCGTTTGAAGGTATAGTAGAAGGGAGCCGCGCGGCTCCCTTTTTTATGCCTGAACACGGAGTTATGCATGAAGGCTGTTACCCCTGAGAAGAGCGCTCCTTCCGGGAACCTTTCCCTTTTCCGCATCGCCTTTGCGGTGTTTCTGACCTATATGACCGTTGGCCTGCCGCTGCCGGTGATCCCCTTGTTCGTTCACCAGGAGCTGGGCTATGGCAACACCATGGTCGGCATTGCGGTGGGCATTCAGTTTTTAGCGACGGTATTAACCCGGGGCTACGCCGGTCGCCTGGCGGATCAGCACGGCGCAAAACGCTCGGCGTTGCAGGGCATGTTTGCCTGCGGGCTGGCGGGGGGAGCCTGGCTGCTGGCGGCGCTGTTGCCGATAGATGCAGCGTATAAATTCGCGCTGCTGGTGGCAGGGCGTCTGATCCTCGGCTTTGGCGAAAGCCAGCTGCTGACCGGCACCCTTACCTGGGGAATGGGGCTGGTGGGGCCTGCGCGTTCCGGAAAAGTGATGTCCTGGAACGGGATGGCGATTTACGGCGCGCTGGCGGCAGGCGCACCGCTGGGGCTGCTGATCCACAGCCAGTTTGGTTTTGCGGCGCTGGCAGGCACCACCATGGTATTGCCGCTGCTGGCGTGGGCGTTTAACGGTTCGGTGCGTAAGGTGCCCGCCCATAAAGGCGAGCGTCCTTCGCTGTGGAGCGTGGTGGGGCAAATCTGGCAGCCGGGGCTTGGGCTGGCGCTTCAGGGGGTGGGCTTCGCGGTTATTGGTACCTTTGTCTCCCTCTATTTCATGAGCCGCGGCTGGGCGATGGCGGGCTTTACGCTGACGGCCTTTGGCGGCGCGTTTGTATTGATGCGCGTGCTGTTTGGCTGGATGCCGGATCGCTTTGGCGGCGTGAAGGTGGCCGTGGCGTCACTTGTCATTGAGACCGTGGGTCTGGTACTGCTCTGGCAGGCGCCCTCTGCATCCGTTGCGCTGCTGGGTGCGGCGTTAACCGGCTGCGGCTGCTCGCTGATCTTCCCGGCGCTGGGCGTTGAAGTGGTGAAGCGCGTGGCTCCGCAGGTGCGCGGCACGGCGCTGGGCGGCTATGCGGCGTTTCAGGATATCTCATACGGGGTCACCGGGCCGCTGGCGGGGCTGCTTGCAACGTCGTTTGGCTATCCTTCCGTCTTCCTGGCCGGTGCGGTGTCAGCGGTGGTGGGAATTGTGGTGACGCTGGTGGCGTTTCGCAAGCGGTAGTATGTTGCAGGGTGGCGGCTTCGCCTTACCCGGCCTACTGTTCGAGCCGTTGTAGGCCCGGTAAGCGAAGCGCCACCGGGCAAATCCTCACGCAACCAGCCAGAAAATCGCCAGCGCAATCACCAACGCGATAAACATCAATCCCGGACGGGCAGAAAGCGTTTTGAACGTATCAACTACGGGGGCAAACAGCGGGCTGTAGATCGGCTGAATGTTTCTTACCTCCGGCACGCCGCCTTCCCGCTCGGCGCGGCGAACGAAGATCTGATTGAGCACATCCTGCACCTGCGCGGTGGTCAGCACCGTTTGCGGCGTAGCCTGCCAGTTCTGCTGGGCGTAATCCCGAATCATATCGAACTCGTGTGGTTCCAGCGGTTGCTTCAGCGCCGCCTGTACGCTGTGCAGGGTCGGGGCGCTCTGGGTGCTGAGCGTCTGACGCGCCTGGAGCCAGGTGACCAGATGGGTAAACTGTTTTGCCGGGATCATCTCGCCCGCTTTCACACCGGAAAGTTCCAGCATGGATTGCCAGATAAGCTTTGTGGGTTCGCCGGTAGCGGCAGCCAGTTTAGTGACCATCTGCTTGAGCGTATTATGCTCCGCAGGCTGCAATGGCCGTTCTGTAGACGGGCGCTGTTGCGGCTGCGGGATAGAAAGCTGATTGCTTTGTAGCAGGGTCAACACGGTTTTCAGCTGTTCTTGCGAAAGCTGGCTCAGGGCGGTATGACCGTACTGTTGACGGATAAAATCACTCACCGCCTGGCGATTATTCCCCTGGCCCAATAGCTCGGTCAGCTGCGAGATAATCTGGCGGGTAGTATGTTGCTGCTGTGCGCTGGTAAGACGCTGGTTAAGGTTTTGTTCGGCGGCAGGGAAATGGCGCGACTGTAGCGGCGCATCGTTTCTGACGCCCAAATCGTGCTTAACGCCGGCCCATACCTCTGCGTTTTGCTGTGAGGTTAACGCAATAAGACGCGTGATCAGACGCTCCAGTACGGTGCGTTGCTGCGTGGAGAGCGGTTGTTCGCCTGGCGTGTTGGGCGTTACGGGGCCTTCACCCGGAGGGCGCGGAGGCGTACCTGAAATGGGCTGCATCGTCAAAAATCCTTAAAGTCAAACTCTGCGTAACCGGGCGGAGATATATGCCCGGCGGCGAGATTATGGCACACTTGGCAGGTTTACTTCCTCTCAAACAGGTACTCAGACGTGAAAATCCTCGTTGATGAAAATATGCCTTACGCCCGTGAGCTGTTCAGCCGCCTGGGTGAGGTTAAGGCTGTCCCTGGTCGCCCGATTCCGGTCAGCGAACTGGACGATGCAGACGCCCTGATGGTGCGCTCGGTGACCAAAGTAAATGAGGCACTGCTCACCGGCAAAGGGGTTAAATTTGTCGGGACGGCAACGGCCGGGACCGATCATGTGGATGACCAGTGGCTTAAGCAGGCGGGGATTGGTTTTTCCGCGGCGCCAGGCTGTAACGCCATTGCCGTCGTGGAATATGTTTTCTCCTCGCTATTGATGCTGGCCGAGCGCGATGGTTTTGCGCTGAAAGACCGCACCGTCGGGATTGTGGGGGTGGGCAACGTGGGCGGACGTCTGCAAAAGCGTCTGGAAGCCTGGGGCATCCACACCCTGCTGTGCGATCCGCCGCGTAAGGATAACGGCGATGAAGGCGACTTCCGCACGCTGGATGAGCTGGTCGACGAGTGCGACGTCATCACCTTCCATACGCCGCTCTTTAAAGAGGGGCCGTACAAGACTCTGCACCTGGCCGACGAAAAGCTGATCCGCCGTCTGAAGGCTGGCACTATTCTGATAAATGCCTGCCGGGGACCGGTGGTGGATAACGCGGCGCTGCTGGCATGTCTCGACGAAGGACAAGAGCTTAGCGTGGTGCTGGACGTCTGGGAACCAGAGCCGGATCTCAACGTCGCCTTGCTGAATAAGGTGGACGTGGGTACCGCGCATATCGCGGGTTATACCCTTGAAGGCAAAGCGCGTGGCACAACCCAGGTGTTTGAGGCTTACAGCGCCTTTATCGGCCATCCGCAGCAGGTGGCGCTGGATACGCTGCTGCCCGCCCCGGAATTTGGCCGCATTACCCTTCATGGCCCGCTGGATGAGGCAACGCTGAAAAGACTGGTGCATTTGGTGTATGATGTGCGCCGCGATGACGCGCTGCTGCGTAAAGTGGCGGGTATTCCGGGTGAGTTTGACAAGCTGCGCAAAAATTACCTTGAGCGCCGCGAGTGGTCTTCCCTGTATGTCATGTGCGATGACGCGTCAGCGGCGGGGCTGCTGCATAAACTGGGATTTAACGCCGTTCACCACCCGGCACGTTAATGTCTTCTTAATGCTCCCTGTCGGATATTCCGGCAGGGACGCTTTTTATTTCTGGAGTAAACCACCATGTCTGAAGGCTGGAACATTGCCATTTTGGGTGCCACTGGCGCCGTGGGCGAAGCCCTGCTTGAAACCCTTGCTGAGCGTCAGTTCCCGGTGGGTGAGATTTACGCACTGGCGCGTACCGACAGCGCAGGAGAACATCTGCGTTTCGGCGGCAAATCCGTGATGGTGCAGGATGCCGCCGCGTTTGACTGGACGCAGGCTCAGCTGGCGTTTTTTGCCGCAGGTGCGGAAGCCACGGCGTCTTACATTGAAGAAGCGACAAATTCAGGCTGTCTGGTGATCGACCTGAGCGGCCTGTTCTCCCTGGAGCCGGATGTGCCGCTGGTGGTGCCGGACGTCAACCCGTTTGTGCTGGCTGACTACCGCAACCGCAACATCATTGCAGTACCGAACAGCCTCACCAGCCAGCTACTGACCGCGCTGAAGCCGCTGATCGACGACAGTGGCCTGTCGCGTATTTCCGTGACCAGCCTGCTTTCAGCCTCCGCTAACGGTAAAAAAGCCGTAGACGCACTGGCAGGGCAGAGCGCGAAGCTGCTGAACGGTATCCCGATCGACGAAGATGATTTCTTTGGCCGCCAGCTGGCGTTCAACATGCTGCCGCTGCTGCCGGATCGTGAAGGTTCGGTGCGGGAAGAGCGTCGTATCGTCGATGAAGCACGCAAAATTTTGCAGGATGACGGGCTGATGATCTCCGCGAATGTCGTGCAGTCTCCGGTCTTTTACGGCCACGCGCAGATGGTCGGGTTTGAAGCCCTGCGTCCGCTGGCGGCTGAAGAAGCCCGCGACGCGTTTGGCCGCGGTGAGGACATTGTCCTGTCCGAAGAGAGCGAATTCCCGACGCAGGTGGGCGACGCCACCGGCAGCGCGCATCTCTCTGTGGGCTGCGTGCGTAACGATTACGGTATGCCGGAGCAGGTGCAGTTCTGGTCCGTTGCCGACAACGTGCGTTTTGGCGGCGCGCTGATGGCGGTCAAAATCGCGGAAAAACTGGTGCAGGAGTATCTGTACTGATGTCAGATGTGGAACAAAAGCCGGTCCACAGAATTGCCCTCGGCATTGAATACGATGGCAGTAAATACTATGGCTGGCAGCGGCAGAATGAGGTGCGCAGCGTCCAGGAGAAGCTGGAGAAAGCGCTCTCTCAGGTGGCGAACGAACCGATAAGCGTCTTCTGTGCGGGCCGCACCGATGCCGGCGTTCACGGCACGGGGCAGGTGGTGCATTTTGACACCACCGCCGTGCGCAAAGACGCGGCCTGGACGCTGGGTGTAAATGCGAATTTGCCTGGTGACATTGCCGTACGTTGGGTGAAAGCTGTGCCGGATGATTTTCACGCGCGTTTCAGCGCGACGGCGCGGCGCTACCGTTATGTCATCTATAACCAGCGCCTGCGCCCGGCGGTGTTAAGCCAGGGCGTGACGCATTTTTATGAACCGCTGGATGCAGAACGTATGCAGCGTGCGGCGCAGTATCTGATTGGAGAGAATGATTTTACGTCGTTTCGTGCGGTGCAGTGTCAGTCCCGTACGCCGTGGCGTAACGTCATGCACATTAACGTCAGTCGTTATGGCGCGTATGTGGTGGTGGATATCAAAGCCAATGCCTTTGTACATCATATGGTGCGGAATATTGTAGGCAGCCTGATGGAAGTGGGCGCCGGACACCAGCCGGAGAGCTGGATTGCAGAACTGCTGGCAGCGAAGGACAGAACGCTTGCGGCAGCAACGGCGAAAGCGGAAGGGCTGTATCTGGTTTCGGTGGATTATCCGGACCGGTTCGACCTGCCAAAACCGCCAATGGGCCCGCTGTTTTTAGCGGACTAAACAAAGGTGCAATTAAGGCTTAGACAATATGGACGTAATACGTTTTCTGATTGATTTCATCCTGCATATTGATGTTCACCTGGCGGAGCTGGTCGCGCAGTACGGCGTCTGGGTGTACGCCATTCTGTTCCTCATTCTGTTCTGTGAAACCGGCCTTGTGGTTACCCCGTTCCTGCCGGGAGATTCACTGCTGTTCGTGGCGGGCGCGTTATCCGCACTGCCAACGAATGACCTGAATGTCCATCTGATGGTGGTCCTGATGATCATCGCCGCGATTGTTGGTGATGCGGTCAACTACACCATCGGGCGGGTGTTTGGCGAGCGGTTGTTCAGTAATCCGGACTCGAAGATTTTCCGCCGCAGTTATTTAGATAAGACCCATGCGTTCTATGAGCGCCATGGCGGTAAGACCATTATCCTTGCCCGTTTTGTGCCTATTGTACGTACATTTGCACCGTTTGTGGCGGGAATGGGTCACATGTCCTATCGTCATTTTGCCATGTATAACGTGGTGGGCGCGCTGCTGTGGGTGCTGCTGTTCACCTATGCAGGCTACCTGTTTGGCGATCTGCCGGTGGTTCAGGAAAACCTTAAGTTACTGATTGTAGCGATTATTGTGCTTTCCGTACTGCCTGGCGTCATCGAAATTATCCGTCACAAACGCGCGGCGGCAAAGCAAGCGAAGTAAATGCACGCTGGCGGTTCGACCACTTTTTTATCCAAAGTTTCGGGCTGTTATGTTTTAATGTGCAACATTCATGGTCTGTTGGAGGCAAAAATGGCATTATTCGCCTCTTACAGCAAAACTGGCATACGACCAGGTTCAGGCAGAAAGGTTATCAATGAGCTGGATTGAACGAATTAAAAGCAACATTACCCCAACGCGTAAAGCGAGCATTCCTGAAGGGGTATGGACGAAGTGTGATAGCTGCGGCCAGGTTCTGTATCGCGCAGAGCTGGAACGCAATCTTGAGGTGTGTCCGAAGTGTGACCACCATATGCGTATGTCGGCGCGCAACCGCCTGCATAGCCTGCTGGACGAAGGTTCTCTGGTAGAACTGGGCAGCGAACTGGAGCCAAAAGATGTGCTTAAGTTCCGCGACTCCAAAAAATACAAAGATCGTCTGGCCTCTGCGCAGAAAGAGACCGGCGAGAAAGACGCGCTGATCGTCATGAAAGGCACCCTGCACGAGATGCCGGTGGTTGCCGCCGCGTTTGAGTTCTCCTTTATGGGCGGCTCAATGGGCTCTGTGGTTGGCGCGCGCTTCGTGCGTGCCGTTGAGCAGGCGCTGGAAGACAACTGCCCGCTGATCTGCTTCTCCGCCTCCGGTGGCGCACGTATGCAGGAAGCGCTGATGTCCCTGATGCAGATGGCGAAAACCTCTGCGGCGCTGGCGAAAATGCAGGAGCGCGGTCTGCCGTACATCTCGGTACTGACCGATCCAACCATGGGCGGCGTTTCTGCAAGCTTCGCGATGCTGGGCGACCTGAACATCGCTGAGCCAAAAGCGCTGATCGGCTTTGCGGGTCCTCGCGTTATCGAGCAGACCGTACGTGAGAAACTGCCGCCGGGCTTCCAGCGCAGTGAGTTCCTCATTGAGAAGGGCGCCATCGACATGATCGTCCGCCGTCCGGAAATGCGCCTGAAACTGGCAAGCGTCCTGGCGAAGCTGATGAATCTGCCGGCGCCGAACCCGGACGAGCCGCGCGAAGACGTGGTGGTACCGGATCAGGAACCCGAGGCCTGATAACTGAAAAGGGCAGGGCCGAATGGCGCTGCCCTTTTGCTTTCTAAACCGTTAATGACAACCGGGCATCATGGAAAATAAAAGCATTCCTCAAGCCACGTCGCCCCTGGCCGCGTGGCTTTCTTATCTGGAAAACCTGCACAGTAAAACTATCGACATGGGCCTTGAGCGCGTAAGCCAGGTTGCCGCGCGTCTTGACGTGTTGAAACCCGCGCCTTTCGTATTTACCGTGGCCGGCACTAACGGTAAAGGCACCACCTGCCGCACGCTGGAATCTGTCCTGATGGCGGCGGGGTACAAGGTTGGCGTTTACAGCTCGCCGCATCTGGTGCGCTATACCGAGCGCGTGCGCGTGCAAAACACCGAGCTGGCGGAATCCGCCCATACGGCGTCGTTTGCCGCTATCGAAGCTGCGCGCGGCGAAACCTCATTAACCTATTTCGAATACGGCACCCTGTCGGCGCTGTGGCTGTTTAAGCAGGCGCAACTGGACGTGGTGATCCTGGAAGTGGGGTTGGGCGGGCGTCTGGATGCCACCAATATGGTGGATGCGGATGTCGCCGTCGTCACCAGCATCGCGCTGGATCACACCGACTGGCTGGGCCCGGACCGCGAGAGCATTGGCCGTGAGAAGGCCGGTATTTTCCGGGCCAATAAGCCTGCCGTGGTAGGCGAACCGGACATGCCGCACACCATTGCTGAGGTAGCGAAAGAGAAGGGCGCTCGTCTGCTGCGTCGCGGCGTGGACTGGCAGTATGAGGTGCAGGACAAAGGCTGGCGCTTCAGCGATGCGCAGGGCGTGCTGGAGAATCTGCCGCTGCCGCAGGTGCCACAGCCTAACGCGGCGACTGCGCTGGCAGCCCTGCGCGCCAGCGGATTAGCGGTAAGCGAGCAGGCGATCCGCGACGGCATTCAGAACGCACTGTTACCGGGACGTTTTCAGATTGTGAGTGAGTCGCCGCGTCTGATTCTGGATGTTGCACATAATCCGCATGCGGCGGCGTACCTCGCAGGACGTCTCAAATCGTTACCAAAAACCGGGCGCGTGCTGGCGGTTATCGGTATGCTTCATGATAAAGATATCGGCGGCACGCTGGCCTGCATGGAGAGTGTGGTCGATAGCTGGTATTGTGCTCCTCTGGAAGGGCCGCGCGGCGCGACTGCTGAGCAGTTGATGGAACATCTCGGCAAAGGCGAAATCTACAGCAGTGTGGTTTCGGCCTGGCGTGCCGCGATGGCGGAGGCTAAACCAGAAGATACCGTGCTGGTGTGTGGGTCATTCCACACGGTGGCACATGTCATGGAAGTGATGGACGCGGGGAGAACCGGTGGCGAGTAAGTTTCAGAACCGTTTAACAGGAACCATTGTGCTGGTCGCGCTCGGGGTGATTATTCTCCCGGGACTGCTCGACGGGCAAAAAAAGCATTACCAGGATGAATTTGCGGCCATTCCGCTGGTACCCAAACCGGGCGATCGCGACGAGCCCGATATGCTGCCAGCGGCAACGCAGGCGCTGCCTGCCCAGCCGCCAGAAGGCGCAGCGGAAGAGGTGCGCGCAGGTGATGCAGCCGCGCCGTCGCTCGATCCTTCGCGTCTGGCGACGAACAATAACATCGAGATTGATCCGGTGCCGGTAGAACAGCCTAAGCCTGTTGAGAAGCCGAAACCGGTGGAGAAGCCGCAGCCGAAACCGCAGCGGGATAAAGCGGCCGAGCAACTGGCAGCCGCCTCAGAAACGCCACCGCCGGCAAAACAGGACGCAGCCCCTACGGGTAAAGCCTATGTCGTTCAGCTCGGTGCGTTGAAAAATGCAGATAAGGTCAATGAGATCGTGAGTAAACTGCGCGGCGCGGGATACCGTGTTTATACTTCACCCACCACGCCGGTACAGGGTAAAATTACCCGTATCCTCGTGGGGCCGGATGCGTCTAAAGATAAGCTCAAAGGTTCGCTTGGCGAGCTGAAGCAAATCTCCGGCCTGAGCGGTGTGGTGATGAACTACAGCGCCAACTGATAGAAATTATCCCTTCACCCTAACCCTCTCCCCAAAGGGGCGAGGGGACGGTTTGCTCCCTCTCCCTTGAGGGAGAGGGCGGGGATGAGGGGGAGGCAGACGTTCACAGAAACGTCAAAGGTGCGGGGGCGTTGAGCATTTTTTCAGCGCCTTTTTTATTTACGCGTGGGAAGGAAATCCCTACGCAAACGTTTTCTTTTTCTGTTAGAATTCGCCCCGAACTGGATGACAGGGCGTTTAATCGTGGGACACATATGGTCTGGATTGATTACGCCATCATTGCGGTGATTGGTTTTTCCTGTCTGGTTAGCCTGATCCGTGGCTTTGTTCGTGAAGCGTTATCGCTGGTAACCTGGGGTTGTGCTTTCTTTGTTGCCAGTCATTACTACACTTACCTGTCTGTCTGGTTCACGGGCTTTGAAGATGAACTGGTCCGAAACGGAATCGCCATCGCGGTGCTGTTTATCGCGACGCTGATTGTCGGCGCTATCGTCAATTACGTGATAGGTCAGCTGGTCGAGAAAACCGGTCTGTCAGGAACGGACAGGGTACTCGGCATCTGTTTCGGCGCGTTGCGAGGCGTGCTCATTGTGGCCGCGATCCTGTTCTTCCTGGATACCTTTACCGGGTTCTCCAAAAGTGAAGACTGGCAAAAATCGCAGCTCATTCCGGAGTTCAGCTTCATCATCAGATGGTTCTTTGACTATCTGCAAAGCTCGTCGAGTTTCTTGCCCAGGGCATAAACCCTGAGATGTGGCTTAACGAGGAAAAGACGAATGTGCGGTATTGTCGGTATCGCCGGTTTCATGCCGGTAAACCAGTCGATTTATGACGCGTTAACGGTGCTTCAGCACCGTGGGCAGGATGCTGCGGGTATCATCACCATTGATGCAAACAACTGCTTCCGTTTACGTAAGGCGAATGGCCTGGTAAACGATGTGTTTGAAGCCCGCCATATGCAGCGTCTGCAAGGTAATATGGGGATCGGTCACGTTCGTTATCCTACTGCTGGCAGTTCCAGCGCCTCTGAGGCTCAGCCTTTTTACGTTAACTCCCCGTATGGCATCACGCTTGCCCACAATGGCAATCTGACCAATGCCCACGAGCTGCGTAAAAAGCTGTTCGAAGAGAAACGTCGCCACATTAACACCACCTCTGATTCTGAAATCCTGCTCAATATCTTTGCCAGCGAACTGGATAACTTCCGCCATTATCCGCTGGAAGCAGACAACATTTTTGCCGCCGTTGCCGCGACTAACCGCCTGATCCGTGGCGCGTATGCTTGCGTGGCGATGATCATCGGTCACGGCATGGTGGCCTTCCGCGATCCAAACGGCATTCGCCCGCTGGTGCTTGGCAAACGTGACCTCGGCGATGGCCGTTCCGAGTACATGGTTGCCTCCGAAAGCGTGGCGCTGGACACTCTGGGCTTCGAATTCCTGCGTGATGTCGCGCCAGGCGAAGCGGTCTACATCACTGAGAAGGGCCAGCTGTTTACCCGTCAGTGCGCCGACAACCCGGTGAGCAACCCGTGCCTGTTCGAATACGTTTACTTCGCGCGTCCGGACTCGTTCATCGACAAGATTTCCGTTTACAGCGCGCGCGTCAACATGGGGACGAAGCTGGGTGAGAAGATTGCCCGCGAGTGGGACGATCTCGACATCGACGTCGTCATCCCAATCCCTGAAACCTCCTGTGATATCGCGCTGGAAATTGCCCGTATTCTGGACAAGCCGTACCGTCAGGGCTTCGTGAAAAACCGCTACGTGGGCCGCACCTTTATCATGCCGGGCCAGCAGCTGCGTCGTAAGTCCGTACGTCGTAAGCTGAACGCTAACCGTGCCGAGTTCCGCGACAAGAACGTGCTGCTGGTGGACGACTCCATTGTGCGCGGCACGACGTCTGAGCAGATCATCGAGATGGCGCGTGAGGCCGGGGCGAAGAAAGTGTATCTCGCCTCCGCAGCGCCGGAAATTCGCTTCCCGAACGTGTATGGCATTGATATGCCAACCGCTAACGAGCTGATTGCTCACGGTCGTGAAGTAGACGAAATTCGGCAGATCATCGGTGCCGACGGCCTGATTTTCCAGGATCTGAACGATCTGATCGACGCGGTGCGCGCCGAGAACCCGGATATTCAGCAGTTCGAATGCTCGGTATTCAATGGGATCTACGTAACGAAAGACGTTGACCAGCAGTATCTCGACTATCTGGATTCGCTGCGTAACGACGATGCGAAAGCCGTCCAGCTGCAAAACGATCTCGAAAGCTTAGAGATGCACAACGAAGGTTGATGCGTATGCAGGTGAGGGCGCTCGCCCTCACTTGCAACTCCCCGTAAAATCCTGCACAGTCTGCCCTGAAATCAGCAAGGGCGAAAATCATGAAACGACTCATTGTAGGGATCAGCGGTGCCAGCGGCGCGTTTTATGGCGTCCGGCTGTTACAGGTGCTGCGTGACGTTGCAGGCGTAGAAACCCATCTGGTGATGAGCCAGGCGGCGCGTCAGACCCTCTCTCTTGAAACCGATCTCTCTCTGCGCGACGTTCAGGCCCTGGCTGACGTTGTCCACGATGCCCGCGATATCGCCACCAGCATCTCTTCGGGCTCGTTTAAAACGGCCGGCATGGTTATTTTGCCCTGTTCGATTAAAACCCTTTCCGGCATTGTAAACAGCTATACCGACACGCTGGTGACGCGTGCAGCGGATGTGGTGCTGAAAGAGCGTCGTCCTCTGGTGCTCTGCGTGCGGGAAACGCCGCTGCACCTGGGACATCTGCGTTTAATGACGCAGGCAGCCGAACTGGGGGCCGTGATTATGCCGCCGGTCCCCGCGTTCTATCATCGTCCGCAAACGCTGGACGATGTCATCAACCAGACCGTTAACCGCGTACTGGATCAGTTCGATATCGACCTGCCGGAAGATCTCTTTACCCGCTGGCAGGGGGCGTGAAGCTGTGCACAAACAAGGTGCATGAAAAGACAATTTGCCCTGTTTCAGGGCAAAACTGCAACCGCGATCATATCCTCGACATTTAATTCGCTTTTTCCCTTTTTCTCTTTCCGGTTCGTTCGGCAGACCTGCTATCTTTCACCATTAAGGCAGTATCGCAACGTTTTATTAACATATTTAACGTCGTAGTTTTAACCCGACGACAATGTGGCATAAGACCTGCAAGAACAGCCTGCAACACAACACACAACATAAACCATAATAAAATCACGGTTCTTGAGGGTAAATGTATGAAGAAGACGGTTCTGGCTCTGCCTTTGCTCGTGGGCTTGAGTGCAGCAGCAAGTAGCTATGCAGCGCTTCCACAGACAGTTCGTATCGGTACAGACGCAACCTACGCGCCATTCTCCTCCAAGGATGCGAAAGGCGACTTCGTGGGGTTTGATATCGATCTGGGAAATGAGATGTGCAAACGCATGGAAGTGAAATGCACATGGGTGGGCAGTGACTTTGACGCGCTGATCCCGTCGCTGAAAGCCAAGAAAATTGATGCCATTATCTCTTCTCTCTCCATCACGGAAAAACGTCAGCAGGAGATCGCCTTCTCTGAGAAGCTCTACGCTGCCGACTCACGTCTGATTGCCGCGAAAGGCTCGCCAATCCAGCCGACCATCGACTCGTTGAAAGGCAAACATGTTGGCGTGCTTCAGGGCTCGACCCAGGAAGGTTACGCCAATGCTAACTGGCGCGAGAAGGGCGTCGATGTTGTGGCTTACCAGAACCAGGATCTGATCTACTCTGACCTGGCGGCAGGCCGTCTGGATGCCGCGTTTCAGGATGAAGTCGCCGCGAGCGAAGGCTTCCTGAAACAGCCTGCGGGTAAAGAGTACGCCTTTGCCGGCCCGTCGGTAAAAGACAAAAAATACTTTGGCGACGGTACCGGTATTGGCCTGCGTAAGGATGATACCGAGCTGAAAGCCGCCTTCGACAAAGCGTTTAATGAACTGCGTAAAGACGGTACCTACGACAAACTGGCGAAGAAATACTTCGATTTCAACGTCTACGGTGATTAATGCATGAATGAGATGCACCGAAGTGGTGCATCTTGACGGGGTTATGTTCCAGTATGGTGCAATACATGCACCATACTGGATCGCTGTGTGCATAGTTAAGCATTTAAAATGCAAAAATTCCCGTTCAAAGGCATTAATCTTTGCCTGAATGAGGGGATTAATGGCACATTAACAACACCCCGTCGTCGTAAAAATCTCGTATTAAGACAGTTTGTTGAGGACAGATATGAAAAAACTGGTGTTGTCACTTTCTCTGGTACTGGCTTTTTCCAGCGCCACCGCGGCATTCGCAGCAATTCCGCAGAAAATTCGTATTGGAACTGACCCAACCTATGCACCTTTCGAATCGAAGAATGCGAAGGGAGAACTGGTCGGTTTTGACATCGATCTGGCTAACGAGCTGTGCAAACGCATTAAAGTGCAATGTACCTACGTTGAAAACCCGCTGGATGCGCTGATCCCGTCCCTGAAAGCGAAGAAAATTGACGTGATCATGTCCTCCCTGTCCATCACAGAAAAACGTCAGCAGGAGATTGCCTTCACGGACAAACTCTATGCGGCGGACTCACGTCTGGTGGTGGCGAAATCCTCTGACATTCAGCCAACCCTTGAATCTCTGAAAGGCAAACGCGTGGGCGTGTTGCAGGGTACGACGCAGGAAACCTACGGCAACGAGCACTGGGCGCCAAAGGGGATTGAAATTGTCTCTTACCAGGGCCAGGAAAACATCTACGCAGACCTCACGGCAGGCCGTATTGACGCGGCATTCCAGGATGAAGTGGCGGCAAGCGAAGGCTTCCTGAAACAGCCTGTGGGTAAAGATTACAAGTTCGGCGGTCCGTCCATTAAGGACGAAAAACTCTTTGGCGTTGGCACCGGTATGGGCCTGCGTAAAGAAGACAACGAACTGCGTGAAGCCCTGAACAAAGCGTTCGCCGAGATGCGCGCGGACGGCACCTATGACAAGCTGGCGAAAAAGTACTTCGATTTTAATGTTTACGGCGGCTAATCGCCCCGTCTGATAACGTGCGGCCCCTCCCGTGGCGGGAGGGGAAAAGACACGGTTCCACCACTCACGAGACGACAGGGCACGCGGTATGCTGTACGGATTTTCTGGCGTTATTTTACAGGGCGCGCTTGTCACCCTTGAGCTGGCTATCAGCTCCGTGGTGCTGGCGGTGCTGATAGGCCTGGCGGGCGCGGGGGCAAAATTATCCGCCAACAGACCGCTGGCGCTGATATTTGAAGGCTATACCACGCTGATTCGCGGCGTGCCTGATCTGGTGCTGATGCTGCTGATCTTTTACGGCCTGCAAATCGCACTTAATGGCGTGACGGATGCCATCGGCATGGAGCAGATCGATATCGACCCGATGGTGGCCGGTATTATTACCCTTGGTTTTATCTACGGCGCTTATTTCACTGAGACTTTCCGCGGCGCTTACATGGCCGTGCCGAAAGGGCATATTGAAGCGGCAACCGCCTACGGTTTTACCTCCTCACAAACGTTTCGCCGGATCATGTTCCCGGCCATGATGCGCTACGCGCTGCCGGGCATCGGTAACAACTGGCAGGTTATTCTCAAGGCTACGGCGCTGGTCTCCCTGCTGGGTCTGGAAGATGTGGTGAAGGCCACGCAGCTGGCGGGTAAAAGCACCTGGGAACCGTTCTATTTTGCGGTGGTTTGCGGCGTGATCTATCTGGTCTTTACGACCGTCTCCAATGGTGTGCTGCTTCTGCTCGAACGTCGCTACTCCGTGGGTGTGAAGAGGGCTGACCTGTGATTGAGATTATTCAGGAGTACTGGAAATCCCTGCTGTGGACGGATGGTTACCGCTTTACTGGCGTGGCCATCACGCTGTGGCTGCTGATCTCCTCGGTGGTAATGGGCGGCATTCTGGCGGTGTTTCTTGCCATTGGCCGCGTGTCGAACAATAAATTTATCCAGTTCCCTATCTGGCTGTTCACCTACGTGTTTCGCGGTACGCCGCTGTACGTGCAGCTGCTGGTGTTCTATTCCGGGATGTACACGCTGGAGATCGTGAAAGGCACTGAGATGCTGAACGCGTTCTTCCGCAGCGGTCTGAACTGTACGGTGCTGGCGCTGACCCTCAATACCTGCGCCTATACCACCGAGATCTTCGCCGGGGCCATCCGTTCTGTGCCGCACGGTGAGATCGAGGCGGCGCGCGCGTATGGCTTCTCGTCCGTGAAGCTCTACCGCTGTATTATTCTGCCTTCGGCGCTGCGTATTGCGCTGCCGGCCTACAGCAACGAAGTGATTTTAATGCTGCATTCGACGGCACTGGCGTTTACCGCCACGGTACCGGATCTGTTAAAGATTGCCCGCGATATTAACTCTGCCACCTACCAGCCGTTTACGGCGTTTGGCATTGCGGCAGTGCTCTATTTGATCATTTCTTACGTCCTGATCAGTCTGTTCCGTAAGGCTGAAAAACGCTGGTTGCAGCATATAAAACCGTCGACGCACTGAGAATTTATGATGGCTGAGAACAAATTAAACGTAATTGATTTGCACAAGCGCTACGGCGAACATGAAGTGCTGAAAGGGGTGTCGCTGGAGGCTAACGCGGGCGACGTGATCAGTATTATCGGCTCATCAGGTTCGGGTAAAAGTACCTTCCTGCGCTGCATCAACTTCCTCGAAAAGCCGAGCGAAGGATCGATTGTGGTGAGCGGACAGAACATCAACATGGTCCGTGATAAAGACGGCCAGCTTAAAGTGGCGGATAAAAACCAGCTGCGCCTGCTGCGTACACGCCTGACGATGGTGTTCCAGCACTTCAACCTCTGGAGCCACATGACGGTGCTGGAGAACGTGATGGAAGCGCCGGTTCAGGTGCTCGGCTTAAGCAAGCAGGAAGCCCGCGAGCGTGCGGTCAAATACCTGGCGAAAGTGGGTATCGACGAGCGGCAGCAGATCAAATATCCGGTGCACCTGTCAGGGGGGCAGCAGCAGCGTGTTTCTATCGCCCGTGCGCTGGCGATGGAGCCGGAAGTGTTGCTGTTTGACGAACCGACTTCCGCGCTGGATCCTGAACTCGTTGGCGAAGTGCTGCGCATCATGCAAAAGCTGGCGGAAGAGGGCAAAACGATGGTGGTGGTGACGCACGAGATGGGCTTCGCCCGTAACGTTTCTAACCACGTTATCTTCCTGCATCAGGGCAAGATTGAAGAGCAGGGTCATCCGGATGAGGTGCTGGCGAACCCGCAAAGCCCGCGGTTGCAGCAGTTCCTGAAAGGCTCGTTGAAGTAGGTTTGGTCTTTCTCCCTCTCCCTGTGGGAGAGGGCCGGGGTGAGGGCATCAGGCCGCAGAGCCGCCCAATTGCCCGGTGGCGCTTCGCTTACCGGGCCTACAAAACCCGTAAACGCAGTGCCGCCCGCGCACCACACTCCAGCCGATACACCCAGTCGTCATACCGTACGCCGTTAATCTCGTACGCCTTCTCCAGCACCTGCGTGCGCACAAAACCCGCTTTCTCAAGGACCCGCACCGACCCAACGTTATCCGCCAGCACGTACGCGTTTATCGCCTTCACGCCCGTCTGGTTAAATGCATACTCACACACCGCGCGCAGCGCTTCGCTGGCAATGCCTTTTCCCTGCGCGGCAGGCACAACCGTGTAGCCAATATCCGCCTCTTCACGGTTCGCCGCACTGATTTGCAGGCCGATATCCCCGAGCGGCGTAACGTCGTTATGCAGACGGATCACAAAGACATGCTCCGCCATCAGGCGCGCGGCAAATACGCGGCGCGTCTCTTTTTCCGGCGTGATAGCGGCCATATAGCGCATGATGGCGGGGTCTTCACGCAGAGAGCGGAAGAACGCCCAGTCAGAAGGTTCGAAAGGGGTGAGGTGAAGCCGGGTTGTGGTAATGGTTGCCATAGTTACGCCATCTCATCCAGACATGGCGTATAACTCTAACATATTCACTGCACCACATCCCCCAGCGCCTCTTCCAGGTCATACCAGCGGAACGTGAACCCGGCCGCTTCCAGCCGTTTTGGCAGCGCGCGTTGCCCGCCCAGCACCAGCACCGAAGACTCACCCATCAACAGACGAATCGCCGTTGCAGGCACGCGCAGCACCGCCGGGCGATGCAGGGCATGCCCCAGGGCGTGAGCAAATTGTTCATTACGTACGGGGTAAGGGGATACCATGTTAAATGGCCCGCGCAGATCGTTATCCAGCAGCCAGAGAATGCCGTTGACCATATCGTCGATATGGATCCACGCCAGATACTGACGACCATTGCCGATGGGCCCGCCAAGCCCCATTTTAAACGGCGGCAGCATTTTACCGAGAATACCGCCCTTCGGCGCAAGTACCACGCCGGTGCGCAGCAGGCAGACGCGGGTACGATCGCTTTGCGCCGCGCAGGCGATGCGCTCCCACTGGGCGCAGAGTTTATGAGTAAACTCGTTGTGCGGCGGCTCCTCTTCGGTCACCACCACTTCACCGAGATCGCCATAGTAGCCTGTAGCAGAGCCGGAAATCAGCACCGAAGGCGGCGTCTCGCTGCTGCGAATCAGCTCAACCAGCCTTTCGGTCATGTTCCAGCGGCTGCTGCATAAACGCTGTTTTTGCTCTTCGGTCCAGCGTTTATCGGCGATAGGTTCGCCAGCAAGGTTGATGACGGCGTCAAAGCCGTTCAGATCCTGCCTTTCCGCCAGGCCTTTCCAGATCTCAACGCCGACGCCCAGCACCTGGCGCGCTTTCTCCGGGCTGCGCGTGACCACGGTAATGTCGTGATGCAACGCCTGCAAACGTGGAATGAGATGGCGACCAATCAGGCCCGTACCGCCGGTGAGCAGGATCTTCATACAACCTCCAGGTTTACGCCTGGCGCTGCCAGCTTAACGTCATGGAGACGGAGTCGGCGTAGCGCAGGGCGTGAAGTTTATCGATCTCCACTTCAGCATAAGTGACCCAGTGGTGTTCGCGTGCGATGTCGAGCACATCCTGAGTTAATTTTTCCAGTAGCGCAAAACGGTTGTTCTCAACGTACTGGATGATGCTTTTGGTGATCGTGCGATAGTTCAGCGCGTCATTGATGTCCTCGCTGGCACGCGCCTTGTCTGCCGGGTAGTGGATCACTACATTCACCACGATATCCTGGCGATTCGCGATCTCCTCCTCTTTGATACCAATGAACGTGCGTAAGCGTAAGTTTTTTATACGAATAATAGCGTCATGCTGGGACATTGCAGGTCTTCTCCGTGTCAGTATTTTCACCTCATCATACATGAGGAAAACACCTGCACCCAACGGGGCGCAGGCTCAAATCTGATGGATTTTTTGCATGGCGCGTTCGGTGGCCGGGCGCGTCCGGATGCGCTCAAACCAGTTGTTCACTGCCGGATAAGTGGCCAGATCGATCCGGTGGCGTTCATGGGTGTTAATCCACGGCCAGCAGGCGATATCTGCAATGCTGTAATGCTCACCTCCCAGCCACGGTGATTTTTCCAGCCGACGGTTCAGGACCCCGTACAGGCGCTGGGTTTCGACCTGATATCGCTCAATGGCGTAAGGGATCGTCTGCGGCGCATAGGCGGTAAAGTGGTGATTCTGCCCCAGCATTGGCCCCAGGCCGCTCGACTGCCAGAATAACCATTGCAGCGTGTGATGACGCTCGCGCAATTCACCGCTCAGGAGCTTGCCGGTTTTCTCTGCCAGATAGAGCAAAATCTCTCCAGACTCAAACAGGCTTAACGGTTTGCCCCCGTCAGAAGGCAGGTTATCAATGATGGCCGGAATTTTATTGTTGGGCGATATGGCCAGAAAAACGGGGCGGAACTGGTCGCCTTTACTGATATCCACGCGAATGATCCGGTAGTCCACTTCGGCTTCTTCGAGAAAGAGGGTGATCTTATGGCCATTAGGGGTGGGGGCATAATAGAGATCTATCATTCTCAACTCCTGTCAGTGCGAATAGTGTTGCCATAAAAAATCAGTATAGGTGCTTGTTGTAAATCGTGAGTTTTCATCAAGTGACAGCGAGGCAAAGAGATTATATGTTGAGTGAAAACCGATCAGCCGATGAGGATGTTATGAGCCAGCCTGTAATAACGTTGTGGTCCGATGCGAACTTTTTTTCTCCTTATGTCATGAGCGTTTATGTGGCGCTGGCAGAAAAGGGGCTTACTTTTAGTCTGAAAACCGTCGACCTGGACAGCGGCGAACATCTGAAGCCCCAGTGGCAGGGCTACGCGCTCACTCGCCGAGTCCCTGTGCTGGAGATCGACGGTTTTGAGTTGAGTGAATCCTCGGCGATTGACGAGTATCTTGAGGACCGCTTTGCCCCGCCAGAGTGGGAACGCATCTATCCTCACGATCTGCAAAAGCGCGCCCGCGCCCGCCAGATCCAGGCATGGCTGCGTAGCGACCTGGTGCCGATTCGCACAGAACGCTCTACGGATGTGGTGTTCGCTGGCGTCAAAAAGCCCGCCCTCAGCGAGGAAGGCTTATCCAGCGCCCGGAAGCTGATCGAAACTGCCTCATCGCTGCTGGCGCAGGGTAACCCCAACCTGTTTGGCGAGTGGTGTATTGCCGACACCGATCTGGCGCTGATGCTCAATCGCTTGATCCTCAATGGCGATGACGTCCCACAGCTGCTGGTGGATTACGCCACATTCCAGTGGCAACGCGCGTCGGTACAGCGCTATCTGGCACTCTCTGCTAAGCGCGCGGGCTGATAAGACGGGGCGCTTGAGGTATGATAAGGGCAGTCTGAATTCCTGAGGAGTAACTGATGAAACTGATGTTTGCGTCGGATATTCATGGATCGCTGCCCGCGACCGAACGCGTGCTTTCTCTGTTCGCCCAAAGCGGGGCGCAATGGCTGGTGATCCTGGGCGACGTGTTAAACCACGGCCCACGCAATGCGTTGCCGGAAGGCTACGCTCCCGCGCAGGTGGCGGAAAAACTTAATCATTTTGCCTCGCGCATTATCGCCGTTCGCGGCAACTGTGACAGCGAAGTTGACCAGATGCTGCTGCATTTTCCCATCACCGCTCCCTGGCAACAGGTGTTGATGGAAAACAGCCGTTTGTTCCTGACCCACGGGCACCTGTTCGGCCCGGATAACCTGCCGTCACTCGCCGCTGGCGATGTCCTGGTTTATGGTCATACTCATATTCCGGTGGCGGAAAAACGCGGGGCGTTTTATCACTTTAATCCCGGGTCTGTCAGCATTCCTAAAGGCGGCAACCCGGCAAGCTACGGCATGTATGAAGACGGGACATTAAGCGTTATCGCACTTAATGATCAGCAAGTTATTGCGCAGATAGCGATTAATCCGTAAGTTACACCACAACTGCAAACGCGCCGAAAGAGCGCTTAGACGAGAAGGTTTCCCGATGGTGGAGCAGAATCATTTGGCAAGTACTGAGTGGGTTGACATTGTCAGCGAAGAGAATGAAGTGATCGCGCAGGCCAGCCGCGAACAAATGCGTGCGGAGCGTCTGCGTCACCGCGCGACTTACATCGTTGTTCATGACGGCATGGGCAAGATTCTGGTCCAGCGTCGCACCGACACCAAAGATTTTCTTCCTGGTATGCTGGATGCCACAGCGGGTGGCGTCGTGCAGGCCGATGAAGTATTGCTGGATTCCGCGCGTCGTGAAGCGGAAGAAGAGTTAGGTATCGCTGGCGTGCCGTTTGCCGAGCACGGACAGTTTTATTTCGAAGATGAGCATTGTCGCGTCTGGGGCGGGCTGTTTAGCTGCGTTTCCCACGGACCTTTCGCCTTGCAGGAAGAGGAAGTGAGCGAAGTGTGCTGGATGACGCCGGAAGAGATCACCGCGCGTTGCGACGAGTTCACGCCGGATTCTCTTAAAGCACTGGCGCTGTGGATGACCCGCAACGCCAAAAACGAATCCGCTAAACCGGAAAATAAGGCAGAAAAAGAGGAAGAGGCTGAGTAAGCCTTAACAGCTTTCCCGCAGACACAGGCTGGACGCGATGGGTTTATGATCGCGCCAGTCTCCGTCATTCAGACGTTCCAGTAACGCTTTCCCGGCTTCAATCCCAATCTTGCGATGCGGTACTGCCATCGTTGTCAGCGGCGGCTGACAGACGCGGCTGACGTCGCTGTCGCCAAAGCCCACGACCGCTAAATCGTCCGGCACTTTGATGCGCCGACGCTGGCACTCATACAGCGCGCCGCAGGCCAGTTCATCTGATACGCACACCAGCGCATCCAGTTCCGGCCACGCCAGCAGGAACTCTGGCAGTTGTGCCGCGCCGGTGGAGAAGTTCGGCGGCATGGCGGCATTAATCACTCTGTTCGGCGACAGGTGGTGGCGCAGCATCGCCTTGTACCAGCCCTGCAAATGCTGCTGAAAAATCCACTGCTCCTGGTTAGCGCACAGCAGGCCGATATTCTGGTAACCGCGCTGAATCACCATTTCGGTAAGCTCATACATGGCGGCGACGTTATCAATCCCGATATTCATATCAATCGGATCGGCACGCATTGCACCCATTTCCATCACCGGGATAGAGGCGTTTTTTAGCCAGTGGCGTACGGTATCGGAGTGCTCAACGCTGAGCAGTATCGCCGCGGCGATATTCGAGGCCAGCAGCGTTTCGAGCAGTTTCTCTTCCTGTTCAAGACGATGCTGAGATTCCGCCAGCATGATCTGATATCCGGCTGGCTGGAGCACCTGCTGTAGCCCAGCGAACATCTCGGAACAGCCAGCTTCGGAAAGATTGGGAACTACCATCGCAATCGTCCATGACGACGCCGATGCCAGTGCGCTGGCGGCAAGATTGGGCATATAACCCAGCTCCTGCACCGCGGCTTCAATTTTTTCACGCAGTTTATCGGAAACCTGTTCGGGCGTGCGGAGGGCACGGGAAACAGTCATCGTGCCTACGCCGGCAAGCTGTGCGACATCCGCGAGCGTTACTTTTCCGGTACTGCGCCGTTTTCGGGTTAAAGACATACATCTTCCTGCTGACAGGACGCGATTCAGTTTCATCCTTCATTTTACGTGACAGGCAGTATACGCCTTAAATCCCTTTTTTTGCTGTGATTTCGCACCATGATAGCAATTTGATAGCGCTATCACAGTTCTGCATGTTAGTCGTTGGTAGCGCTATCTTTGTGATCGCGATCGCAGTCATTGATTGATGGGTTGAATAGAGTTTGCCCATGTCTGGTCTTTAGCGGGAGTGAAAAATGCTCAAAAAGTGGATATATGATACAACCATCATCCTACAGGATAGCGTTGAAAGCTGGCCCCAGGCGCTGGAACTGTGCGCGAAACCGCTGCTGGATTTGCAGGTCATTGCGCCGGAATATGTCACGGCTATCATCGAGCAGCACCAGACGTTAGGTCCCTACTATGTGCTGGCTCCAGGGCTGGCAATGCCACATGCGCGACCGGAAGAAGGGGCGAAAGGACTTGGCCTGTCATTATTAAAACTAAAACAGGGCGTCTCTTTTGGTGCCGGTGAGTTTGACCCCGTCGATGTGATTGTGATGCTGGCGGCACCGGACAAGCATAGCCATATCGAAATGATCTCAGCCTTAGCGGAATTATTTTCCAGCGACGAAGATATGGCTGAATTACATCGGGCGAATACGCTGGAGGAGATAAAAACCGTTATCGATCGCTTCTGATTTAATTATTTAATCCGATTCATCTCAACATTACGCGTCAGCGTGATGGGGCGTACTCTACTCAAAAAAGGGGATAACAATGAAAATCATGGCTATTTGCGGCTCCGGCCTGGGCAGCAGTTTTATGGTCGAAATGAATATTAAAAAGGTGCTCAAAAAACTGGAAATTGAGGCCGAGGTTGAACACTCCGATCTCTCCTCGGCCACGCCGGGCGCGGCGGATCTGTTTGTAATGGCGAAAGACATTGCCGCCAGCGCCAGCGTGCCGGAAAGCCAGCTGGTGGTAATCAACAATATCATCGATATCAACGAACTCGAAGCGCAGCTGCGCGCCTGGTTCGAAAGACAATAATCCTGATAAGGCGAGGTGGATATGTTTATCCTTGAAACGCTGAATTTCGTTGTTGATATTTTAAAAGTCCCTTCAGTGCTGGTCGGGTTAATTGCTCTGATTGGTCTTGTGGCGCAGAAAAAAGCCTTTTCGGATGTGGTAAAAGGCACAATTAAAACCATTCTCGGCTTTATTGTACTGGGCGGCGGCGCAACTGTGCTGGTGGGCTCTTTAAATCCGCTCGGCGGTATGTTTGAGCACGCCTTTAATATTCAGGGCATTATTCCCAACAATGAAGCTATTGTGTCGATTGCCCTGGAAAAATATGGCGCTTCCACCGCGCTCATTATGGCCTTCGGGATGGTGGCGAATATTATTGTTGCGCGCTTTACCCGCCTGAAGTACATCTTCCTCACCGGGCATCACACCTTCTACATGGCATGCATGATCGGCGTGATCCTGACGGTTGCAGGCTTCGAGGGGGTCGGGCTGGTCTTTACCGGTTCGTTGATCCTCGGCCTGATTATGGCCTTCTTCCCGGCGATTGCGCAGCGCTATATGAAGCGTATTACCGGCAACGATGAGATCGCCTTCGGTCATTTCGGCACGCTGGGCTACGTGCTGTCCGGCTGGATTGGCAGCAAGGTCGGGAAAGGCTCGCGCTCCACCGAAGAGATGAACCTGCCGAAGAACCTTAGCTTCCTGCGTGACAGTTCAATCTCCATCTCCCTGACCATGATGATTATCTACCTGATCATGGCGGTGAGCGCCGGACGTGAGTACGTGGAGGCCACCTTCAGCGGCGGCCAAAACTACCTGGTATACGCCATCATTATGGCCATCACCTTCGCGGCAGGCGTGTTCATCATCTTGCAGGGCGTGCGCCTGATTCTGGCGGAAATCGTCCCGGCCTTTACCGGCTTCTCGGAAAAACTGGTGCCCAATGCGCGGCCTGCGCTGGACTGCCCGGTGGTCTACCCGTATGCGCCAAACGCGGTGCTGATTGGCTTCCTGTTTAGCTTCCTCGGCGGGATTGTGGGCTTGTTCATCTGCGGTCAGTTTAGCTGGGTGCTGATCCTCCCGGGCGTCGTTCCGCACTTCTTCACCGGCGCAACGGCGGGCGTGTTCGGTAACGCCACCGGTGGACGCCGCGGGGCAATGATTGGCGCCTTTGCTAACGGCCTGCTGATCACCTTCCTGCCGGTCCTGCTGCTGCCTGTTCTGGGCGCAATTGGCTTTGCGAATACGACCTTCTCGGACGCTGATTTTGGTGCGGTCGGGATTGTGCTGGGCAACCTGGCGCGCTTCCTGTCGCCGCTTGCCATCACCGGACTGGTTGTTGTGTTGTTCGCGCTGCTGGTGGCCTACAACGTCTTCGCTAAAAACAAACCTGCCAGCGGTAACGCGCAGGAAAACCCCGGAGCCAAATCATGAATGAGAATGAAATAACCGACCTGGCGCGTCAGATCCGCCTTGAGACGCTGAAATCCCTTACGCAGCTGGGTTTTGGTCACTACGGCGGCAGCATGTCAGTCGTTGAAACGCTGGCCGTTCTGTACGGCGCGGTAATGAAAATTGACCCGGCCGATCCGGACTGGCCAGAGCGCGATTACTTTGTGCTGTCGAAAGGCCATGCGGGGCCGGCGCTGTACAGCACGCTGGCGATTAAGGGCTACTTCCCGATTGAAGAACTGAGCACGCTGAACCAGAACGGGACGCGTCTGCCAAGTCATCCGGATCGCCTGAAAACACGCGGCGTGGATGCCACCACCGGTTCACTGGGGCAGGGGATCTCCATCGCTGGCGGCATGGCGCTGTCGCACAAGCTGGCAGGAAGGCCAAACCGGGTGTTTTGCATCGTTGGCGACGGAGAACTGAATGAAGGGCAGTGCTGGGAAGCCTTCCAGTTTATCGCTCACCATCGACTGAATAACCTGACGGTATTCGTGGACTGGAACAAACAGCAGCTCGACGGCGAGCTGGACGAAATCATCAGCGCCTTCGACCTGGAAGGCAAATTCCGCGCCTTTGGTTTTGACGTGGTGACGGTGAAAGGGGATGACATTCCGGCGCTGCTGGAGGTGACCGCGCCGATCCCTGCGGCCGATGCGCGTCCGCGGGTGGTGATCCTCGACAGTATCAAAGGGCAAGGGGTGCCATACCTGGAACAGCTCAGCAACTCGCATCACCTGCGATTAACCGAGGAGAGCAAAGCGGCGCTTAACGAGACGATTCGCCAACTGGAGGCTTCACATGATTAAGGTTGCACCGACAGGACAGAAAGATGCCGTTGAGATGCGTAAGGTCTACGCGGGTTTTGTGGCAAAACAGATTGAGGCTGGCAGTGAGATTATCGCCCTGGAAGCCGACCTGATGAGCTCGATGGCGATGGACGGCGTGGCGCGCGATTATCCTCAGCACGTGATTAACTGCGGCATTATGGAAGCCAACGTCATCGGCACGGCGGCGGGGCTGTCGCTTACCGGACGTAAGCCGTTCGTCCATACCTTTACCGCCTTTGCCAGCCGTCGCTGCTTCGACCAGCTGTTTATGTCCCTGGACTACCAGCGCAATAACGTGAAGGTGATTGCCTCGGATGCGGGCGTGACGGCCTGCCACAACGGCGGGACGCATATGTCTTTTGAGGATATGGGCATCGTGCGCGGTCTGGCGCATTCAGTGGTGCTGGAGGTGACCGATGCGGTGATGTTCGAAGATGTGCTGCGTCAGCTTATCGACCTGGAAGGCTTTTACTGGGTAAGGACCATCCGTAAACAGGCGCCGAGCGTGTATGCCCCGGGGTCAACCTTCACCATCGGCAAGGGCAACGTGCTGCGCGAGGGAACCGATATTACCCTGATTGCTAACGGCATTATGGTGGCGGAAGCGCTGGAGGCGGCGCGCCAGCTGGAGCAGGAGGGGGTAAGCGCAGCGGTCATCGACATGTTTACCCTGAAGCCCATAGATCGGATGCTGGTGAAAAACTATGCCGAGAAAACCGGGCGTATTGTGACCTGCGAAAATCACAGCATTCACAACGGGCTGGGGTCGGCGGTGGCGGAAGTGCTGGTGGAAACCTGTCCGGTGCCTATGCGGCGGGTGGGGGTGAAGGAACGATATGGTCAGGTGGGAACGCAGGACTTCTTGCAAAAGGAGTATGGCCTGACGGCACATGACATTGTGTCGGCGGCGCGGGAGCTGCTGTAATAAAAAAGGCGACCATTTGTGGTCGCCTCTCTTGCCGGATGGCGCTTCGCTTATCCGGCCTACAAAACCGTAGGCCCGGTAAGCGCTAGCGCCACCGGGCTTTTTAGCTTACTGCTGCTGCGAAGACTGAATCGCGGTCAGCGCGATGGTGTAGACGATATCGTCAACCAGCGCACCACGTGACAGGTCGTTCACAGGTTTGCGCATGCCTTGCAGCATTGGCCCGATGGAGATCAGGTCTGCTGAACGCTGTACCGCTTTATAGGTGGTGTTACCGGTGTTCAGATCCGGGAAGATGAACACGGTAGCGCGACCTGCAACCGGCGAGTTCGGCGCTTTGGATTTCGCCACGTCAGCCATTACCGCGGCATCGTACTGGAGCGGGCCGTCGATCATCAGATCCGGACGTTTTTCCTGTGCAATGCGGGTCGCTTCACGGACTTTCTCTACGTCACTACCTGCACCAGAGGTGCCGGTGGAGTAGGAGAGCATCGCGACGCGTGGTTCGATACCGAAGGCAATCGCGGAGTCCGCAGACTGGATAGCGATTTCTGCCAGCTGCTCTGCGGTTGGGTCCGGGTTGATCGCGCAGTCGCCGTAAACGTAAACCTGTTCAGGCAGCAGCATGAAGAACACGGAGGAGACCAGAGAGCTGCCCGGTGCAGTTTTGATCAGCTGCAACGGTGGACGGATGGTATTTGCGGTGGTGTGAACCGCACCGGAAACCAGACCGTCAACTTCGTCCTGCTCCAGCATCAGCGTACCCAGCACCACGTTGTCTTCCAGCTGCTCGCGCGCAACGGCTTCGGTCATGCCTTTGTTCTTACGCAGCTCAACCAGACGGGCAACGTAGCTTTCGCGGACCACGTCAGGATCAACGATTTCGATGCCCGCGCCGAGCTCAACGCCCTGAGACGCCGCAACGCGGTTGATCTCATCCGGGTTACCCAGCAGCACACAGGTCGCGATACCGCGCTCTGCACAGATGGCTGCCGCTTTAACGGTACGTGGTTCGTCGCCTTCTGGCAGAACCACGCGTTTGCCCGCTTTACGCGCCAGCTCGGTCAGCTGGTAACGGAAGGCTGGAGGAGACAGACGACGGCTGCGCTCGGAGGTCGCCGTCAGGGATTCGATCCAGTCTGCGTTGATGTAGCCCGCAACGTATTCCTGAACTTTCTCGATACGCTCGTGGTCATCAACCGGCACTTCAAGGTTGAAGCTTTGCAGGCTCAGGGAGGTCTGCCAGGTGTTGGTGTTCACCATGAAGACTGGCAGGCCAGTGGCGAACGCACGTTCGCACAGCTTGCTTACGCGTGGGTCCATCTCGTAGGCGCCGGTCAGCAGGATCGCGCCGATCTCCACGCCGTTCATCGCGGCCAGACAGGCTGCAACCAGCACGTCCGGACGGTCTGCGGAGGTTACCAGCAGGGAACCTGCACGGAAGTGCTCCAGCATGTGTGGAATGCTACGTGCGCAGAAAGTTACGGACTTCACGCGGCGGGTGTTGATATCGCCTTCGTTGATCACGGTGGCGTTCAGGTGACGCGCCATATCGATTGCACGGGTGGCAATCAGATCGAAGCTCCATGGCACCGCGCCCAGAACAGGCAGCGGGCTGGAATCCTGCAACTTAGCCGGGTCAACTTTGATGACTTTCGCTTTGGAAGAGTCGTCAAAAATTTCGGACAGGTCAGGACGCGTACGGCCCTGCTCATCTACTGGCGCGTTCAGCTTGTTAACAATCACGCCGGTGATGCTGGTGTTTTTCGCACCGCCGAAGCTGCTGCGCGTCAGTTCGATACGCTCTTTCAGCTGCTCTGGGGTATCCGTGCCCTGAGACATCACGAAAACGATCTCTGCGTTCAGGGTTTTCGCGATTTCAAAGTTCAGAGACTGGGCAAACTGGTGTTTACGGGTCGGGACCAGGCCTTCAACCAGCACCACTTCCGCGTCCTGCGCGTTTGCATGGTAGTTGGCAATGATCTCTTCCATCAGCACGTCTTTCTGGTTGCTGGAGAGCAGAGATTCAACGTGGCTCATCTTCAGCGGTTCAGCCGCTGGCAGATTGGAGTTCTTGCGAACGATGGTGGTGGTCTGGTCTGGCGCATCGCCACCGGCACGTGGCTGGGCGATAGGCTTAAAGACGCTCAGACGAACGCCTTTGCGTTCCATAGCGCGGATCACGCCGAGGCTGACGCTGGTCAGGCCGACGCTGGTTCCGGTAGGGATCAGCATAATAGTACGGGACACGGTTTATCCTCTTTCGTTACCGCCGCGTTGGGCGGGTTACAAAACAGCACCGCCAGCATTGCTGGCGGTGTGGAATCAGGCAGTCAGGCGGTGCGCGTCTTGCGCGATGACCAGCTCTTCGTTAGTTGGGATAACGATAGCAGGGCGGGTGCCTTCTTTGTTGATGAAGCCAGACTTGCCGAAGCGGGCAGCCAGGTTACGCTCATGATCAACTTCGAAGCCCAGAACGCCCAGTTTGCCCAGGGACAGTTCACGTACCATTGCCGCGTTCTCACCGATACCGCCGGTGAAGATAACAGCATCCAGACGGCCTTCCATCAGCGCGGTGTAAGAACCGATGTACTTCGCCAGACGGTGGCAATAAACGTCCATTGCACGTTTAGCGTCAGCTTTTTCTGCGTAGTTGTCTTCAACGTAACGGCAGTCGCTGGTGACCTCGGTCAGGCCCAGCAGGCCAGACTCTTTGGTCAGCATTTTGTTGATGTCGTCAACGCTCATGCCCAGGGTGTCGTGCAGGTGGAAGATGATCGCCGGGTCGATATCACCGGAACGGGTACCCATCACCAGACCTTCCAGCGGGGTCAGACCCATAGAGGTGTCAACACACTTACCGTTGCGGATAGCGGAAACAGAACCACCGTTGCCCAGGTGGCAGGTGATAATGTTGACTTCTTCAACCGGCTTGTTCAGCACTTTTGCGGCTTCCTGAGTCACATAGAAGTGGCTGGTGCCGTGTGCGCCGTAACGACGGACGCCGTGCTCTTTGTACAGGCTGTATGGCAGGGCATAGAGGTAAGACTCTTCCGGCATGGTCTGATGGAACGCGGTATCAAACACGGCCACGTTTTTGTCTTTCAGACTCGGGAAGGATTTCAGTGCTTCAGCGATACCGATCAGGTGAGCCGGGTTATGCAGCGGTGCGAAAGACGCAGAGTCTTTGATACCCTGGATCACGGAGTCGTCGATTACCACGGAACTGGTGTATTTTTCGCCGCCGTGGACGATACGGTGACCAATTGCGGTCAGCTGAGCAGACAGTTCTGGTTTTTGTGCCAGAATAGTGTTAACGATAAAGTTCAGCGCTTCACTGTGAGCGGCGCCTGCACCTAAAGCCGCTTCTTGTTTGCTGCCGTCCATCTTCCACTTGATACGTGCTTCAGGCAGATGGAAACATTCGGCCAAACCAGAGAGGTACTCGTCACCGTTGAGCGCATCGATGATGGCGAATTTCAGTGAGGAGCTACCGCAGTTCAGAACCAGTACTAACTTACTCGACATGGAAGTACCTATTATTGATACGTGGCTAAAAAAACGTCAGTGAGTCTAAAAGCGTAACGCATGCTGACCCAGACATTTATGATTAACATCATGCCAAACAAACATTCTGGCAGGATGGAAGAAATACCTATGATTTTAAGCCATTTTGAACATTTTTCAGACAATGGCATAATATGCGATAATTTGACGAGTTAACGCTTATCGTCTACGGCCCTATCAGGCTGGCACAGGATACCCGATACGGGGTAGCGATGACAAAATATTTTGAACGTTGTCATAGCCTGTTGTGGTTTTGCACGAAAATTTTAATTTTTATATGTGAAGTTGAGGTACAGCCATGTCGACACCCGAAATCCCGTCCGTGAACTTTTTTAGTCTGTTTCGTCGGGGACAGCATTACGCAAAGACATGGCCGATGGAAAAGCGCCTCGCGCCCATGTTTATTGAAAATCGCACTATTCGCGCCACGCGCTATGCGATTCGCTTTATGCCCCCGATTGCCGTTTTTACCCTGTGCTGGCAGATAGCGTTAGGTGGACAGCTTGGCCCTGCCGTCGCGACGGCGCTTTTTGCGTTAAGCCTGCCGATGCAGGGGCTATGGTGGTTAGGCAAACGTTCCGTCACGCCACTTCCGCCTTCTGTTTTACACTGGTTTTATGAAGTGCGTGGAAAACTGGAGGAGGCGGGCCAGGCGCTGGCACCGGTTGAAGGCAAGCCAGACTATCAGGCGCTGGCGGATACCCTCAAGCGTGCGTTTAAACAGCTTGATAAAACATTCCTCGATGACTTGTGATTGATCATCGAAACGACGACCAAAAGAAGGCACAGTAACAATCAGTTACCGTGTCTTTTTTTTACAGTGCAATGCGCTACAGGAGTCGAAAGATGGAAATGACCCATGCTCAACGTCTGATTTTGTCTAACCAGTACAAGATGATGACTATGCTTGATCCCGATAACGCTGCGCGCTACAGCCGCCTGCAAACCATTGTTGAACGTGGTTTTGGCTTGCAGATGCGCGAACTGGATCGCGAATTTGGCGAACTGAAAGAGGAAACCTGCCGTATCGTTATCGACATCATGGAGATGTACCATGCGCTGCATGTGTCCTGGACCAATCTGAAGGACCAGCAGACCATTGACGAGCGCCGCGTGACGTTCCTGGGCTTTGATGCTGCGACGGAAGCGCGCTATCTGAGCTATGTACGCTTTATGGTGAATACCGAAGGGCGCTACACCCATTTTGATGCGGGTACGCACGGCTTCAACGCCCAGACCCCGATGTGGGATAAGTATCAACGTATGCTGAGCGCGTGGCACGCCTGTCCGCGTCAGTACCATTTAAGCAGCAACGAAATTCAACAAATCATTAATGCCTGACGGAGGTGTGTGTGCAGTGTAAAGGTTTTCTGTTTGATCTGGACGGTACGCTGGTGGATTCGCTACCGGTGGTGGAGCGCTCGTGGTGCCACTGGGCCGACCGGCACGGCATCGACCATCAGGACGTACTGAATTTCATCCATGGCAAACAGGCCATTACCTCATTGCGGCACTTCCTGGCGGGACGTTCTGAGGAAGAGATTCAGGCGGAGTTCCGCTATCTTGAGGAGATTGAAGCTACCGATACCGAGGGCATCACCGCGCTGCCCGGTGCGCGTGAACTGCTTGAGCACCTGAATGAAGCGCAGATCCCATGGGCTATCGTCACCTCCGGCTCGGTTCCCGTCGCGCATGCCCGTCATAAGGCGGCAGGTTTACCGACGCCGGAGGTCTTCATTACCGCTGAGCGCGTGAAACGCGGCAAGCCTGAACCGGATGCGTTTCTGCTCGGCGCAGAACTGCTTGGCCTTGCGCCAGCGGAGTGCGTGGTGGTGGAAGACGCGGCGGCAGGCGTGCTGGCCGGGCTGAACGCCGGAAGCCACGTCATTGCCGTTAACGTCCCGGCGGGTTCCCCCCGGCTGGAAGAGGCGGATTTCGTGCTTAACACCCTGACCGCCATCGACGTCTCGAAGGCGTCAGACGGAGTTGTAACCGTCTCGCTAAAAATGTAATCCCATGATATAGCCCCGCATTACCGGGGCTTTTTTATGGCAGAATTGCTTCTCCTCCACTGACAAGGACATGTTGTGAACGGTGAACTGATTTGGGTCCTGAGCCTGCTGTTAATCGCCATCATTCTTTTTGCCACGGGCAAGGTGCGCATGGATGCCGTCGCCCTGTTTGTGATTGTCGCATTCGTTCTGAGCGGTACCCTTTCCCTGCCGGAAGCCTTTTCCGGGTTTAGCGATCCCAACGTTATTTTGATTGCCGCCCTGTTTATTATTGGCGACGGGCTGGTACGCACCGGCGTGGCGACGATGATGGGGTCGTGGTTGGTTAAGGTGGCGGGCAGCAGCGAAACCAAAATGCTGATTTACCTGATGCTGACGGTCGCCGGGCTGGGCGCGTTTATGAGCTCTACGGGCGTCGTGGCCATCTTTATTCCGGTCGTGCTGAGCGTCTGCATGAGGATGCAGATCTCCCCGTCGCGGCTGATGATGCCGTTGAGCTTCGCCGGGCTCATCAGCGGCATGATGACGCTGGTCGCAACGCCGCCGAACCTCGTCGTGAACAGCGAACTGATCCGTGAGGGGCTTGAGGGGTTTAGCTTTTTCAGCGTTACGCCGATCGGGCTGGTGGTACTGGTGATGGGCATTATCTATATGCTATTGACCCGTTTCGCGCTGAAAGGGGAGAAGCAGGATAAAGCCAAAGAGGGCTGGAAGCGGCGCTCTTTCCGCGATCTGATTAAAGAGTATCGTCTGACCGGGCGTGCCCGACGTCTGGCTATCCGCCCGGGATCGCCTATGGTGGGGCAGCGGCTGGATGACCTTAAGCTACGCGAACGCTATGGCGCGAACGTCATCGGGGTTGAGCGCTGGCGTCGTTTTCGTCGGGTGATCGTTAACGTGAACGGGGTGTCAGAGTTTCGCGCGCGTGACGTCCTGCTGATTGATATGTCCACCGCGGACGTGGATCTGCGGGAGTTTTGTAGCGAGCAACTGCTGGAGCCGATGGTCCTGCGCGGCGAGTATTTCTCTGACCAGGCGCTGGATGTGGGAATGGCCGAGGTGTCGCTGATCCCGGAATCGGAGTTATTGGGCAAAACCGTGCGTGAAATCGGCTTTCGTACCCGCTATGGCCTCAACGTGGTGGGCCTGAAGCGCGATGGCGTAGCCCTTGAAGGGGCGGTGGTGGATGAGCCGATCCTGCTGGGGGATATCTTCCTCGTGGTCGGCAACTGGAAACTGATTAGCCAGCTCGGGCAGAAAGGCCGCGATTTTGTGGTGCTGAATATGCCGATTGAAGAGAACGATGCATCACCGGCGCACAGCCAGGCGCCCCATGCGATTTTTTGCCTGGTATTGATGGTCGCGCTGATGCTGACGGACGAGATCCCTAACCCGGTGGCGGCGATAATCGCCTGTCTGTTAATGGGCAAATTCCGCTGTATTGACGCCGAAAGCGCTTACAAAGCGATTCACTGGCCGAGCATCATTCTCATCGTCGGGATGATGCCCTTCGCCCTGGCGCTACAGAAAACCGGCGGGGTGGATTTGATCGTGAAAGGCTTAATGGACGCGGGAGGGGGATATGGTCCGTACCTGATGATGGTTTGCCTGTTCGTCATGTGCGCCACCATTGGTTTGTTCATCTCCAATACTGCAACGGCGGTGCTGATGGCGCCCATTGCGCTGGCGATGGCAAAATCGATGGGCGTTTCGCCGTATCCGTTTGCGATGATGGTTGCGATGGCGGCGTCCGCGGCATTTATGACGCCGGTCTCTTCCCCGGTCAATACGCTGGTGCTGGGGCCCGGGAATTATAGGTTCAGTGATTTCGTGAAGCTGGGTGTGCCGTTCACCGTGCTGGTGATGGTGGTGTGCGTGGTATTGATACCGGTCCTGTTTCCGTTCTGAGCATTTTGCCGGGTGGCGGCTACGCCTTACCCGGCCTACAACCCCGTAGGCCCTGCAAGCGCAGCGCCGCTGGGCGAAAATCAGAGTGGCGAATCCTGGCTAATCTCATCCAGCGACAAATGGAAGCTCGGCACAAACACGCGCATAAAGTAGTCCATCTCTTCGCTGCGACGAGATTCCAGCGTTTTTTCCAGACGCGTTTTTGCCAGTAAAAATTCGTTATTCCCGGCGGACAGCTCTTCCAGACACTTCAGGTAGGCGCACAGCGCGTCAGCCTGCTTAACCAGGGATTTCTCCTCTTCCGTATACTGATGCTCGTCGATCAGCGGCCCGAAGATATCGCGCAGCTCTTCAGGCACCATGTCGATCAGCTTCTGCTGGGCAATCTTCTCAATAGCCTTATATTCCTGGGCAATCTGCGAGTTGAAATATTTCACCGGCGTAGGCAGATCCCCGGTCAGCACTTCAGATGCATCGTGATACATCGCCAGCAGGGCGATACGTTCGGCATTCACCTGCCCGTTGAATTTGCGGTTTTTAATCGCGGCCAGCGCGTGCGCGACCATGGCAACCTGCAAACTGTGCTCAGACACATTTTCAGTACGCACGTTGCGCATCAGCGGCCAGCGGTTGATGAGTTTCAGGCGGGAGAGGTGGGCAAAGAAATGACTCTGACTCATAGGTTACCTTATGTCTTCACTGCGACAGACTTCATTGTGCGGGGAGGGGAGGGAAGATGCAAATTTGCGGATGTTGCAGGCCGGGTAAGCACAGCGCTACCCGGCGGAAAGTCAGCGTTACTGATGGTACCCGGAGAGGAAGCGCCCGAAGCGGCTGATGGCCATCTCGAGATCGTCTTCGCGCGGCAGGGTGACGATACGCACGTGATCCGGCCACGGCCAGTTAAACGCCGTCCCCTGAACCAGCAGCACTTTTTCCTGCAACAGGAAGTCGAGCACCATTTTCTGGTCGTCGTGAATATTGAAGCGCTTCGCGTCGATTTTCGGGAACATGTACAGCGCGCCGTTAGGCTTCACGCAGGAGACGCCCGGAATATCATTAATCAATTCCCATGCGCGGTTGCGCTGTTCATACAGGCGGCCGCCTGGAACGATAAACTCGCTGATGCTTTGATAGCCGCCGAGAGCTGTCTGGATCGCATGTTGCGCCGGTACGTTGGCGCACAGACGCATGGATGCCAGCATCTCCAGCCCTTCAATGTAGCCTTTCGCATGTTTTTTCGGACCGTTCAGTACCATCCAGCCCTGACGGAAACCGGCAACGCGGTAAGTTTTAGACAGTCCGTTAAAGGTGACCGTCAGCAGATCGGGCGCCAGCGCGGCGATAGAGTGGTGCTGCGCCGCGTCGTACAGGATCTTGTCGTAAATCTCGTCGGCAAAGATGATCAGGTTGTGCTGGCGGGCGATCTCGACGATCTCCATCAGCAGCTCTTTTGAATAGACCGCACCCGTCGGGTTATTCGGGTTAATGATCACGATACCCCGGGTGCGCGGGGTAATTTTGGCGCGAATATCATCCAGATCCGGGAACCAGTCAGAGGATTCGTCGCACAGGTAGTGCACCGCTTTACCGCTGGACAGGGACACCGCAGCCGTCCACAGCGGATAATCCGGGGCAGGAACCAGCATTTCATCGCCGCTGTTCAGGAGCGCCTGCATCGCCTGAACGATCAGCTCCGAGACACCGTTGCCAATGTAGATATCTTCAACGGTGACGTCGCGCATACCGCGAGCCTGATAGTGCTGCATGATGGCTTTACGGGCGGAATAAAGCCCTTTTGAATCGCAGTAGCCTTGTGCAGTGGGCAGGTTACGGATCACATCCACCAGGATCTCATCCGGCGCTTCAAAACCAAATGGCGCGGGGTTGCCGATGTTGAGTTTCAGAACCTTATTGCCTTCCTCTTCAAGGCGTTTTGCCTCTTTGAGTACCGGGCCACGGATGTCGTAACAGACGTTGTCGAGCTTGCTGGATTTTTCGATAGGGGACATGAACCTTTAACCTTTTCGCTATTATTGCAACTTCCTGCCGTGGAAGTGAGCACGGAACAATGTACTCCCACCGCGCTTCGTTTTGAAGGGCGCACAGAAGAAGATTTCGTCCAACCGGGCAATGCTGCGGTGATCGCTTACTCTAACGACGGAGTGATTTTGTGCCTGAATTTATCGTGACAAAGAGGGAGGTTGGGTTGTTTGTGCTAAAAATTTCATATAAAGATGCATATTATTCTGGAATAAATAAAAAGACGATTCTGGCTGATGCATTAGTCCCCCTGAGTGACCATTCGTAAAACCTGAATGCTGAGATACCGATTGCCATATTAGCAAAGCCAGGTTAAAAGTTACTCATGTGAAATTAATGTTAAGGGTTATTAATGAATGGCCTGAATCTAAATTAAACTTTATTTATTATTAACGACGAAAATGCAACTTTCGTTAATTTTAATAAAAAGAGTGTAGTTGCTTATCATTGGCGGTAAATCCTTAATATTGCAATAAGACTTATAAATATAGTGGATTTGGGTTAAGATGTGTTTCGGGAATGCAGCATAGCGATAGGCCTGTTACGTATATCGGATACTGCTTTCCTGTATTAATCGATTGTTATTGTTAAAATTATCTCTGGCTGATTGGGTAAGTCACATCTTGCTACGTTGCCAACGCTGCGATATAGATGGCAGAAAACATGTCTTACTCTTTATGGTATTAACATCGACCTGCAAACAACGAAATATCCTGGACGCAAGAGAATAAAAATAACGTCATGAAACGTGATTTCTGACTGGTGATATACCGCAGTACAATAACTATCTGTCAGGCAGTCTGCCGGGCCGGGATGCGAGGGAAACTCTTCAGAAGGAATTGCTTAACTGTTACACACAGCTTCAACCCGGGCAGCTCCGCACGAGCAACCTGAAAGTGAAAAGATATGATAAATGCAAATCGTCCGATAATGAATCTCGACCTCGATCTGCTGAGAACGTTTGTTGCGGTCGCCGATCTCAACACTTTTGCAGCAGCTGCTGCCGCCGTTTGCCGTACCCAGTCCGCCGTGAGTCAGCAAATGCAGCGGCTGGAACAACTGGTTGGTAAAGAGCTTTTTGCGCGTCATGGACGTAATAAGCTTTTAACAGAACATGGTATTCAGCTTCTGGGTTATGCCAGAAAGATACTGCGCTTTAATGATGAAGCCTGTATGTCATTAATGTTTAGCAACCTTCAGGGAGTGTTAACATTAGGGGCGTCAGATGAATCAGCAGATACCATTTTACCCTTCCTTCTCAACCGAATTAGCTCGGTTTATCCGAAGCTTGCCCTGGACGTTAGCGTTAAACGCAATGCTTTCATGGTTGAGATGCTGAAAGAAAACGAGGTTGACCTGGTGGTCACCACGCATCGACCTGGCCAGTTTGACAGCCTGACGCTGCGTACTTCTCCAACGCACTGGTACTGTGCCGCGGAGTATGTATTGCAGAAAGGTGAGCCGATACCCCTGGTCCTGCTGGACGATCCGAGTCCGTTCCGCGATATGGTGCTGGCTGCGCTCAACGAAGCCGGTATTCCATGGCGCCTGGCGTACGTGGCGTCAACCTTGCCCGCAGTGCGAGCGGCGGTGAAGGCCGGGCTTGGCGTAACGGCCCGTCCGGTGGAGATGATGAGCCCCGATCTGCGTGTGCTGGGTCAATCCGAGGGACTTCCGTCGTTGCCGGATACGGAGTACCTGCTGTGCCATAACGCCGCCAGCAACAACGAGCTGGCAAAAGTGGTATTCGAGGCAATGGAAAACTACCACAATCCATGGCAGTACGCGCCTGTTACTCCCGAAGGAGGGGATGACTCCCTGATCGTGGAAGGGGATTTTGAGTGATCATTCCCTCAAAATTCTCGTAACAAAATGTAAGTGCAAAAAAGAGCCACTCGCATGATTTTTTCCTGCGAGTGGTTTTTTTTGCTATTCATAACCGTGAACGGAGCAGGGATAAAGCAAATACCGCTTATTTATCAATGCAGAAAATGTTTTTGGTTAAGATGTAAACAATACCTGTTCTAACTTACCTCATACCCCGCCGATGTTAAAAAAACAGGAAATATGTTGCTGTTTTTTTGATTGAATTAACAAAAGCGTGTCTCAGATCAAGAAAATACTCCCATTTGGGGGGAGGAATCGTTGGCAAATCCTGTCAAAATAGGAGGGTTATTTTTTTTACTTCCAAAACGGACACGATTCAACAAGATGCATTTGACGGAAAGTCATGTACCCACCAGGGTTAAAGGGCACCAAATGTTAATGAGAATCGCACGTTGTAATTTAATGTGAAGAAACCTTTGTTAAAGTTGACAAAAGGTTATAGAAAGGAGTAAAAAACCCCATCATTTTGCTGTCTATGTCTCATTTCAGACAGTTAGTGTAAGGTTATTTTGTTCCTCCCCATGAATCGATGTGATGCCCATCTGCCAGCAAGAGCAGTGTCGTCGGTATCACTTTTGATGAGTAAGCAATGAGTATGTCAACATCCACAGAAGTCATCGCTCATCACTGGGCATTCGCAATCTTTCTTATTGTAGCCATTGGCCTGTGCTGCCTGATGTTAGTCGGCGGCTGGTTCCTGGGCGGTCGCGCCCGCGCAAGGCACAAAAACACACCTTTCGAATCAGGTATTGATTCAGTAGGTACCGCTCGCTTACGCCTGTCTGCCAAGTTCTACCTGGTAGCCATGTTCTTCGTCATTTTTGACGTGGAAGCGCTTTACCTCTTCGCGTGGTCTACCTCCATTCGCGAAAGTGGTTGGGTGGGCTTTGTCGAGGCCGCAATTTTCATTTTAGTGTTACTGGCCGGTCTGGTTTATCTGGTGCGTATTGGCGCGCTGGACTGGACACCTGTGCGTTCACGCCGTGAACACATCAACCCGGAAAACAGTATCTCTAATCGTCAGCAGTAACAGCGAGGCAATAAGATGGATTATACGCTCACCCGCATAGATCCTAACGGTGAGAATGACCGTTACCCCCTGCAAAAACAGGAGATCGTAACCGACCCCCTGGAGCAAGAAGTCAACAAAAGCGTGTACATGGGCAAGCTCGAACATGCCATGCACGACATGGTCAACTGGGGTCGTAAGAACTCCATCTGGCCATACAACTTTGGCCTTTCTTGCTGCTACGTTGAAATGGTGACGTCATTCACTGCGGTGCATGACGTTGCGCGTTTTGGGGCCGAGGTACTGCGTGCTTCTCCACGTCAGGCTGACCTGATGGTGGTGGCCGGGACCTGCTTTACCAAGATGGCACCGGTTATTCAGCGTCTTTATGACCAGATGCTGGAGCCAAAATGGGTTATCTCCATGGGCGCATGTGCAAACTCCGGCGGTATGTACGACATTTATTCCGTTGTGCAGGGCGTTGATAAGTTCATTCCGGTGGATGTGTACATCCCGGGCTGCCCGCCGCGTCCAGAGGCCTATATGCAGGCGCTGATGCTGCTCCAGGAGTCAATTGGTAAAGAACGCCGCCCGCTTTCATGGGTTGTTGGCGATCAGGGTGTCTATCGCGCGAACATGCAGTCTGAGCGCGAGCGTAAACGTGGTGAACGTATTGCCGTCACCAACCTGCGTACGCCTGACGAAATTTAATTTGCGCCTGTGGGCCTGGAGAACACCTTCGCATATCACTACTCAAATAGCGCGAAGCCAGGCTTAACAGTCACCACGGACCATTTGCAATGGTGAACAATATGACCGACTTAACCGCGCAAGAAGCCGCCTGGCAGACCCGGGATCATCTCGATGACCCCGTCATTGGCGAACTGCGCAACCGTTTTGGGCCGGATGCCTTTACTGTTCAGGCCACCCGCACCGGGGTACCCGTTGTTTGGGTGAAGCGTGAGCAATTACTGGAAGTTGTCGATTTCCTCAAGAAATTGCCAAAACCTTACGTCATGCTGTTTGACTTACACGGCATGGACGAACGTCTGAGAACGCACCGCCAGGGTCTCCCTGCTGCGGATTTTTCCGTTTTCTACCACCTGATCTCAATAGACCGCAACACGGATATCATGCTCAAGGTGGCATTGTCTGAAAACGACATGCATCTGCCGACGATCACCAAACTTTTCCCGAACGCCAACTGGTACGAGCGCGAAACCTGGGAAATGTTCGGCATGACCTTCGACGGTCACCCGCATCTGACGCGCATCATGATGCCGCAGACCTGGACCGGTCACCCGCTGCGTAAAGACTACCCGGCACGTGCGACCGAATTCGATCCGTTTGAGCTGACCAAAGCCAAGCAGGATCTGGAGATGGAAGCGCTGACCTTCAAACCGGAAGACTGGGGCATGAAGCGCGGTACCGAAAACGAGGACTTCATGTTCCTCAACCTCGGACCAAACCACCCCTCTGCGCACGGTGCATTCCGTATTATCCTTCAGCTTGACGGTGAAGAAATTGTCGACTGCGTCCCTGACATCGGCTACCACCACCGTGGTGCCGAGAAGATGGGTGAGCGTCAGTCCTGGCACAGCTACATTCCGTACACCGACCGTATCGAATACCTCGGCGGCTGCGTGAACGAAATGCCATACGTGCTGGCCGTTGAGAAGCTGGCAGGCATCACCGTCCCGGATCGCGTTAACGTGATTCGCGTAATGCTGTCTGAACTGTTCCGTATTAACAGCCACCTGCTGTACATCTCCACGTTCATTCAGGACGTTGGCGCGATGACGCCGGTCTTCTTCGCCTTTACCGACCGTCAGAAAATCTACGATCTGGTGGAAGCGATTACCGGTTTCCGTATGCACCCGGCCTGGTTCCGCATCGGCGGTGTGGCGCACGATCTGCCGCGCGGCTGGGACCGCCTGCTGCGTGAATTCCTCGACTGGATGCCGAAACGTCTGGCGTCTTACGAGAAAGCCGCGCTGCGTAACTCCATCCTGAAAGGCCGTTCCCAGGGCGTTGCTGCCTACGGCGCGAAAGAAGCGCTGGAGTGGGGAACCACAGGTGCTGGCCTGCGTGCGACCGGGATTGATTTCGACGTGCGTAAAGCCCGTCCTTACTCTGGTTACGAGAACTTCGACTTTGAAGTCCCGGTTGGCGGCGGCGTTTCCGACTGCTACACCCGCGTGATGCTGAAAGTGGAAGAGCTGCGCCAGAGCCTGCGCATCCTTGAGCAGTGCCTCAACAACATGCCGGAAGGCCCGTTCAAGGCGGATCACCCGCTGACAACGCCGCCACCGAAAGAGCGCACGCTGCAACATATCGAAACCCTGATCACCCACTTCCTGCAAGTTTCCTGGGGTCCGGTCATGCCGGCACAGGAATCCTTCCAGATGATTGAAGCGACCAAGGGTATCAACAGTTACTACCTGACCAGCGACGGCAGCACCATGAGCTACCGCACCCGCGTGCGTACGCCAAGCTTCGCGCACTTGCAGCAGATCCCGGCCGCCATTCGCGGCAGTCTGGTCTCCGACCTGATTGTGTATCTGGGTAGTATCGATTTTGTTATGTCAGATGTGGACCGCTAATTATGCACGAGAATCAACAACCACAAACCGAGGCTTTTGAGCTGAGTGAAGCAGAGCGTGCCGCCATTGAGCACGAGATGCACCACTACGAAGACCCGCGTGCGGCGTCCATTGAAGCGCTGAAAATCGTACAGAAACAGCGTGGTTGGGTGCCGGATGGGGCGATCTACGAGATCGCAAAAGTGCTGGGCATTCCGGCAAGTGACGTAGAAGGCGTAGCCACGTTCTACAGCCAGATCTTCCGTCAGCCGGTAGGCCGCCATGTGATCCGCTACTGTGACAGCGTGGTCTGCCACATCACCGGTTATCAGGGCATTCAGGCTGCGATTGAGAAGAAACTCAATATCAAGCCGGGCCAGACCACCTTCGACGGACGCTTTACTCTGCTGCCAACCTGCTGCCTGGGTAACTGCGACAAGGGGCCGACCATGATGATTGATGAGGACACTCACAGCCATCTGACGCCGGAAGCGATTCCTGACCTGCTGGAGCAGTACAAATGAAAACTGTAATTCGTACTGCTGAGACGCATCCGCTGACCTGGCGTCTGCGTGATGACAAACAGCCGGTCTGGCTCGACGAATATCAGAGCAAAAACGGCTATGCCGGCGCGCGTAAAGCCCTTGGCGGCATGGCGCCGGACGACATCGTTAACGCGGTGAAAGAGTCTGGCCTGAAAGGCCGCGGGGGCGCGGGCTTCTCCACCGGTCTGAAGTGGAGCCTGATGCCGAAAGATGAATCCATGAACATCCGTTACCTGCTGTGTAACGCCGATGAAATGGAGCCGGGTACCTATAAAGACCGCCTGCTGATGGAACAGCTGCCGCACCTGCTGGTGGAAGGCATGCTGATCTCCGCATTCGCACTGAAAGCGTACCGTGGCTACATCTTCCTGCGCGGTGAATACATCGAAGCGGCTGAAAACCTGCGTCGCGCGATTGCCGAAGCTACTGAAGCCGGTCTGCTGGGTAAAAACATCCTGGGCACCGGGTTTGACTTCGAGCTGTTCGTGCACACCGGTGCCGGGCGTTATATCTGCGGTGAAGAAACCGCACTGATTAACTCCCTGGAAGGCCGCCGCGCGAACCCGCGCTCCAAGCCACCGTTCCCGGCAAGCTCCGGCGTGTGGGGTAAACCGACCTGCGTAAATAACGTCGAAACCCTGTGTAACGTCCCGGCGATCCTCGCGAACGGCGTGGAGTGGTATCAGGGCATCTCCTCAAGCAAAGATGCCGGTACCAAGCTGATGGGCTTCTCCGGTCGCGTGAAGAACCCTGGCGTCTGGGAGCTGCCGTTCGGCACCACCGCACGTGAAATTCTTGAAGACTACGCCGGCGGCATGCGCGATGGCCTGAAATTCAAAGCCTGGCAGCCGGGTGGGGCAGGGACGGACTTCCTGACCGAAGCCCACCTCGACCTGCCAATGGAGTTCGAAAGCATTGGTAAAGCAGGCAGCCGTCTGGGTACCGCGCTGGCGATGGCCGTCGACCACGAGATCGGCATGGTATCCCTGGTGCGTAACCTGGAAGAGTTCTTCGCCCGCGAGTCCTGCGGCTGGTGCACACCGTGCCGTGATGGTCTGCCGTGGAGCGTGAAGATCCTGCGTGCTATCGAACGTGGCGAAGGCCAGCCTGGCGATATCGAGACACTTGAGCAACTGTGTCGATTCTTAGGGCCGGGTAAAACCTTCTGTGCCCACGCACCGGGCGCCGTCGAGCCGCTGCAAAGCGCGATTAAATATTTCCGCGACGAATTCGAAGCAGGCATCAAGCAGCCGTTCAGCAATACCCATTCAATTAATGGTATTCAGCCGAACCTGCTGAAAGCGCGCTGGTAAAAACAGAATTTTGATTAACGCTCGGTTTCGGCCGAGCCAACTGGAAGCATGCTAATGGCTACGATTCATGTAGACGGCAAAGAATACGAAGTCAACGGGGCGGACAACCTGCTGGAAGCTTGTCTGTCTCTTGGCCTCGATATTCCGTACTTTTGCTGGCATCCGGCGCTGGGCAGCGTCGGTGCTTGCCGCCAGTGTGCGGTGAAGCAATATCAAAACGCGGAAGACACGCGTGGTCGCCTGGTGATGTCCTGTATGACGCCAGCCGCCGAAGGCACCTTTATTTCGATTGATGACGAAGAAGCCAAACAGTTCCGTGAAAGCGTGGTGGAGTGGTTGATGACCAACCACCCGCACGACTGTCCGGTGTGTGAGGAGGGCGGTAACTGCCACCTTCAGGATATGACCGTCATGACCGGTCACAGCTTCCGTCGCTATCGCTTTACCAAGCGTACCCACCGTAACCAGGATCTGGGGCCGTTCATCTCTCACGAAATGAACCGCTGCATCGCCTGCTACCGCTGCGTGCGTTACTACAAAGATTATGCAGACGGACAGGATCTGGGCGTATATGGCGCGCATGACAACGTCTACTTCGGTCGTCCGGAAGACGGTACGCTGGAAAGCGAATTCTCCGGTAACCTGGTAGAAATCTGTCCGACCGGCGTATTCACGGATAAAACCCACTCTGAACGTTACAACCGTAAATGGGACATGCAGTTTGCGCCAAGCATCTGCCAGCAGTGCTCCCTTGGCTGTAACACCAGCCCGGGTGAACGTTACGGCGAACTGCGTCGTATCGAAAACCGTTACAACGGTACCGTTAACCACTACTTCCTCTGCGACCGCGGTCGTTTCGGCTATGGCTATGTGAACCTGAAAGACCGTCCGCGTCAGCCGGTACAGCGCCGTGGCGATGACGTCATTACCCTCAACGCCGAGCAGGCGATGCAGGGCGCGGCGGATATTCTGCGTCAGTCGAAGAAAGTGATCGGCATCGGTTCCCCGCGCGCCAGCATCGAAAGCAACTTCGCGCTGCGCGAGCTGGTTGGGGCGGAAAACTTCTATACCGGTATCGCCCAGGGCGAGCAGGAACGTCTCCAGCTGGTGCTGAAAGTGCTGCGTGAAGGCGGCATTCATACGCCTGCGCTGCGCGAAATCGAATCCTATGATGCGGTTCTGGTGCTCGGTGAAGACCTGACGCAGACTGGCGCACGTGCGGCTCTGGCGGTTCGTCAGGCGGTGAAAGGCAAAGCACGTGAAATGGCAGCGGCGCAGAAAGTGGCTGACTGGCAGATTGCGGCCATCCTTAACATCGGCCAGCGCGCGAAGCATCCTCTGTTTGTGACTAACGTTGACAACACCCGTCTGGACGATATCGCCGCGTGGACCTACTGCGCGCCGGTTGAAGATCAGGCGCGCCTCGGCTTTGCCATTGCCCACGCGCTGGACAGCAACTCGCCGGCCGTTGAACTGGATCGCGACCTGCAAAACAAGGTCGACGTGATTGTTCAGGCGCTGGCGGGGGCGAAAAAACCTCTGATCATTTCCGGTACCAACGCCGGTAGCGCTGAAATCATTCAGGCCGCAGCGAACGTTGCCAAAGCCCTGAAGGGCCGCGGCGCTGACGTCGGTGTCACCATGATTGCCCGTGCGGTGAACAGCATCGGTCTGGGTATGATTGGCGGCGGCTCGCTGGAAGACGCGTTAAGCGAACTGGAATCCGGTGCCGCTGACGCCGTTGTGGTGCTGGAAAACGACCTGCATCGCCATGCTTCTGCCGCTCGCGTTGACGCCGCGCTCTCCAGAGCGCCGCTGGTGATGGTTATCGACCATCAGCGCACCGCGATCATGGACAAAGCGCACCTCGTGCTCTCTGCGGCAAGCTTCGCAGAAAGCGACGGGACGGTGATCAACAACGAAGGCCGCGCCCAGCGTTTCTTCCAGGTTTATGACCCGGCCTACTACGACAGCAACACTCTGATGCTGGAAAGCTGGCGCTGGCTGCACTCTCTGCACAGCACCGTGCAGAGCCGTGAAGTGGACTGGACGCAGCTCGACCACGTTATCGACGCGGTTGTTGAGAAACTGCCTCAGCTGGCGGGCATTAAAGACGCCGCGCCTGACGCAAGCTTCCGCATTCGCGGCCAGAAACTGGCGCGTGAGCCGCACCGCTACAGCGGTCGTACCGCGATGCGCGCCAACATCAGCGTGCACGAACCGCGTCAGCCGCAGGACAAAGACACCATGTTTGCCTTCTCGATGGAAGGGAACAACCAGCCGTCTGCGCCGCGTTCGCAAATCCCGTTTGCATGGGCACCGGGCTGGAACTCCCCGCAGGCATGGAACAAGTTCCAGGCTGAAGTGGGCGGTCACCTGCGCCACGGCGATCCGGGCGTGCGTCTGATTGAAGCCTCCGAAACCGGTCTGGACTTCTTCACCACCGTTCCGGCGAGCTTCCAGGCGCAGGAAGGTCACTGGCGTATTGCACCGTACTACCATCTGTTCGGTAGCGACGAAATGTCCCAGCGTTCTCCGGTATTCCAGCAGCGTATGCCGCAGCCGTACATCAAGCTCAACCCGGCGGATGCCGCGAAGCTTGGCGTTAACGCGGGTGCGAACATTGCCTTTAGCTACGACGGCCAGACAATCAGCCTGCCGCTGATTATTTCTGAACGCCTGTCAGCAGGGCAGGTGGGTCTGCCGATGGGTATGCCTGGCATCGCGCCGGTCCTGGCGGGTGCGCATCTTGATAACCTTCAGGAGGCAAAAGCATGAGTTGGTTAACGCCGGATCTTATCGACATCCTGCTGAGCATTCTGAAAGCGGTTGTGATTCTGCTGGTGGTCGTCACCTGCGGCGCGTTCATGAGCTTTGGTGAACGTCGTCTGCTCGGTCTGTTCCAGAACCGTTACGGACCGAACCGCGTGGGCTGGGGTGGTTCACTCCAGCTGGTCGCGGACATGATCAAGATGTTCTTTAAAGAGGACTGGGTTCCGCGCTTCTCGGACCGCGTGATCTTTACGCTGGCGCCGATGATCGCCTTCACCTCGCTGCTGCTGGCGTTTGCTATCGTTCCGGTCAGCCCGACCTGGGTGGTGGCTGACCTGAACATCGGCATTCTGTTCTTCCTGATGATGGCAGGCCTCGCGGTTTACGCGGTGCTGTTCGCAGGCTGGTCCAGTAACAACAAATACTCGCTGCTGGGTGCGATGCGTGCTTCCGCGCAGACGCTGAGCTACGAAGTGTTCCTGGGTCTTTCCCTGATGGGTGTGGTGGCGCAGGCCGGTTCATTTAACATGACCGACATCGTCAACAACCAGGCCGACATCTGGAACGTTATCCCGCAGTTCTTTGGGTTTATTACCTTTGCCATCGCGGGCGTGGCGGTGTGTCACCGTCACCCGTTTGACCAGCCAGAAGCCGAACAGGAACTGGCCGACGGTTACCACATTGAATATTCCGGTATGAAGTTCGGTCTGTTCTTCGTGGGCGAGTACATCGGTATCGTCACCATTTCCGCGTTGATGGTAACGCTGTTCTTTGGTGGCTGGCATGGCCCGTTCTTACCGCCGTTCATCTGGTTCGCGCTGAAAACCGCGTTCTTCATGATGATGTTCATTTTGATTCGCGCAGCGTTACCGCGTCCGCGTTATGACCAGGTAATGTCCTTCGGCTGGAAAGTGTGCCTGCCGCTGACGCTCGTCAACTTGTTGGTAACGGCGGCTGTCATTCTCTGGCAGCAGCCATAAGGGGCTTTGAGATCATGACCTTAAAAGAATTATTGGTAGGTTTCGGCACCCAGGTACGCAGTATCTGGATGATCGGCCTGCATGCGTTTGCCAAACGCGAAACCCGGATGTACCCGGAAGAGCCGGTATATCTGCCGCCGCGCTACCGTGGACGTATCGTGCTGACGCGCGACCCGGACGGTTCCGAGCGTTGCGTTGCCTGTAACCTGTGTGCGGTAGCGTGTCCGGTGGGCTGTATCTCTCTGCAAAAAGCAGAGACGGTAGACGGCCGCTGGTACCCTGAGTTCTTCCGCATCAACTTCTCACGCTGCATTTTCTGCGGTCTGTGTGAAGAAGCGTGCCCAACCACGGCGATTCAGCTGACTCCAGACTTCGAGCTGGGTGAGTACAAGCGTCAGGATCTGGTGTACGAGAAAGAGGATCTGCTGATTTCCGGTCCGGGCAAATACCCGGAATATAACTTCTACCGGATGGCGGGTATGGCAATCGACGGCAAAGATAAAGGCGAAGCAGAGAACGAAGCTAAGCCTATCGACGTCAAGAGCCTGTTACCGTAAGGAGAGGGCAATGGAATTCGCTTTTTATATCTGTGGCCTTATCGCCATCCTGGCTACGCTGCGAGTGATCACGCACACCAATCCGGTGCATGCGCTGCTGTATTTAATCATTTCGCTGCTGGCTATTTCCGGGGTGTTCTTTGCGCTGGGCGCGCACTTCGCTGGTGCGCTGGAAATCATCGTCTACGCCGGGGCCATCATGGTGCTGTTTGTGTTCGTGGTGATGATGCTGAACCTGGGCGGCTCTGAAATTGAGCAGGAACGTCAGTGGTTAAAACCGCAGGTGTGGATTGGCCCGGCGATTCTGTCGGCCATAATGCTGGCGGTGATTGTTTACGCCATTCTGGGCGTCAACGACCAGGGTATCGACGGGACGCCAATCAGCGCGAAAGCCGTGGGTATCACCCTGTTTGGTCCGTACGTTCTGGCGGTTGAGCTGGCCTCAATGCTGCTGCTGGCGGGTCTGGTTGTGGCCTTCCACGTTGGCCGCGAAGAGCGTGTCGGCGAGGTGCTGAGCAACCGCACTGACGACCGCGCGAAAAGAAAAACGGAGGAACGCGCATGATCCCCTTAACACATGGACTGATCCTCGCTGCAATTTTATTCGTTCTGGGCTTAACCGGTCTGGTTATCCGCCGCAATCTGCTGTTTATGCTGATCGGTCTGGAAATCATGATCAACGCTTCCGCGCTGGCCTTTGTGGTCGCCGGCAGCTACTGGGGCCAGACCGATGGTCAGGTGATGTACATTCTCGCCATCAGCCTCGCGGCTGCTGAAGCGAGTATTGGCCTGGCGCTGTTGCTACAGCTCCATCGTCGCCGCCAGAACCTGAACATCGATTCAGTAAGTGAGTTGCGTGGATGAACATGCTTGCCTTAACCATTATTTTTCCGCTGATTGGCTTCGTGCTGCTGGCGTTTTCTCGCGGCCGCTGGTCTGAGAATCTGTCTGCTACCGTGGGCATTGGCTCTATCGGCCTGGCTGCGCTGGTCACAGCGTATGCGGGTATCGACTTCTTTAACAATGGACGTCAGGCCTACAGCGTACCGCTGTGGAACTGGATGTCGGTCGGTAACTTCAACATCGGTTTCAACCTGGTGCTGGATGGTCTGTCTCTGACCATGCTCTCCGTGGTCACCGGCGTCGGCTTCCTGATCCACATGTTCGCCTCCTGGTACATGCGCGGTGAAGAGGGATACTCCCGCTTCTTCGCCTACACCAACCTGTTTATCGCCAGCATGGTGGTTCTGGTGCTGGCCGATAACCTGCTGCTGATGTATCTGGGCTGGGAAGGCGTGGGTCTGTGTTCTTACCTGCTGATCGGTTTCTACTACACCGATCCGAAGAATGGCGCAGCGGCCATGAAAGCGTTCGTCGTGACCCGTGTGGGTGACGTGTTCCTCGCTTTCGCGCTGTTCATTCTCTACAACGAACTGGGCACGCTGAACTTCCGCGAAATGGTGGAACTGGCGCCGGCGCACTTCGAAGCAGGCAACAACATGCTGTGGTGGGCAACGCTGATGCTGCTGGGTGGCGCTGTGGGTAAATCCGCGCAGCTGCCGTTGCAGACATGGCTGGCCGACGCGATGGCGGGTCCAACCCCTGTCTCCGCGTTGATCCACGCCGCGACCATGGTCACCGCCGGTGTCTACCTGATTGCGCGTACCCATGGCCTGTTCCTGATGACCCCGGAAATTCTGCATCTGGTGGGTATTGTCGGTGCGGTTACGCTGGTGCTGGCAGGCTTTGCCGCGCTGGTGCAGACCGACATCAAGCGCGTGCTCGCGTACTCCACCATGAGCCAGATTGGTTACATGTTCCTGGCGCTGGGCGTTCAGGCGTGGGACGCGGCCATTTTCCACCTGATGACGCACGCGTTCTTTAAAGCGCTGCTGTTCCTCTCATCCGGTTCGGTGATTCTGGCCTGCCACCACGAGCAGAACATCTTCAAAATGGGCGGACTGCGTAAGTCCATCCCGCTGGTTTATGTCTGCTTCCTGGTAGGCGGCGCGGCGCTGGCGGCACTGCCGCTGATTACCGCAGGCTTCTTCAGTAAGGACGAAATCCTGGCGGGCGCCATGGCGAATGGTCATATCAATCTGATGGTTGCGGGTCTGGTCGGTGCGTTTATGACCTCCCTGTACACCTTCCGTATGATTTTCATCGTCTTCCACGGTAAAGAACAAATTCATGCTCACGCAGGGAAGGGGATTACCCACCACCTGCCGCTGATTGTGCTGCTGGTCCTGTCCACCTTCGTTGGCGCGATGATTGTGCCACCGTTGCAGGGCGTACTGCCGGCGACAACCGAGCTTGAGCACGGTCGCGTTCTGACGCTTGAAATCACCTCCGGCGTAGTGGCTATCGCGGGCATCCTGATTGCCGCATGGCTGTGGCTGGGCAAACGCACGCTGGTGACTGCCGTTGCCAACAGCGCGCCGGGCCGTCTGCTGGGCACCTGGTGGTACAACGCGTGGGGCTTCGACTGGCTGTACGACATGATCTTCGTGAAGCCGTTCCTGGGCATTGCGTGGCTGCTGAAGCGCGATCCACTGAACAGCCTGATGAATATCCCGGCGATCCTCTCTCGCTTTGCAGGTAAAGGCCTGCTGTTCAGCGAGAACGGTTATCTGCGCTGGTATGTGGCGTCCATGAGCATCGGTGCGGTTGTCGTACTGGCGCTGCTGATGGTGTTGCGTTGATCGTTAAGTGAATTTTATTCGAATTCGTTGAAAATCAGGCCCCTGCTGGGGGCCTTAAAAAGGAATGTAAATCGCCATGTTACTACCCTGGCTAATATTAATTCCCTTCATCGGCGGCTTCCTGTGCTGGCAGACTGAACGCTTTGGCGTGAAGATGCCGCGCTGGATCGCGCTGATCACCATGGGATTGACGCTCGCGCTTGGTCTGCAACTCTGGTTGCAGGGTGGCTACTCTCTGACCCAGTCCGCGGGCCTTCCGCAGTGGCAGTCTGAGTTTATCCTGCCGTGGATCCCTCGTTTCGGTATTACGATCCACCTCGCGATTGACGGCCTGTCGCTGCTGATGGTGGTGCTGACCGGTCTGCTCGGCGTTCTGGCGGTACTCTGCTCCTGGCGAGAAATCGAAAAATACCAGGGCTTCTTCCACCTGAACCTGATGTGGATCCTGGGCGGCGTTATCGGCGTGTTCCTTGCCATCGACATGTTCCTGTTCTTCTTCTTCTGGGAGATGATGCTGGTGCCGATGTACTTCCTGATCGCGCTGTGGGGCCACAAGGCATCCGATGGTAAAACGCGTATCACGGCGGCCACCAAGTTCTTCATCTACACCCAGGCGAGTGGTCTGGTGATGTTGATTGCTATCCTGGCGCTGGTATTCGTGCATTACAATGCTACCGGCGTCTGGACCTTCAACTATGAAGATCTGCTGAAGACCCCGATGTCCCACGGCGTGGAATACCTGCTGATGCTCGGCTTCTTCATCGCCTTCGCGGTGAAAATGCCGGTCGTACCGCTGCACGGCTGGCTGCCGGACGCGCACTCTCAGGCGCCAACGGCGGGTTCCGTTGACCTTGCGGGTATCTTGCTGAAAACGGCGGCCTACGGTCTGCTGCGTTTCTCCCTGCCGCTGTTCCCGAACGCCTCCGCAGAGTTCGCGCCGATTGCCATGTGGCTTGGCGTGATCGGTATCTTCTACGGTGCCTGGATGGCCTTTACGCAGTACGACATCAAACGTCTGATTGCCTACACCTCCGTTTCCCACATGGGTTTCGTGCTGATTGCCATCTACACCGGCAGCCAGCTGGCGTACCAGGGCGCGGTGATCCAGATGATTGCGCACGGTCTCTCCGCAGCCGGTCTGTTCATCCTGTGTGGTCAGCTGTACGAACGTCTGCACACCCGCGACATGCGCATGATGGGCGGCCTGTGGGGCAAAATGAAATGGCTGCCAGCGCTCTCCATGTTCTTTGCGGTTGCGACGCTGGGTATGCCGGGCACCGGTAACTTCGTCGGCGAGTTTATGATCCTGTTCGGCAGCTTCAACGTGGTACCGACGATCACCGTCATCTCCACCTTTGGTCTGGTGTTCGCTTCCGTCTACTCACTGGCGATGCTGCACCGCGCTTACTTCGGTAAAGCGAAGAGTGAAATTGCTGCACAAGAACTGCCGGGGATGTCGCTGCGTGAGCTGTTCATCATCCTGCTGCTGGTCGTACTGCTGGTGCTGCTGGGCTTCTATCCGCAGCCGATTCTGGATACCTCGCACTCCGCGATGGGTAATATCCAGCAGTGGTTTGTTAATTCTGCTTCTACTACAAGGCCGTAATTCGCCATGACAATAACTCCACAACAACTGATCGCGCTGCTACCGCTGCTGATCGTCGGATTGACGGTGGTGGTTGTGATGCTCTCCATTGCGTGGCGACGCAATCACTTCCTGAATGCGACCCTGTCCGTTCTGGGTCTGAACGCTGCGTTAGTTTCCCTCTGGTTTGTTGGCCAGGCGGGAGCGATGGACGTCACGCCGCTGATGCGCGTTGACGGTTACGCCATGCTCTACACCGGTCTGGTGCTGCTGGCGAGCCTGGCAACCTGTACCTTTGCGTACCCGTGGCTTGAAGGGTACAACGACAACAAAGAAGAGTTTTACCTGCTGGTACTGATTGCCGCACTGGGCGGCATTCTGCTGGCGAACGCGAACCACCTGGCCGCGCTGTTCCTCGGTATTGAGCTGATCTCACTCCCGCTGTTCGGCCTGATTGGTTACGCTTTCCGCCAGAAGCGCTCTCTGGAAGCGAGTATCAAGTACACGATCCTGTCTGCTGCCGCGTCGTCGTTCCTGCTGTTCGGTATCGCGCTGCTGTACGCACAGACGGGGAACCTCTCCTTCATGGCGCTCGGTAAGAGCCTTGGCGACGGCATGATGCATGAGCCGCTGCTGCTGGCGGGTCTGGGCATGATGATTGTTGGCCTTGGCTTTAAACTTTCACTGGTTCCGTTCCACCTGTGGACGCCAGACGTATACCAGGGTGCCCCTGCACCGGTCTCGACCTTCCTGGCGACGGCGAGCAAAATCGCTATCTTCGGTGTGGTCATGCGTCTGTTCCTGTACGCCCCGGTGGGTGACAGCGAAGCGGTTCGCGTGGTGCTGGGCATCATCGCGTTCGTCTCCATCATCTTCGGTAACCTGATGGCGCTGAGCCAGACCAACATCAAGCGTCTGCTGGGCTACTCCTCTATCTCCCATCTGGGTTACCTGCTGGTGGCGCTGATTGCGCTGCAAAGCGGTGAGATGTCGATGGAAACCGTGGGCGTCTATCTGGCCGGTTACCTGTTCAGCAGCCTCGGCGCGTTCGGCGTGGTGAGCCTGATGTCCAGCCCGTACCGTGGCCCGGATGCCGATTCACTGTTCTCCTACCGTGGTCTGTTCTGGCACCGTCCGATTCTGTCTGCGGTAATGACCGTGATGATGCTCTCTCTGGCGGGTATCCCGATGACGCTGGGCTTTATCGGTAAGTTCTACGTGCTGGCCGTCGGTGTGCAGGCGGGTCTGTGGTGGCTGACGGCGGGTGTCGTTATCGGCTCCGCGATTGGTCTCTACTACTACCTGCGCGTAGCGGTGAGCCTGTACCTGAGCGCGCCTCAGCAGCTCAACCGCGATGCGCCGTCTAACTGGCAGTACAGCGCGGGGGGCATTGTGGTGCTCATCTCCGCGCTGCTGGTGCTGATCTTCGGTATCTATCCGCAGCCGCTGATTGATATCGTGCAGCGCGCGATGCCGCTGATGTAAAAACAAAAAACCCGCCTCGGCGGGTTTTTTATTGTTTTCTCCCTCTCCCCGTGGGAGAGGGCCGGGGTGAGGGCACCAGCCCGCACAGAGTAAAACATGCCCAGCGGCGCTACGCTTGCAGGGCCTACGGGTTTTGTAGGTCGGGTAAGCGTAGCGCCACCCGACTAAGCCAGCTGCTTGCGGCTAATCAACGGCCCGTCAATCTTCTTCATAGACCGATCCAGCACCTCTTCAATCACCGACGACAGCTCGTTCAGCTCAAACTTCGCCACATAGCCGTCCGCCTTCACTTTGCGAATATGATCTTCGTTCGCGTTGCCGGAAAGAGACGAGTGGATCACCACCGGAATATCTTTCAGTACCGGGTCGGATTTGATTTTGCGCGTCAGCGTAAAGCCGTCCATCTCCGGCATTTCGAGGTCGGTTAATACCAGGGCAATCTTATCGGTAACGGGAACGCCCTCGGCCTGAGCCTGCGCGGCCAGCTGAGTGATTTTCTCCCACGCGTCTTTGCCGGTGATATGCAGCTGGGCCGGGATCTCCATCGCCTGCAATCCCTTCTCCAGCATTGAGCGCGCTACTTTTGAATCTTCTGCAACAATCGCGACAGAGCCTGGCTTGGTGTTGAATTTGGTGGTTTCCAGATGGGTGGCGTGCAGATCGTGGTTCGCCGGGGTGATGTCGTACAGGATCTGCTCCACGTCCAGCACCATCGCCAGATCGTTGGTATCGGTCTGCTCGTCCAGACAGGCAATGCAGGTGATGTAGCGACCGCTGACGGCGGTTTCCGCGGCGTGCACCTGCTTCCAGTCCAGACGCATGATGTTTTCCACCGATTCTACGGCAAACGCCTGCACGCTGCGGGCATATTCGGTGATCAGCAGGATGTTCAGCCCGGTGGCTGGTTTGCAGCCGGCGACGGCGGCCAGATCGATCACCGGGATCACCTGGTCACGAATGTTCACCATCCCCATCAGCGGAGACTTCATTCCCGCCGGTTTGGTGAAGGTCGGCATCGGCACAATTTCGCGCAATTTGAATACGTTGATGCCGAACAGCTCGGATTTATTTTCGTTCAGAGAGGTGCCAAGACGGAACAGCAACAGTTCAAAACGGTTGGACAGGGTCAGGTTCGCCCTGTCATCAATATCTTTCTGGAAATTATCCATTCTACCCTCAAGAGAAATGCTGGCCTTTTAATCGTTATCGGCACGCTGAGGGAAAAATGAAGGACTAAACGCTGACCTGAGCAAAATCTTCCGCCAGCTCGCATGCCGGAAATACTTCCCGGCACTCTGCCAGCAGGCTTTCAGCGCCGCGGACGTCATAGCGTGAGCTGACGTGAGTAACAATCAGTTTCCGGACGCCAGCCTCACGTGCCAGCTGCGCCGCCTGACGCGTAGAGCTGTGCCCCCGGCTGTTGGCTTTTTCTTCCATGGCCGCTTCCAGCGTCGCCTCATGCACCATCACATCTACACCTCTGGCAAGCCTGAGCGCCGAAGGGCAGGGGGCGGTATCCCCAAAAATAGCCAGTTTTTTGCCCGGCTGCGGTGGGGCGAGGTAATCCTGACCGTTGATGACGCGCCCGTCTTCCAGCGTGACGGTCTCGCCGTGCTTCAGACGCTGGAACAGCGGGCCTGGTTTCACCCCATCGGCCTGCAACGCGGCGGCGTTCAGCGCCCCGGGCTTGTCATGCTCCTCAACGCGATAGCCGTAGCATTCCACCGGATGGTTAAGCGGGTAAGCGCGCACCAGGTAATCTCCGTCATCGAACACCAGACCCTCGCCGATCTCTAACACCTCCAGCGGATAATCGGTCCACGAGCCGCTCAGGCGCAGCGTGGTTTCAACGAATTCCTGAATACCCGCGGGGCCATAAATGGTCAGCGGGTTAGCGTTACCGGCCATCGAACGGCTGCACAGCAGGCCCGGCAGGCCAAACAGATGGTCGCCGTGCAGATGGGTGATAAATATTTTATCCACTTTCCCCGGGTGGTATGAGGTATGCAGCAGCTGATGCTGCGTACCCTCACCACAGTCAAACAGCCACAGCCCACCCCGGGTAGGATGCTTAAGATCCAGCAGAATCGCCGTCACGTTTCGTGAGCGGGTTGGCACCCCGGCGGACGTACCCAGAAAAATCAGTTCCATAACGCAATCAGCCCTTTGCCGAATGGGAAGGGGTTTAGTATAACGTGATGAACCCCAGGAAGGAGAAACACATGATCCAGTGGCAAGATCTACACCACAGCGAACTGACCGTGCATTCACTCTACGCCCTGCTCAAGCTGCGCTGCGAAGTCTTTGTGGTTGAACAAACCTGCCCGTATCAGGATATCGACGGCGATGACCTGGTCGGCGAGAACCGGCACATCCTCGGCTGGCGCGATAACGAGCTGGTGGCGTATGCGAGGATTCTGAAAAGCGAAGAGGATTTTGACCCTGTCGTCATTGGCCGCGTCATTATCAGCGGCCGCGCGCGCGGTGAAAAGCTGGGCTATCAGCTGATGGAAAAAACGCTGGACGCATGCCAGAAACAGTGGCCGGACAAGGCGTTATACCTGGGCGCGCAGGCGCATTTGCAATCATTCTATGGCCATTTTGGTTTTACCCCGGTCACGGACATTTACGACGAAGACGGCATCCCACACATCGGCATGGCACGCGAAGCGAAACAGGCGCAATAGCAATACGTTGTCTATAGTTACCGGACTGGTGTACTAACATGGAGAAAAATATGTCATTTCAATCCTGGGATACCCGAGTCGACGACGACCTGACGCTGCTAAGCGAAACGCTGGAAGAAGTGCTGCGCTCTTCAGGCGATCCTGCCGATCAGAAGTACATTGAGCTCAAAGCCCGCGCCGAGCAGGCGCTGCATGACGTGAAAAACCGCGTCAGTAACGCATCCGACAATTACTACTACCGCGCCAAGCAGGCGGTTTATCGTGCCGACGATTATGTGCATGAAAAACCGTGGCAGGGCATTGGGGTCGGTGCGGCCGTAGGGCTGGTGCTGGGTCTGCTGTTAGCCCGTCGTTAAGTCGGTAAACCACTCCCTACACGTGGGTACTGCTATTTATCGTCAGTACCCCGTATAATATAAGGCTTTAACAGGGAGAGGTTCGCGTGCACTCGATTTTCCTCGCGCTGCAAAGCCTGCGTACTCAGCTTGCGCAAGCGTTGCCAGCTACACCCGGTTTACGCCATTTCGATGTCTCTTTCCCGTTAAACGACGCCTTCGATCCGCTGGCCTGGCTCGGTGTGCAGCGATGCTATCCTCAGTTTTACTGGCAACAGCGCAGCGGCGATGAAGAACTTGCCGCGCTCGGAAGCCTCGCCCATTTTGATTCTCTGGCCTCGGCCTCGCGGTTTTTGCACACCCACGACGTAGCCAATGACACCCGTATCTGCGGCCTGAACGCCTTCAACCCGGCGCAGGGCAAGCTGTTTTTACCGCGCCTTCTCTGGCGACGGTCTGGCGGGGTCGCCACGCTGCGTCTGCAACTGTGGAGCGAAACGTCGCTGCGGGAAGATGCCCGTGAGGCGCTGAATTTTGTCGATAACCTGCGCGACGCCGCGCCGATCCGCCCGTTGTCCGTGCAGATTGTGCAGGAAACCCATCATCCGGAAAAACCGGAATGGCTGGCGTTGATTCGTCAGGCGACGGATACCCTTGCTCGCGGCGATTTTGAGAAAGTGGTCCTCGCACGTGCTACAGACGTGCATTGCCAGCAGCCCGTGAACGCCATCGCGCTGATGGCTGCCAGCCGCGCGCTAAACCTCAACTGCTATCATTTTTGTATGGTCTTTGACGCCAGCAACGCGTTCCTCGGCTCGACGCCTGAACGCCTGTGGCGGCGACGCGGCACGCTGCTGCGCACTGAAGCGCTGGCAGGCACCGTCGCCAGCCATTCTGACGATAAGCAGGCCCAGTGTCTGGGCGACTGGCTGATGAATGACGACAAAAATCAGCGGGAAAATATGCTGGTGGTGGAAGATATCTGCCAGCGTCTTCAGCACCATACCCGGACGCTGGAGATCCTGCCTGCGCAGGTGCTGCGTCTGCGCAAGGTGCAGCATTTACGTCGCTGTATCTGGACCGAACTTAAACAGCCTGACGACGAACAGTGTCTGCATATTTTGCAACCAACGGCGGCGGTGGCCGGGCTGCCGCGACAGGCGGCGCGAGAATTTATTGCGAAAGTAGAGCCGTTTGACCGGGAGTGGTACGCCGGTTCGGCGGGTTATTTATCGCGCGATCAAAGCGAATTCTGCGTGGCATTACGTTCCGCCCGCGTTCACGACGCTGCGCTGCGTCTTTATGCGGGGGCGGGCATCGTCAGCGGCTCCGATCCGGAGCAGGAGTGGCAGGAGATCGAAAACAAGGCCGCCGGGCTACGTTCCCTTCTCCTAAGGGATTAATACTGATTCGTGCAATCCCGATTCATATCAAAATTCTGACTTTTTCTATTATTTATACTGTGTCGCATTCTTGATACTGGACAATCTCATGTCAGTAAGTTCTTTTAACCGACGCTGGGCGGCGGTGATCCTTGAAGCCCTGACCCGTCATGGTGTCAGGCATGTGTGTATTGCCCCGGGCTCTCGCTCCACGCCGCTCACCCTTGCTGCCGCGGAAAACCGGGCTTTTATTCACCACACCCATTTTGATGAGCGGGGTCTGGGCCATCTGGCGCTCGGGCTGGCGAAAGTCAGCAAAGCGCCCGTGGCGGTGATAGTCACCTCCGGCACGGCGGTGGCGAACCTGTATCCGGCGCTGATAGAAGCGGGATTAACCGGCGAAAAGCTGATTTTACTCACTGCCGACCGTCCCCCGGAACTTATTGACTGCGGTGCTAATCAGGCGATTCGTCAGCCTGGCATTTTTGCCTCGCATCCTTCACAGACGGTCTCGTTGCCGCGCCCCACCCAGGATATTCCCGCCAGCTGGCTGGTCTCAACCCTCGACCACGCCATGAACGCACTGCGCAGCGGCGGGCTGCACATTAACTGCCCGTTTGCCGAGCCGCTGTACGGTGAAATGAACGATACTGGCCTCGTCTGGCAACAGCAGCTGGGAGACTGGTGGGAGAGCGAAAAACCCTGGCTGCGCGAGCAGACGCATCTGGAAAGCGCAAAACAGCGCGACTGGTTCTTCTGGCGCCAGAAGCGCGGCGTGGTGATTGCCGGGCGGATGAGTGCGGCGGAAGGCAAGCTGGCGGCGGAGTGGGCACAAACGCTTGGCTGGCCGCTGATTGGTGACGTGCTTTCCCAGACGGGCCAGCCGCTGCCCTGCGCCGACCTCTGGCTGGGTAACGCGAAAGCGGTTACCGAGCTGGCGCAGGCGCAGATTGTCGTCCAGCTGGGATCGAGCCTGACGGGGAAGCGTCTGCTCCAGTGGCAGGCCACCTGTACCCCAGAAGAGTACTGGCTGGTGGATCCGCTCGAAGGACGCCTTGACCCGGCGCACCATCGCGGCCGCCGCCTGGTGAGCAACATTGACAGCTGGCTGGAATTGCATCCGGCGGAAAAACGCAAACCCTGGGCGGCGGAGATCCCGGCGCTGTCACGTCAGGCGTGGGAACTCACAAAAGCGCAGTGCGAGGCGTTCAGTGAAGCCGGGCTGGCGCACCGTATCCGCAAATATCTTCCCGAACAGGGACAACTTTTTGTCGGTAACAGCCTGGTGGTGCGCCTGATTGACGCCTTTTCGCAGCTGCCGGCGGGATATCCGGTGTACAGCAACCGGGGCGCGAGCGGCATTGACGGCCTGATCTCCACCTCCGCTGGCGTACAGCGGGCCAGCGCGAAATCCACGCTGGCGATTGTGGGGGATCTCTCAGCCCTCTACGATCTCAACGCGCTGGCGCTCCTGCGTCAGGCGTCGGCCCCGTTCGTGCTGATTGTTGTGAACAATAACGGCGGGCAGATTTTCTCGTTGCTGCCGACGCCGCAAAGCGAGCGTGAGCGCTTCTATCTGATGCCGCAAAACGTGCAGTTCGAACATGCCGCCGCCATGTTCAGCCTGAAGTACCATCGCCCGGAAAACTGGGACGCGCTGGAGACGGCGCTGAACACCGCCTGGCGGCAGCCTGGCGCGACGCTGATTGAGCTGGTGGTAAACGATGCTGACGGCGCGCAGAAGCTGCAACATCTGCTTGCGCAGGTGAGTCACCTGTGATCCTCGCAGGCCTCTCCCAGCCAGGAAAACCAGGCTACCCCTGGCTGGTTTTCCTGCACGGTTTTTCCGGCGACTGTCGCGAGTGGCAGGCTGTCGGGGCGTCGCTGCATGACTACCCCCGGCTCTACCTTGACCTGCCCGGGCACGGTGGTTCAGCGGATACGGGCGTGACGGGGTTTGCAGAGGTAAGTGAATTGCTCTCGCATACCCTTATTAGTTACAACATACTAAGATACTGGCTCGTGGGGTACTCCCTCGGCGGCCGCATTGCGATGTTCCATGCCTGTCAGCATCCTGCGGGGTTAGACGGGCTGATGGTGGAAGGTGGACACCCGGGCCTGCAAGACGCCGATGCGCGCCAGGCCCGGCTGATCTCTGACCGCCGATGGGCGTCACGGTTTCGCAGTGAGCCGCTGGAGGCCGTCTTTGCCGACTGGTATCAACAGCCGGTCTTTGCCTCACTTACGGATGATCAGCGCAGGGCGCTGATCGCGCTGCGCAGCCGGAACAACGGCCCGAGGCTGGCAGAGATGCTGGAGGCCACCTCGCTTGCCGTTCAGCCTGATTTACGTCCCGCGCTCATCGCGCGTGATTTTTCTTTTGACTATCTCTATGGCGAACGTGACGGGAAGTTTGCAGCTATCGCCGCTGAACTTAACGTCACGCGTCATGCTATCCCTCACGCCGGACACAACGCCCACCGGGACAACCCGGAAGCGGTTGCCGCGAGTCTGGCTCAGATACTGCGTTATCGAACAAAGGACACGCTATGATCTATCCTGATGAACACATGCTTTACGCGCCGGTTGAATGGCAGGACTGCTCCGAAGGCTACACCGACATTCGTTACCACAAATCCGCCGATGGTATCGCCAAAATCACCATCAACCGTCCACAGGTGCGCAACGCGTTTCGTCCGCTGACCGTAAAAGAGATGATCCAGGCGCTGGCGGATGCCCGCTACGATGACACTATCGGCGTCATCATCCTCACCGGGGAAGGGGAGAAAGCCTTCTGCTCCGGCGGCGATCAGAAAGTCCGCGGTGACTACGGCGGATACCAGGATGATGCGGGCACGCACCACCTGAACGTGCTGGATTTCCAGCGCCAGATCCGCACCTGTCCAAAACCGGTGGTCGCGATGGTGGCAGGGTATTCCATCGGCGGCGGTCACGTGCTGCACATGATGTGTGACCTGACGATCGCGGCGGAAAATGCCATTTTTGGTCAGACCGGCCCGAAAGTCGGCTCTTTCGACGGCGGCTGGGGCGCGTCCTATATGGCGCGCATTGTCGGTCAGAAAAAAGCCCGCGAAATCTGGTTCCTGTGCCGTCAGTACAACGCCCAGGAAGCGCTGGATATGGGGCTGGTTAACACCGTGGTGCCGATCGCCGATCTGGAAAAAGAGACCGTACGCTGGTGTCGCGAAATGCTGCAAAACAGCCCAATGGCGCTGCGCTGCCTGAAAGCGGCCCTCAACGCCGACTGTGACGGTCAGGCGGGCCTTCAGGAGCTGGCGGGTAACGCCACCATGCTGTTCTACATGACCGAAGAGGGTCAGGAAGGGCGCAACGCGTTCAACGAAAAACGCCAGCCGGACTTCAGCAAATACAAACGGAACCCGTAATGCGTTGCGCGCAGGTTTACCGCTGGCAGATACCGATGGACGCGGGCGTGGTGCTGCGTGAACGGCGGTTAAAAACCCGTGACGGCTTTTTCGTGCATCTCCGGCAGGGCGAGCGGGAAGGGTGGGGCGAAATCGCCCCGCTTCCGGGCTTTAGCCTGGAAACGCCGGACGAGGCGCAGGCTGTGCTGATGGCCTGGACGTACGAATGGTGTGAGGGGGCAGATCCGGCGCTGCCGGACGTTCCTTCCGCCGCGTTCGGCATCAGCTGTGCGCTGGCAGAGCTGGACGGGAGTTTACCGGACGCGGCGAACTATTGCGCCGCGCCGCTCTGTACCGGCGATCCGGATGAACTTTTCGCGCTCCTTTCCGCGATGCCTGGCGAGAAGGTGGCGAAAATAAAGGTTGGCCTGTACGAAGCAGTGCGCGACGGAATGGTGGTTAACCTGTTACTGGAAGCCATTCCCGATCTACACCTGCGCCTGGACGCCAACCGCGCCTGGACGCCGCTCAGGGCGCAACAGTTTGCGAAGTACGTCAACCCGGCGTATCGCAGCCGCATCGCGTTTCTCGAAGAGCCGTGCAAAACGCGCGACGACTCTCGCGCCTTCGCCCGGGAAACCGGCATTGCCATCGCCTGGGATGAGAGCCTGCGCGAAGCCGATTTCGCGTTTGCCGCCGAGCCGGGCGTCAGGGCCGTGGTGATTAAGCCAACGCTGACCGGCAGCCTCGACAAGGTGCGCGAGCAGGTTGCGGCGGCCCATGCCGCAGGGCTGACGGCGGTGATCAGTTCATCCATCGAATCCAGCCTCGGGCTGACGCAGCTGGCGCGCATCGCTGCATGGTTAACGCCGGACACCGTTCCCGGTCTCGATACGCTAAACCTGATGCAGGCCCAGCTGATTCGCCAGTGGCCTGGCAGCACCTTGCCGTGCCTCGACGTCGGGGCACTGGAGCCACTGCGATGAGTTTTACCGACTGGCCGTGGCGGCACTGGCGCACACGGCGTGCCGATAAACCCGCGCTGCGTTTAGACGATGTAACGCTCAGCTGGTCTCAGCTGGGCGAGCGTATCGATCGTCTCGCAGCCGGTTTTCAGTCTCAGGGCGTTACGGACGGTGACGGCGTCATGCTGCTCGCCCACAACCACCCGCAGACCCTGCTGGCCTGGCTGGCGCTGCTTCAGTGCGGCGCCCGCATTTTGCCGGTGAACCCTCAGCTTCCCCGTCCGCTGCTGGACGTCCTCCTGCCGCAGATGACGCTGCGCTTTGCGCTGGTGCTTAACGGTGAGTATGACGGTCTGCCCGGGCTGGTATTAAGAGAGGGCGAGGGGCAGGGCGGCGTCACGTGGCGGGCAGAACGGCTGGCCTCAATGACGCTCACCTCTGGCTCCACCGGCTTGCCGAAAGCGGCGGTGCACACCTGTGCCGCCCACCTTGCCAGCGCAAAAGGGGTGCTGGCGCTGATGCCTTACGGCGATAGCGACGACTGGCTGCTCTCTCTGCCGCTGTTTCACGTCTCCGGTCAGGGGATTTTGTGGCGCTGGTTGCAGGGCGGAGGCCGTCTCACCGTGCGTGAAAAACAGCCGCTGGAGCAGGCGCTACAGGGCTGTACCCACGCCTCGCTGGTGCCAACGCAGCTGTGGCGGCTGCTTAATTCACACCATCCCGTCGCGCTGAAAGCCGTGCTGCTCGGCGGGGCGGAAATCCCCGTTGCGCTGACCGAACAGGCGCGCGAGCAGGGGATCCGTACGTTCTGCGGCTACGGTCTGACCGAGTTCGCCTCCACCGTCTGCGCCAAAGAGGCCGACGGCGCGCCGGACGTGGGCAGCGCGCTGCCGGGCAGAGACGTTCAGGTGGTGAATGGTGAAGTCTGGATCCGGGCGGAAAGCATGGCGGCGGGCTACTGGCGAGACGGCGCATTATTGCCGCTGGTCAATGAGCAGGGCTGGTTTGCCACCCGCGATCGCGGCGAGTGGCATGACGGACGCCTGACCATTCTGGGCCGAATGGACAATCTCTTTTTCAGCGGTGGAGAAGGGATCCAGCCCGAAGCGCTGGAGCGCGTTATCGCCACGCATCCGCAGGTAAGCCAGGCGTTTGTCGTTCCGCTGGATGATGCCGAGTACGGGCAACGTCCGGTGGCGGTAGTGGAATGCGAGCCGGGCACGGATATCACGCTGCTGCCGGAGTGGGTTCAGGGCAGGCTGGCGCGCTTTGAGCAGCCGGTACACTGGCTGGCGCTGCCGTCAGAACTGAAAAATGGCGGGATTAAAATCTCCCGCCAGGCGTTAAAGCAGTGGGTCAATGCCCTGTTGAGGGGCTAATCAACCGATATCCGGCTGCGGTTTGTGCTGGCGTCGGCGGATCCAGCGCAGCACCGGCGGCACGACAATCACCATAATCGCCATTGCCAGCAGGATCTTCGTCACGCTGCTCTCCCACAGGATCCCCATGTTGCCATTGCTGATGGAGAGGGCGCGGCGCAGGTTCTGCTCCAGCATTTCCCCCAGCACAAACCCTAAAATCAGCGGCGACATCGGGAAGTGCATCTTGCGCAGAATGTAGCCCAGCACGCCGAGCAGCACCATCAACACCAGGTCGAAGGTGGTGCTGTGCACCGCGTACACCCCAACAGCAGAGACGGCGGCGATGGCCGGGACCAGGAACCACAGGGGAATGGTCAGCATGCGGGTGAACAGGCCGATCAGCGGGATGTTCATTACCAGCAACATCACGTTGGCGATCAGCAGGGCGGCAATTAAACCCCAGACGATATCGGGCTGCTCGGTAAACATCGCCGGACCCGGGGTGATGTTATAGAGCGTCAGCGCGCCCATCATTACCGCCGTGGTGCCGGAGCCCGGCACGCCGAGGGTCAGCATCGGGATAAACGAGCCGCAGGCCGAGGCGTTATTCGCCGCCTCCGGCGCCGCCACGCCGCGGATATCGCCTTTGCCGAAGCTGTCGCTGTTACCGCTCAGCTTTTTCTCGGTCATGTAGGTGATAGCGCTGGCGATAGTAGCCCCCGCGCCGGGCAGAATGCCGACGAAGAAACCGATCACCGACGAACGCAGGGTGGCGCCAATACACTGCGCCCCCTCTTTGGCATTAAAGAGCATACGTCCGGTTTTACGCACCAGCGTCTGCCCGCTGCTGGTATGCTCCAGCATCAGTAAGATTTCTGAGACAGAGAACAGACCAATCACCACGACGATAAACTGCACGCCGTCGGAGAGATGAACGCTGTCGAAGGTAAAACGATAAACCCCGGTGTTGGCATCCACGCCGACGGTGGCCAGACTGAGGCCAATCAACGCAGACAAAAACGACTTCAGCGGATTCTGCGCCATCATGCTGCCGAGACAGGCGATGGCGAACACCATCAGGGCAAAATACTCGGCCGGACCAAACGCCAGCGACCACTGGGCCAGCGCCGGGGCGAAGAGGATGATGCCGCCAATGGCGATCAGGGAGCCAAAGAACGAGCTGACGGCAGAAATAGAGAGCGCCACGCCGCCGCGCCCCTGCTGCGCCATCGGGTAGCCATCCAGCGCGGTCATAATGGCGGCGGCATCACCGGGCACGTTAAGCAGAATCGAGGAAATACGCCCCCCGTATTCGCAGCCGATATAGACCGTCGCCAGCAGGATCAGCGCCGATTCCGCAGGCAGGTGCAGCGCAAAGGCCAGCGGCAGTAAAATCGCCACCCCGTTGATAGGCCCAAGGCCCGGCAGCAGGCCGACGATGGTCCCGACGAAACAGCCGATCAGGGCGATCACCAGGTTTTCCGGGGTCATCGCTACCGCGAACCCCTGAGAGAGATAGATCCAGGTATCCATAGCGTGCTCCGTTAGTTAAACCATGCGCCGAGCGGCAGGGTCACGTCCAGCAGGCGGTCGAAGGCGTACCAGAGTAAAATGCCCAGTACGACCCCGGAGATCCCCGCCGCAGGCAGCGAGGCGTTAAACAGTATGCCAATCACCATCGTCAGCAGGGCGGTGGCAATCGGGAAGCCGAGCCATTCAAAGCCCCACGCGTACATCAGCAGGACAATTACCATCACCAGCAAACGTTGCAGCGTACGGCGTGGCGGCCACTCCACGGTATCCGGATGGCGCAGCAGCAGCGCCACCGAGCAGAGCAGCATCAGGCCGACAATGCCGACGGGGAAGGGGCGTGGCCCCACGGGTTCATAGCTGTATTCACTGTGGATCTGCCAGGCGACGAACATGCCGCCAATGCAGAGCAGCAGCCAAATCCCGGCAAAAATGCGATCGCTCATAGCGCCTCCGGTTATTTCGCCAGACCAAAGGCTTTCGCCTGATCGCGGTAGTCATTCACCTGTTTTTTGACATACTCGTCCAGCTGTTTGCCGTTCAGGTTGAACTCAAACAGCCCGCGCAGATCGCGTTGTTTTTTGAACTCCTCGGTTTGCTGAAGTTTTGCAAAGGTATCCACCCACCACTGGTACTCGGCGTCGGTCACTTTTGGCCCGACGAAGAAGCCGCGGATGATCGGCCAGACCAGGTTATAACCCTGCTCTTTGGCGGTTGGAACGTCTGCCAGCTGGCCCGGCAGACGGTTTTCCGAGAAGACCGCCAGCACGCGGATCTTATCCCCGCTCAGGTAGGGCACCATTTCGCTGAGATCGCCCGATACCGCCTGGACGTGATTGCCCATCAGCGCCGTCACCGGCTCGCCGCCGCCTTCAAAGGCCACGTAACGCATCTTGTGCGGATCCACTTTGGCCTGCTGCGCCAGCAGCGCGGCTTTCATCCAGTCCTGGCTGCCGATAGAGGCGCCCGCGCCAATTACCACGCTGTTCGGATCTTTTTCCATGGCGGTCAGCAGATCTTTCAGGGATTTCCACGGAGAGTCCGCGCGCACGGCGATCATGCCGTAATCGGTGCCTACGGTGGCGAGCCAGCGCACGTCATTCACGTCATAACGACCAAATTTCCCCTGCGACAGGTTTAGCAGCGAACCGCCGGAGAAGGCCACCACGGTGCCCGCTTCGGCAGGGCGCTGCGCGACGATGGCGTTATAGGCTACCGCGCCCACGCCGCCGGGCATGTAGGTGACGCGCATCGGTTTTTCAATGGCCTTCGTCTCCAGCAGGCTGACCTGAATCAGCTTGCAGGTCAGGTCGAAGCCGCCGCCGGGTTTGGCCGGGGCGATACATTCGGTACGGGATGGCGCGTCCTGCGCCTGGACGACAGAGGCACTCAACAGCAATACGCTTGCAGCAAGGGTAGAAAGTAATTGTTTTTTCATCGTTTATCCTCACGCCGGAGAACCGGGAGTACGGGTACGGGTGTATTTTTTCTGATTATGTGAACCACCTTGTAGCGGTTCCGTTGCGTGATTGTTAAAACAATAACCTTTCATTTCCCTTTCACTGCGACACCAACTTTACAGGATGTGATATGCGTCTCTTACTGGCGGAAGATAATCGTGAGCTGGCTCACTGGCTGGAAAAAGCGCTGGTACAAAACGGATTTGCCGTGGATTGCGTCAACGATGGACGGGCGGCCGATCATCTTTTGCAGGGAGAAAACTATGCCGTCGCGATCCTTGATATCGGCATGCCCGGCTTCGACGGGCTGGAGGTGGTGCATCGCCTGAGAAAGCGCGGGCAGACGCTGCCGGTGCTGTTTCTTACCGCCCGCAGCAACGTGGCAGACAGGGTGAAGGGGCTAAATGCCGGGGCGGATGACTACCTGCCGAAACCGTTCGAGCTGGAGGAGCTTGATGCCCGCCTGCGCGCGCTGCTGCGCCGCAGCGAAGGACGAACCCAGGAGCGCCAGCGGCTGGGAGAGCTGGAGTACGATGATGAAGGCTTTTTTCTGCTGCGCGATGAATCCCTTTCCCTCACGCCGCGCGAACTCTCTTTGCTGAAGGTGCTGATGCACCGCCGGACCCGTCCCGTCTCCCGGCAACAGCTTTTCGACCAGGTGTTCAGCCTGAACGACGACGTCAGCCCCGAGAGCATCGATCTCTATATTCACCGCCTGCGCAAGAAGCTGACCGGCAGCGGGGTGCGGATCACCACCCTCCGGGGGCTGGGCTACGTGCTGGAGTGCGGCGATGAAGTGGGTTAAGCCGCAGTCGCTTTACCTGCAACTTTTGCTTTTTCTGGGTTTGCCGCTGCTGCTGTTATGGGGGCTGTCAGCCTTTAACAGCTACGTTAGCGCGCTACAGGCGGCGACGCAGGCCTATGACCGCACGCTGTTATCCTCGGCGCGCACGGTGTCAGAGCGGCTGGTGGTGCACAACGGTAAACTCCAGGTGAACGTGCCGTGGGTCGTGCTCGACAGCTTCGAGCTGAACATGAACGATCGCCTCTATTACAAGGTCGTGGACCCTGACGGGCGGGTGATTTCCGGCTATGACGATCTGCCGAATATGCCCCCCTCCACGTCGCGCACCTCCCACTATCCGGCGCTGGCGTGGTTTTATCATACCGAGTATCGCGGGCAGGCGATCCGCGTGGCGAAGCTGCTCCAGCCGGTTAACGAGGACAGTGTATTCGGCATGGCGGAAATCTACGTCGCCGAAACCTTGCAGTCGCGGCGCTATCTGGCCACTCAGCTGCTGTTTTCCTCGCTCGTGTCGCAGGGGCTGCTGGTGCTGCTGACGCTGGTCCTGACCGCGTGGCTGCTGCGTCGCGTGCTGCGCCCGATGCGGCAGCTCTCGTCCCTGATGGTGCGCCGTGAGCCCGGGCTGCTGGCCCCGCTGCCGGAGCTGCTGCCCTGGTCGGAAACGCGGCTGCTGATTGTGGCATTTAACCGCTATATCGACAGGTTACGTGGCGTGCTTTCGCGGCAGGCGCGCTTTAACGCTGACGCCTCACACCAGCTCAAAACGCCGCTGGCGGTGCTGAAAACCCAGGTATCGGTTGCCCTGACGCGTAACGATCCGGCCCTGTGGCAGGAGAGCTTACGGGCGATGAACGTCACGCTGGATAACACCATCGTGCTGACGGAAAGGCTGTTGCAGCTTTCGGCGGTGAAGCGAAAAGAGCAGGGGGAGCGACAGTTTGCGTCTGTCGATCTGGTACAGGTGGTGCAAAACTGCTGCTTTTCCCGGCTGGCGCAGGCGCGCAGCAAGGGTATCGATCTCGGTTATGACGGCGTACAGCAGCCGGTAATGATTGAGGGGGATGACGTGCTGCTGGGCGAACTTTGCGCCAACCTGCTGGAGAACGCGATCAAATACACCCCGGAGCAGGGCGTCGTGACGGTGTACCTGCGCACAGACCACGATGCCGTTGAGCTGAGCGTGGAGGACAGCGGACCGGGTATTGCTGAAGACCAGATCTCCCAGGCCATGCTGCCGTTTCATCGGCTGGATAACGTGGGCGATGCCGCCGGGTCCGGCATTGGCCTGGCGCTGGCTAACGATATTGCCCGCCTGCACCGCAGCCATCTTCAGCTAATGCCCAGTGAAAATCTGGGTGGGCTGAGCGTGAAAATGCGCTTTCTGATGCTGGTATAAATGCCGATATTATCAAATCGTTACAAACTAATTGCCCGCCGCACGCGGAGTCCATTGATCACACAGGCAGTCAGGTTAAAATCTCGCGGTTTTTGGACATCTCTGAATAAATTGTGCGGGATCACGACAATGAAAAAAGTGGCATTAATGGGCTTAAGCGGCCTGATGTTTGTTTCAGCAGCGGCAAACGCAATTTCCTTCAACGGCTCGGCGGGACAAGATTATACCCATCTGGGCTTTGGTCTTGGCACGGATAGCGCAGGCCTGGCAATGACCGGCGGCTGGACGCACAACGACGACGATGGGGATGCGGCAAGCCTGGGCCTCGGCTTCAACGTGCCGTTGGGTCCCTTCCTGGCGACCGTCGGCGGTAAAGGCATTTACACCAACCCGAACGACGGCGACGAAGGCTACGCGGCGGCAGTGGGTGGCGGCTTGCAGTGGAAAATTGGCGACAGCTTTGGCCTGTTCGGTGAGTACTACTACTCCCCGGATTCCCTCTCCAGCGGTATCGACAGCTATCAGGAAGCTAATGCCGGCGCGCGCTGGACCATCATGCGTCCGATCACCATCGAAGCGGGCTATCGTTATCTGAACCTGGCCGGTAAAGACGGCAACCGCGACAACGCCCTGGCAGACGGCCCGTACATTGGCGTGAGCGCCGGTTTCTAATCCTCTCGGCGCGGCGTTCAGTCGCGCCAGTTTCTCTCTTCCCCCGGTCTTCGATTGCGCTATAGTGTTTTGACCATTGAAATGGGAGAACACAATGATAAATGTGGAAATGTTATCCACTGGCGACGAAGTGCTGCATGGGCAAATCATTGATACCAATGCCGCCTGGCTCGCCGATCTCTTCTTTGAGCAAGGATTACCGTTAACGCGCCGCAACACCGTAGGTGACAATCTTGAGTCGCTGGTCAACGTTCTGCGCGAGCGCAGCGAACGCTGCGACGTGCTGATTGTGAACGGCGGGCTGGGACCCACCAGCGACGATCTCAGCGCGCTGGCCGCCGCCACGGCCAAAGGCGAAGGCCTGGTTCTGCACGAGGCGTGGCTGGCACAGATGGAGCGCTTTTTCTCCGGGCGTGGCCGCGTGATGGCCCCCAGCAACCGCAAGCAGGCTGAAATTCCCGCCAGCGCGGAACTGATTGATAACCCGGTCGGCACCGCCTGCGGGTTTGCCGTTCAGCTGAACCGCTGCCTGATGTTCTTCACCCCGGGCGTGCCGTCGGAATTTAAAGTGATGGTCGAGCAGCAGATCCTGCCGCGCCTGCGCGCGCGCTTTACGCTGCCTGAACCGCCGCTGTGCCTGCGTCTGACCACCTTTGGTCGCTCGGAAAGCGATCTGGCCCAGAGCCTCGATCACCTGCAACTGCCTCCTGGCGTGTCGATGGGCTATCGCTCCTCCATGCCGATTATTGAACTGAAGCTGACCGGACCGGCGTCAGAGAAAGCCGCCATGCTGGCGCTGTGGCCGGAAGTGCAGCGCGTCGCCGGGGAAAGCCTGATTTTCGAAGGAACGGAAGGGCTGCCGGCGCAGATCGCAGGGCATTTGCAGTCCCGCCAGTTGAGCGTGACGTTAAGCGAGCAGTTTACCGGTGGGCTTCTGGCGCTTCAGCTTACCCGGGCGGGTGCGCCGCTGCTGGCCAGTGAAGTGGTGCCGTTCCAGCAGGAGACGCTGGCGCAGACGGCGCGCTGGGCGTCCGAGCGCAGAGTGAAGCATTTCGCCGGGCTGGCGCTGTTTGTGGGCGGGCTGGATGAGGAGCACCTCAACTTTGCCCTGGCAACGCCGGAAGGGACGCACGCCCTGCGGGTCAGGATGAGCATTACCCGCCACAGCCTGGCCGTGCGTCAGGAGGTGTGCGCGATGATGGCGCTGAACATGCTGCGCCGCTGGCTGAACGGGAAAGAGGTCGCCAGCGAGCACGGCTGGATCAACGTCGTCGAATCGCTGTTCGTGGAGTGAGAGTGTGCCGGGGCCGTATCCCCGGCAACGGTTACGCCAGCGCTTTTGCCAGCAAGGTAATGGGATGTTCACAGCGTTTGCTGGTGGACATCTCGATCTGCCACTTGCAGGTTTCGCAGTCCGTCACCACGATATCTGCGCCGCTCTCTTCAATCTGCCGGAACAGCGGCGCGCCAATGGCCTGTGACGTTGGGTAGTTTTCACGCTTGAAGCCGTACGTGCCTGCGATGCCGCAGCAGCGTGAGTCCAGCACCGTCAGCTCCAGCCCGGGGATCAGCCGCAGCAGCTCAAGCGTATAGATCGACCAGCCGATCTTCTCCATATGACATGGCGTGTGATACACCACCTTCAGCGGCAATTTGCCCAGCGGTAACGTCTGCCCGCTGTCCAGTTTGCGCCAGAGAAAACGGGTCGCCAGCTCAATGTGCTCGCGCAGGCCGGTGTTATCCACCTCCAGCAGATGCGGATATTCATCGCGCAGCGTGAAGGTACAGGTTGACGACGTCGCCAGTACCGGTATGCCTTTGTCGACGATCGCCTCACGTAAAGAGGTGACGTTGCTGCTCGCCTGCTTGCGCGCTTTGTCGATGAAGCCGTTGGCAATCAGCGGAACGCCGCAGCACTTTTCTTTGCTCAGCAGCTGAACGCCCGTTCCCATGGCGTTCAGGACTTTCAGCAGGTCTTTCCCCAGCTGCGGATGGTTGTAGTTCACGTAGCAGCCGTGGAAGAAGGCGACCTGCTCAGAGAACTGCGCCTGTTCTGCCGCCACGGATTTAAACCAGCGGCGGAAGGTGCCGTGAGAATATTTCGGCAGACTGCGGTGATGGTCGATTTTGAGCGTCGCATCCAGCAGCCTGCGCACCGGCTTCAGGGCGGTGGCGGCATTGACGACCGGCGCGAAAGGCGTCGAGAGGCTACCCATCAGGTCGGTGTGGCTCAGTATCGCGTCACGCAGCGTCGGTTTTTGCGTACTGTAGCGGGCGCGGGCGCGCTGGATGATATCGCCTATTTTCACGTCCGACGGGCACGCAACTTCGCAGCGTTTGCAGTTGATGCAGTATTTCAGCGCCTCGTCGTAGAGCGCGCCATCCTTCAGGCGCAGACGCTCCCCGTCGGGACCGGCCTGTTTCGGGCCGGGATAGCGCGGATCGACGCCGCTGACCGGGCAAACCGTGGTGCAGACCGTGCATTTGATACAGCTTTCAAATCGGGTGTCGTTCATTGTGCTCCCTCCCTGCGCTGGAGAATCTGCTCCGCGACATGCAGCGCAGTGACGGCGCAGACGCCGCCACCGCAGCCCTGCGCCACGGGATCGTACCCGCCCAGAACCGAGCCGATGGCGTAAAGATTTTCAACCGGTTCCCCGCCCAGCCGCGGGCGCAGTTGGCTGTCGACGATCACGCCGAACTGCTGCCAGGGCTGCGGGGTGAAGAAATCGCTTTGATACCAGTCCGCGCGGGAAGCGCTTTGCCGGACGTCCAGACCGAGGATCGCCTCACGCACGCCATCCCGGCTGCTCAGCAGACCGTTACTGAAGAAACTGCCGCTTGCCAGCACCGTAAAGCGTGCGCGAAGCGGGATGTCGCCGTGGTTGCGGGTCCAGATTTCGCTTACCGCGCCCTCAGCCAGGATGATTTTTTTCACCTCGTCGCCTGCCATCCAGACGCCACCCTGGGCAACAAACTGACGCTGAAGCTGGGTGTGCAGACGAATGCCGGGCACGGAAGGGGGGAGCGTCGGCAGTAAACCGAGCGTACAGGGCAGGCGCGCCGAGAGCCAGCGCCAGAGCCGGTTGTCCGTTAAGCCAAAACAGGCGGGCATAAACAGGGCGTCGCAGGTCTCGCCGAGCGGTTGAAGCGCCGCGTACAGCTGCGGCCAGTAACTTTCATTATCCAGCAGGCGGGCAATGTTCACCGCACGAAACTCGCTGGGGTTTTCGCGCAGCACGTCGAGTTCGGGGAGATCAATCTCCGCCGTATCCACCTGAACACCCTGCTGTCTGAGAGACGCGGCGGCCAGATGCGGCTGGAAATCGAGGAAGCCGCTGATCCCCACCACCCGCACGCGCTCGGCAGCGATGGGGGCGACAGGCACCTCTTCCGGGCTAAGCCAGGCGGCGCGCAGGGTGCCGAGCGGCGTGACGCGCTGATGATTTTGCTCGGCGTCACCCTGCATGCGTGCGCCGCAGGTGGTGAGCAGGTGTTCGGTTTCGCAGGCAAAGCGGGCCATATTCTCTGCGCCCGTCAGGCGGTAGGGATGTTCAGGCGGCAGATCGGCGAACGATAGCGCGCCCAGTAAATCCAGCGAGCCGGAAGAGAAGTGCAGGGCACTCTGACCGCGAGTGACAATGGCGCAGCGCAGACCCCGCTGCGTCAGTTTGAGGCCGCACAGCAGGCCCGCCAGTCCCCCACCCACAATCACGGTATCAAATTTCATGGTTGTGCTCCTTCTCCAGACCGCAAAGCCCCTGATAGACCCAGCGGGTAAACTCGCTTTCGCGCAGGGCATCGCCCCAGGCGACGGGCTGAATGCCTTTCCAGCGCTCGTTTAAAAAATCGCTGAGCTGGGCAAGCGACTGGGTTGACGTGGTGGCGTGAAAACGTTGCAGCAGCCCGGCGGCACGGCAGGCGCACAGCTCCCCCTGACAGGTGCCCATCCCGACGCGCGTGCGGCGGCGTAAATCGAGCAGGTTGTTCACCGTCAGGTTTTCCACGGCATACTGCACCTCGCCTGCGGTCACGGCTTCGCATTCGCACACCAGGCTGCGGCTGAGTCGCCCTTCACCGAGCCAGGTTGGGGTGCGGTCGCCGTGGCGGTAAATCGCTGAACCGCGAAGCGGGGCAGGAAGTGAAATGATTTTGTGCAGCGTTTTTTCTGTCGATTGTTGCGAGCCGGGCAGAGCCTGTTCCGCCGTCACGCACGGTGCGGTGTTGCCGAGCTTACGGCAGATGGCATCGGTGGCCCACTGGGCCATCAGCCGATAGGTCATCAGCTTGCCGCCAGTAATGGTGATAAACCCGTCCATGCCGTCGCGTTCGGCGTGATCGAGCAGCACGATGCCGCGGCTGACGTTACGCCCGCTCGGATCGTTATCGCTGGCGACGAGGGGACGCACGCCCGCGTAGGCACGCAGAATACGCGTCTGCGCCATCACCGGGGCCAGCTTTTCCCCTTCGCGCAGCAGGATATCCACCTCTTCAGCGGTGACGCGGTTGTAATCAATTTCGCTGTAGTCCACATGCATTGAGGTCGTGCCGATTAACGAAATGGTGTCCCCCGGCACGAGGATATCGGCGTCAGACGGTTTACGGCAGCGGTTGATGACATGGTTATTGATGCGGTGGTCGAGGATCAGCAGCGAGCCTTTCGCCGGGAACATGCGCACCGACAGGTCCGCGTATTCCGCGATGCGCTGGCCCCAGATCCCCGCCGCGTTGACCACGACGGCGGCATACAGCTCGCGGTGTTCGTTGTACTGCGCATCAAACACGCGCACTCCGCGCACGGTATTACCTTCACGAATAAGCCCGGTGACGTGATGCCCGGTCAGGATCTGGGCGCCATGTTCCCGCGCGTCGAGCATATTGGCGGCGGTCAGGCGGAAAGGATCAACGGTTCCGTCCGGTACTTTTACCGCGCCCAGTAACGCCGGGTTTACCGAGGGTTCAAGACGGCGCGCCTGCGCAGGATCGATCGCCTCGGCCTGAATGCCTGCCGCCGTGCAGGCGGTGATAAAGGTTTGCTGAAAGCCGAGATCATCTTCGGGAAGGGTGATAAAAAGACCGTTGGTCGGTTCAACGCAGTGGCGGGCGATGCGCCTGAGGATCTGGTTTTCAGCGATACACTCGCGTGCTGACTCAGCGTCAGTGACCGCATAGCGGGCGCCGCTGTGCAACAGACCGTGATTACGTCCCGTCGCGCCGGTGGCGATATCGTGGCGTTCCAGAAGCGTGACGCTCAATCCCCGCAGGGCGCAGTCGCGTGCGATGCCGGCACCCGTCGCGCCACCGCCAATGATAATCACATCGCTGAAGCGTGGATCGTGAATTGTCATTGCCTTTCCTCTATGTTCGTTTTTTAGCATTTAGCCACATTGATCGTGTGGTTTGTTTGATTTCGAACATAAACGCGCGAAATTCGAAAGTGAAACGTGATTTCATGCGCTTTTTTGCGCATTCTGTCATATTTCTGTAACAATCTGTGCGTTGATTCACAGTAACATTCACCGTGATTTCTTAACATCGCCGCCTCTGTAGCCGGGCGCGAGATGCCCGGTCATTTTTTGAAAGGCCACGGAGGCTGTTATGCTCAGTATCTTTAAACCTGCGCCACATCGGGCGCGACTGCCAGAGGCAGAGATTGATCCTCTCTACCGCCGTCTGCGTTGGCAAATCTTCCTCGGGATCTTCTTCGGGTATGCGGCGTACTATCTGGTACGTAAAAACTTTGCGCTCGCCATGCCGTACCTGGTGGAGCAGGGCTTCTCTCGCGGCGATCTGGGATTTGCGCTGTCGGGGATCTCCATCGCGTACGGTTTTTCGAAGTTCATTATGGGGTCGGTGTCGGATCGTTCGAATCCGCGCGTGTTCCTGCCCGCCGGTCTGATCCTCGCGGCAGCGGTGATGCTGTTCATGGGCTTTGTGCCGTGGGCGACCTCCAGCATTGCCATCATGTTCGTGCTGCTGTTCCTCTGCGGCTGGTTCCAGGGGATGGGATGGCCGCCATGCGGACGCACCATGGTTCACTGGTGGTCACAGAAAGAGCGTGGTGGAATTGTTTCGGTCTGGAACTGTGCGCATAACGTCGGGGGCGGGCTTCCGCCGCTGCTGTTCCTGCTGGGGATGGCCTGGTTCAACGACTGGCATGCCGCGCTCTATATGCCAGCCTTTGGCGCCATTCTGGTGGCGATTATCGCCTTCGCTCTGATGCGCGACACCCCACAGTCCTGCGGCCTGCCGCCGATTGAAGAGTACAAAAACGACTACCCGGATGATTACAGCGAGAAGCACGAAGAAGAGCTGACGGCAAAGCAGATCTTCATGAAGTATGTGCTGCCAAACAAGCTGCTGTGGTACATCGCGGTGGCGAACGTATTTGTCTACCTGCTGCGTTACGGCATTCTCGACTGGTCGCCAACCTACCTGAAAGAGGTGAAGCACTTCGCGCTGGATAAATCCTCCTGGGCCTATTTCCTGTATGAATACGCTGGCATTCCCGGCACGCTGATCTGCGGCTGGATGTCGGACAAAGTGTTTAAGGGCAACCGTGGGGCGACGGGCGTGTTCTTTATGACGCTGGTCACCATCGCGACGGTCGTTTACTGGCTAAACCCGCCGGGTAATCCGGGTGTGGATATGGCCTGTATGATCGTCATCGGCTTCCTGATTTATGGTCCGGTTATGCTGATTGGTCTGCATGCCCTGGAGCTGGCGCCGAAGAAAGCGGCAGGCACGGCGGCAGGCTTTACCGGTCTGTTTGGCTACCTCGGCGGTTCAGTGGCGGCAAGTGCCATCGTCGGTTACACCGTCGACTTCTTCGGCTGGGACGGCGGCTTTATGGTGATGATTGGCGGCAGCGTGCTGGCTGTTCTGCTGTTGGTTGTTGTGATGATTGGTGAAAAACGTCACCACGCCGAAGTGCTGGCGCGTCGTCAATAAGGAGCATTGCGATGAAATTAACTCAGTTAGCGACAGGCCTGCTGCTGGCGGGCCTGATGACAGGCTCCGCGCTGGCGGCGGATAAGATCGTGATCGCCCACCGTGGCGCCAGCGGTTATCTGCCGGAGCATACGCTGCCGGCAAAAGCGATGGCCTATGCCCAGGGCGCGGATTATCTGGAGCAGGATCTGGTGATGACGAAGGACGACCAGCTGGTCGTTCTGCATGACCACTATCTTGACCGCGTCACGGACGTGGCGGAGCGTTTCCCGGATCGCGCCCGTAAAGATGGTCGCTACTACGCCATCGACTTCACGCTGGCGGAGATCCGCTCACTGAAGTTTACCGAGGGCTTCGAGATTGAAAACGGTAAGAAGGTGCAGGTCTATCCGGGACGTTTCCCGATGGGCAAGTCTGACTTCCGTATTCACACCTTCGAAGAGGAGATCGAGTTTGTTCAGGGGCTGAACCACTCGACAGGCAAAAATATCGGTATCTACCCGGAAATCAAAGCGCCGTGGTTCCACCATCAGGAAGGGAAGGACATTGCCGCGAAGACGCTGGAGGTACTGAAAAAGTACGGCTACACCAGCAAGCAGGATAAGGTTTTCCTGCAATGTTTCGACGCCGCGGAACTGAAGCGCATCAAAACCGAGCTGGAGCCGAAAATGGGGATGGATCTCAATCTGGTGCAGCTGATTGCGTATACCGACTGGAATGAAACCCAGGAAAAACAGCCGGACGGGAAGTGGGTGAACTACAGCTACGACTGGATGTTTAAGCCGGGCGCGATGAAGCAGATTGCGCAGTACGCCGACGGCATAGGGCCGGATTACCACATGCTGGTGGCGGAAGGCTCAACGCCGGGTCACGTCAAGCTGACGGCGATGGTGAAAGAGGCGCATGCGAGCAAGATGCAGGTGCATCCGTATACCGTACGCGCAGACCAGCTGCCGGAGTATGCGACGGACGTGAATCAGCTTTACGACGTGCTGTATAACCAGGCGGATGTGGACGGGTTGTTTACGGATTTCCCGGATAAAGCGGTGAGCTTTTTGAAGGATAAACGCTGAAATTGCCGGGTGGCGGCTGCGCCTTACCCGGCCTACGAACTGCGGTTTTGTAGGTCGGGTCAGCGAAGCGCCACCCGACATAATTACATCTCGATCTCAATATCGCCTTTTGCCCGGCAGCAGCAGGGCAAAATTTCCCCTTCGCTGATAAAGGCCAGCGGTTCGGTCAGCCAGTCTACCTGGCCTGCGACCAGACGGCAGCGGCAGGAGCCGCAGTAGCCTTCACGACACTGGTACTCTACTTCTACCTGATGCGCTTCAAGCGCCACCAGCAGAGAAGGGTGCTCTTCCTGGCACAACACCTCTGTACCAGAAAGGCTCAGCGTTACGCGGCTCATCAGAGCTGGAAATCGCTCAGGTCGTCGGTGTTGACTTCAGAATCAATCTGACCGACCAGATAAGAACTCACTTCCACTTCCTGCGGCGCAACCTGCACGTTATCGGACACCAGCCAGGTGTTGATCCACGGAATCGGGTTAGAGCGCGTCTGGAATGGCAGATCGAGACCCACAGCCTGCATGCGGATGTTAGTGATGTACTCCACGTACTGGCACAGAATGTCTTTGTTCAGGCCAATCATGGAGCCGTCGCGGAACAGGTAGTCTGCCCACTCTTTCTCCTGCTGGGCGGCCAGCACGAACAGATCGTAGCATTCCTGCTTGCACTCTTCGGCAATCGCAGCCATTTCCGGGTCGTCCGCGCCGCTGCGCAGCAGGTTCAGCATGTGCTGAGTCCCGGTCAGATGCAGGGCTTCGTCACGGGCGATCAGGCGGATGATTTTGGCGTTGCCTTCCATCAGCTTGCGCTCGGCAAAGGCGAAGGAGCAGGCGAAGCTCACGTAGAAGCGGATCGCTTCCAGCGCGTTAACGCTCATCAGGCACAGGTACAGCTGCTTTTTCAGGGCCCGCAGGTTTACGGTAATGGTTTTGCCGTTCACGTTATGCGTGCCTTCGCCCAGCAGATGCCAGTAGCTGGTCATCTCGATCAGCTCGTCGTAGTAGTGCGCAATGCCTTCCGCGCGCTTCTGGATCTGCTCATTGGTGACGATATCGTCAAACACCACCGCCGGATCGTTCACGATGTTGCGGATGATGTGGGTGTAAGAGCGGGAGTGGATCGTCTCGGAGAACGCCCAGGTTTCCACCCAGGTTTCCAGCTCAGGAATCGAGATCAGCGGCAGCAGCGCCACGTTCGGACTACGGCCCTGGATGGAGTCCAGCAGCGTCTGGTACTTCAGGTTGCTGAGGAAGATGTGCTTTTCGTGTTCCGGCAGCGCCTGGAAATCGATACGGTCGCGGGAAACGTCAACTTCTTCCGGACGCCAGAAGAAGGAGAGTTGCTTTTCAATCAGCTTTTCGAAGATGTCATATTTTTGCTGATCGTAGCGTGCCACGTTGACCGGCTGGCCGAAGAACATCGGCTCTTTGAGCTGGTCGTTTTTCGTCTGTGAAAAGGTGGTATATGCCATTGCGGTGAGTCCTGTGGTGTTATTTCCCCTCACCCCGGCCCTCTCCCACAGGGAGAGGGGGAAAGAGTTCCCTCTCCCTGTGGGAGAGGGTTAGGGTGAGGGAATTTATTAGATCTTACATGCGCCGCTTTCGCAGCCATCGTCCTGAATTGACGGCACCAGGTCGTCCTGGGCGTCTTCCGCACCATCACGGGTGTTGTGATAGTACAGCGTTTTCACGCCAAATTTGTAGGCGGTGAGCAGGTCTTTCAGCAGTTGCTGCATCGGAACCTTGCCAGACGGGAAGCGCGTTGGGTCGTAGTTGGTATTGGCAGAGATCGACTGGTCGATAAACTTCTGCATGATACCCACCAGTTGCAGATAGCCGTCGTTGTTTGGCATTTCCCACAGCAGCTCGTAGTTGTCACCCAGCGTTTCGTAATCCGGCACCACCTGACGCAGCACGCCGTCTTTCGACGCTTTGATGCTGACGTGGCCGCGCGGTGGCTCAATACCGTTGGTGGCGTTGGAGATCTGCGAAGAGGTCTCGGACGGCATCAGGGCAGAGAGCGTGGAGTTACGCAGGCCGTGAGTTTTAATGGACTCGCGCAGGCCTTCCCAGTCGAGGTGCAGCGGCTCGCTGACGATCGCATCCAGGTCTTTTTTGTAGGTGTCGATCGGCAGAATGCCTTTCGCGTAGGTGGTTTCGTTGAACCACGGGCACGCGCCTTGCTCTTTCGCCAGCTCGTTAGAGGCTTTCATCAGGTAGTATTGGATCGCTTCGAACGTCTGGTGCGTCAGATTGTTGGCGCTGCCGTCGGAGTAACGCTTGCCGTTTTTCGCCAGCCAGTAGGCGAAGTTGATCACGCCGATACCTAAAGTGCGACGGCCCATTGCACCGCGTTTTGCCGCCGGGATTGGGTAATCCTGGTAATCCAGCAGGGCGTCGAGCGCACGAACCGCCAGCACGGCCAGCTCTTCCAGCTCGTCCAGGCTCTTAATCGCACCCAGGTTGAACGCAGACAGCGTACAGAGCGCAATTTCACCGTTTTCGTCGTTCACGTCTTCCAGCGGTTTGGTCGGCAGGGCGATCTCGAGGCACAGGTTAGACTGGCGCACTGGGGCAACCACCGGGTCAAACGGGCTGTGGGTGTTGCAGTGGTCCACGTTCTGGATGTAGATACGACCGGTAGAAGCACGTTCCTGCATCATCAGGGAGAACAGGTCTACCGCCTTCACGCGCTGCTTGCGGATGCTGTCGTCTTTTTCGTATTTGGTGTACAGACGTTCGAACTCGTCCTGATCGGCAAAGAACGCATCGTACAGGCCCGGGACGTCGGACGGGCTGAACAGGGTGATATCTTCCCCTTTCAGCAGACGGGTGTACATCAGCTTGTTGATCTGCACGCCGTAGTCCATGTGACGCACGCGGTTGCCTTCCACGCCGCGGTTGTTCTTCAGAACCAGCAGGCTTTCCACTTCCAGGTGCCACATCGGGTAGAACAGGGTCGCTGCACCACCACGCACGCCGCCCTGAGAGCAGGATTTTACTGCCGTCTGGAAGTGCTTGTAGAACGGAATACAGCCGGTGTGGAACGCTTCACCGCCGCGGATCGGGCTGCCCAGCGCACGGATACGGCCGGCGTTGATGCCGATACCGGCACGCTGGGAGACGTATTTCACGATGGCGCTGGAGGTCGCGTTGATGGAATCCAGGCTGTCACCACACTCGATCAGTACGCAGGAGCTGAACTGACGGGTAGGGGTACGCACGCCAGACATGATTGGCGTCGGCAGAGAAATCTTGAACGTAGAGACCGCATCGTAGAAACGCTTCACGTAGTCCAGACGGGTTTCACGCGGGTAATTAGAGAACAGGCAGGCGGCCACCAGAATATAGAGGAACTGGGCGCTCTCGTAGATTTCGCCCGTCACACGGTTCTGAACCAGGTATTTGCCTTCGAGCTGCTTCACCGCCGCGTAGGAGAAGTTCATGTCGCGCCAGTGATCGATAAACCCGTTCATCTGCTCGAACTCTTCTTCCGTATAGTCTTCCAGCAGATGCGTGTCGTATTTGCCCAGCTCGACCATTTTCACTACGTGATCGTAAAGCTTCGGCGGCTCGAACTGGCCGTAGGCTTTTTTACGCAGGTGGAAAATCGCCAGACGCGCAGCGAGGTACTGATAATCCGGTGCGTCGCGGGAGATCAGATCTGCCGCGGCTTTGATAATGGTTTCGTGGATATCAGACGTTTTGATGCCGTCGTAGAACTGAATGTGAGAACGCAGTTCAACCTGGGAGATAGATACGTTGTTCAGTCCTTCTGCTGCCCAGTCGAGAACTCGATGGATTTTGTCCAGATTGATACGCTCGGTGGTACCGTCGCGCTTTGTCACCAGCAGACTCTGATTCATGTGGGTTTTTACCTGTCCGTGAAATAAAAAAATATCCCCCGCTTATCCACAGAACCGTCTTGTGACTAACTCTGTGGATAAATACTACATATAGGGGTTTTGCGATAAGAAGAACGCTATATGGTGAGTATTCTAGTATCGAATCTTTTCAGCACAAGGGTTGATTTTGACGTTAAATTGAGGTTGTGAAAGGGTAAAAAAGGCTAAGTCCTCGTGCCGTAAGGCCTGGAAGAGATGTCAATAATTAAGAAAAAAAATTCAAAATTTGATCGAGTGCTGATTTCTTCAACGGGAGGTCAGAATTGCGCAACATGATGTCGCGCAATCATTATAAGAATAACGGATGACGTTAGTCGTTTTTGGCGGTTGTGTGCAACATATAGTTAACATCCACACCTGGGGCAAGTTTGAATTTATCCGTCAGCGGATTGTAGTGCAGACCCGTCATGTGCTGCTCCTTAAGCCATGTCTGGTCAACCCAGCCCAGCAGTTCGGCAGGCTTGATGAACTTCTTCACGTCGTGCGTCCCTTTCGGCACCATGCGCAGCACGTATTCCGCGCCTACCACGGCCATCAGCCAGGCTTTGCCGTTGCGGTTGATGGTCGAGAAGAAGACCTGTCCACCCGGTTTCACCAGTTTTGCACAGGCGCTGACCACCGACTGCGGATCGGGAACGTGCTCCAGCATCTCCATGCAGGTCACCACGTCATACTGGTGCGCATGTTTTGCCGCATGCTCTTCCACGGTTTCCTGGACATATTCTACCTGTACGCCGGACTCCAGCGCATGAAGACGCGCAACCTGTAGAGGTTCGAAGCCCATGTCCAGACCGGTGACCGTGGCTCCTTCACGCGCCATACTTTCCGCCAGGATGCCGCCGCCGCAGCCGACGTCGAGCACTTTCTTACCGAACAGACCGCCGGAACGCTCCGCGATATAGCCCAGACGCAGCGGGTTAATACGATGCAGAGGTTTGAATTCACCTTCGAGATCCCACCAGCGGGACGCCACCGCTTCAAATTTGGCAATCTCTTCGTGGTCAACGTTGTGAGCCACCGGGGATTTTTCGGCATTCATGGGCGCTTTTACTCCTTATTTAGCAAGACAAATGAGTATATCAGGCAATCCCTGTGAATAAAGCGTATAGGTTTACCTGTATCACCGCGGCTGTGTTATAATTTGCGACCTTTGAATCCGGGATACAGTAGAGGGATAGCGGTTAGATGAGCGACCTTGCGAGAGAAATTACACCGGTTAACATCGAGGAAGAGCTGAAAAGCTCCTATCTGGACTATGCGATGTCGGTCATTGTTGGCCGTGCGCTGCCGGACGTCCGCGATGGCCTGAAGCCGGTACACCGTCGCGTACTATACGCCATGAACGTATTGGGCAATGACTGGAATAAAGCCTACAAAAAATCTGCCCGTGTCGTTGGTGACGTAATCGGTAAATACCATCCTCATGGTGATTCCGCGGTGTACGACACCATTGTTCGTATGGCGCAGCCCTTCTCGCTGCGTTACATGCTGGTAGATGGTCAGGGTAACTTTGGTTCTATCGACGGCGACTCCGCCGCGGCAATGCGTTATACGGAAATCCGTCTGGCGAAGATTGCCCATGAGCTGATGGCTGACCTGGAAAAAGAGACGGTTGATTTCGTTGATAACTACGACGGCACGGAAAAAATTCCTGACGTTATGCCAACGAAGATCCCAAACCTGCTGGTGAACGGTTCGTCCGGTATCGCCGTCGGTATGGCAACCAACATTCCACCGCACAATATCACGGAAGTGATCAACGGCTGCCTGGCCTACATTGACGATGAAGACATCAGCATTGAAGGGCTGATGGAACACATCCCGGGCCCGGACTTCCCGACGGCGGCAATCATCAATGGCCGTCGCGGTATTGAAGAAGCGTACCGCACCGGTCGCGGCAAGATTTACATCCGTGCCCGCGCCGAAGTGGAAGCGGACGCTAAAACCGGCCGTGAAACCATTATTGTTCACGAGATCCCGTATCAGGTGAACAAAGCGCGACTGATTGAAAAAATCGCCGAGCTGGTAAAAGAAAAACGCGTTGAAGGCATCAGCGCGCTGCGTGACGAGTCTGATAAAGACGGTATGCGCATCGTGATTGAAATCAAGCGCGACGCGGTGGGTGAAGTTGTGTTGAACAACCTTTACTCCCAGACTCAGCTTCAGGTCTCCTTCGGTATCAACATGGTTGCGCTGCACCATGGCCAGCCGAAGATCATGAACCTGAAAGAGATCCTGAGCGCGTTCGTGCGTCACCGCCGTGAAGTGGTGACCCGTCGTACCATCTTCGAACTGCGCAAAGCGCGCGACCGTGCCCATATCCTTGAAGCACTGGCCGTTGCGCTGGCGAACATCGACCCGATCATCGAGCTGATCCGCCGTGCGCCGACGCCGGCAGAAGCGAAGGCGTCGCTGGTTGCGCGTCCATGGGATCTGGGCAACGTGGCGGCAATGCTGGAACGTGCCGGTGATGACGCTGCGCGTCCTGAGTGGCTGGAACCGGAATTTGGCGTGCGTGACGGTCAGTACTACCTGACTGAACAGCAGGCCCAGGCGATTCTGGATCTGCGTTTGCAGAAACTGACCGGCCTTGAACATGAAAAACTGCTCGACGAGTACAAAGAGCTGCTGGAGCAGATTGCCGAGCTGCTGCATATCCTGGGTAGCGCAGACCGCCTGATGGAAGTGATCCGTGAAGAGCTGGAGCTGGTTCGCGATCAGTTCGGCGACGAGCGTCGCACCGAAATCACGGCCAACAGCTCTGATATCAACATTGAAGATCTGATCAACCGCGAAGACGTGGTAGTGACGCTGTCTCACCAGGGCTACGTGAAGTATCAGCCGTTGACCGACTACGAAGCACAGCGTCGTGGCGGTAAAGGCAAATCTGCGGCGCGTATTAAAGAAGAAGACTTCATTGACCGTCTGCTGGTGGCCAACACCCACGACACGATCCTCTGCTTCTCCAGCCGGGGCCGTCTGTACTGGATGAAAGTCTATCAGCTGCCGGAAGCGAGCCGTGGCGCGCGGGGTCGTCCTATCGTCAACCTGCTGCCGCTGGAAGCGAACGAACGTATCACCGCTATTCTGCCGGTACGCGAGTACGAAGAGGGCGTGAACGTCTTTATGGCGACCGCGAGCGGTACCGTGAAGAAAACCGCGCTGACCGAGTTCAGCCGTCCACGTTCTGCCGGGATCATCGCGGTGAACCTGAACGAAGGCGATGAGCTGATCGGCGTGGATCTGACCTCCGGTTCTGATGAAGTCATGCTGTTCTCTGCGGCCGGTAAAGTGGTGCGCTTTAAAGAGAACGCCGTGCGCGCAATGGGTCGTACGGCGACCGGCGTGCGTGGTATCAAGCTGGCGGGTGAAGACAGCGTGGTTTCCCTGATCGTTCCTCGTGGCGAAGGCGCAATCCTGACCGTCACCCAGAACGGCTACGGTAAACGTACGGCGGAAAGCGAATACCCGACCAAGTCTCGCGGCACGCAGGGCGTTATCTCCATCAAAGTGACCGAGCGCAACGGTTCCGTTGTTGGCGCGGTGCAGGTGGACGACGCGGACCAGATCATGATGATCACCGATGCCGGTACGCTGGTGCGTACCCGCGTGTCTGAGATCAGCGTGGTGGGTCGTAACACCCAGGGCGTCATCCTCATCCGCACTGCGGAAGATGAAAACGTCGTCGGTCTGCAACGCGTTGCTGAGCCGGTGGATGACGAAGAGCTCGACTCTATCGACGGCAGCGTTGCGGAAGGGGATGATGAAATCGCCCCGGAAGCGGACACCGATGATGAAGTAGCGGATGACGCTGACGAGTAACGTCTCCTGACGCATAAAGGGCCGGTTTCCGGCCCTTTTGTTTTGCGCAAGCAGACAAGTGAACGTTGCGACAAGCCGCGTTTACCGCTACCTTAACCACATTCTTTTTGACCCCGACGGCGGAGCCTCGCCCCTTTGAAATACCTCGTCTCCTTTCGTACCACGTTAAAAGTCTCTCGCTATCTGTTTCGGGCGCTTGCGCTACTGCTATGGTTGCTGGTGGCACTGCTCTCGGTGTTTTACATCGTTAACGCGTTACACCAGAAAGAAGCGGAGATCCGCCAGGAGTTTAACTTAAGCTCGGATCAGGCTCAGCGCTATATCCAGCGCACGTCTGACGTGATGAAAGAGCTTAAGTATATTGCTGAGAATCGACTCACGGCGGAGAACGGCATTCTTGCTATCCGCGGTCGGGATGAAAAAACCGAAGTACCTGATTTCGAACCGCTCTTCCCGGACTCCGATTGTTCCGCCATGAGCAAAGCCTGGCGTGGTTCACTGGAGTCCCTGTCATGGTTTATGCGCTACTGGCGCGATAATTTCTCGGCCGCCTACGATCTGAACCGTGTCTACCTGATTGGCAACGAAAATCTCTGCATGGCGGATTTCGGCCTGCGGGATATGCCCGTCGAACGCGAAGACGCGCTGAAAAGTCTGCATGAGCGTATAGTGAAATACCGCAATGCGCCTCAGGAAGAGCGCGGGAACAACATCTTCTGGATAAGCCAGGGGCCGCGCATGGGCGTCGGCTATTTCTATGCCCTGACTCCGGTTTACCTCGGAAACCGCCTGCAAGCGCTGCTGGGGATTGAACAAACCATCCGCATGGAAAACTTCTTCACGCCGGGCAGTCTGCCGATGGGCGTGACCATTCTGGATGAAAACGGCCATCCGCTCATCTCCCTTACCGGGCCTGAAAACCGCCTGAAGGTTGAACCCAGCTGGATGCAGGAGCGGTCATGGTTTGGCTATACCTCCGGGTTCCGCGAGCTGGTGCTGAAAAAAAGTTTACCGCCATCGTCGCTGAGCATTGTCTACTCGCTGCCGGTGGACAAGGTCCTGGAGCGCATTCGCATCCTGATACTTAACGCCATTTTGCTGAACATCGCGGTAGGCGTCGCGCTGTTTATGCTGGCGAGAATGTATGAGCGGCGGATCTTTATTCCGGCGGAAGCGGATGCTCAGCGTCTGGAAGAGCATGAGCAGTTTAACCGTAAAATTGTCGCCTCGGCGCCGGTAGGGATCTGCATCCTGCGTACTCAGGACGGGACAAATATCCTCAGTAACGAGCTTGCCCATAACTACCTGAACATGCTCACGCATGAAGACCGCCAGAGGTTAACGCAGATCATCTGCGGTCAGCAGGTTAACTTTGTGGATGTGCTGACCAGCACCCACACCAACCTGCAAATCAGCTTCGTCCATTCGCGCTACCGCAATGAAAACGTGGCCATTTGCGTGCTGGTGGACGTCTCTGCGCGCGTGAAAATGGAAGAGTCGTTGCAGGATATGGCGCAGGCGGCGGAGCAGGCCAGTCAGTCGAAATCGATGTTCCTCGCGACCGTCAGCCATGAGCTGCGTACGCCGCTGTACGGCATTATCGGTAACCTCGATCTGCTCCAGACCAAAGAGCTGCCGAAAGGGGTCGACCGGCTGGTGACGGCCATGAACAACTCGTCCAGCCTGCTGCTGAAAATCATCAGCGATATTCTCGATTTCTCTAAAATTGAATCCGAGCAGTTGAAAATAGAGCCGCGCGAGTTCTCCCCGCGCGAAGTGATGAACCATATCTGCGCTAACTACCTGCCGCTGGTGGTGCGTAAACAGCTTGGGCTGTACTGCTTTATCGAGCCGGATGTGCCGCTGACGCTGCATGGCGATCCGATGCGTCTGCAACAGGTCATCTCAAACCTGCTGAGCAACGCCATCAAATTCACCGATATCGGCTGTATTGTGCTGCACGTCTGTCGGGCAGGGGAGTACCTGACCATTCGCGTGCGCGACACGGGTGTTGGCATTCCGGCGAAAGAGGTCGTTCGCCTGTTCGATCCGTTCTTCCAGGTGGGAACCGGCGTCCAGCGTAATTTCCAGGGGACCGGGCTAGGTCTGGCGATTTGCGAGAAGCTTATCAGTATGATGGATGGAGATATCTCCGTCGATACAGAGCCAGGCATGGGCAGCCAGTTCACCATTCGTATTCCGCTCTATTCGGCGCACTATCCGGCGAAAACCACCGTCGACGGGCTGAGCGATAAGCACTGCTGGCTGGCGGTGCACAACGCCTCCTTACATGATTTCCTGACCTCGATGCTGACCAGCAGCGGCGTGCGGGTTTCACGCTACGAAGGCCAGACGCCGGACGCGGATGACATGCTGATCACCGATGTTGAGCCGGAGCAGGCGTGGGCGGGGCGCGGCGTAGTGATGTTCTGCCGCCGTCATATCGGTATTCCGCTTGAGCGTTCGCCTGGGGTATGGGTGCACAGCGTGGCGACACCGCACGAGCTGCTGGGCTTGCTGGCGCGCATTTACAGCGTGCAGCTTGAGGACAGCGACGGCGCCACCGTGCTGGCTTCCCCTGATGAGCTGGCGTCGGTGAACGACGATATGATGATTCTGGTCGTCGACGATCATCCGATTAACCGTCGTCTGCTCGCAGATCAGCTTGGCTCTCTGGGCTATCAGTGTAAAACGGCCAATGATGGCGTGGATGCCCTGAATGTCTTAAGTAAGAACCATATTGATATTGTGCTCAGCGATGTAAATATGCCTAACATGGACGGCTACCGTCTGACGCAGCGTATCCGACAGCTGGGGCTGACGCTGCCGGTGGTGGGGGTCACAGCCAACGCGCTGGCGGAGGAGAAGCAGCGCTGTCTGGAGTCGGGAATGGACAGCTGCCTGTCGAAGCCGGTCACGCTGGATGTACTGAAGCAGACGCTATCCGTGTATGCGGAGCGGGTACGAAAAGCGAGACAATAAAAAAGGCCCGAAAGGGCCTTTTTTATTTCTCCGGCGGCTGTAGGCCGGGTAAGCGCGAGCGCCACCCGGCGTAGACAGCGAAGATCAATCTTTGTCCGTTGCGCTCAGCGTCACGGAAGAGAGATAGTTCAGCAGGGCGATATCGTTATCCACACCCAGCTTCATCATTGCGGATTTTTTCTGGCTACTGATGGTTTTAATACTGCGGTTCAGCTTTTTGGCGATTTCAGTGACCAGGAAACCTTCAGCGAACAGACGCAGAACTTCACTCTCTTTAGGCGAGAGACGCTTGTCGCCATAGCCACCCGCGCTGATTTTTTCAAGCAGGCGTGAGACGCTCTCAGGAGTGAATTTCTTCCCTTTCTGTAGCGCCGCCAGCGCTTTTGGCAGATCGGTAGGTGCGCCTTGTTTCAGCACAATCCCTTCAATATCGAGATCCAGAACGGCGCTCAGGATCGCCGGGTTATTGTTCATGGTCAGAACAATGATCGAAATGTCCGGGAAGTGGCGTTTAATGTATTTGATGAGCGTGATCCCATCACCGTACTTATCTCCAGGCATGGAGAGATCGGTAATGAGCACGTGCGCATCAAGTTTAGGCAGATTGTTAATGAGGGCTGTGGAATCTTCAAATTCACCGACTACATTCACCCACTCGATCTGTTCAAGTGATTTGCGAATACCGAACAGTACAATCGGATGGTCATCGGCAATAATTACGTTCATATTGTTCATGTATAAGGCTACCTTGCTACAGCAAGCTCTTGACGTAAGCGTCAATGTCGCTGATGTATTTTTCAATGCCAGAGGCATCTTTCTCACGAATTAGATGTTCCAGCGTTTCACATAACTGCTTGCCGGGAACCAGATTAAGCATGGCAAACACCCCTTTAAGCCGGTGTGCTGTCTGTGCCAGCGCTGCAAAATCCTGCGCAGCGGACTCAGTATACAACCGCTTAACATCATCTGGTACTGTATCAACGAAGAGCGAATAATATCCGCTGGCATGGAGTTCGGCATTTTCATCGCCGCCTAACGGTGACTCCAGGATCTCTTCCTGCGCCAGATTCTCTTCAATCAGTTGTAATACAGCTTCCTGCATTGCATTGCTCATATTAAAGTTGACGCGCAGCTGCCCAGGGCCGATTTTCCGCACGCCTGGCTCATCATCGCTTAAAAGCAAGCCTGAGGCAGTAAGATTAGACGGATTATCAGTTAAAAATAGATCAAATTCTTGACTCGCGAGCCTTTCGTCCGGGGTAATGCAGGACGCCCCCCAGTTTTCCAGCTGACGAACGACGATATTTCGGATCTCACTGGAGGTCACATCCACCATCACCACCACATCGTCCAGCAGACGCTCTTCATCCTCTTCCTGGGGATTCGCCGCCATTTTCACGTGTAAAGAGTAGCGGGTGCCGAGGGATTCGCGGGCCTTAATGTTCAGATGACCGCCCAGCTTACGCGCCAGCTGATCGCAAAGCCAGAAGGTGAGGGCATTCGCCTTACCGTAGTGGTCGCGCTGGGTATCGTTCAGGAACGGGAAGTGCAGGTTATCAATTTCGCTCACTGTGACGCCTTCGCCCGTATCCAGAATGCGGAACGTCAGACGATCGTCGGTGGACTCATCGGTGCTGACTTCAAGGGTGATCTTGCCGATCTGCGTCGTGGTGACGGCATACTGTATCAACATCATCAGGATGCGACGCAGGGCATCGCGATCGCCGTGACGTTCGTCGTTGGCCGGTAAATGGTTGTTGATCAGCAGCTGGAGTCCCTTGCGCTTGATCACCGGCAGGACTTCCGGCACCACCTCATCAATCAGGTCCTGGATGGAGAAGAGCGTAGGGGTGCCCTTCCAGATGTCATTTTCCAGCATGTTCGCAAGCTGGATTTCGTCCACCAGACGAACCAGGGAGTCGGCCTGGCTGCTGAGCTGTCGGCTTTCCGGCGTGCTCAGATCAGCAATCTGCGTGGCGAGTGACTTCAACGGTTGTTTAAAGGCATCGCCAATATTTTGCATAAACGCCGCGCGGCCATGTTGGTTTTTCTCGTACAGCCTTTGCGCCTGCTTGAGCTTTTTATTCACCAGCACTTCGCGATCCTGATCGCGAATGATGAAGATTTGCGTGCGCGAGGCGACCTGACTGCGGAACTGACGGATCTCATACAGTTCATTATTAACGGTGGCCTGAATAACGCCCTGGTGCTGGTCCGCCATGGCCGTAATATTTTGCAGGTTAAGATGCGGCAGAAGGTGATCGGCAATTTTATTGCTCATTACCGTGCGGTTAGCCTCCTGGTCGTGAACGAGCACCCCAAGCGGCAGCACGGAAATAATCTCTTCATTCAGGGCACGAAGAATGCGCAACTCGTTGCTGGTCCCGGCTGATACCGACGTCGAGTCGCTCTGGCGGCCCGACTGGAAACGGAAGGTGCTGTAGCCAAACAGCGCCAGCGCCAGCAGGCCAATATTCAGCAACAGCGGCAGCAGAATGTTTTGCAGAGTATCAAGCATCAGGGTGCCAAAAGGCACCTGCCACACCAGACGCATACCGGTTGAGTTGAGCGATGAGGCAATCTCAATCTTTGAGCCATTAAAGGAGATCGCTACGCTGTCCGCGCCTTCTTTATCCGACGGCGTGCGCATATTTTGGGTGCTGTTGTCTGGCTCCAGACGGAAACTGTCCAGCGGCATATCCGGTGGGATGAGATCGTTAATCGGCAGGTCGAAGGCAACCACGGTCGCCAGATGGCCCGGCTGGTTAAAGGTGGTTCGCAGCGTAAAGTAGTGGCCATTCTGCCAGGCAAGACGGCGTAATGACGAGAAACTTTCTCGCTCGTCCAGCGCGTTGGCCTGTTGCAGCATTTCTGCCCGACGGGAATCCACAATACTGCCAACGGTGGTCTCTTTAAAGCCGGACGAGAGATCCTTAAGCGGCAGGGTCGAGATCAGGATCATGCTGTTGTCCTGACCGTTCAGGTAATACATTGACCACGGTACGGTCTCGGCGCCCCACAGGGTGTCCAGATACGAGGAGATCCGCTGCGTCATCTCAAGCGTTGCGCTGTCGTGCGAGCCGAAAATCAGGGCTTCCGTCTTGCGCTGCGGTTTTTCAAGGTAATACACATCCTGCTTAAGGCGCGTTTCCTGCAACCCTTCGCCTGACGAGGTGGCAGGCGCGGCAGCGATATTGTCGTAGATTTGCCAGGTCGCATAGCGCCACGTATCAATGCGCTTGTGCACCGCATGGGTGATATCGACGATTTGATAGCTTTTATCTTTAAGCCAGGTATTAACGGCGCTCTGAACCATCACCCCCATTGTGACTAACAGCACAACGATCAACAGAAGAAAGAAACGGGTGATGCTGCCCGGTAGAAGGGAGAATTTGCTCGGGGCGGTAGTTTCAGTCTGACTCATCGATGTGTTTAACCCGTAATGGCCGCGCGGTAATGGGATAGGGCAGTATAAAGGGTAATAACTGAATTTCCAGCGTCGTTAACGGTATGACCTTGACTTTTTATCCGGGTAACCGGCTTCAACGTCCCCGGATGAAAGGTGTACAAAACCCCGTGAAATGTATAAATACGCGATCGCACCGGCGGGAAAATAGCACGAATAAACAAGAAATTAATTTCAATAGCATAAAAAAGAATTCAGCGAAAGCCGGAATCTGGATTTAGTTAATAGTCGTTATCATTTCTGAGGGGTAGCACATAAAATGTAGGCTGACGTAAAGAAAGGTAAAAAAAAACCGAATGCGAAGCATCCGGTTCAATTAGGGATAAACAGACATTCAGAACTGAATGACGGTAATAAATAAAGTTAATGATGATAGCGAGAGTTATTTTAGTGGTGTTGAAGGGAATTTTTTTGTCATTCAGTGCTGTACTGTTTTTTAAGCTAATCGTTTGTATTTAATGGAATATATTTTTGTTTTGATTATCCGTGCTATATTTTTAAACTATTTATGCTCTGTAAAAGTTCCTTCAAATTTACAAATTGAAACATGTTGATGGTAAAGTGAAACATCTTCAAAGTTTTCGTATCATATTCCTGTTGGATTATTCTGCATTTTTGAGGAGAATGAACTTGCCGACTGGTTAAGAGGGTTGACCAGTAAGCAGTGGTAAATAATAAGGCATATAACAGAGGGTTAATAAAATGAAAGTTAAAGTACTGTCCCTCCTGGTACCAGCTCTGCTGGTGGCAGGCGCAGCAAATGCGGCTGAAATTTATAACAAAGACGGCAACAAATTAGATCTGTACGGTAAAGTGGATGGTCTGCACTATTTCTCTGATGACGACAGTGCAGACGGCGACCAGACCTACATGCGTCTGGGCTTCAAAGGCGAAACTCAGGTTAACGACCAGCTGACCGGTTACGGCCAGTGGGAATACCAGATCCAGGGTAACTCTGGTGAGAACGAAAACAACTCATGGACGCGTGTGGCGTTCGCAGGTCTGAAATTCGCCGATGCGGGTTCATTCGACTACGGTCGTAACTACGGCGTTGTTTACGATGTGACTTCCTGGACCGACGTTCTGCCGGAATTCGGCGGCGACACCTACGGTTCTGACAACTTCATGCAGCAGCGTGGTAACGGCTTCGCGACCTACCGTAACCAGGACTTCTTCGGTCTGGTTGATGGTCTGAACTTCGCGTTGCAGTACCAGGGTAAAAACGGCAGCGCAAGCGGCGAAGGCCAGACCAACAACGGTCGTGACGCGCTGCGTCAGAACGGTGATGGCTACGGCGGCTCTCTGACCTACGATCTGGGCGAAGGCTTCGCTATCGGTACGGCAGTCACCAGTTCTAAACGTACTGCTGACCAGAACGCTGCGGGCTACTACGGTGAAGGCGATCGCGCAGAGACCTATACCGGTGGTCTGAAATACGACGCGAACAACATCTACCTGGCTGCACAGTATACTCAGACTTACAACGCGACCCGTGCGGGCGACCTGGGCTGGGCTAACAAAGCGCAGAACTTCGAAGTGGTTGCGCAGTATCAGTTCGACTTCGGTCTGCGTCCATCCGTGGCATACCTGCAATCTAAAGGTAAGGACCTGGAAAACGGCTACGGCGACCAGGATCTGCTGAAATATGTTGATGTTGGCGCGACTTACTACTTCAACAAAAACATGTCCACTTACGTTGATTACAAAATCAACCTGGTTGATGAGAACGACTTCACTCGCGCAGCGGGTATCGGTACTGACGATATCGTCGCGCTGGGTCTGGTTTACCAGTTCTAATTGCTCATACAGCGACAAAGGGGCCGACAGGCCCCTTTTTTCATGCTTTTTTAGGGTCTTACAAATACGCTGTTTTAGTGTACTCTTGCCGCCCTGGCATGAGGATAATAACCAATGGATATGACTTTTTTACGCGCCAGCGTTCTGGCGACTTTTTTACTCCTGACCGCGTGTGACTCTTCCACACAGCCCGCAAAAATCGACGCACCCGCCGCGACGGTGCTGGAAGGGAAAACCATGGGGACCTTCTGGCGCGTCAGCGTGATGGATATTGATAAATCCCGCGCTGAAGAATTACGCGGTAAAATTCAGGCGCAGCTGGATGCCGACGATCAGCTACTCTCTACCTATAAAAATGACTCAGCGCTGATGCGTTTCAATCGCTCCAGCAGCACCTCGCTGTGGCCGGTGAGCGAAGCGATGGCCGATATCGTCACGGAATCCATGCGCGTGGGCTACAAAACCAACGGCGCAATGGATGTGACCGTGGGGCCGCTGGTGAACCTGTGGGGATTTGGCCCCAACAAGCAGCCGGTGACCACACCCGATCAAGCCGCCATCGACGACGCCCGCGCCCGTACAGGGTTACAGCATCTGGCGGTGATCTCCCAGTACGGTCAGCAATACCTGCAAAAAGATATTCCCGACCTGTTTGTGGATCTCTCCACGGTAGGCGAGGGGTATGCTGCGGATCATCTCGCGGCCCTGATGGCGCAGGAAGGCATTCCCCGTTATCTGGTTTCCGTCGGGGGCGCGCTCGTCAGCCGGGGCATGAACGCCAGCGGCAGGCCGTGGCGAGTGGCCATCCAAAAACCAACCGATCAGCAGAACGCGGTGCAGGCGATTGTCGACATCAACGGGCATGGTATCAGCACCTCCGGAAGCTACCGCAACTATTACGAACTGGATGGCAAACGTATCTCGCACGTGATTGATCCGCAAACCGGACGCCCGATCACCCACAACCTGGTGTCCGTGACGGTGATAGCCCCAACCGCGCTGGAAGCGGATGCCTGGGATACTGGATTGATGGTGCTCGGCACGGAGAAGGCCAAAGAGGTGGTGCGTCAGGAAGGGCTGGCCGTCTATATGATCACCAAAGAGGCTGACGGATTTAAAACCTGGAGTTCGCCGCAGTTCAACAGCTTCCTGGTGAGCGAAAAAAATTAAAAAGCAAGGTTGCGGGTTTTTGTTCGGTGGCGTTCAGGCAAGCTGAGCGTATGCTTGTAAGAGGAGCCGATAATGAAGAACACAACCTATCTTACCGATGAGGATCGCTGGCAGGCCGTACTGGCCCGCGATCCGCGTGCGGATAACCAGTTTGTCTTTGCCGTGCAGACGACCGGCATTTATTGTCGCCCGTCCTGCCGCGCCCGCCACGCGCTGCGTAAAAATGTCTGCTTTTATCCTGATGCTCACCAGGCCGCGCAGGCGGGTTTCCGCCCCTGTAAGCGCTGTAGGCCGGACCAGGTCGACCCTATGGCGCAGAAAAAGGCCAACATTGCGCTGGCCTGTCGACTGCTTGAACAGGATGCCGCGCTGAACCTGGAGGCACTGGCGCAGCAGGTTGCCATGAGTCCGTTCCATTTCCACCGCTTGTTTAAATCCGTCACCGGCATGACGCCGAAAGCATGGCAGCAGGCCGCGCGTGAACAACGCCTGCGCACCCTGCTTGCACAGGGCGGTAAAATCACCGACGCCGTACTGGCCGCTGGCTTTCCGGACGGCAGCAGCTACTACCGTAAAGCCAACGGCGCGCTGGGCATGACGGCAAAACAGTACCGCAACGGAGAGGCTGCGGTCCGCTATGCCATCAGTGACTGCTCGCTGGGCCGCTGTCTGGTGGCGGAAAGCGAGCGCGGGATCTGCGCAATACTGCTGGGTGATGACGACGCCGGGCTGACGGCTGAGCTGCTGTCACTGTTTCCGCTTGCCGTCCGTGAACCGATGGAAGGCGCGTTTGCCGGGCGTGTTCGGCAGGTTATTGCCTCTGTCGACAGCCGCGCGACGCCGCTGACGCTGCCGCTGGATATCCGTGGTACCGCCTTCCAGCAGCAGGTCTGGCAGGCGCTGCGGGATATCCCCTGCGGTGAAACGGCAAGCTATCAGCAGGTGGCGAAGGCCATTGGTAAACCCAATGCCATACGTGCCGTGGCGGGGGCCTGCGGTGCCAACAAACTGGCGATAGTCATCCCCTGTCACCGCGTGGTGCGTAACGACGGTGCGCTGTCGGGTTATCGCTGGGGAGCAGCGCGTAAGATGCTATTGTTGAAACGTGAGGCGAACAACCCGGAGGGATAATGCTCGATCTTTTTGCTGATGCTGAACCCTGGCACGAGCCGCTCGCGCCGGGGGCGACGATCCTGAGACGCTTCGCGCTTTCCCGCGCGGCGGCGCTGTTCGACGGTATTGATGCCGTTTCCGCTTGTTCGCCATTTCGCCATATGGTTACGCCGGGCGGGTATACCATGTCCGTGGCGATGACCAACTGTGGCGAACTGGGATGGGCGACGAATGAGCGGGGCTATGTATATGCCGCGAACGATCCGCTGACGGATCAGCCGTGGCCGCCGATGCCGGAGGCGTTTCAGGCGCTGTGTCATGACGCCGCCGTGGCGGCCGGCTATCCTGATTTTCGACCCGATGCCTGTCTTATCAACCGCTATGCCGTTGGGGCAAAGCTCTCCTTGCATCAGGATAAGGACGAGCCAGACCTGCGCGCGCCGATCGTCTCGGTATCCCTTGGGCTGCCCGCTGTCTTTCAGTTTGGCGGCCTGCGGCGCAATGACCCGCTCAAACGGCTGATGCTGGAGCATGGTGATGTGGTGGTCTGGGGCGGTGAATCACGGCTTTTTTACCACGGTATTCAGCCGCTTAAACCTGGCGATCACCCGGTGGCGGGGGCATTTCGCTACAACCTCACGTTCCGTCAGGCGGCATACAGAGAATAAAAATAAGAATTATTCTTGATGTGTGTGAAAGGCAGTTTACACTGCTGGCTGATTTTTCTTGTCCGGATTGCTCTGCATGCAACTACTTCTTCTTGTCTGGCGGCAGTATCGCTGGCCTTTTATCGCGGTGATGGCGTTAAGCCTTGCCAGCGCGGCGCTGGGGATCGGCCTGATTGCCTTCATTAACGTGCGTTTGATCGAAATGGTCGATACGTCACTCTCCGTCCTGCCGGAATTTCTGGGTTTACTGCTGCTGCTGATGGCAGTCACGCTCGGGTCACAGCTGGCGCTGACCGCCCTCGGCCACCATTTCGTTTTCCGTCTGCGCAGTGAGTTCATCAAACGGATCCTTGATACTCAGGTGGAACGCATCGAGCAGCTGGGAAGTGCCTCTCTGCTGGCGGGGCTAACCAGCGATGTGCGCGCCATTACCATCGCCTTTGTGCGCCTGCCGGAGCTGGTGCAGGGGATCATCCTGACATTTGGCTCGGCAGCCTATCTCGCCTGGCTCTCCAGCAAAATGCTGGCGGTAACGGCGCTGTGGATTGTTATTACCATCTGGGGCGGATTCCTGCTGGTATCACGCGTCTATAAGCACATGGCGGTGCTGCGCGAAACGGAAGACAAGCTCTATAACGATTATCAGACGGTGCTGGAAGGGCGCAAAGAGCTGACGCTGAACCGCGAGCGTGCCGAGCATATCTTCAACCATCTTTATATCCCGGATGCGCACGAATATCGTCATCATATTATCCGCGCCGATACGTTCCACCTGAGCGCCGTTAACTGGTCCAACATCATGATGCTGGGCGCGATTGGCCTGGTGTTCTGGATGGCGAACAGCCTGGGGTGGGCGGATACCAACGTGGCGGCAACCTACTCCCTGACGCTGCTGTTTTTACGCACGCCGCTGCTGTCGGCCGTTGGCGCACTGCCGACGCTGCTGAGCGCTCAGGTTGCCTTCAACAAGCTGAAGAAATTCGACCTTGCGCCGTTTAAGGCTGAGTTCCCGCGCCCGCAGGCCTTCCCGAACTGGCAAACGCTGGAGCTGCGTAACGTTACCTTCCGCTATCAGGATAACGCCTTCTCCGTAGGGCCGATAAACCTGACCATTCATCGCGGCGAACTGCTGTTCCTTATCGGCGGCAACGGCAGCGGCAAATCTACGCTGGCGATGCTGCTGACGGGCCTCTACCAGCCGCAGGCGGGTGAAATTTTGCTGGATGGTAAAGCGCTGAGCGCGGAGAAACCGGAGGACTACCGCAAGCTCTTCTCGGCGGTATTTACCGACGTCTGGCTGTTCGACCGGCTGCTGGGACCGGAAGGGCAGCAGGCGGATCCGGCGCTGGTGGAGAAGTGGCTTGCGCACCTGCAAATGTCGCACAAGCTGGAGCTACAGGATGGCAAAATCCTGAATCTCAAACTATCGAAAGGGCAGAAGAAGCGCGTGGCGCTGCTGCTGGCCCTGGCCGAGGAGCGTGACATCATCCTGCTGGATGAGTGGGCCGCCGATCAGGACCCGCACTTCCGTCGCGAGTTTTATCAGGTCCTGCTGCCGCTGATGCAGGCGATGGGAAAAACCATTTTTGCCATCAGCCATGACGATCACTACTTCATTCACGCCGACCGTCTGCTGGAGATGCGCGACGGCAAGCTGAGCGAGCTGACCGGCGATGAGCGCGATGCGGCGTCACGGGACGCGGTGGCGCGTACGGCCTGATTGCAATTGTGCCGGGTGGCGCCCGGCACACTAATTTTTCATATATGCCGTTTTTTTCTCCATCCCGACCCGCCGTTTATTCTTATTTACATATCCCCGCGCTATGCTTAACGCCAACTCATTTAATGGATTTATGATTGATGTCGGTATTAAAGAAAAACAGCGCCAGGCAGCGTGACCAGGAGCGTGCGCGGCTCATCTGGCTCCTGACGACCGATAAAGCGGTTACGTCAACGTTATTGGGTAAGCTAACCCTGGCTGAGCAATATGATGTCGGCACGCTGGCCGACGATATTGCTGAGGTAGGTGCGCTGGTTGCACATTTACCGCCCCCGGACCTGGCGGACACCCTGGAGGCATTGCCTTCCGAAGAGCGCCACGCCCTGTGGCGGCTGGTGCAGGATCACGAGCGCGGTCAGGTATTGCTTGAAGCCTCGGAAAACGTCTGGGATGACCTTATCGATGAGATGAGCGACCGGGACATCCTTGACGCCCTGCAAACGCTGGATATCGATGAGCAGATTTACCTCGTTCAGCATCTTCCGCGCAACCTGACCGGACGCCTGCTGGCTTCCCTGCCTGCTGAAGAGCGGGCGCGCGTGCGTCAGGTGATGCACTACGAGAAAAACAGCGTCGGCGCGATCATGGAGTTTGGCGTCATCACCGTGCGCCCGGACGTCACCCTGGGTACGGTGCAGCGCTATCTTCGTCGCCTGGGCAGTATGCCGGACAACACCGATAAACTGTTCGTCACCTCGCGGGATAAAACTCTGCTCGGGGAGCTGGAGCTGAAAACGATCCTGCTGAACAGCACCCAGCAGCGGGTGAGTGAGGTCATGGAAACCGAGCCGATGGTCTTCTCGCCGGAAGACGATGCCGAAAAAGCGGCGCGTACCTTCGAACGTGATGACCTGGTGAGCGCGGCGGTGGTGGATTCGGTGGGCAAGCTGATGGGGCGTCTGACCATCGATGAGATCGTTGACGTGGTCTATGAAGAGACCGATAACGACCTGCGTGCCCTTGGCGGGATCAGTGCCGAAGATGACGTTCATGCCTCCGTCGGCAAGGCCGTCAAAACGCGCTGGGCGTGGCTCGCCATCAATTTATGCACCGCGTTCGTGGCGTCCCGCGTTATTGACGGCTTCGAACATACTATTTCCCAGCTGGTGGCCCTGGCGTCGCTGATGCCGATTGTGGCGGGGATCGGCGGGAACACCGGCAACCAGACTATCACCATGATCGTTCGCGCCCTGGCGCTGGAAAACATTCAGCCGGGTAATTTCTCGTGGCTGATTTTCAGGGAGATGGGCGTCGCGCTGATTAATGGCCTGGTCTGGGGCGGCATCATGGGCGGCATTACCTGGTGGCTGTATGATGATATGGCGCTGGGCGGGGTCATGATGCTGGCGATGGTGCTGAACCTGCTGGTGGCGGCGATGATGGGCGTGATTATCCCGTTGACCATGACCCGGCTGGGGCGCGACCCCGCGGTGGGGTCGAGCGTGATGATCACCGCCATTACCGATACCGGCGGTTTCTTTATTTTTCTTGGACTGGCGACGATTTTTCTTCTGTAGCCAGCACTTTTTGCTTAAGTCGGGCAGGGAGGATGAACATCATCACAATCCCGCCCAGCACGCCAATCGCCAGGTTGCCGGTGAAAACCGTTGCCACAACCGTCACCAGCATCACGACGGTTTCAGCCACCGGCGCGTTTTTCAGCGTTCCGGGCTGAACGCTATGCCAGCTAAAGGTCTTGACGGCCACAATGGCCATAATACCCGCCAGTACCGCCATCGGGATTTTGGCCATCACCTCGCTGAGCGCTGTAACCAGCACCAGCAGTACGATGCCCGCCGCAAGGGTGGAGATACGGCTTCTGCCTTTCCCCATCTCCACGTTAACGATGGTCTGCCCAATCATCGCGCAGCCCGCAATGCCGCCGTAGAACCCGGCCATAATATTGCCCACGCCCAGCCCGATGCTCTCGCGGCGCTTACTGGAGGGGGTAGCGGTCAGCTCGTCCACCAGTTTTGCCGTCAACAAGGATTCCAGCAGGCCAACGAAAGCGATACTTAGCGCGCACGGCCAGATGATGCTCAGGGTTTCCAGATTGAGCGGCACCAGCAGTTGCGTAAAGCCCGGCAAACCGCCGCCCATGGAACCTTCATCCCCTACCGTCGGCAGGATTTGCCCGCTGGTGACGGTGAACAAAGTCAGCAGCACAATGGCAATCAGCGGGGAGGGCACGCTTTTGATATAGCGTGGCACCCAGAGCACAATCAGCAGCGTCAGCACGAACAGGCCCACAATCAGCGGGCTTCGGCTCCAGAAATGGGGCACCTGGGCAAAGAAAATCAAAATGCCAAGGGCGTTAACAAACCCGGTCATCACCGACTGGGGAATAAAGCGCATCAGCCGCGCCATACCCAGCGCGCCGAACAGGATCTGAATCACGCCTGCCATCACCACCGCGGGCAGAATGTACTGTACGCCGTGTTGATGGACCATCGGCCCAATCACCAGCGCGACGGAACCTGCCGCCGCCGTCACCATGGCCGGACGCCCGCCGAGCAGGGAAAGGGCGAAACAGAGCACCACGGAGGCGATAAGGCTCACTTTCGGATCCACGCCCGCGACCACGGAAAACGAAATCACTTCCGGGATCAGCGCCAGCGCGGTAATCACACCGGCCAGGGTTTCGCGCATCAGACGGTGAGGCGAACGTAAAACAGTGGCGACATGGCCTTCTTGAGGTACAGACGAGTGGGGTAATGACATAACAATTCGCTGGTAGGGGCAGGCTTCCGTGCGCGCGATCACAAAGTGCAGCATGATAGCCAGGAAAATCGTCGGGTGCCAGCCTGTCTGCCAAATCCCTACAAACAATCCATCATTAAATTTCACAATTACAATAATTTCGTAACCTTTAAACAATATTTAAAAGTTGCTACCGTGCCACCGCAGCGTGTTTCACCTGTAATTTCCACGCATCAAGCACTATTCAACTAAGGCATAAATGATGAAAAAAATGACTGCCGTGCTCTTTTCTCTGGCCGTGGGGCTGAACGTCGTCTCGATGGCGGCGAAGGCTGACGCACCAAAAGAGCAGGAAACGGATGTCCTTTTAATTGGTGGCGGCATCATGAGCGCCACGCTGGGAACGTATCTTCAGGAATTAGAGCCGAACTGGTCCATGACCATGGTCGAGCGCCTCGATGGCGTGGCACAGGAAAGCTCTAACGGCTGGAACAACGCCGGGACGGGGCACTCGGCACTCATGGAACTGAACTATACGCCGCAGAAAAAGGACGGTTCCATTAGTATCGAGAAGGCGGTAGAGATCAACGAAGCGTTCCAGATCTCACGTCAGTTCTGGTCTCACCAGGTGAACAGCGGTGTGTTGCACAATCCGCACTCCTTCATCAACACCGTACCGCACATGAGCTTTGTGTGGGGCGATCAAAACGTCAACTTCCTGCGCGCGCGCTACGCTGCCCTGCAACAGAGCACGCTTTTCCGCGGGATGAAATACTCTGAAGATCACGCTCAAATCAAAGAGTGGGCGCCGCTGGTCATGGAAGGCCGCGATCCGAACCAGAAAGTAGCGGCGACCCGCACTGAAATTGGTACTGACGTTAACTACGGTGAAATCACCCGTCAGCTGGTGTCCTCTCTGAAGAAAAAAGAGAACTTTAACCTGCAACTCAGCTCCGAAGTGCGTGGTTTCAAGCGCAACGCGGATAACAGCTGGAGCGTGACCGTTGCCGATCTGAAAAACAACGAAGCCGAGCATGTGATTAAGGCGAAGTTCGTGTTTATCGGTGCGGGCGGCGCGGCGCTGAAACTGTTGCAGGAGTCCGGTATTCCGGAAGCGGACGACTACGCGGGCTTCCCGGTCGGCGGCCAGTTCCTGGTGTCGGAAAACCCGGAAGTGGTTAACCGTCATCTGGCTAAAGTGTACGGTCAGGCCTCTGTGGGCGCACCACCGATGTCCGTTCCGCATATCGACACCCGCATGCTGGACGGTAAGCGCGTAGTGCTGTTCGGGCCGTTCGCCACATTCTCCACCAAATTCCTGAAAAACGGTTCCCTGTGGGATCTGCTGAGCGCGACCACGACGTCAAACGTCAAGCCAATGATGGACGTGGGGCTGGATAACTTCGATCTGGTGAAATACCTGATTAGCCAGGTGATGCTCTCTGATGAAGAACGCTTCGAGGCGCTGAAAGAGTACTATCCGCAGGCGAAGAAAGAAGACTGGCGTCTGTGGCAGGCGGGTCAGCGCGTGCAGATTATCAAACGCGATCCGAAAGAGGGCGGCGTGCTGCGTCTGGGCACCGAAGTGGTAAGCGATAAGGATGGCACCATTGCCGCGCTGCTGGGGGCATCTCCGGGGGCGTCTACCGCTGCGCCAATCATGCTGCACCTGATGGAAAAAGTGTTTAAGGATAAAGTATCCAGCCCGGAATGGCAGGCGAAGCTGAAAACCATTATTCCATCCTACGGTACGAAGCTGAACGGTAACGTTGAAGCCACGGAACAAGAGCTGGAATACACCAGCCGCGTTCTGCAACTGCAATACGTCAAACCGCAGGCTGCGGATTCTGCGCCAAAGGCAGAGCTGAAGCCTCAGGCGGAAAGCAAGCCGGTAGCGGATATCGCGCTGTAAGGTAAACGCAAAACGGTAACATCCGTTACCGTTTTTAGTGTTTTCTCCCTCTCCCGGTGGGCTGAGGGTTCCCCACAAAGACGGCCCCCTCTCCCTTGAGGGAGAGGGCTGGGGTGAGGGCACCAGAACGCACCCTTTCCTGGTCGGGTAAGCGAGAGCGCCACCCGACTTATTATTAACGAACTACCGCTTGTCCTACCGTCTCATCCGCCTTCCATACGCGATATTTCACATCCACGTTTTCCGGCGTGTATACGACGATCGGCAGCTTGCTGTTATAGCGCAGCAGACTGTTATCACCCAGATACGCGGTAATAAATTTCTTCTCTTTCTTGCCGTCCGGGCACGCCATCATGGTGGAGACTGGCGAGGTTACTTTGTCGAAGACATAGTAGTCATAGCCCCAGCCTTCCAGCGTTTTGCTTTCCAGCTGGCCGCCCAGACGATGCTGGTTGCAGTCCACTTCCAGCGTCTGGCCGATTAACAGCTCAACTTTGAAATTTGCTTCATCCTGCTGAGCCGGGAGCTGAATAACCTGGCGCTTCATCCCTTTGTCCGCTTGCGGATACGGAGCAACTTTTTCCAGCGGCTGCTCTTTCTGGGTTTCGCTGGCGAAAGCACTGCTGCTGGCGCACGCAGCGGCGATGAGGGCGATGGCAAATTTAGGTGCGTTTTTCACTGTCATTCCTTTTTGTTAAAACGATCCTGGAAAGACTAACATATAGCACGTGAATAGTTGGCGCAATTTACTCATATTTTCATTTTAAATGGAGTAATGCACTGCTTTTATGTTCATTTATTGGTGTTTAATGCTGTGTTGGAGTCGATGCGGCAATCGTGTTATTTTACGCGTTAATTATTGTTATTCATCTGTAAAGGGAGGGGAGATGGTACGGGAAAAACTGAAGACACCTGAAGGCCGCAAGTTCCTGCTGGCGTTACTGGTTGTGTTTATGATTGCTGCTGCATGCGTGGGGCGAGCAACCATTGTCGGTGTGATTGAGCAGTACAACATCCCGCTCTCTGCCTGGACAACCAGCATGTTTGTCCTGCAATCGGCGATGATCTTTGTTTACAGCCTGGTGTTCACCGTCCTGCTGGCGATTCCGCTGGGGATTTTCTTTCTCGGTGGGCGTGAAAAACACTAAGCATTGCGCATGCGGAGACAGGCAATAAAAAACCAGCCATAAGCGGCTGGTTTTTTTGTGTAGTTTTGGTCGGCACGAGAGGATTTGAACCTCCGACCCCCGACACCCCATGACGGTGCGCTACCAGGCTGCGCTACGTGCCGACGCATAAAAGGAATACTACTCGATTCCTTTTTGAATGCAAGGGGCAAGCAACGCTAACTGATTCATAAATAATCAGTTAGCGATAAAGCGCTTCTCGTCTGTCAGCACCTGCAACAGCAAACTGAGCTGCGGCTTCTGGTCTTTCAGCTTCTCACCTTCGAGGTTATACGTCTGGTAATTGCCATTGCTGTTCAGCACCAGGGACAACGTCGGCGTGGTCACCACCAGCGTGTTTCCGCCAGCAGCCGTGACCCAGTTATGACGCCGCGTGGCGCTAAAGAGGTCTTGTCCCTGCGAGTACTCAATTGCCGGTGTGCTGACGTGCAGCAGCCGTTGCATTAACGTGGTCATGACGTCTTTATGGTCGGTGAGCATGTTGATGCGCTGCGCGGGAGTGCCCGGCCAGTGGATCACCAGGGGAACATGCAGGTTCGGACGCGACCACTCCATGCCCTTTGCCTCGTCGCCGAGCGGCACGCCATGCCCCGCCGTGATAATCACGACCGTATTATCCAGCTTGCCCGCGTCGCGCAGGGCGGTAAGCACGCGGCCGATCTGCGCATCGACATCGCCCGCCGCACGGCTATAGCGGCGCGCGAAGCCTTTCTGATTGCTGTCATCAAGCGTTGTGCCGTTAAACGCAACCCAGGAGAACCAGCGGTTATCTTCCTGCGCATAGCGCTTCAGCCAGTCTATCCACTGGTCAGCGGTCCGATCGTCAGACTGGCTCTGCGCGGCGGGCAGTGAGAAATCAGACAGCAGCGCCTGGCGGTACAGCGAGCTGTTGAAACCATCAGAGGCGAACAGCCCCAGCTGGTAGCCCTGCTGATTAAGCCCGGTAATCAATGCCGCCGGAATACGGGCCGACAGCACGCCGTCCATATAGCTCGGTGAAATGCCGTAGAACAGGCCGAAAATACCCGCGTCGGTCGAATTACCGGAGCTCATATGCTGAGTGAATACGATGTTGTTCTCAGCGAATTCAGCCAGCGCTGGCATCTGCTTCTCATAGCGGGAATAGTTCAGGCCATCGACGGTAATCAGCAGCACGTTCTGACCGCGGCCCATGTCGCGATATTTCAGATCGCTCAGGGGATACTGCACGCTGACCGCTTCCGGATTACCCTGTTCGACCAGACGACGCTGATACTCCTGCGCGTCCAGCAGGCCGTGTTTTTCGAGGAAACGACGCGCCGTCATCGGATAGGAGAGCGGCAGGTTCGCGCGCTGCATGGTAATCGGGCGGTAGAAGTTCGCATCTGCCCAGATATACATCAGGTGCGAACCGATAAATGAGGCGAAAAAGAGCGCCGCGACGGGCTTCGCATAATGGCGGCGTCGGGTCAGACTGCGGAGTTTTTGCCAGCTCCACGTGGCGAACAGCATTTCGATCAGCAGGATAATCGGCACGCTGATAAACATCAGCTGCCAGTCGCGCGCGGTCTCGTTCTGATCCGGGTTAATCACCAGCTCCCAGACGACAGGATTCAGGTGCAGGTGGAAACGGGTAAAGACTTCGCTGTCGATCAGCAACAGCGTCATGCCCGCCGTCGCAAGAATGGCGGACAGGAAGCGCATCAGCCGCTGCGACATGACGATAAACGTCAGTGGGAACAGGATCAGCAGATAGGTGGCGAAGACCAGAAAGCTAAAGTGACCAACAAGACTCATCCACGAGTAGATGCGCCCGGTTAACGTGGTTGGCCAGTCCGCCACAAACAGATAACGGCAGCCGAGCACCATCGCCAACAGAATGTTGAACAGGGCAAACCAGTGCCCCCAGCTGACCATCTGGGAGACTTTTTCACGGTAGCGCTGACGATTCGTCACCATAAACTGTTGTTCGTTTCCCTTAGTGTGCCTGGTCGTCGCTAACGGAGGACTGCAAAGCCTGGGCGAAAGATTTGGCGATCGCCTGACGCTGAGCCGGAGCAACGCTGGTATTGATCAGGTTGGTAACCATATTTCCCAAAACCATCAGGGAGAGATCGGTTGGCGTTTTATGTTTTTCCAGTACGTTGACCAGCTCACTGAGCAATTGTTCAACGTGTTCGTCACTGTAGCGGGAATGTTGTGGCATAAATCAAAATCAGTTTGTTGAGAGAAGGGCGACATATTACCGTAGCAACAGCTTTTTTTCCCCTTTTTTATCTTCTGTTGCACACATGCGTTGGTGGTGGTTGAATACCGCCCGGTCTAAAAGGAGAGTTTATCATGAGTCTGGAAATCAACCAGATTGCCTTGCACCAGCTTATCAAGCGTGATGAGCAAACCCTTGAAGTGGTGCTGCGCGATTCGTTACTGGAACCAACGCCTACCGTTGTCGAGATGATGGCGGAGTTGCATCGCGTCTACAGCGCGAAAAATAAAGCCTATGGCTTGTTCAGCGAAGAGAGCGAACTGGCGGATAGCCTGCGCCTGCAACGTCAGGGCGAAGAGGATTTCCTGGCATTCAGCCGCGCTGCTACTGGCCGTCTGCGTGACGAGCTGGCGAAATATCCCTTCGCCGATGGCGGTATCGTCCTGTTCTGCCACTACCGCTATCTGGCGGTAGAGTATCTGCTGGTCACCGTGCTGAATAACTTAAGCAGTATGCGCGTGAACGAGCAGCTGGATATCAGCTCAACGCACTACCTGGATATCAACCATGCGGATATTGTGGCGCGTATCGATTTAACCGAATGGGAAACCAACCCGGAATCAACGCGCTATCTGACCTTCCTTAAAGGCCGCGTGGGCCGCAAAGTGGCGGATTTCTTTATGGACTTCCTCGGCGCCAGCGAAGGGCTGAATGCCAAAGCGCAGAACAAAGGTCTCCTCCAGGCGGTGGATGACTTTACGGCTGAGGCGCAGCTTGATAAATCTGAGCGTCAGACCGTGCGTCAGCAGGTTTACAGCTACTGCAACGAGCAGTTACAGGCTGGAGAAGAGATTGAGCTGGAGTCGCTGTCCAAAGAGCTGGCAGGCGTCAGCGAAGTCAGCTTCCAGGAATTTACTGCGGAAAAAGGCTATGAGCTGGAAGAGAGCTTCCCGGCGGATCGCAGTACGCTGCGTCAGCTGACGAAATTTGCCGGTAGCGGCGGTGGGTTAACCATTAACTTTGATGCCATGCTGCTCGGGGAACGTATCTTCTGGGACCCGGCCACCGACACGCTGACCATTAAAGGCACACCGCCGAATCTGCGCGACCAGCTTCAGCGTCGCACTTCAGGCGGTAAGTAACAGCCATAAAAAAACCCCGCAAACGCGGGGTTTTTCTCGACAGGTTTGCGATTACGCGCGAACGAAGTCGATGTGAGTCAGTTTTGGCTTGAACGCGTGACGCTGAACAGCCTGAACTTTCACTTTTTCTTCTTTACCGTCAACAACGATGGTCAGAACTTCGCTGTAGAATTCAGCTTTGTTCTGCATGTTCCATACTTTGTCGTGATCCAGTTCAATAGCAACTGGAGCAGCTTCGCCACCGTAAACGATAGCCGGGAACTTGTTTGCGGTACGCAGGCGGCGGCTCGCACCCTTACCCTGCACGTTACGTACTTCTGCTTCGATAGTGAACATTGATTTCTCTCTGTATTTAAAACCCTACTACAGGCGACCCAGCAGCAGGTGAGTGTTCTGCCTCACGGATGTGAAGCGGGCGGCATTTTATACTCAAATGGCTCGCGCATCAACGAAAAGTCCCGTTAACCGCGCAATTCGTTTGCCCGGCGAAAGCGTCCTTCATAGTCAAAGACCTTCTCACGCACCTGCCAGAACTGCCCTTTTTTGCGGGCGACAACAAAATCAGGATGGCGCAGTAACGCCTGCTGGCGCACGATATCGGCCACGGTTAGCCAGCGCAGCGGTACGCCAGGCGTGCGGGTATGCGGGCGGATAAAGAGCTGCTCGAACGCGGTGCGCTGGGCGGGCGTCTGAACCCGGAACCGCTCGCTGACGTCTGCGCCATCCTCGTCGTAGTAGGTAATTTTTAGCCACTCGCCTTTTTCATCCGCGCCGGGCTGTAAGGCCATGCCGGAACAGCGCAGCACCAGCGCATCTTTCAGCTTCAGCGCCGCTTTCAGCATGTCGTCCGGGTCAACCAGGACCGTGTCGCACTCTCGACAGCGGCGGGCGGCAATGTCGTTTTCGGCATTGCACTGCGGGCAGTTTTTGAAGCGGAAGCGGAAGTCACACTGTTCGCGATGGCCTTCATCGTCTTCAAACCAGCCCTGACAGCGGCGGCCAAAATGTTCGATCAGCGTGCCGTCGGCGGTGGTTTTCCCCCAGAAGGTGTTGGCAAACCCGCAGGCAGGGCAAAAAACCTGAACGGGCACGTTGTCGCTCTTGCCTTTTGGCGTGCCGACTTCCGGCGAATAGAGATCGTGCGGGTTACCGGCGTAATCAAGGATCAGACAGTCGGTTTTGCCCGGCGCCAGACGCAGCCCGCGGCCAACAATCTGCTGATACAGGCTGACGGATTCCGTCGGGCGAAGAATCGCAATCAGGTCGACGTGCGGGGCGTCAAAGCCGGTGGTTAGTACGGAGACATTCACCAGATAGCGGAACCGCTGAGCTTTGAAGTCCTCAATCAGGCTGTCGCGCTCCAGGCCGGGGGTTTCACCGGTAATTAACGCCGCGTCGTCGGCGGGCAGCAGCCCCGTAATTTCGCGCGCGTGTTCGACAGTGGCAGCAAAAATCATCACCCCTTTGCGCGTTTGTGCGAACTCTTCAATCTGGCTGATGATATGCGGCGTGATCCGCTTCTGTTTTTTCAGCTCATGGTTAAGATCTGCCTCGCTGAACAGCCCGTTGCTCTGCGCCTGTAAGCGGCTGAAATCGTACTGCACGACGGGCATATCCAGCCGCTCCGGCGGCGTCAGGTAGCCGTGCTTGATCATGTAGCGCAGCGGAAGCTCATAGATACAGTCGCGGAACAGGGCCTTTTCATCGCCACGCACCATGCCGTGATAATGAAACTGATAAATCCAGCCCTTGCCCAGACGAAACGGCGTGGCGGTGAGGCCAAGCAGACGGAGGTGAGGATTCACCTTTTTCAGATGAGTGAGGATTTGCTGATACTGGCTGTCGTCGTCATCGCTGATGCGGTGACACTCATCGACAATCAGCAGGGAAAACTCGCTGCGAAACAGTTCCAGGTTGCGCGCAACGGATTGTACGCTGCCAAACACCACTTTTCCGTGGCTCTCTTTGCGCTTCAGTCCGGCGGCAAAAATGTCGGCCTCCAGGCCGAGTGCGCAATATTTGGCGTGGTTTTGCGCCACCAGCTCTTTGACGTGCGCCAGCACCAGCACGCGTCCGCGGGCCAGGCGCGCCAGTTCGGCAATCACCAGGCTTTTACCGGCTCCGGTCGGGAGAACGATGGCGGCGGGCTCCCGATGCTTGCGAAACCAGGCGAGGGTGGCATCAACGGCTTCCTGCTGATAGGGGCGTAATGTGAACGTCATGGCTTCTCTATTCAGTTAACTCGCATATAGTATGCCACGAAACTTTTTCCCTTGAGTGGCGCAACCAGACCATTATACTGAACTGTTTCTGACTGCTTCTTTTTCGGACGCGTAGTCCGACTTCCAGCACCATTAAGGCTAAAAAGATTTCATGCGACTTGATAAGTTTATCGCTCAGCAACTCGGCGTAAGCCGCGCTATTGCCGGGCGTGAAATTCGCGCCAGCCGCGTAACCGTGGACGGCGACATTGTGAAAGACAGCGCTTTTAAACTCCAGCCTGAGCACCAGGTGGAGTATGACGGCAACCCGCTGACCCAGCAGAATGGCCCGCGCTACTTCATGCTCAACAAACCGGAAGGTTACGTCTGTTCAACGGACGATCCGGATCACCCGACGGTGCTCTATTTCCTCGACGAACCTGTGGCGCACAAGCTGCATGCGGCAGGGCGACTGGATATCGATACTACCGGCCTGGTGCTGATGACCGATGACGGCCAGTGGTCGCACCGCATCACCTCCCCGCGCCATCACTTTGAGAAAACCTATCGGGTGATGCTTGAGTCTCCGGTCTCGGATGACACGGCAGAGCAATTCGCGAAAGGCGTTCAGCTGCATAATGAAAAGGATCTGACCAAACCGGCGGTGCTGGAAATCCTCACCCCCACGGACGTCCGTCTGACCATCAGTGAAGGCCGCTACCATCAGGTGAAGCGGATGTTTGCCGCCGTGGGCAACCACGTTGTGGGGCTGCATCGTGAACGTATCGGCGCGATTGAACTCGATCCAGACCTGGCCCCAGGGGAATATCGCCCGCTGACGGAAGAAGAGATTGCCAGCGTCGGGCTGCCTTCACGCTAAATTCAGGAGAACCCTGTGACCACCAGGCCACACTCGTCGTTTAAAATTGTATTTATCCTTGGCCTGCTGGCCATGCTGATGCCGCTGTCTATCGATATGTATCTGCCCGCGCTGCCGGTGATTTCCGCGCAGTTTGGCGTACCGGCAGGCAGCGCGCAGATGACGCTCAGCACCTACATTCTTGGTTTTGCCCTCGGTCAGCTCTTTTATGGACCAATGGCCGACAGCCTGGGGCGTAAACCGGTTATCCTGGGCGGGACATTGATATTTGCCGCGGCGGCGGTGGCCTGCGCGCTGGCGCAGAGTATCGATCAGCTGATTGTGATGCGCTTCTTCCATGGCCTGGCGGCGGCTGCGGCAAGCGTGGTGATTAACGCGCTGATGCGCGACGTCTACCCGAAGGAAGAGTTCTCACGCATGATGTCGTTCGTCATGCTGGTCACGACAATTGCGCCGCTGGTCGCCCCCATGGTGGGCGGGGCGGTCCTGGTGTGGTTCAGCTGGCATGCGATTTTCTGGATCCTGGCGATTGCCGCGCTGCTGGCCTCGGTGATGATCTTCGTCTTTATCGATGAAACGCTGCCGGTCGAGCGACGTCAGAAGTTCCACATTCGCACCACGCTTGGCAACTTTGCCTCGCTGTTTCGCCATAAGCGTGTGCTCAGCTATATGCTGGCCAGCGGCTTCAGCTTTGCCGGAATGTTCTCGTTCCTGAGCGCGGGGCCGTTTGTGTACATCGAACTGAACCATGTGTCACCCCAGCATTTTGGTTACTACTTCGCGCTGAATATTGTGTTCCTGTTTGTGATGACCATTATCAACAGCCGCTTTGTCCGGCGGGTTGGGGCGCTGAATATGTTCCGCGCCGGGCTGTGGATCCAGTTCGTGATGGCTATCTGGCTGGTATTGAGCGCGTTGCTGGGCGTCGGTTTCTGGGCGCTGGTGGTGGGCGTGGCGGCGTTTGTCGGCTGCGTGTCGATGGTTTCATCCAACGCGATGGCGGTGATCCTCGACGAATTTCCGCATATGGCGGGCACCGCCTCGTCGCTGGCAGGAACGTTCCGTTTCGGAATTGGCGCGATAGTCGGGGCGCTGCTCTCGACGGCGACGTTTAATACCGCCTGGCCGATGCTGTGGGCGATTGCCCTCTGCGCGACCTGCTCCATTCTCTTCTATCTTTACGCCAGCCGGCCGCGAAAGACGGCGCATAAATGACCACTTAAGGCCCGTGACGGGCCTTTTTGTTGACCCATATCAACCAACCCTCCGTTCGTTTACCCTGTGTTTGTTTCTTTTATGTAAAATCTATTTATGTAAAAAGTCACATCATTGTATTTAAAAAGGTTGAGTTAGATCGCAGAAACGGGTACATATAGCGCCGATGCGAGCCTGCAACGCCTATAAAATCCGCTAAACAGTGCAGGTTGGCGATGATGTGTTACTATAAATGTAAATAAATTGTGAAGTAAATTTGCTTCCGGGGATCTGAACGTGAATACATTACAACTCTCCATTGTCCATCGCTTGCCCCAGAGCTATCGCTGGTCGACGGGTTTTGCAGGTTCGAAAGTTGAACCGATTCCGCAAAGCGTTGCCGGGGAGGATAATTGTCTGGTGGCCCTCAAACTGCTCAGCCCGAGCGATGAAAATGCGTGGCCGGTCATGGAACGTCTCAGCCAGGCGCTGACAGACATCGAAGTGGACAGCTCCGTGCTGGAATGCGAAGGTGAGCCGTGCCTGTTTGTTAACAGCCAGGATGAGTTTGCCGCCACCTGTCGTCTGAAAAACTTCGGCGTGGCCATTGCCGAGCCGTTCTCCGGTCAATATCCTTTCTGAGTGCTAGTCAGCGGACAATAGCTGGCGCGTGTAATCCTGCGTCGGCGCGGTGAATACGCGCTGGCACTCTCCCTGCTCAACGACTTCTCCCTGCCGCAATACCACCACCTGATGGCAAAGCGCACGCACCACCTGTAAATCGTGGCTGATAAAGATATAGGCCAGCCGATGCTTTTCCTGTAGCCCCTTCAGCAGCGCCAGAATTTGCGCCTGCACGGTGCGGTCCAGGGAAGAGGTTGGCTCGTCCAGCACGATCAGCTCCGGTTTCAGGATCAGCGCGCGGGCAATCGCTATACGCTGGCGCTGTCCGCCGGAAAACTCAGCCGGATACCGGTGCCGGGTCTCGGGATCTAAACCCACTTCCGCCATCACCCGCATCACGTCGATTTCACGCTGTTGCGCCGTCATGGTCGGCTGGTGGACGCGCAGGCCCTCCTCAATAATCTGTAATACGCTCAGGCGCGGGTTAAGCGAAGAGTTTGGATCCTGAAATACCACCTGCATCCGCGGGCGCACGGGAAGCATCATCCGGCGATTCAGGTTTTGCAGCGGCATGCCGTCAAAAACAATGCTTCCCTGAGAGGCGATCAGGCGCAGCAGCGCCAGGCCGGTGGTGCTTTTGCCTGAACCGGACTCGCCCACAAGCCCAAGCGATTCGCCCGGACGCAGAGCGAAGCTCATGTCTTTCAGAACATGATTGTGATCGACCACGCGACGCAAAATGCCTTTGCGGATCGGGAATGACACCGACAGCCCCTCAACCCTCAGCAACGGCGCGCTGTCAGCGTTAAGCGGAACCGGGTCGCCAGCGGGTTCGCTATCGAGCAGGCGCTGTGTATACGGGTGCTGAGGCGCGCTCAGCAGGGCGGATGCCCGGTTCTGTTCCACGCAGCGGCCGTTTTGCATCACGGCCACCGCGTCAGCGAGCTTTTTCACGATGCTCAGGTTGTGCGTAATAAACAGCAGGCTCATGTTCAGCTCGTCGCGCAGTTCGCGCAGCAGTTGCAGAATTTGTGCCTGTACCGTGACGTCCAGCGCGGTAGTAGGTTCATCGGCAATCAGCAGTTCGGGGCGCGTGAGCAGGGCCATCGCAATCATCACGCGCTGGCGCTCGCCGCCGGAAAGCTGGTGCGGGAAATCGTTCAGCCGTTTCGCCGCATTACGGATACCGGTGCGTTCAAGGCAGTCCAGAATTTCACCCCGCGCTGCCTCTTTACGCATTCCCCGATGAAGTGACAGCACTTCATAGAGCTGTTTTTCCAGGGTATGCAGTGGGTTGAGCGACACCATCGGCTCCTGAAAAATCATGGCGATGTTGTTGCCACGAATGCCGCGCAGGGTTTGCTCGTCAGCGTTCAGCAGCGATTGTCCATGGAACAGAATATCCCCCTGCGGATAGCTGACCGGCGGGGAAGGGAGCAGGCGCAGCACCGACAGCGCCGAAACGCTCTTACCGGAGCCGGATTCCCCGACCAGCGCCAGCGTCTCTCCGCGCTGGATCTGCAACGATAAATCCGTCACCACCGTGCGTGATTCGCCCTGTTTTGAAAACGCAATCGACAGGTTCTCTATACTCAGAAGAGGCCGGGTCATGTCATACCGCCTTGTTGGGATCGAAGGCATCGCGCACGGCTTCGCCAATAAAAATCAGCAGGGAAAGGAGCACCGCCACGGAGAGGAATGCGGCGATGCCCAGCCAGGGGGCCTGGAGATTGTTTTTGCCCTGCAACAGCAGTTCGCCAAGGGACGGTGAGCCCAGCGGCAAACCGAAACCAAGAAAATCAAGCGACGTCAGGGTGGTAATGGAGCTGCACAAAATAAACGGCAGGAAGGTGAGGGTCGCCACCACCGCATTGGGAAGCATGTGACGGAAGATGATTGCGCCATCGCTCACGCCTAACGCCTGCGCAGCGCGAATATAGTCGTAATTCCGCGTACGCAGAAACTCCGCGCGCACCACGCCGACCAGCGCCATCCAGCCGAACAGGACGGTGATCCCGAGCAGCCACCAGAAGCCAGGCTGTACCACGCTGGACAGCAGGATAATCAGAAACAGCGTCGGCATACCGGACCAGACTTCAATCACGCGCTGTCCCCATAAATCTATTTTACCCCCGTAATAGCCCTGCACGGCGCCCGCCACAACGCCCATTACGCTGCTAAAGAGCGTCAGCAGCAGCCCAAACAGGAGCGAGATGCGGGTGCCATAGAGAATGCGCGCCAGCACATCGCCGCCGTTGGCGTCCGTTCCCAGCCAGTTTTGCGCGGAAGGTGGCGAAGGGAAGGGGGTGGACGTGGCGAAGTTAATACTGTTCGCGCCAAAACGAATCGGCGCCCAGATAGCCCAGCCATGCTGCGCTATCTGTTCACGTAACCAGGGATCCTGGTACTCGGCTGGCGTCGCAAACGGGCCGCCAAAATCGCTTTCGCTGTAGGTGGCCAGCACCGGTACATACCAGCGGTCTTTGAAATGCACCAGCAGGGGTTTATCGTTGGCAATCAGTTCCGAACACATACTTAAGGCGAACAGGACGGCGAAGATCCACAGCGACCAGTAGCCGCGACGGTTGTGGCGAAAGCGCGCCCAGCGGGCCTGATTGACGGGGCTTAAACGCGACATCAGCGGCCCTCAAAATCGATACGGGGATCGACCAGCGTATAGCTGATATCGCTGATGATGTTCAGCAGCAGGCCGATCAGGGTGAAAATGTAGAGTGTGCCAAACATCACCGGATAATCACGGGAGACGGTGGCCTCATAGCCCAGCAGCCCTAATCCGTTGAGCGAGAACATCACCTCTATCAGCAGCGAGCCGGTAAAAAACATACTGATGAACGTGGCGGGGAAACCGGCAATCACCAGCAGCATGGCGTTACGAAAAACGTGCTTCCACATGATCTGCTTTTCACCGACGCCTTTGGCGCGCGCGGTGACGACGTACTGTTTGCGGATCTCATCAAGAAAGGCGTTTTTGGTCAGCATCGTAAGCGCCGCAAAACCGCCGATGACCGTCGCCAGCACCGGAAGCGTGATGTGCCAGAAGTAATCGGTGATTTTCTGATACCACGGCAGGGTGCTGAAATCCGCAGAGACCAGCCCGCGCAGCGGGAAGAGGTCGAAATAACTGCCGCCGGCGAAAAAGACAATCAGCAGCACGGCAAACAGAAACGCCGGGATAGCGTAGCCGATGATAATGAATGTGCTGCTCCAGATATCGAAACGGCTACCGTTGTAGACCGCTTTTCGGATCCCCAGCGGAATGGAGACCAGATAAATAATCAGCGTCCCCCACAGTCCGAGCGTGATGGAAACCGGCAGGCTTTGTTTGATCAGGGTTAACACCGAGGCGCTGCGAAACAGGCTGTCGCCAAAATCGAAACGGACATAATCCCAGAGCATCCTGAAATAACGCTCGTGCAGCGGCTTGTCAAAACCATAGCGATGGGTGATCTCGGCGATCACCTCCGGATCCAGTCCGCGACCGCCCCGGTAGTGGCTTTCGCTGATGTTGCCCACGCCCGTCCGGGCATGGCTGGCCCCCATTCCTTCACCGCCGCCGCCCGGCATGCCGCCAGCGTGACCAAATTCTATTGCCGCAATTGCCTGGTCCACCGGACCGCCGGGGGCGATCTGGACGATAAAAAAGTTAATGGTAATGATGGCCCACAGCGTCGGGATCACTAACAGCAGCCGGCGGATAAGATAAGCGCCCATCGTCACTCCTTAACGCCGCTCTGCGGGCAGTTTTGCGGCTTTATTCACGTCATACCACCAGGTGTCAAAGCCGAGGGTGTAGACCGGGCGAACGGCAGGCAGGGAGAATTTATCCCAGCGGGCCACGCGATCTTCGCCCATATACCACATCGGCAGCATGTAATAGTTCCAGGTTAAGACCCGATCGAGCGCGCGGCCAAGCGGCAGAAGCTTGTTCTTATCGCCCTGAGCGGCGACAATTTTTGCAATCAGCGCATCAATCACCGGGCTCTTTACGCCCGGGGCGTTGTACGAGGAGTCGATATACCCCGATGCCCAGGAGATTTGCAGATCTGAACTTGGCCACGGCTGCGCGGCCCACAGGGTCTGCATCATGTCGTAATCGCGACTGCGCTTGCGGTTGGTTAACTGGGCCATATCGACCTGGCGGATATTCATGGTGACGCCAAGCCGGACAAGGTGCTTCTTAAATGGCAGCACCCACTGATCGTTTGCGCCGGAGGCAATCAGCAGTTCGAAGCTGAGCGGTTTACCGTTTTGCACATTAACCCGTTGCCGATTTTTCAGCACCCAGCCAGCATCATCCAGCAGGTTGCTGGCTTTCAGCAGGTTGTCCCGGTCGAACCCGTTTCCGTCGGATTTGGGCGGTTCAAATACGCGGGTGAACACCTCCGGCGGGAGTTCCGCTTTCATTGGCGCCAGCAAAACCAGCTCGTCCGCGTGGGGATAATCACGGGCGGCATATTCAGTATTCTGGAAATAGCTGTTCGCCCGGCTGTAGGCTCCGTAAAACAGCGCTTTGTTCATCCATTCGAAATCAAACGCCAGGGTAATGGCTTCACGCACCCGACGATCGGAAAAAACCGGGCGCTGAATATTAAACGCCAGCCAGCGCGTGTCCTGCGCGGATTCGTTTTTGTGTTCGTCTTTAACGATATAGCCTTTCGCGAAATTTTTTCCGATATAACGGGTCGCCCAATTTTTGGCGCTGTTCTCGACACGTAAATCAAACGCGCCCGCCTTAAATGCCTCGAAGGCCACGTTATCATCCAGGTAGTAGTCGTAGCGGATTGTATCGAAGTTCCAGCGGCCCCGGTTTACCGGCAGCGTGGCTGCCCAGTAATCTTTCACCCGGGAATAGATCACGTACTGGCCCATTCGCCAGTCGGTAATGCGATACGGCCCTCCGGCCAGCGGCGGGGTAGAGAGGGGATCGCTCAGCTTATGATTTTTCCAGAAGGATTCGGGCATGACGGGCAGGGAGAACAGGCTCAGCATATTCTCTTTGTTCGGCTCAGGGAGTTCGATTCGCACGGTCAGCGGGGCGATGGCTTTCACCGTGGTGCCCTTGTACACCAGACGAAACTGCGGCACGCCTTCGGTCATAAATTTATGAAAGGTGAATGCCACGTCACGGGCGCTAACCGGCGTACCGTCGTGAAAACGCGCCCGCGGATTAATCGCGATTTCTGCCCAGCTGAAATCATCGGCGTAACGCACGTTCTCGGCGACCAGGGGATAATAGCTGCCGGGTTCGTCGTCGGAGGTGACGAACAGCGTGTCATAGAGGGATTCGGTACGCGCTGCCGCCACGCCGCGCAGGGCAAAGCGGTTAAAGTTGTCAAACGTTCCCGTGGCGGAAAGCGTCACGTTTCCGCCTTTCGGGGCGGCGGGGTTAACGTAATCGTAGTGGTTAAAGTTAACCGCGTACTTCGGCTCGCCAATGACGGCAAAGGCCGTGCTCTCTTTGATGGTCTGCGCCTGGCTCGACAGGCTCACCAGCGCCAATAGCGTCAACACAACGCGCATAATCATAGTGCGGCGGATCCCTTTGTTCACAGGCAGGCTCGGTTGAACAGAATAATAAGGGACAGCGCCGTGATTGTGAAATTATTCCCCGAGCGTGATGTCGGGTTGCCACGTCCTGAACTGCTCCAGCGGCATTGGGCGGCCGATCCAGTAGCCCTGAAGATAGTTCACGCCATGCTCGCGCAGCCACGCCGCCTGCTCCGGCGTTTCAACACCCTCGGCAACGGTTAACATATTCAGGCGTTCTGCCAGCGTCAGCACCGCGTCAAGCACTGGCGAGGTGACGGTTTCAGTCCCGATGGCATTCACGAAGCCACGGTCAATTTTCAGGTAATCCATCGTGAAGCGTTCCAGATAGATCAGCGCGCTGTGGCCGGTGCCAAAATCATCGATGGCAATTTCAAAACCTTCTTCGTGCAGCCATTCGAACAGCTGATTAGCCTCGCGGTGGTTGATCATATCGCGCTCGGTTATTTCCAGCACAATCTGGAAGTGATCGGGTGGAAGGGCGGCGGCAAACGCGCGCATATCCTCTTTAAAGCTTTCCGCATGCAGATGCCCGGGCGCGATGTTGATCCCAAACTTGGCCCCAGGCGGGAGCACCGTTTGCAGGACAGGGGCATCGCGGATAATCAGGTCAAAAAGATGCAGCGTCAGCGGGACAATCAGCTTCTGCGCTTCAGCGAAATTAATAAAGGCATCCGGTGGAATTTCTCCCATCACCGGATGCTTCCAGCGCATCAGGACTTCCAGCCCGGTCATTTTGAGCGACTGCGCATCCACGACGGGTTGATAGACCACGTAAAACTGGTCGCGTTTGATGGCCGTTAGGATCTCTTTCCCCGGATTAAGACGGATAGTAAGAATATAGAAATTCAACAGGCCCGCCGCGATACCGCAGACCAGGCCGAAAAACAGGGCGTACAGCACTTCATCGGTCGTCCAGGCTTCCGCATAAACATGGATGGTCAGAGGCACATTTTTCAGCGTGGCGGTACGGACCGGGATATCAGGCAAATCACGCGCAGGGACCAGCGTTCCGGAATGGGTTGATAACGCATAATCGCCAATAATGATGGAAATACCGGCAAACTCATCCTGTCTTGAGGTGTAGAGGAGATAAGGAGTCAGGTTAAGATTAACGGAGGTAAATACACCGCCGTCCTTCACCAGTGGGTTGCGATACCAGATGGCAATCGCGGGCTTGTCCGGCATCATGGGGGTGCCCGGCAGGAGCGCCATATCAACCTGTTTATTGATGTGCAGTTCAGGAATAAGCGCTTCCAGAGGGACATTCATCGGGCCGGTGGCGGAAGAGCAGTAGGCGTTTTTATCCCTGACCAGCAAAAAGGCGCGCACGTTGATGCTAAAGGCCGCCCGGGAGGTCAGGGCGGCACTCACTTCCTCGCAGCTGTTCAGCGTGAGTGGCTGGAGCGTATCAATCGACATTTTGAGCTCATCGAAATAGCTCTCCATGTAGACGCTTAAATCGGTAATAAGGGTATCGAATCTGACGTCTCGCTTGTGGTAACTCCAGTAAAACTGTAATGCTCCCAGGAGCAGGGCAGTGAATAACCCCGTAAGGAAACTGAGAAACAGAATCTTGCGGTTGCTGGAGAAGTAGCGGGTAAACATAGATGTCGTGATTCCTGAAATGCCGCTGGATAGTTATCAGTGTAACGGGCAAAAAAAAACACTGCCGGAGCAGTGCTTTTTTTATCGTATCGCCAGCCAAGGGATAACCAACGATACGACAGCAATATTAACTACGGCTCAGAACGCGGCGAGCTTCGTTGTAGCGCTTCTTCCAGTAAGGTTCGTTCATGCTGGAAATCGTCACACCACTGCTGGTGGAAGCATGGACAAACTGATCGTTACCGATATAGATGCCAACGTGTCGACCGGTTGAACCCGCTCTGAACAGGACTAAATCGCCCGTGCGCAGTTTAGTGCGCGAAATGGATTTACCCATTTCCTGCTGTTCATAAGTAGAACGCGGAAGGTCTAACCCAAACTGCTCACGGAACGTACGCTGTACGAACGCGGAACAATCGATGCCTTTCTTGGTGCTGCCGCCCAGACGGTAACGCACGCCTTTCCAGTCAGCATACTGATCCATAATACGCGACTTAACGTCGAGATTACGTACCATATTTTCAAATTCATCCTGAGAGGCTTGCAGTGAAGAGGAATCTTCCATTCCCACAACACGCGTCTCAGGATGCATATTCTTCGCGGTGTTCGTCGTACTACATGCCGAAAGCAGAACCGCCACTGCAATCGCCGGGATCCCCCGCAAGATATATCTCAAGATTGGTTGAGATTTGACCATTTTGTTTGTTTTCCCTTGAAGTCCTTAACGAAAATATCGTTATAAAAATGCCAACCGTGACGAGACTAATAATCTGTTCACAATGAGACAATTCTTTATAGTGAAAACTGTGGCTCAACGCACAAAATTATTCACCATGATAATAATTATCTCAGTGGGGCAAAACGAGTTCGAGGTTAACCGATTGCACGGGGTATTGCGAGCAAAAAAGTCCGTTTTTTTATAAGAAAATGTGATACACAAAGTTACAGCGCGGAATTGCTCAAAATGCCGCCATTCATATCGGTAATCCCTGCAATTGCTTCATTTTTATCACGAATTGTATGACGGGATGATGACAGCGTTGAATGACGCCGAAAAGAAGTGACGCAGGGATCGAAAACGATCCCTGATGAATGGTGTTAATTTTCGTTATTTATTTGTTTCCGGCTTGTTTAAATTTGCCAGGAAGATAGCGATCAAAAATGCCTATTATGCGATCGCTCAGTGGGGTCATCAGCACCCACGGTAAACCAATTAACACCGCCGTGAGGGAGCCTACGGCGATATCTGTCAGCCAGTGAGCGCCAATCATCACCCGCGGGAATGCAAATACCACCACAATAACCAGGGCGATGGTGAAGGCTTTTTTACCAAAATAGCGCAGCATGAAGCCTGCAAAAATCAGCAGCATCATACCGTGGTCGCCCGGGAAACTGTCCTTCGAGGCATCTTTGGTTGGAATATGAAGCAGCTCGCTGACGCGGTTAATATTCGGGAAAAAGAGCGAAGGACTGGCGCGTTTAACCGGCATCAGATGCTGCGCCAGCTGGTTGATAATCACGGCTGTCAGCAGCATCACCAGGCCGATAATCAGAATACGGCGACGACCCGTTTTGTCTTCCTTCAGCCAGAAGGAGAGCATCAGACAGCCCATTGCCAGCAGCGAACAGCCGTCAAACGCGCGGTTGTTGGTGATCGCCACCAGCCACAGGAAGGCTTCACTCTTCGCCAGCGCCTGGTTAAAGAAGTGGAACAGCCCGGAATCCAGCGGGAACCAGAAACCGTGATCCGCCGGGATATACCAGGAGAAAAAGATCGCCAGGCCGGCAGCGTTGAGCAATAAAATAGCAGGAAGTCGAGTCGTCATAGTCTTCAGCAATGTGTGAAATCAGGGGCAACGTTAGCCGCCCAAACTTAAACGAAGCTTCAACAGGCTTGACTGGAGGGCATTCCAGTCGGTATTAACCGCACTAATTAACTCTATCCGGCTGTCGGGTGGCGCGACGTTCTGGGTTTCAATAAAGAAATCCTCGCCCTGACGGTTAATGCGCACCAGACCATCCGGAGTGCGCATGATCCCTTTTACCCGCTCAACCGGCGCGAGTCTCGCCCATTCCAGTATACCAATGGTGTCGAAAACCGTATCGGCATCGAAGATCCACCCGCAGGCCTGATGCCCCTGGCCGCTGTTCAGGTTGCGACGCCAGCGCTGATGCTCCGGCAGGCTCAGTGCAGCCAGGCCTTGCTTCGCGCCGTGGCTATGCGAATGCTCAGCGCTGGCAGGCAGTTGCGTCTGGTTGAGGCGGGGAAGGTCGAGCAGGGCGCCATCAATGTTGCCCTGGGTCGTCTGCACATACTGACGTCCACCGCCAGCCTGCTGCCACCAGGACTGGAACGCGGCCTGACTCTCAGCTGTCGCGCGATCGGATTTATTCGCCACGATAATATCTGCCGAGGCGAGCTGGTCGCGGAAATTGTCATTATTGATCGCTTTTTCATCCAGCAGCTGGCGGGGGTCGAGCAGGCAAAGCGTCGCACGCAGCTCAAGCCACGGCTCGTATACCGGGGCGGTCAGTAAATCAAGGATTTGCTTAGGATGCCCCAGCCCGGTGGGCTCAATCAGCAGACGGTCCGGCTTGCCCTGACGCAGCAGCGTATTCAGCCCGACCTGCATCGGCAGACCATTCACGCAGCACATACACCCGCCCGGGATCTCTTTCACCATCGCGCCGCTGTCGGCGAGCAACGCGCCGTCGATCCCCACTTCGCCAAATTCGTTGACCAGCACGGCCCACTTTTCCGCCGGGTCTTTATTGGCCAGCAAATGCAGAATGGACGTAGTTTTACCGCTGCCGAGAAAACCGGTGATCAGGTTGGTTTTGGTCACGTGCGCTCCGATAAATAATTGTGATGTAGTAACAACTATCTATCATCCTGACGAAAAAATCGGACATTGAGAAGAGGGAGGGCGAACGGAGCACAAAACCGTTCGCCTTAAACGCAATAATCGCTAAATTTTTAACGTTTCGATAACGGCCTGGCGCGCGCCGAGCCGGACGAGGCGCTGGTACGCGCTGGTGATTGCCTCGACAAAGACAGGGTTTTGCGGCAGGTCGTCGCCAAAGATTTCATTTAGCGTCAGCAGGGCGCTAACGCGTTCTGCGTCGCTGCTGGTAGCGACAATGGCCTGAAACTTGTCGCTCAGCGGATCGCGTACGTCAATGGCGTTGCCCTGTTCGTCCGTACCGCTGACGTAGCGCATCCAGCCCGCCACCCCCAGCGCCAGTAATGGCCAGGCGGTGTTACGCTCAAGATGCATGCGGATCCCTTCCAGCATGCGCTGAGGCAGCTTCTGGCTGCCGTCCATGGCGATTTGCCATGTACGATGCTGTAGGGCCGGGTTGGCGAAGCGGTCAAGCAGGCTGTCAGCATAGGCTGTCAGATCAACGTTGGTGATGCGCAGCGTAGGGGCCTGCTCATTCAGCATCAGCCTGCGGGCCGCCTCGCGGAAACTGTCGTCCTGCATACATTCATTTATGTGCGCGTAGCCGGCAAGGTAGCCCAGATACGCGAGGAAGGAGTGGCTGCCGTTCAGCATCCGCAGCTTCATCTGCTCCCAGGGCAGGACATCCTCAACCATCTGTACGCCTGCGACCTCCCACTCCGGACGCCCGGCGACAAAGTTATCTTCCACTACCCACTGAATGAACGGTTCACAGCTGATGGCGCAGGGATCTTCAACGCCAAGTTCCTGGGTGATTTCCGCGAGTGAGGCGTCGGTGGCGGCGGGCACGATTCGGTCGACCATGGTGCCAGGGAAGCTCACGTGCGCCTCGATCCATCCGGCCAGCGCTGCGGAACGCTTTCCGGCCATGCCGAGAACGGCATTTTTCACCACGTGGCCGTTGTCGGGAATATTGTCGCAGGAGAGCACGGTAAACGCCGGCAGGCCCCGCTCGCGGCGGCGATGAAGCGCTTCAACCAGAATACCCGGCGCGGAATGCGGCTCAGACGGGTGCTCAAGATCGTGCAGGATGCGGCTGTTCCGCATATCCAGTTTTCCCGTCGCCGGATCGATACAGTAGCCTTTTTCGGTAATGGTGAGGGAGACAATTGCCACCTGCGGTTCGCAGAATTTCTCAATAATGGCTGCCAGCGAGTCGAGTTTGGCGTTCAGGCACTCTTTTACCGCACCGATAATAATGGGCTGATTGCCTTCGGCACCTTTCTCCAGCACGGTAAACAGATGATCCTGCGCCCGGAGCTGGCCCATAAGGACATCGCCGCTAAAGAGGCTAATCTCACAAATTCCCCAGTCGCCTCCTTTGGCATTCAGTACCCGGTTTGTTAACAACGCCTGATGCGCCCGGTGGAACGCGCCAAAACCGAAATGGACGATGCGGGAGCGTAACTGCTCGCGATCGTGGCGGGGCTGCTGGACATGAGCAGGAAGCGCGGTGGAGGCAATAGTCTTCATGTAATACACACCTGATTAACCATTAATTAACAATGCCAGTGTAAAGTTATATGACAACAAATTAAATTGGTAAGCCGTAAATATCCCTGTTATGTGAGTTTGATCAATCAATGCCGCGTGCTGTATTGACCACTTCGATTAAACATGTATGGTAGTCGTCATTGAAGTAACACATATTGGTATAACAACTTGAGAGGGTGGGGCAATGGAACAAACCTGGCGTTGGTACGGGCCGAACGATCCGGTTTCTCTTGATGATGTGCGTCAGGCTGGCGCAACGGGTGTGGTCACGGCGCTGCATCATATTCCGAACGGTCAGGTGTGGCCGGTGGAGGAAATCCAAAAGCGTCAGGCTCAGCTGGCAGAGAAGGGGTTAACCTGGTCTGTTGTGGAAAGTATTCCGGTTCACGAAGATATCAAAACCCACTCCGGTGAGTGTGATACCTGGATTGCGAATTATCAGCAGAGCATTCGTAACCTGGCAGCCTGTGGTATTGATACCGTCTGCTACAACTTTATGCCGATCCTGGACTGGACGCGTACCGACCTGGAATATGAAATGGCCGATGGTTCGAAGGCGCTGCGTTTCGATCAAATCGCTTTTGCGGCTTTCGAACTGCACATTCTGAAGCGTCCGGGGGCGGAAACAGACTACACCGCCGAAGAGCAGCAGCAGGCGCTGGCGTGGTTCAATGCCGCCGGTGAGTCGGACATTGAGAAGCTGGTTCGCAATATCATCGCGGGCCTGCCGGGGGCGGAAGAGGGTTATACCCTCGATCAGTTCCGCGCGCGCCTGGCGGAATATGGCGATATCGATAAAAACCAGCTGCGTGAAAACATGGCGCACTTCCTGCGCGCTATTGTGCCGGTGGCAGAAGAAGTCGGCGTGCGGCTGGCGGTTCATCCTGACGATCCACCGCGCCCTATCCTCGGCCTGCCGCGTATCGTGTCTACGATTGAAGATATGCAGTGGCTGAAAGAGACGGTGGACAGCATCTACAACGGCTTTACCATGTGTACGGGCTCGTATGGCGTGCGGGCGGATAACGATCTGGTGCGGATGATCGAAACCTTCGGCGATCGCATTCATTTCACCCACCTGCGTGCAACCTGCCGTGAAGAGAACCCGAAAACCTTCCACGAAGCAGCCCATCTTGGCGGCGACGTGAACATGGTTGCGGTGGTGGATGCCATTCTCTCTGAAGAGGTACGTCGTAAGCAGGCGGGGGATGTACGTCCTATCCCGTTCCGTCCGGATCACGGGCACCAGATGCTGGACGATCTGCGCAAGAAAACGAATCCAGGGTATTCGGCGATTGGCCGTCTGAAAGGGATGGCGGAAGTGCGCGGTATCGAGCTGGCGCTGAAAATGACGAAGTATCCTGAACTTCTTTAAGCCTGATCGCCCGGTGGCGCTACGCTTACCGGGCCTACGAAAAACCGGCTCTGAGGCCGGTTTTTGTGTTTTTGTAGGCCGGGTAAGGCGCAGCCGCCACCCGACAAACGCCGCAATCAGTCAGCACGACCCATATAGCGTTTTTCTTCGATATGGATACGGATTTTCTCGCCCGCTGACAGGTACTCTGGCACCTGTACGACCAGACCGGTAGTCAGGGTAGCCGGTTTGTTACGCGCACTTGCAGACGCGCCTTTGATGCCCGGTGCCGTTTCAACAATTTCCAGATCAACGGTCTGCGGCAGCTCCAGCGCCAGCAGCACGCCATCCCAGGTCAGCACCTGCATGTCCGGCATTCCACCTTCTGGAATAAACAGCAGCTCTTCTTCGATCTGATCTTTGGTGAAGATATACGGGGTGTAATCTTCTTTATCCATGAACACGTATTCGTTGCCGTCGATGTAAGAGAAATCAACGTAGCGACGGGTCAGGGTCACGGTATCAACGATATCGTCGCCTTTAAAACGTTCTTCCACTTTCAGGCCGGTGCGGACATCGGAGAAACGCATTTTGTACAGCGTTGCTGCGCCACGGGCGCTGGGTGCCTGAATGTCGATATCTTTCACAATCAGCAGTTTGCCGTTGTAATTCAGTACCATACCTTTCTTAATTTCGTTCGCTCTTGGCATTGCAGTAATCCTGTTTACGGGAGGTAAAAAATATCGCGCCAAATTACTCGCGCGGGGCCTTTCAGGCAAGCGGAATTCGTGGGTTTTGCTATCAATACATAAAAGGTGTTACTGTGCGCGCAATGCCCGACTGCGCGGGCATCTGCCACCAACAGAGAGCATGTATGGATTGTCGTTCCGACTGTGGCGCGTGCTGTACCGCACCGTCCATCTCAAGCCCCATTCCAGGCATGCCGGAGGGCAAGCCTGCCAATACCCGCTGCGTTCAGCTCTCTGACACTAACCTGTGCATGATCTTTGGCTCGCCCCTGCGCCCGAAGGTGTGCTCCGGGCTCCAGCCAACCGCCGAAATGTGCGGCAGTACGCGCCAGCAGGCCATCACTTATCTGCTTGAGCTGGAAGCGCTCACCGCGCCTTAAACATCTTTGATTCGCGTCAGGCAGCTCAGCGTCAGGACGCACATCACCAGCGCAATCCAGAACACCGTATGATAGTTCCAGATTTCAGCCACAACGCCCGCCAGTGAGCCTGCAATAATCCAGCCCACGCGGGTGGTATTAGTATAAAGGGTGGTGGCAGAGCCTGCCTGACCCGGCATCAGATCCTGGAAGTAGAGCATGCCGATACCGGCCAGAATGCCGATGTAAATGGCGTTCAGCAGCTGTAAAGCCAGAAGCAGGGCTGGCGTATGAACCGTCAGCATACCGACATAAAACAGCAGCCCGGCTACGGCGGCGACGCGCATCAAAAAGCGCTTGCCGAAGCGCTTCGCGTAATAGCCCGCAATCAGCATGGTGGGGATCTCAAGCCCCGCGGCGGTTCCCATCATGATCCCGGCCAGCTTCTCCGGCAGATGCAACTCATCAATAATAAACAGCGGCATATTAATGATATAGAGGCTGTTGGTTCCCCACATTAGCGTACAGATAATGAATAACAGCAGCGCGTCGCGCCGGTTACGTCGCGGAGCTTCCAGCGTACCGGTCGCCACTTTCGGCTCTTTGCGCATGGAGGGCAGAAAGAACCAGACCATTGCGCCGCATACCACGAAGGCCACGGCTGCGCTGAGGTACATCACCGTAAAGCCAAAACCCATCGCCAGCGCGTAGGCGAGCGGGGGGCCAATCACCCAGGCCAGCGACACCTGCGCGCGCAGTATCGAGCTGAACATCACCGCTTCTCGCCCGGTGCGGTCGGCATGCTCGCGGGCAAGGGCGAACATCTGCGGGTTGGCGGTCGAGCCGAAACTGCTCAGGAAGACGCCCACGAACAGCAGAATGAAGTAGTTACGGTTCCACGCAAACAGCAGGCAGGCAAACACCCCGAGCAGGCAGCAAAAAACGATCAGGCTTTTGCGATCGCCTTTGCGGTCTGAACGCCCGGCTAGAAACTGGCTGACGAAAATGCCGATGATGGCGCTCCCGGTGAAGAAGAAGCCAACCATCGCCGGGCGGGCGTGAACTTCGTTGGTCAGAAACAGGCTCAGCGTAGGCGTTTGTAACGCACCGGCAATACCGGTGAGAAAAGCAACGATCAAAAACGCCGTTGACGTCAAATCAAAAGGCTTTGGTGAGGCGGCAGCGGGGGTGTTATGCATGTTCAGTCTTTGCGAGTAACAGAGAGAGGCGGAGTTTACGCCGCCTGTCATTAAATAAACAGAGGGCAAAATCAAGATTGCCACAATAAATCAAAATAGCATTTCAGTTTATCGCCGTTTCGCTGAAGCGTGCTGAACCTGTTTGCTGAACATCAGCAAAAACCTCCCGACTGAAGAAGAAATGTGCTGCACTTCTAAATTCTGCAACAAGAAATGTAACTTTTCTTGCAACCTTTTGTAGAAAAGACAAGACTTCTTGAAACGTTTCAGCGCTATCTTGTCTGTCCTGACGAAGCAGGTTAGCGCCTGGTTTCTCAGTTAAGCTGAAACGATTCAATTTCAGCAGGAGAGGAGAATCATGTTCCAGTTATCTGTTCAGGATATTCACCCGGGCGAACAGGCCGGGAATAAAGAAGAGGCTATTCGCCAGGTCGCCGCTGCGCTCGTGCAGGCTGGCAACGTGGCTGACGGCTACGTCAACGGCATGCTGGCGCGTGAACAGCAGACCTCCACCTTCCTCGGTAACGGTATTGCAATTCCGCACGGCACCACGGACACCCGCGATCAGGTGCTGAAAACCGGCGTGCAGGTCTTCCAGTTCCCGCAGGGCGTGCTGTGGGGCGAGGGGCAGGTGGCTTATGTGGCGATCGGCATCGCGGCCAGCGGTGACGAACACCTGGGCCTGCTGCGTCAGCTGACGCACGTGCTGAGCGATGATGCCGTCGCGGAACAGCTTAAATCCGCCACCACTGCTGAAGAGCTGCGTGCCCTGCTGATGGGCGAAAAACAGAGCGAAGCGCTGAAGCTGGATAATGAAACCCTGACGCTGGACGTCGTTGCGTCCGATTTGCTGACGCTCCAGGCGCTGAACGCGGCCCGCCTGAAAGAAGTGGGAGCGGCAGATACCACTTTTGTGACGCGCGCCATCAATGATAAGCCATTAAACCTGGGTCAGGGCATCTGGCTGAACGACAGTGCGGAAGGCAACCTGCGTAGCGCTATCGCGGTCAGCCGTGCTGCGGTTGCCTTTGAGACAGACGGCGAACGCGCCGCGATGCTGGTAACGGTCGCCATGGCGGACGATCAGCCGGTATCCGTGCTGAAGCGTCTGGGCGATCTGCTGCTGAACAATAAAGCTGAAAAACTGCTGAACGCAGACGCGGCGACGGTGCTGGCCCTGCTGACCAGCGACGATGCGCTGACGGATGACCTGCTGAGCGCAGAGTACGTGGTGCGTAACGAACACGGCCTGCATGCCCGTCCGGGCACCATGCTGGTGAATACCATTAAACAATTTGCAAGTGAGATCACCGTGACCAATCTGGACGGTTCGGGTAAACCAGCCAACGGGCGCAGTCTGATGAAAGTTGTCGCGCTGGGCGTGAAGAAAGGCCATCGTCTGCGCTTTACCGCGCAGGGTGCGGATGCTGAACAGGCGCTGAAAGCGATTGGCGACGCCATCGCGGCCGGTCTGGGGGAGGGCGCATAATGAGCAGACGTGTTGCGACCATTACGCTGAACCCGGCTTACGATCTGGTGGGCTTCTGCCCGGAAATTGAGCGTGGCGAAGTTAACCTGGTGCGGACGACCGGCCTGCATGCCGCAGGAAAAGGGATTAACGTGGCGAAGGTGCTGAAAGATCTCGGCATCGACGTCACCGTTGGCGGCTTCCTCGGTAAAGACAACCAGGACGGTTTTCAGCAGTTGTTCAGTGAACTGGGCATCGCTAACCGTTTTCAGGTTGTGCAAGGCCGTACCCGCATCAACGTTAAGCTGACCGAGAAAGACGGTGAAGTGACCGATCTGAACTTCTCCGGCTTCGAAGTGACCCCGGCTGACTGGGAGCGCTTTGTTGCCGATTCCCTGAGCTGGCTGGGCCAGTTTGACATGGTGTGCGTCAGCGGCAGTCTGCCGTCCGGCGTCAGCCCGGAAGCGTTCACCGACTGGATGACGCGCCTGCGCAGCCAGTGCCCGTGCATTATTTTCGACAGCAGCCGCGACGCGCTGGTCGCCGGTCTGAAAGCCTCGCCATGGCTGGTTAAGCCTAACCGCCGCGAACTGGAGATCTGGGCGGGCCGTAAGCTGCCAGAATTAAAGGATGTGATTGACGCTGCCCATGCGCTGCGCGAGCAGGGTATCGCTCACGTGGTGATTTCGCTGGGTGCAGAAGGTGCCCTGTGGGTGAACGCCTCCGGGGAATGGATTGCCAAACCGCCTTCAATGGAGGTGGTCAGCACCGTGGGTGCCGGGGATTCGATGGTTGGCGGCCTGATCTACGGTCTGCTGATGCGCGAATCCAGTGAACATACCTTACGTCTTGCTACCGCCGTTGCGGCCCTGGCCGTGAGCCAGAGCAATGTCGGTATTACCGATCGTACCCAGTTAGCCGCGATGATGGCGCGCGTTGACTTAAAACCTTTTAACTAACAGCAGGAGAGGAATAATGAAAACGCTGCTGATCATTGACTCCGGTCTCGGACAGGCTCGTGCCTATATGGCGAAGACCCTGCTGGGCGCGGCGGCACAAAAAGCGCATCTGGATATCATTGATAACCCGGGTGATGCTGAAATGGCGATTGTTCTGGGCGACAAAATCCCCGCTGACAGCGCCCTGAACGGCAAAAAAGTGTGGCTGGGTGATATTAATCGCGCGGTGGCACACCCTGAACTGTTTCTGAGCGAAGCAAAAGGTCATGCGACGGTTTACAGCGCACCTGTTGAGGCGGCGCCGGTTGCCGCCGCTGGGCCGAAACGCATTGTTGCGGTAACGGCCTGCCCGACAGGTGTGGCGCACACCTTTATGGCGGCTGAAGCCATTGAAACCGAAGCGAAAAAACGTGGCTGGTGGGTGAAGGTTGAAACCCGCGGCTCTGTTGGTGCGGGCAATGCCATCACGCCTGAAGAGGTGGCGGAAGCCGATCTGGTGATTGTGGCGGCGGATATCGAAGTGGATCTGGCGAAGTTTGCCGGCAAGCCGATGTACCGTACCTCTACCGGCCTGGCGCTGAAGAAGACCGCGCAGGAGTTTGATAAGGCGCTGGCAGAAGCCAAACCGTATCAGGCAACCGGTGCGGCTAAAACTGCGACCGAAGGGAAAAAAGAGTCTGCGGGCGCGTATCGTCACCTGCTGACCGGCGTGTCCTACATGCTGCCGATGGTGGTGGCGGGCGGCCTGTGTATTGCGCTCTCCTTCGCCTTTGGTATCGAGGCGTTTAAAGAGCCGGGCACACTGGCGGCCGCGTTGATGCAGATTGGCGGCGGCTCCGCGTTTGCGTTGATGGTGCCGGTGCTGGCGGGCTTTATCGCCTTTTCCATTGCTGACCGTCCGGGTCTGACGCCGGGTCTTATCGGCGGTATGCTGGCCGTGAGCACCGGTTCTGGCTTTATCGGCGGTATCATTGCCGGTTTCCTCGCCGGTTATGTGGCGAAGCTGATTAGCTCGAAACTGAAGCTGCCGCAGAGTATGGAGGCGCTGAAACCTATCCTGATCATCCCGCTGATTTCCAGCCTGGTGGTCGGTCTGGCGATGATTTACCTGATTGGTAAGCCGGTCGCGGGCATTCTGGAAGGTCTGACCCACTGGCTGCAAACCATGGGGACGGCGAACGCGGTGCTGCTGGGCGCAATCCTCGGCGGTATGATGTGTACCGACATGGGTGGTCCGGTGAACAAAGCGGCATATGCGTTTGGCGTTGGCCTGCTGAGTACCCAGACCTACGCGCCGATGGCGGCGATCATGGCGGCCGGTATGGTGCCTCCGCTGGCGCTCGGTCTGGCGACGATTATTGCCCGCCGTAAGTTCGATAAAGCGCAGCAGGAAGGCGGTAAAGCGGCGCTGGTGCTGGGCCTGTGCTTCATCACCGAAGGCGCAATCCCGTTTGCGGCACGCGATCCAATGCGTGTTCTGCCGTGCTGTATCGTGGGTGGTGCGGTGACGGGGGCTATCTCCATGGCGGTAGGTGCGAAACTGATGGCGCCGCACGGCGGTCTGTTCGTCCTGCTCATCCCTGGCGCCATCACGCCGGTGCTGGGTTATCTGCTGGCGATTGTTGCCGGTACGCTGGTGGCAGGCCTGTCTTACGCGGTGCTGAAGCGCCCGGAAGCGGAAGTGGTCGCAAAAGCAGCCTAAAAGAGGTGTCGGGTGGCGGCTTCGCCTTACCCGACCTACAAAAAAAGCCGGGTGCGTAAGCAGCCCGGCTTTTTTTATGCCGCCTGTTCAGCGGTTTGCTGCGCCTTCAGCCAGGCAATCTCTTCCGCCCAGATATCCGGGTTAATGGTTTCGAGCACCATCGGAATACCGTCGAAGCGGGCGTCCTGCATGATAAAGCGGAACGCATCATGGCCGATGTTGCCTTCGCCCAGGCTGTGGTGGCGGTCAACGCGGCTGCCGAACGCGCTTTTCGCATCGTTTAAGTGCATACCGCGAAGGTATTTAAAACCGACAATACGCTCGAACTCCTCGAAGGTATTTTTCGTGGCCTCGGTTGTGCGCAGGTCATAGCCGGCGGCAAAGGCGTGACAGGTATCGATGCACACCCCCACGCGGGATTTATCTTCCACGCCGTCGATGATCGCCGCCAGATGCTCAAACTTAAAGCCGAGGTTGCTGCCCTGACCGGCGGTATTCTCAATCACCGCCGTCACGCCCTGGGTTTTATCCAGCGTCATGTTGATGGACTCGGCGATGCGCGCCAGACAGGCGTCTTCGTCAATCTGCATCAGATGGCTGCCGGGATGGAAGTTCAGCAGCGTCAGCCCCAGCTGTTCACAGCGCTGAACCTCATCCAGGAACGCTTCGCGGGATTTTTCCAGCGCCTCGGCAACCGGGTGACCGAGGTTAATGAGGTAGCTGTCGTGGGGAAGGATTTGGCCAGGCCCGTAGCCGTATTTCTCACAGGCGGCTTTGAAATCATCAATCACTTCAGCGGTGAGCGCTGCGGCGCGCCACTGGCGCTGGTTTTTGGTGAACAGGGCGAAAGCGGTCGCCTCGATTTCGGCGGCGCGAATGGCGGCATTCGCAAGGCCACCGGCAGCGCTGACGTGCGCTCCAACATATTTCATAAAAAGACTCCTGTTAACCCGAAATGCCTATGATAGCGGGTTAACAGGAGAAGGACGAGATGGTTTATGCTAACAGGCTGTGCACGGCGAGGTTAATCGCACCACCGCCAACGATTAGCCAGATGAACAGCACCAGCGCCATCAGCAGCGGTTTCGCGCCGGCTTTTTTCAGCGCGCTGACGTGTGTGGTGACGCCCAGCGCCGCCATCGCCATCGCCAGCAGGACCGTATCCAGCGTCACCAGCATATCCACCATCGCTTTTGGCAGCAGGTGGAAAGAGTTGAAGACAGCGACCACGATGAACAGGATCGCAAACCACGGAATGGTGATTTTGCTTTTCTCGCTGCCGCCTGCCGGAGCAAGCTGTTTAACCCGCGCCGCGAGGAAAATCAGGAACGGGGCCAGCATCATCACGCGCAGCATTTTGGCGATGACCGCCGCGTTTTCCGCTTCCGGGTTAATGGCGTGACCTGCCGCCACCACCTGCGCCACTTCGTGCATGGTTGAGCCGATATAAATGCCGTAGGTTTCCGGACTAAACCAGTGCGCCACCAGCGGATACATGGCCGGATACAGGAAGATCGCCAGCGTACCGAAGATAACTACCGTTGCGACGGCAACCGTGACTTTACTGGCTTCGGCTTTAACGACGGGTTCTGTTGCCAGTACCGCCGCCGCGCCGCAGATGCTGCTACCCGCACCGATCAGCCAGCTGGTCTGTTTGTCCAGCCCAAAGATCTTCTGGCCGATAAAGCACGCCAGTAAAAAGGTGCTCGAAAGGGTCAGGACGTCAATGGCAATCCCGCTGACACCGACATCCGCAATCTGCGAAAAGGTGAGACGGAAGCCATAAAGGATGATCCCGAGACGTAATAAATGCTGCTTGGCGAAAAGCACGCCGCCGTCGCAGGATTTCCAGATGTGTGGATAAACGGTGTTCCCGACCACCATGCCAAGCAGAATGGCCAGCGTCAGGGCGCTGAACCCTGCGCCGGCAACCGCCGGTATACTCCCGCCCCATAAAGCCACGCCGGTAACCACGGCGCTGAGCGCGAGACCCGGCACGAAGTGCCACACTGTACGATGATGTTGTAAGGTGATTTCTGACATAACCTTCTCCTTTGTCTGGCTAAAGGTTACGGCGCTCTGGCTTAAAAATAAAATTGATTATATATTTATAATCAATCTTTATAAGTGGTAAGCAACCATGCACATTACATTGCGTCAGCTGGAAGTTTTTGCCGAGGTGCTGAAAAGCGGCTCGACAACCCAGGCGTCACAAATGCTGGCGCTCTCGCAGTCCGCCGTTAGCGCGTCCTTGACCGATCTTGAAGGGCAACTGGGCGTTCAGCTTTTCGACAGGGTAGGAAAGCGGCTGGTGGTGAACGAACATGGCCGCCTGCTGTACCCGCGTGCCCTGGCCTTGCTGGAGCAGGCAACGGAGATCGAACAGCTGTTCCGCGAGGACAACGGCGCTATTCGCGTCTACGCCAGCAGCACGATCGGTAACTACATCCTGCCGGAAGTGATTGCCCGCTACCGCCGGGATTTTCCGACCCTGCCGCTGGAAATGAGCGTCGGCAACAGCCAGGACGTGATCAACGCGGTGATCGATTTCCGCGTGGACATCGGGCTTATCGAAGGGCCGTGCCACAACGTGGATATCATTGCGGAACCCTGGCTGGAGGATGAGCTGGTGGTGTTTGCCTCCCCGGCCTCTTCTTTACTCCAGGGCGAGGTGACGCTGGAGCGTCTGGCGCAGGCGCAGTGGATCCTGCGAGAGCAGGGCTCCGGCACGCGTGAGATTGTCGATTATCTGCTGCTGTCCCATCTGCCGCAGTTCCAGTTAGGGATGGAATTAGGTAACTCCGAGGCGATTAAGCATGCGGTGCGTCATGGCCTGGGCATTAGCTGTCTTTCCCGACGGGTGATTGCCGAACAGCTGGAAACCGGCTCTCTGGTTGAGATCCCCGTTCCGCTGCCGAAGCTGGTGCGCACGCTGTGGTGCATCCATCATCGTCAGAAACACCTTTCCAGCTCGCTCCAGCGTTTTCTGCGCTACTGCGCCATTTAACGTTCCCCGGTGGCGCTTCGCTTACCGGGGCTATGTGCGCTTATCACCCCACATTTTTATGCTTTACTTATAATCTTGGCCGAGTCATGAAGCTCTCTTATAACTGAGCATTTCTGCCGGAAGCAACGCAGATCGTCTGCTACAATCGCGCCTCATTTATTGAATGGACAGCATTTTCACATGGTTTCAGAAACTAAAACCACAGAAGCGCCCGCGCTACGTCGCGCACTTAAGGCGCGTCACCTGACGATGATCGCCATTGGCGGCTCCATCGGTACGGGTCTTTTCGTTGCCTCTGGCGCAACAATTTCGGCAGCCGGCCCGGGTGGGGCATTATTCTCTTATATCCTGATTGGCCTGATGGTCTACTTCCTGATGACCAGCCTGGGTGAACTGGCGGCATACATGCCGGTGTCTGGTTCGTTTTCGACCTACGGACAAAAATACGTTGAGGAAGGCTTCGGCTTCGCGCTGGGCTGGAACTACTGGTACAACTGGGCGGTGACCATCGCCGTTGACCTCGTCGCGGCACAGCTGGTGATGACCTGGTGGTTCCCGGACACGCCAGGCTGGATCTGGAGCGCCCTGTTCCTGGCGGTCATCTTCCTGCTGAACTACATCTCCGTGCGCGGCTTTGGCGAAGCGGAATACTGGTTCTCTTTGATTAAAGTGGCAACCGTCATCATCTTTATCGTTGTCGGTGTGGCGATGATCGTTGGTATTTTCAAAGGGGCTGAACCGGCGGGCTGGAGTAACTGGACTATAGGCGATGCGCCGTTTGCCGGGGGCTTCTCGGCGATGATTGGCGTGGCGATGATTGTCGGCTTCTCCTTCCAGGGTACCGAGCTGATTGGTATCGCGGCCGGTGAATCCGAAAACCCGGAGAAGAACATTCCGCGCGCGGTGCGTCAGGTGTTCTGGCGTATCCTGCTGTTCTATGTGTTCGCGATCCTGATTATCAGCCTGATTATTCCGTATACCGACCCAAGCCTGCTGCGTAACGATGTGAAAGACATCAGCGTCAGCCCGTTCACGCTGGTCTTCCAGCACGCGGGTCTGCTCTCTGCCGCGGCGGTGATGAACGCGGTGATCCTGACGGCGGTACTGTCTGCGGGTAACTCCGGGATGTACGCCTCCACCCGCATGCTCTACACCCTGGCCTGCGACGGTAAAGCGCCGCGTATTTTCTCGAAACTGTCTCGCGGTGGCGTGCCGCGCAACGCGCTGTATGCGACCACGGTGATTGCGGGTCTCTGTTTCCTGACCTCCATGTTCGGCAATCAGACGGTCTACCTGTGGCTGCTTAACACCTCTGGTATGACGGGCTTCATTGCCTGGCTGGGCATTGCCATCAGCCACTACCGTTTCCGTCGCGGGTACGTCAAGCAGGGGCATGATCTGAATAATCTGCCGTACCGGTCAGGGTTCTTCCCGCTGGGGCCGATCTTCGCCTTCGTTCTGTGCCTGATTATTACCCTGGGTCAGAACTATGAGGCCTTCCTTGCGGACACCATTGACTGGGGCGCCGTCACGGCCACCTATATTGGCATTCCGCTGTTCCTGATCATCTGGTTTGGCTACAAACTGACGAAAGGAACACGCTTCGTTCGCTACAGTGAAATGGATTTCCCGGAACGATTTAAACAATAACCGCACTTCCTCTCTTTTAGCCCGCTCAGTTGAGCGGGCTTTTTTATGGGCAGATCAGAAGCTGTAGGTCATGCCGACGGTGTAGCGACGGCCATCCAGCACGGTGTCATACGTATCGTAATCAATCTGCTTATCGAGCACGTTATACACACCGGCAGTAACCAGCAGGTTTTTGTTGGCGTTGTAGCGCATACCGACATCAACCTGAGTGTAGGACGGCGTACCCTGGGACATTGACGTGCGGCTCAGGTACTCAGACGTTTTACCGCGCAGGTTCAGACGGCTCCAGAATCCGACATCTGGCGTCGCCTGCCAGTCCAGGGTGGTGTTGAACATGTGTTTCGGCATTTTGTTCAGTGGCTTGCCGGAGAACTGGCCGCTCTTCTGCTCAGACTCCGTATAGGTGTAGTTTGCAGTCCAGTTCACATCGCGCGTGATTTTCCACCCGAAGGAGGACTCCACACCGCGCATGTTGGCTTTGTCCACGTTGACGCGATCGCTGACGAAATCATAGCTGTGATCGCCAATCGTACAGGCGGGATCGGCGCTGCTGTTACAGCGCCGAACTTCCGTAATCTTGTCCTTGAAGTCGGTATTAAACAGCGTTACGCCGGCATTCAGGTTATCGTTGTTATCCCAGAGCAGGGCGAGCTCTTCGCTCAGGCTCTTCTCTGGTTTCAGATCCGGGTTGCCAACGATGATACCGTCAAGACGGCCGCCACCCGTTACCTGGCCCCAGCTGGCAGACGACTGACGCAGATCCGGCGCACGATAGCCAGCCGAAACCCCGCCTTTTAACGTCCACTGATCGGCCAGGTGCCATACGCCGTAACCGCGCGGCGTCCAGTTAGTACCGTAGTTTTGGTCTTTGTCCATACGCAGGCCGCCGGTCAACGTAAAGCTTTCCGTCATTGCCCATTCATCTTCGGCAAACAGGGCCCAGCTCCAGCGCGTCAGTTTGTTCAGGCCGTCAGCAGCTTCCAGCTGATTACCCTTGTCGCGCAGTTTCTCATAACGATACTGCCCGCCGAGGGTCAACGTATGATCGCCGAGGAAAATCTGGTTCTGGTTGTTGAAGGTGGTGTTATAGGAGCGCATTTTGCGACCTGGATTATTGGTCTCTTCCTGCTGGATATAGCTGGTGGTATTGAAGTCGTCGTAATACCCGCTGTGCGTTAAGGAGTAGGTCGTGTGCTCATAGCGCGAGTCGCTTTTGGTATTTGGCGTACAGGTTGTTCCCCGGCAGGTTTCAGCCGCTTTCGACATCCCCGGGGTGCTGTTTCTGTCCTGAAGCTCGCGAGCAAAGTCGAGGTCGAAATCGTTCTTCTCGTCCGGCGTGAAGTTCAGCGTAATGCCACCGTTACGCATTTTCTGCTCGTTATAGCCGTTCACGATTTTATCTTCTGCGCGGCGTGACAACAGCCCCGTCACTTTTGCGCCCAGCAGTCCGTCGATCAGGGGACCAGAAGCGTAGGCGTTGGTCTGGAAGATATCGCCGGAATCATTGTTTTCCTGGAAGGTCGCATCGCCATGCAACGAACCGGTCCAGGCTTTAGTGTTCGAGACTTTTTTGGTAATGACGTTAATTACGCCACCCATAGCATCGGAGCCGTAAAGCGAGGACATCGGGCCGCGGATGACCTCGATGCGCTCAATGGACTCCAGCGGCGGCAGCCAGCCTTGTTCAATACCCGAGTTGTCGCTGTTGGGGCGGGTGCTTCGCGTACTGACGCGTTTGCCGTTCACCAGGAACAGGGTGTACTGAGAGGCCATGCCGCGAATACTGATATCACTGCTGCTCCCGCCGCCAGTGACGACAACGCCCGGGACGTCTCTCAGGGCATCGGTAACATCACGGTAGGCTTTATCTTCAATCTGCTGTTTTGAAATCACAGAGATGGAGGCGGGGGCATTCTGGATTTTTTGTTCAAAACCCGTCGCGGTGACGACAACGGTGTCCTGATCGGCTGCGTGAACGAAGGGGGAACATGTGGCAGCGCCAATGGCGACGGCCAGGAGCTTAATGCGCGGTATTGTCATTTGTACATTCCGTATAAAAATGAATAAAACTCCATCGGGATAACCCTGAGAACTGTATGTTTTTGTCTTGTAAGAACTCTTTGAGATGGAGAAGAGCCTGGAATTGTACAAAAGAATGTAGAATTGTAAACACAAATGATAATTGAAATCATTTGTGTTTGGGTGTCGGAGACAGAAATCAGGCTGGATTCAAGCGGATAGAAGTATGTAAAGAGGGGGAGGGGAAGACCCGGTAGGCAGGAGGGCTACCGGGCAAAAGGCGGAACTTATCTGAACAGATGCTCCGCATGGAAGCGGAGATGATCCTCAATAAAGGACGCCATGAAGTAATAGCTGTGGTCGTATCCCGGCTGAATGCGCAGCGTTAGCGGCCAGTCCTTCTGGCGCGCGGCTTCCGCCAGCACCGCAGGCTGTAGCTGTCCGGCGAGGAACTGATCCGCATCGCCCTGATCGATAAGCATCGGGATCGCATTCACCGAATCGCTCGCCAGCATCAACGCGCAGCTGTCCCATTCCTGCCATTTTTCTGCTTCTTCACCCAGATAGTGCGTAAAGGCTTTTTGCCCCCACGGCACCTGCGTTGGGTTCACAATCGGCGCAAATGCGGACACGCTGGTGTATTTCCCCGGATTTTTCAGCGCCATTATCAGCGCCCCGTGGCCACCCATCGAATGTCCGCTTATCGCGCAGCGCTCGCTGACCGCGAACTGAGAGTGCACCAGGGCAGGCAGTTCATCGCGAATGTAGTCATACATGCGGTAATGGCTCGCCCACGGTTCTTCCGTGGCGTTGAGATAGAACCCGGCGCCTTTACCCAAATCGTATCCGGCATCGTCGGCCACGTCATCGCCACGCGGGCTGGTATCTGGCATCACCAGCGCAATGCCCAGTTCGGCGGCAATACGCTGGGCACCCGCTTTGGTGGTGAAGTTTTCGTCGTTGCAGGTCAGGCCTGAAAGCCAGTACAGCACCGGTGGATTGTCCGCAGGGGGCAGGAAAATGCTGAACGTCATAGCACAATTCAGCGTGGTGGAGTCGTGCCGCCAGCGCTGCTGTCGACCTTCAAAACAACGATGCTCTTCGAGCAGTTCCATGCAGGGCTCCTTAAAGGTAAGACGATTCATAAAACGCATAATACAGAGTTTTCATTGACCTGTGAGCAACTTTCACTTTCGCAGGACGGCGAGATGTTGCATCATAAATTTACTTTTCTTTAACAATTGGAGCGATCATGGCGCTGCGTATCGCGCTCAGCGGATTTGTGGTTCTGGTCGTGGCGATGGGGATAGGGCGCTTCGCCTTCACGCCTCAGGTGCCGCTGATGATAGCCGCCGGGCAACTCACGCTTACCAGCGCGGGGCTGGTGGCGGCAATGAACTATCTGGGCTATCTGGTGGGGGCATGGGATGCCATGCGCGCCCATCGCTTCGTTGAAACGCGTCTCTGGCTTGGCATCACCGGTGCGGTGGCGCTAACGCTGCTCTCCGCGGCGGCAGATAATGCCGTTGTTCACGGTCTGCTGCGCTTTGTGATCGGCTGCATGAGCGGCTGGTCGATGGTGCTGATTGCCGCCTGGACCAACGAGCGGCTGGGGCAGCTGGGCAAACCGGGACTCAGTGCGGCCGTCTTTGCCGGACCCGGGGCCGGCATCGCCCTGAGCGGCTTGCTGGCGGTCTATATTCAGGCGAAATCCTTGTCCGCCGGGGCGGCATGGCAAATCTACGGCGTACTGGCGCTGGTGCTGATTGTGCTGGTGGCGCGCTACCTGCCGCGGTCCGGGCAGCTCCATCGGCCCGGTACCGCGCCTGAACCGCTGCTGCTGACCGCAGATCTCAAGCGTCTGGTCTGGAGCTACAGCCTGGCAGGGTTCGGCTATATCCTCCCGGCGACCTTTTTATCGCAAATGGCGGCGGTGCGTTTTCCTGGCAGCCTGTTTGCCCAGTTTGTCTGGCCGATATTTGGCGCCGCCTCGGTGGTGGGAATTGCGCTCAGCATTGCCCTGCGGCATACATCAAGCGCTAACCGCAGGCTGGCGATTGTTCTGTGGTTACAGGGGATTGGCGTGCTGGCGGCCTGGCTGCTGCCGGGCATAGGCGGCTTGCTGACGGGTGGGCTGCTGGTGGGCGGCGGGTTCCTCTGCGCCGTGCAGCTCTCTCTTTTGTACGGTCGCGAGCTGGCGCCAGACCACACGCGTTATATGGCGGGACTGCTCACCACCGGGTATGCCATTGGTCAGCTGGTGGGTCCGGTCACGTCGGCACTGTCGACCTGGCTCACGCATCGGCTGGAACCTGCGCTGGGGCTGGCGGGGATCGCGCTGTTCGTTGGCGGAGCGTTAGTCTGGAACCGTCAGGCTGAAAGGCAACAGCAATTGCAATAATTATCGTCGTGAATACTGGATTATGTGCGTCGCCTCACGCACAATGAGCGCACACTTTTGCCACAACGAGGGCAAAAGACGCCACACCTGCAGGAGAAAAGAATGTCATCACTCAGTAAAGAAGCAGCCCTTGTCCATGAAGCGCTGGTTGCGCGCGGTCTTGAAACGCCACTGCGCCCGCCCGTGCAGGAGCTGGACAATGATACCCGCAAGAGTCTGATCGCCGGCCATATGACGGAGATCATGCAACTGCTGAATCTCGATCTGAGCGACGACAGCCTGATGGAGACGCCGCACCGCATCGCGAAGATGTACGTCGACGAAATTTTCTCCGGCCTGGATTACGCGAACTTCCCGAAAATCACCGTCATTGAAAATAAGATGAAGGTCGATGAGATGGTGACGGTACGCGATATCACGCTGACCAGCACCTGCGAGCATCACTTTGTGACCATCGATGGTAAAGCGACGGTGGCCTATATTCCAAAAGATACGGTCATTGGCCTGTCCAAGATCAACCGCATCGTGCAGTTTTTTGCCCAGCGTCCGCAGGTGCAGGAGCGTCTGACGCAGCAGATCCTGACCGCACTGCAAACTCTGTTGGGTACTAACAACGTGGCGGTGTCTATCGACGCGGTGCACTACTGCGTGAAGGCGCGCGGCGTGCGTGATGCAACCAGCGCAACCACCACCACTTCGCTGGGCGGCCTGTTCAAATCGAGCCAGAACACCCGCCAGGAGTTCCTGCGCGCCGTGCGTCACCACAACTAATCAGACAGGGCAGGGACCATGGAGCGAAACGTCACGCTCGATTTTGTTCGCGGCGTCGCCATTCTCGGTATCCTGCTGCTGAATATCAGCGCCTTCGGTCTGCCGAAGGCCGCTTATCTGAATCCTGCGTGGTATGGCGACATCACGCGCAGCGACGCCTGGACGTGGGCAATCCTCGATCTCTTTGCACAGGTTAAATTCCTGACCCTCTTTGCGCTTCTGTTTGGCGCGGGACTTCAGCTTCTCCTCAAACGCGGTACGCGCTGGATCCAGTCGCGTTTAACGCTGCTGGTTATCCTCGGTTTTATTCACGGGCTGCTGTTCTGGGACGGCGATATTCTGCTCGCGTATGGTCTGGTGGGGCTGATTTGCTGGCGGCTGATCCGCGACGCGCCCGGTGTGAAAAGCCTGTTTAATACCGGCGTGATGCTCTATGTCATGGGACTGGCCGTGTTATTGCTGCTTGGCATGATTGCCGATGCTTCCACCAGTCGTTCATGGATCCCGGATGCGGCCAACCTGCAATATGAGCAGTTCTGGAAGCTGAAAGGCGGCATGGAAGCGATAGGCAACCGGGCCGATATGCTCGGCGATAACCTGCTGGCGCTGGGCGCGCAATACGGCTGGCAACTGGCGGGGATGATGCTGATGGGCGCAGCCCTGATGCGCACCGGCTGGCTGAAAGGGGAATTTAGCCTGCGACACTATCGTCGTACGGGAGCAGGGCTGGTGCTGCTCGGCGTGATCATCAACCTCCCGGCGGTGATGATGCAGTGGCATCTTCAGTGGGATTACCGCTGGTGTGCATTCCTGTTGCAGGTGCCGCGCGAACTGAGCGCGCCGTTCCAGACTATTGGCTATGCGGCGCTGATCTACGGCTTCTGGCCCCAGCTTTCCCGCCTGTGGATCGTCAGTGCGGTGGCCTGCGTTGGGCGGATGGCGTTAAGCAATTACATCCTGCAAACGCTGATATGCACCACGCTTTTCTACCGATTCGGCCTGTTTATGAAATTCGACCGCCTGACGCTGCTGGCGTTTGTTATTCCGGTCTGGATTGTTAACGTGGTGTTTTCGGTTGTCTGGCTGCGTTTTTTCCGCCAGGGCCCGCTGGAATGGGCATGGCGACGGTTAACCGCCCGTGCTTCGGGCGTGTCATTGCGTAATACATCCAGATAACGATCTGGATCACAATCATTAACAAAACGGATGTAAGCGTTTTCATCTGTGTGAGCTTCTTCACGTAGTCTCCTCTCTCTCGCTGCCAGAATAGCCACCTTGCTAAACACAGGGGGTGTCTGTGAGTTGCTGCAATCCTTTAAAGGGTGGTGAATATGATCACCATTCGTGACGTCGCCCGCCAGGCGGGTGTTTCTGTTGCTACTGTCTCCCGCGTGCTGAACAACAGTGCGCTGGTCAGCCCTGAAACGCGTGAAACCGTAATGAAAGCCGTGACCCAGTTGGGGTACCGGCCAAACGCTAATGCCCAGGCGCTGGCGACGCAGGTCAGCGATACCATTGGCGTAGTGGTGATGGACGTGTCGGACGCCTTCTTCGGCGCGCTGGTCAAAGCGGTGGACGTCGTTGCCCAGCAGCACCAGAAATATGTGCTGATTGGCAACAGCTATCACGAGGCTGAAAAAGAGCGTTATGCCATTGAGGTACTGATCCGCCAGCGCTGTAACGCCCTGATTGTGCACTCTAAAGCCCTGAGCGATGAAGAGCTGGCCGGGTTTATGGAGCAGATCCCCGGCATGGTGCTGATCAACCGTATCGTCCCCGGCTACGCGCACCGCTGCGTCGGTCTGGATAACATCAGCGGCGCGATGATGGCGACGCGGATGCTCATCAGCAACGGCCATCAGCGCATTGGTTATCTGGCCTCCAGCCACGGTATTGAAGACGACATGATGCGCCGCGAGGGCTGGCAAAACGCCCTGAAAGAGCAGGGCATTGCGCCGCTGGAAAGCTGGGTAGGTACCGGTTCGCCGGACATGCAGGGCGGTGAAGCGGCAATGGTGGAACTGCTGGGGCGTAATCTTCAGCTGACGGCCGTGTTTGCCTATAACGACAGCATGGCGGCAGGTGCGCTTACCGCGCTGAAAGACAACGGCATTGCGGTGCCGCAGCATTTATCGCTGATCGGCTTTGACGATATCCCGATTGCCCGTTACACCGATCCGCAGCTGACAACGGTGCGTTACCCCATTGCGTCGATGGCGAAACTGGCGACAGAGCTGGCGTTACAGGGGGCGGCAGGGCTGTTAGATCCTAACGCAACGCATTGTTTTATGCCGACTTTAGTACGCCGCCATTCGGTCGCTATCCGACAAACTGTGGCTCCGATCACTAACTGATAACATCACGTGATGTAACCGTTTTCAATCTGTGAGTAAATTCACAGTATCTTAACAAGCCGCTGTCTATGATGTCAGCGTTTTAGGGGCTGAAACACAATGTAACGGTGATTATTCACTTTTACCGTTACCAGCATGCCTCAAACAACGAATAAAACGCATTCCTGGAGCGTTACCGAACACGGAAGCTGGACATTTTATAAGTGAACTTCGGCGATCAGTAACGTTTTATTAACATCTGCCCGCCGACCGTTTTTCACAAGAACTACCCTGCATAAAAAAAACCGGAGATACCATGAATAAGAAGGTGTTGACTCTGTCTGCTGTCATGACAAGCATGCTTTTTGGCGCAGCAGCGCACGCAGCGGATACCCGTATTGGCGTGACTATCTATAAATACGACGACAACTTCATGTCCGTTGTGCGTAAAGCAATTGAAAAAGATGCTAAATCAGCGCAAGACGTGCAGCTGCTGATGAATGACTCCCAGAATGACCAGTCCAAACAGAACGATCAGATTGACGTTCTTCTGGCAAAAGGCGTGAAAGCGCTGGCTATTAACCTGGTTGACCCGGCTGCGGCAGGCACGGTGATCGAGAAAGCGCGCGGCCAGAACGTGCCAATTGTCTTCTTCAACAAAGAACCTTCCCGTAAGGCGCTGGACAGCTACGATAAAGCGTATTACGTGGGTACCGACTCCAAAGAGTCCGGGATTATCCAGGGCGATCTGATTGCGAAACACTGGGCGGCGAACCCGAACTGGGATCTGAACAAAGATGGTCAGATTCAGTTCGTTCTGCTGAAAGGCGAACCGGGCCATCCGGATGCTGAAGCACGTACCACCTACGTTATTAAAGAGCTGAACGACAAGGGCCTGAAAACCCAGCAGCTGGCGTTAGACACCGCAATGTGGGACACCGCTCAGGCGAAAGATAAGATGGACGCGTGGCTCTCTGGTCCGAACGCCAACAAAATTGAAGTGGTCATCGCCAACAACGATGCGATGGCAATGGGTGCGGTTGAAGCGCTGAAAGCCCACAACAAATCCGCCATTCCTGTATTCGGTGTGGATGCCCTGCCAGAAGCGCTGGCGCTGGTGAAATCTGGCGCTATGGCCGGTACCGTGCTGAACGATGCCAACAACCAGGCGAAAGCCACCTTCGATCTGGCGAAAAACCTGGCCGACGGTAAAGGCGCCGCTGACGGGACTAACTGGAAAATTGACAACAAAATCGTTCGCGTTCCTTACGTGGGCGTAGACCAGTCCAACCTGGCTGAGTTTATCGGTAAATAAGTTATCTGCATTGTCTTCACTGGGCGCAATTCGTTGCGCCCTTTTATAACGCGATATGCGAGGCCAACAAGGTATAATTATGGTCAGCACAACTACTCAGTCGTCCGGTGAATACTTGTTGGAAATGACCGGTGTCAACAAGTCATTCCCCGGTGTTAAGGCGCTCGATAATGTTAATTTAAAAGTTCGTCCACACTCTATTCATGCGTTAATGGGTGAAAACGGTGCGGGTAAATCAACATTATTAAAATGCCTCTTTGGGATCTATCAAAAAGATTCTGGCAGCATTCTTTTTCAGGGAAAAGAGATCGACTTCCATTCAGCGAAAGAAGCGCTGGAGAACGGTATCTCGATGGTACACCAGGAATTAAACCTGGTTCTGCAACGTTCAGTTATGGATAATATGTGGTTGGGTCGTTATCCAACCAAAGGTGTCTTTGTCGATCAGGATAAAATGTATCGCGACACCAAAGCCATTTTTGATGAGCTGGATATTGATATCGACCCGCGCGCACGCGTCGGGACATTATCCGTTTCCCAGATGCAGATGATCGAAATTGCCAAAGCGTTCTCCTATGATGCGAAAATCGTGATCATGGATGAACCGACATCGTCATTAACGGAAAAAGAGGTTAACCACCTTTTTACCATTATTCGTAAGCTGAAAGATCGCGGCTGCGGCATTGTCTATATCTCACATAAAATGGAAGAGATCTTCCAGCTATGCGATGAAATCACCATCCTGCGCGACGGCCAGTGGATCGCCACCCAGCCGCTGGAAGGGCTGGATATGGACAAGATCATCGCCATGATGGTTGGCCGTTCTCTGAACCAGCGCTTCCCGGATAAAGAAAACAAGCCAGGCGAAGTGATTCTGGAGGTGCGTAACCTGACCTCGCTGCGTCAGCCGTCTATCCGCGATATCTCTTTCGATCTGCACAAGGGGGAGATCCTTGGCATCGCAGGGCTGGTGGGCGCCAAGCGCACCGATATCGTGGAAACCCTGTTTGGTATCCGTGAGAAAGCCGAAGGCACCATTACGCTGCACGGTAAGAAGATCAACAACCACAACGCCAACGAAGCCATTAATAATGGCTTTGCGCTGGTGACGGAAGAGCGTCGTTCCACCGGTATTTATGCTTATCTGGATATTAACTTTAACTCGTTAATTTCTAATATTCGCAATTACAAAAATAAAGTCGGGCTGCTGGATAATTCCCGTATGAAGAGCGATACCCAGTGGGTGATTGACTCCATGCGCGTGAAAACGCCGGGCCACCGCACGCAAATTGGCTCACTCTCGGGAGGGAACCAGCAGAAAGTCATTATTGGTCGCTGGCTATTAACCCAGCCTGAAATTCTGATGCTGGATGAACCTACGCGCGGTATCGACGTTGGTGCAAAATTTGAGATTTACCAGCTGATCGCCGAGCTGGCGAAAAAAGATAAAGGGATCATTATTATTTCTTCCGAAATGCCGGAATTGTTAGGGATCACAGACCGTATTCTGGTTATGAGCAATGGTCTCGTTGCCGGTATTGTTGAAACCAAAACGACAACGCAAAACGAAATTTTGCGTCTTGCGTCTTTGCACCTTTAAGATCAGGGGCTCCTCATGAGTGCGTTAAATAAAAAAAGTTTTCTCACTTATCTGAAAGAAGGCGGTATTTACGTTGTTCTTTTAGTCTTGCTGGCGATTATTATTTTCCAGGACCCTACGTTCTTAAGTCTGCTGAACTTGAGTAACATTCTGACCCAGTCTTCCGTACGTATTATTATCGCGCTTGGCGTGGCGGGACTTATCGTTACCCAGGGGACTGACCTTTCGGCAGGGCGCCAGGTGGGTCTGGCGGCGGTCATTGCGGCAACCCTGTTGCAGTCGATGGAAAACGCCAACAAGGTGTTCCCGGAGATGGCGACCATGCCGATTTTCGTGGTGATCCTGATCGTGTGCGCCATCGGCGCGGTAATTGGCCTGATTAACGGCATCATCATTGCTTACCTGAACGTGACGCCATTCATCACCACGCTTGGCACGATGATCATCGTTTATGGTATCAACTCCCTGTACTACGATTTCGTCGGCGCGTCTCCAATCTCTGGCTTCGACAGCGGCTTCTCGACCTTCACGCAGGGGTTTGTTGCGCTGGGCAGCTTCCGTCTCTCCTACATCACCTTCTATGCGCTGATTGCGGTGGCGTTCGTCTGGATCCTGTGGAACAAAACCCGTTTCGGTAAAAACATCTTTGCTATCGGCGGTAACCCTGAAGCGGCGAAAGTGTCCGGGGTCAACGTGGCTCTGAACCTGCTGATGATTTACGCCCTGTCCGGGGTCTTCTACGCCTTCGGCGGGATGCTGGAAGCGGGCCGTATCGGCTCTGCAACCAACAACCTCGGCTTTATGTACGAACTGGATGCGATTGCAGCCTGCGTGGTTGGCGGCGTCTCCTTCAGCGGCGGCGTGGGGACCGTGCTGGGCGTGGTGACCGGTGTGATCATCTTCACCGTTATCAACTACGGCCTGACCTACATCGGCGTGAACCCGTACTGGCAGTACATCATCAAGGGTGCCATCATCATCTTCGCGGTTGCGCTGGATTCACTGAAGTACGCGCGTAAGAAGTAAGATCTTCAGAATGAAAAGGCCCGCTCACGTAGCGGGCCTTTTTTTGCCTGGTGGCGCGACGCTTACCGGGCCTACAAAATCGCGATCGTAGGTCGGGTAAGGCGAAGCCGCCACCCGACAAAAGTTATTACTTCTTCTGAATTTCCAGCAACTGCTCTGGCGTTACCGCCGGGTAACCCTGTGCATTCTCCGGCACTTCGTGCATCGTTGGGATCGGCACCAGCGGGCCTAAAAAGCGCGGTTCACGTTTGAACAGGTACAGGTCAGCCAGCGCGCCAAAACGAGCGCCAAACTCACGTACGCGCACGCTCAGCATATCCTTTGGCGATGGCACCGCATAACACTGCGCCTGAATGCCCATATGCAGGGCGATAAACAGCGCCCGCTCGCAGTGGAAACGCTGGGTAATGATGATGAAATCATTGGTGTCGAACACCTTGCGGGTACGCACGATGGAATCAAGCGTGCGGAATCCGGCGTAGTCGAGCACGATATCGGCCGGGTCGACGCCTGCGGCAATCAGATCTTTGCGCATCGTCACCGGCTCGTTATAGCTTTGCAGCGCGTTATCGCCGCTCAGCAGCAGATAGTTCACCTTGCCGCTGTTATAGGCGTTCAGCGCGCCCTGAATACGATACCGGTAATACTGATTTATGACGCCAGTGCGGTAATACTTGGCGGTGCCAAGCACCACGCCAACCTGACGGTAGGGGAGATCCTGTAGGTCATCAAAAATGTAGGGGGCTGTTTTCCAGCTCATCCAGCGGTCGAGACCCAGCACGATCAACAGCAGTATGCCGACCAGGACAGACAGGCTGTAAAACACGCGCTTTAACATGCAGATGGCTCGTACCGATGATGAAATTTCCCTCAGGCTACTGTACCCGCCTGGTTAGCGCAAGAAACAGCGATTCAACTGAGGGGTTTTTCGTCAGACTGGCGGGCAACTCTGCCCGCCGAACAGATTATGCCAGCAGCACGCGGTCGATGGTTGAACAGCCCAGCGCTTTCAGCGTGGCTGCGGTCGCGTCCCACTGGATCAGCGGCGCATCGGCCTTTTCAGCCAGGATTGCGCGCTGAATATCCGGGTAGTCATACCCGTTCAGGCTAAGCAGGTTCAGGGCACCCTGGAGCGGAGGCAGCGTCGGGTTAAATGCGGCGTTCTCTGCATAGCTGCCGGTGAAGATGCGGCCGTCGCGGCACTGAAGGGCGACGCCGCTTGGAGATTTGCTGTAGGGCGTGTGGCTTTTATTGGCGGCGGCAATGGCCGCTTCGCTCAGCTCATCTCCCGAGAGCGCATAATCGTGGTCCTGCTCGTCCATCAGCAGGGTTTTGATCTCAAGATCTTTCGGGCCGAAAGCATCCGGCAGGTAATCACCCAGCGTATGCGGTGCGCGTCCCGGCAGGTTGATACGCAGTTCAAGACCGCTGTTCAGCTCATTCATAAACTGGCGGCAGTGGCCGCAAGGGGTATAGTTGACGGTGATGGCGCGCAGGGCTTTTTCGCCGCGCAGCCAGGCGTGACTGATGGCGCTCTGCTCCGCGTGGACGGTTTGCTGCATGGTCGCACCAAGAAACTCCATGTTTCCGCCGAAGTACCAGGTTCCGCTCACGCCGCGCGCAATTGCGCCTACGTTAAAATGGGAAAGGTCAGCGCGGGCGCAGGCAGCCGCAAGGGGCAGCAGGGCGAAAGCCAGCGCGTCTTCGTCCAGCCCCGTTGCCTGTTTAAGGGCCGTGACCTGATCTGCCGTCAGCAGGGCGGGGAAATGCGCATCCGCCAGAACCGGAGCCAGGGCTGATTGCAAATTCTCTGCAAGCTGAGAGAAAGCAGCTTGAAAACGTGGATGCATGACGTTGCCTCATCAAGGTTAATGGATCGGTAGTGTACGGAGCCGTACGGCCTTTATATGTGATCCAAATCTCATTATGTGTGCAACTTATGAAATGAAAATGAAATTTGCGCGACGCATCGCAAATTTTAGCCCATGACTGCCAGAATAATCGGGAAGATAAACGGCGCGACCAGGGAAGTGATAATCCCGCAGATCACCAGCGCCAGCGAGCTGAATGCCCCTTCCTGATAATCCAGTTCCGCGCAGCGTGCGGTGCCCAGCGCGTGCGAGGCGGTACCCATCGCCAGACCGCGTGCCGCTTTGGTCCGAATTTTCATGATATTGAGCAGCGTATGACCAAACACCGCGCCCAGGATACCGACAAAAATCACGCACACGGCGCTGATGGCCGGAATGCCCCCGATGCTGCCGCCCACGGCCATGGCAATCGGCGTGGTGACGGATTTAGGCAGGATAGAGGCGGCGATCTGCGGCGACGCGCCCATCAATAAGGCCACCGAGGTACCGGTGATCATCGCAACAAGGCTACCCACAAAGCAGATGGTAATGATGGATTTCCAGCGCGCGCGGATCTGATGCAGTTGCTCATATAAAGGAAACGCCAGCGCCACCACGGCAGGCTGCAACAAATCGTTGAGGATCTTGCTCCCGGCGAAGTAACGTTCATAAGGAATGCCGGTGAGCAGCAGAAAAGGAATAATCACCACCATGGCGACCAGCAGCGGGTTGAGCAACGGCATTTTGAAACGCACCGCAAGCTTACGCGCAGCAAAGAACACCACCAGGGTTAACGGCAGGGACCACCAGATATTCGCCATCATTTTTTTGTTTTCTCCCCGACGACCTTGCGTTCGCCATGCACAATGTGTGAACTCCAGCTGACGACCAGGAATACCACCAGCGTACTGATGGCGCAGGAGACCACAATCGGGCCGAACTGCGCTTTAAGCACATCGTAATACTGCATCACCCCAACGCCGATAGGCACAAAAAGCAGGGCCATATAGCGAATGAGAACGAAGCACCCCGGATTAACCCATTTCGCGGGCAGCACCTGTAATGCCAGCAGCACAAACAGGATCAGCATGCCGATAATGCTGCCGGGTATCGTAATCGGCAGCAGCGAAGCGATAAAAATGCCGGCGTATAGGCAGGCATAAATGAGGACGAAGGCGCGAAGGTATTGCCAGATAGTATTCAGTGATTTGCTCATGGTGAAAGTCCTTGCTGAGACGTATTCATCATACAATTAAACCTGAAAATGTGCCACGGATCACATCATGAATTTTGGGCATACCAGACATTCCGCAATGGAACGCCGGGCTTTCAACATACATAGAGAGCAGCTACTATAGCGCGTCTTTTTTCACAGGTACTCAGAATGCGTGTTTTACTGGCCCCGATGGAAGGTGTGCTCGACTCTCTCGTGCGCGAGCTGCTTACCGAGGTGAACGATTACGATCTCTGCGTGACGGAGTTCCTGCGCGTGGTCGATATGTTGCTGCCAGAAAAATCATTTTATCGTCTCTGCCCGGAACTGCATCGTCAGAGCCGTACCCCGTCCGGTACGCTGGTGCGTGTCCAGCTGCTCGGCCAGTATCCCGAGTGGCTGGCTGAAAACGCCGCCCGCGCGGTAGCGCTTGGTTCGTACGGCGTCGATCTTAACTGCGGCTGTCCGTCAAAGCTGGTCAACGGCAGCGGCGGGGGGGCGACGCTACTTAAAGATCCGGAGCTGATTTATCGCGGCGCAAAGGCCATGCGTGAGGCGGTGCCATCGCACCTGCCGGTGACGGTCAAAGTGCGTCTGGGATGGGACAGCGACGACAAGCAGTTCGAAATTGCTGACGCGGTGCAGCAGGCGGGCGCCACCGAGCTGGTGGTGCACGGGCGAACCAAAGAGGATGGTTATAAAGCCGAGCGCATTAACTGGCAGGCGATTGGCGAGATCCGCAAACGGCTTACGATCCCGGTGATTGCCAACGGCGAAATCTGGGATTATGAGAGCGCGCAGGCCTGCCTCAAAGAGACCGGCTGTAATGCCGTGATGATTGGCCGCGGTGCGCTGAACGTGCCGAACCTCAGCCGGGTGGTGAAATATAATGAGCCGCGGATGCCGTGGGCGGATGTGGTGAAACTACTGCAAAAATACACGCGGCTGGAAAAGCAGGGCGATACCGGCTTGTATCACGTCGCGCGCATTAAGCAGTGGCTGAGTTATTTGCGTAAAGAGTACGACGACGCGCTGGGATTATTTCAGGAGATCCGTACGCTACAGACGTCTGCGGATATTGCCCGGGTGATCCAGTCAAAATCCTGAGCGAAGTGTGAAGTGTTTGCCCGGCGCGGAGCCGGGCTACGGAATCAGAAAATCATCTTGAATACGCCGGTTACCACCAGCAGCCCTATCAGAAATATAATCAAAATAACCCACAATAATATTTTCATTCGCCTCTCCTGCGTATGTCTGTCGAAGTAAGTGTAGCAGTCAATTCATAATTAGCATGAATACATGAAATTAAATCATTGTCTTGGGGAATAAATTTCCGGATATGAAAATGTATAACAATATGCGGATTGCCACGCGTTACTAAAAAACGGAACGTCAGTAAGCGTAAGTTGCGCCTTTATTTTTTTGAGTTCATGGCGTAATGAAACGTTCTCTTACTTTATCTCTGAGTGCTCCTCTTGTTTTTATGCTGGCCGCCTGCGCGCCGGAACATGCCACGGTGTCTCCAGTAAAAACGCAAGCCGCCGCCGCAGCTGTAAATACCCAACTGCGTCATGCCGACTGGCCAAAAAGCGAATGGTGGAAAGACTTTAACGACCCCCAGCTCAACGCGCTGATCGACAAAGCGCTGGCGGATGCGCCGGATATGCAAATTGCCCGTCAGCGTATTACCCTGGCGGAAGCACAGGCGAAAGCCGCTGTCGCTGCTGAGGGTCCACAGCTGGATTTTTCCGCAGATGTTGAACGGCAAAAAATGTCGGCAGAGGGGCTGATGGGTCCATTTGCGCTGACCGATCCGGCGGCGGGGACAACCGGCCCCTGGTACACCAACGGCACCTTTGGTCTGACGGCGGGTTGGGATTTGGATTTATGGGGTAAAAACCGCGCCCAAATTGAGGCCCGCATCGGTCAGGTGAATGCGCAAAAAGCGGAGCTGGAGCAGACCCGCCAGCTGCTCGCCAGCAGCGTCGCGCGGCTGTACTGGGACTGGCAGACCGAGGCCGCGGTGGGTGACGTACTCGCGCAAATCAAACGGGAGCAGGAAAATATCATCGGTGCCGATCGTGAGCTTTATCAGCACGGCATTACCTCCTCGGTGGAAGGCGTTGAAACGGATATTAATGCCAGCAAAACCGATGAGCAGCTCGCTGACGAGCACGGCAAAATGAAGGTCATTGAGGCGCGTCTGAATGCGTTGACCCATACCCCTTCAGTCACGCTCGCCCGGCATGCCTTACCTGACGCAGAGGCGTCGTTGCCATCAACGCTCGGTTATGAACTGCTGGCTCGGCGCCCGGATTTGCAGGAGGCGCACTGGTATATCGAAGCATCCATGAGCGAAGTGGATGCCGCCAGAGCCGCGTTCTACCCTGACATCAATTTGATGGCATTCTTGCAGCAGGATGCATTGCACCTGAGTGACCTGTTCCGCTCATCTGCGCAGCAAATGGGCGTAACCGCCGGGCTGACGCTGCCAATTTTTGACAGCGGTCGGTTGAATGCGAACCTGGATATCGCCCAGGCGCAAAACAACCTCTCCGTGGCGAACTACAACAAGGCCGTGGTAGATGCCGTAAACCAGGTTGCCCGGACGGCCAGCGAAGTGGAAACGCTGACCGCCAAAAATCAGCACCAGCAGCAGATCGAAAAAGATGCGGCGCGCGTCGTTGCGCTGGCACAGGCGCGCTTCAGCGCCGGGATCATTGCCGGCTCCCGGGTGAGTGAAGCAAAAATTCCGGCGCTCAAAGAGCGTATTACCGGGTTGATGCTGAAAGGTCAGTACGTGGATGCCACGCTCCAGCTCACCTCCGCGCTGGGTGGCGGATATCATCACGGCTAACATTGCGCATTATCTATACTTACCTCTTTGCAGATTATCAGGAGGTGAGTATGACGCGAGTCGCAATTGTTACCGCATCGGATTCAGGAATTGGCAAAACGACGGCCCTGATGCTGGCCGAACGCGGGTTTGATGTCGGAGTAACCTGGCATTCAGATGAGAAAGGGGCGCTGGCAACCTGCCGTGAAATTGAAACGCGCGGGCAGCGTGCCGAGGCCATTCATCTCGACTTAAGCAATTTGCCGGAAGGCGCAAAGGCCATTGAAACCCTGATTACGCGTTTCGGGCGGCTGGATGTGCTGGTTAACAATGCCGGGGCGATGAATAAAGCGCCATTTCTGGACCTGTCGTTTGACGACTGGCGGCACATATTCACCGTTGACGTGGACGGCGCGTTTCTCTGCTCGCAAATCGCGGCGCGTCAGATGGTGAAGCAGGGGGAAGGGGGGCGGATCGTGAATATCACCTCGGTGCATGAACATACGCCATTGCCGGACGCCAGCGCCTATACGGCGGCCAAACATGCGCTGGGCGGGTTAACGAAGTCGATGGCGCTGGAGTTGGTTAAACATAAGATTCTGGTGAACGCCGTTGCGCCCGGAGCGATCGCCACGCCGATGAATGATATGGACGACAGCGAAGTGAAAGAAGGCGCAATGCCGGAAATCCCGCTGGCACGGCCAGGGCATACCAAAGAAATTGCCAGCCTGGTGGCGTGGCTGTGTGACAGCGACGCCAGCTACACCACCGGGCAGTCGTTTATCGTCGACGGCGGTTTTATGCTGGCGAATCCGCAGTTTAAGCCTGCGGAATAAGCATTCCCCTCACCCCCAAGGGGAGAGGGTGTATAGCGTTTGGGGAGAGGGGTAGGGTGAGGGGCAGCAGGCCGAACTCACTCTTCATCCCGCCGCTTTTCGCGATGCTTGAGCCACAGCCGTACCACAATCACCACTGCAACAACCAGGATCAACCAGGCCCAGTGTTTAAGATGCTGATCGAGATTATGCAGCCACGGACCTATTACTTCGCCACCCACGTAGCCAAGCGTGGTGAAAATCAGCGCCCAGGCAATCGCCCCGAGAATGTTCAGCGGCAGGAAGATTTTCGGCGGTAAGCGGCTCGCGCCAATCAGTATTGGCCCGATGATGCGAAAGCCGTACATAAAGCGGGTACCAATCACAAACAGCCAGGGACGTCGCTGGATAAGCCGCTGAGCACGGCGAATTTTCTTTTGATGCTTAGCAAAACGTTGCAAAAGCGTCGGGCCAAAGCGCAGCCCCAGAAAGTAGAGCAGCTGATCGCCAATCATACCGCCCAACGCGACGGCGGCGACCACCAGCGAGAATTTCAGCAATCCCTGATGTGCGGCCACCCCGCCCAGCAGCGTGATGGTTTCGCCTTCCGCGACGCTGCCGATCACCAGCGCGGCGTATCCATATTGTTCAATAAGACCGTTGATATCCATTACGTAAACGTCATCTCCCTTACTGTGCCTGCGTTAATCATATACCCCATCCATCAACCGCGCGGCAATCAACGGAAATTTCCCACTGTACATAAAATAATCTAAAGCCTGCATTATACTTAAGCTATCGCTGACGGGCCGACAACAAGGGGGCGTTATGAACCATGTCTGGGGACTTTTCTCCCATCCCGATCGTGAAATGCAGGTGATCCGTAACGAGAACGAAACGGTCGCGCATCACTATACCCACCATGTCCTGCTGATGGCAGCGGTGCCGGTGGTCTGCGCGTTTATTGGTACTACGCAGATAGGCTGGAACTTTGGTGACGGCACCGTGGTTCAGCTTTCCTGGTTTACCGGACTGTACCTGGCCATTCTGTTTTATGGCCTTATGCTGGCCGGGGTGGCGGTGATGGGGCGGGTCATCCACTGGATGGCGCGCAACTATCCGCAGCGCCCGTCGCTGGCACACTGTATGGTCTTCGCCGGATACGTCGCGACCCCGCTGTTTTTAAGCGGTATTGTCGCGCTCTATCCACTGGTCTGGCTGTGCGCGCTGATCGGTACGGTTGCCCTCTTTTACACCGGTTATCTGCTGTATGTAGGGGTGCCAACCTTCCTCAATATCAATAAAGAAGAGGGCCTGAGCTTCTCCAGCTCTACGCTTGCCATCGGCGTACTGGTCCTTGAGGCGCTACTGGCCCTGACAGTTATTCTTTGGGGTTATGGATACCGTCTCTTTTAAGTTCCCTGCATTGCTGGCGTAAATGCCAGCAATGCAGCATCTGGTTATGATTCTCCGCTGGCGACAACGCACGGTGACCGCTATGATGCCGAAGCCAGCCTGTGTTTATCCGTTGACACAGGCGGTGTACGTCATAACGTGCGTGAATCATTATCAGAAGTCTCATCATGCTGAAATTTCGAGTGTCACTCCTTAGTCTTGCGCTGCTGCTGGGCGTCTCCGCTACCGCGCCAGCCATCGCCAAAACGACCGCAGTCGCCACCGCTGCTGCGCAACCCCAGATTGCGTCCGGCAGCGCGATGATCGTTGACCTGAATACCAACAAGGTGATCTACGCCAGTCATCCGGATCTGGTGCGCCCGATCGCTTCCATAACCAAAGTCATGACCGCGATGGTGGTGCTTGATGCACGACTGCCGCTGGACGAAAAGCTGAAGGTGGATATCAGCCACACGCCAGAGATGAAAGGGATCTACTCTCGCGTGCGTCTGAACAGTGAAATCAGCCGTAAAAATATGCTGCTGCTGGCGCTGATGTCCTCTGAGAACCGCGCGGCGGCGAGCCTTGCCCACCATTATCCTGGTGGTTACGACGCGTTTATCCGCGCGATGAACGCCAAAGCCAAAGCGCTGGGGATGAAAAATACCCATTTCGTAGAGCCAACCGGTCTGTCGATTCATAACGTCTCGACGGCGCGTGATTTAACCAAGCTGCTGATCGCCAGTAAGCAATACCCGCTGATCGGTCAGCTCAGTACCACGCGTGAGGAGATGGCGACATTCTCGAACCCGGCGTATACGCTGCCGTTCCGCAACACTAACCATCTGGTGTATCGCGATAACTGGAATATTCAGTTAACCAAGACCGGATTCACTAATGCGGCAGGGCACTGCCTGGTGATGCGCACCGTGTTTAACGGTAAGCCAGTGGCGCTGGTGGTGATGGATGCCTTCGGCAAATATACCCACTTTGCGGACGCCAGCCGCCTGCGCACCTGGATTGAAACCGGGAAAGTGCAGCCGGTGCCGGCTTCAGCGCTGGCGTATAAAAAGCAGAAAGCGGAACAGATGGCGACGGCGCAGAACGACTGAGCCGCCTGTCTGTGCCGGGTGGCGGCTTCGCCTTACCCGGCCTACGGCCCTAAAGCGGCCCCGATACGTAGGCCCGGTAAGCGAAGCGCCACCGGGCGAAAGCGCCTACTCCGGCAGCGTCCAGTCACCATCGTTGAGTGGACGCTGCATGATCAACGTATCCCGCCAGTCGCCCTTCTTATACCCCACGCTGCGCAGTTGACCGACAACCTCGAAGCCATGTTTTTTATGCAGCCGTAACGATCCCGCATTATTGTTTCCGTCACCAACCACGGCAATCATCTGCCGCCAGGGTCCTTGTTCACAACGGGCGATCAGTGCCTGGAGTAAGGCCGAGCCAAACCCGCGCCCGGTAGTGCTGGCATCCACATAGATGGATTCCTCAAGGGTGTACCGGTAGGCCTGGCGTGGACGATAAAACGTGGCGTAGCAGTAGCCGACAACAATGCCGCGATACAGCGCAACCAGCCACGGTAAACCGCTGTCGGTCACGCTCTTCATCCGCTGACGCATCTCATCGACGGTGGGAGGAATTTCCTCGAAGGACGCACGGCCATGAAGCACATGCCAGGCGTATATCGCCGAGATGGCATGCGCATCGTCAGGAAGGGCGTCGCGCACCTCGATTTCAGTTTCGGGGAAAATTTCTACAGCCGACATGTTCTGCCCGCTCCATGTTTGGAAAGCCAGAAAAACGTTTCTCTGGCAACAGGCAGATACTCTAGTACGTTTGAGGAGGGCTTAACAATCTCTTAAATTTGGCTATAAGAGTTCATCAGAGGCTTGCGTATTGTGTTCCTCTGTTTCGGCACTCTCTTTCCAGTATTTCTTCCGCGTTGTCTTACCAATGCCCGGGTTCATACTGTTTGTAGGGTCATTTTTGCGATAAAACTGTTTAAGCGTCTCCGGCGCTTTGTACAGGTGTCCTACGTTGTGCTCGGCAGGATATTGCGCGCCACGCTCGTGCAGCAGCGCCAGCATCTGTTCTTTCAGCGCGTGTGCATCGACCCCTTTTTTGACGATGTAATCCTGATGGAAGACATAGCACATAAAGTGGCCGTAATAGAGCTTATGCACCAGCTTGCTGTCGATCTCCGGCGGCAGATGTTCAAACCACTCGGTATCGTTGCGACGCAGGGCGATATCCAGCGCCAGAATATCCTCCACCTCTTCGGAATGCACCGCCTGATAACGGATGGCAGCACCCGCCGCGGCGAAGCGGTGCAGGAAGGCTTTGCTGCCTTCTTCCGGCGTACAGGCAAAGAAATCCCCGTCGGCGGTTTTGAAGAATTCGGTGAGCCAGCTCTGCGCTTCGGCAATTCCGTCCCCGGCCATTTTCAGCAGCAGATGGTGCTCATACTTGTCGTGCCAGGTCTTCATCCGCTCCGGTAAATGCGCCGGGAAGACGTTACCCAGCTTCTGCATAAAGCGGTCGGTGAAGTGCGGTTTGAACAACGATACTTTCTCCAGCATCGCGTCGGTGCGGCCCTTCATAGTGAAGAAGAACGGCATTTTGTCGGTGCCGAGCTTGTCGATCATCAGGAAGGTATCTTTGCCGTAGCGCTCGGCGATGTCGTAAATGTCCCGGTGCATATACTCGCCCGCCACCGGCAGGTGAGTGAACTCGGCCAGAATATGACGACGGATCTCCGTCAGCACCTCCGGCTGATTGGTGCCGATGTAAAACACCTGCTGCTTTTTCTCTGCCGGGAAGGTATCGAGGCGCACCGCAAAAACGGCCAGCTTGCCCGCGCAGCCGGAGGATTCAAACAGGCGATCCGGATCGGCGTTATAGCGCGCCGGCGTATCGGCATTGATATCGCGCACGCGGGTGATGTAATCGTGGTCATGCGCGTGACGGCCATCGTGCTGAACGTCTTCGTCCTTTACGCGGTCATCGTCGAGTTTGCTGAGGATCTGCTCTGGCGTTACGCCCAGATCGATCCCCAGATGGTTAACCAGCGTCAGCTTGCCGTTTTCATCGATACGGGCGAACAGCGACATTTCCGTGTAAGCCGGGCCGCGCTGCACCAGCGAGCCGCCGGAGTTATTGCAGATCCCGCCGATCACCGAGGCGCCAATGCACGATGAGCCGATCACCGAGTGCGGTTCGCGTCCCAGCGGCTTAAGCGCTTTTTCCAGCGAGTAAAGCGTGGTGCCGGGGAAGGCGAGCACCTGTTCGCCCTTGTCCAGCAGGTGTAGTTTGTCGAGGCGCAGGGTGCTGATAATCACGATGTCACGATCGTAATCGTTGCCGTTCGGCGTGGAGCCTTCGGTCAGGCCGGTATTCGCAGCCTGCATTAAAATAATCTTGTCTGCCGCAACGCAGGCGCTGAGCACGCGCCACAGTTCGAGCAACGTACCGGGGAAGACTACCGCCAGCGCGTCGCCCTGGCCGGAGCGAAAGCCCTTACGATAGCGGGCGGTTTTGGCCGGGTCGGTAAGCAGGTGAGAGTGACCAACCAGGCGAGACAGTTCGTTAATAAATGTAGTGTTATCGTCAGTTCGAACAGAAGACATCTTCCACTCCTTGTGGTGGGGCAAATTTCTCGCTGTAAAGCATAGCGCGATTAGCCGTTGAGCGGTCGGGTATTCATGAGAAAAATCAGAGAATAACCCTGCAAGGTTTTCAGGCTTTATGGCACACTGCGCTTTTCGCACGGTCTGGCCGGGTGCTTCCCGCGGTTATTGATGAGAGAGAATAACAACATGAAATGGCTATGTTCTGTAGGTGTCGCCGTCAGCCTGGCGCTGCAACCTGCGCTGGCAGAGGATTTGTTTGGTAATCACCCGCTCACGCCCGAAGCCCGCGACGCCTTTGTCACGGATTTACTCAAAAAGATGACGGTCGATGAGAAAATCGGCCAGCTGCGCCTGATCAGCGTCGGTCCGGATAACCCGAAAGAAGCCATTCGCGAGATGATCAAAGACGGGCAGGTAGGGGCCATTTTTAACACCGTTACCCGCCAGGATATCCGCAAGATGCAGGATCAGGTGATGGAGCTGAGCCGCCTGAAAATTCCACTGTTCTTCGCTTATGACGTGGTGCACGGCCAGCGTACCGTCTTCCCGATTAGCCTCGGCTTAGCCTCCTCTTTTAATCTTGATGCGGTGAAAACCGTCGGGCGCGTTTCGGCATATGAAGCCGCAGACGACGGCCTGAATATGACCTGGGCGCCGATGGTTGACGTCTCCCGCGATCCGCGCTGGGGCCGCGCTTCGGAGGGCTTCGGTGAAGACACGTATTTAACCGCCACGATGGGCAAAACCATGGTGGAAGCGATGCAGGGCAAAAGCCCGGCAGATCGTTACTCGGTCATGACCAGCGTCAAGCACTTCGCCGCCTATGGCGCGGTGGAGGGCGGTAAAGAGTACAACACCGTCGACATGAGCCCACAGCGCCTGTTCAACGACTACATGCCGCCATACAAGGCAGGGCTGGACGCGGGCAGCGGGGCGGTGATGGTAGCGCTGAACTCTCTCAACGGCACGCCTGCCACCTCCGATTCGTGGCTGCTGAAAGACGTGTTGCGCGACCAGTGGGGCTTTAAGGGCATTACCGTCTCTGACCACGGCGCGATTAAAGAGCTGATTAAACACGGCACGGCGTCCGATCCGGAAGACGCGGTACGCGTGGCGCTCAAGTCCGGCATCAACATGAGCATGAGCGACGAGTACTACAGCAAATACCTGCCGGGGCTGGTGAAGAGCGGCAAAGTGACGATGGCAGAGCTGGACGACGCCGCTCGCCACGTGCTGAACGTGAAATATGACATGGGGCTGTTTAACGATCCTTACAGCCATCTGGGGCCGAAGGATTCAGACCCGGCGGACACTAACGCCGAAAGCCGTCTGCACCGTAAGGAAGCCCGGGAAGTAGCGCGCGAAAGCCTGGTGCTGCTGAAAAACCGTCTCGACACGCTGCCGCTGAAAAAATCCGGCACCATTGCCGTGGTTGGTCCGCTGGCCGACAGCAAGCGCGACGTCATGGGCAGCTGGTCCGCCGCAGGCGTGGCGGATCAGTCCGTTACCGTGCTGACCGGCATTAAGAGCGCCGTGGGTGATAATGCAAAAGTGGTTTACGCCAAAGGCGCGAACGTCACCAACGATAAAGACATCGTGACCTTCCTCAACCAGTACGAGGAAGCGGTGAAGGTGGATCCGCGCACGCCGAAAGAGATGATCGACGAAGCGGTGAACGCCGCGAAGCAGTCCGACGTGGTGGTCGCGGTGGTGGGTGAAGCGCAGGGGATGGCGCACGAAGCCTCCAGCCGTACCGACATTACCATCCCGCAAAGCCAGCGCGATCTGATCGCGGCCCTGAAAGCCACCGGCAAGCCGCTGGTGTTGGTGCTGATGAACGGGCGTCCGCTGGCGCTGGTGAAAGAAGACCAGCAGGCTGACGCCATTCTGGAAACCTGGTTCGCCGGTACCGAAGGCGGTAACGCCATTGCCGACGTGCTGTTTGGCGATTACAACCCGTCCGGCAAGCTGCCGATGTCCTTCCCGCGCTCCGTCGGGCAGATCCCGGTTTACTACAGCCACCTGAACACCGGTCGTCCGTATAACGCCGACAAGCCGAACAAGTACACGTCTCGTTATTTCGATGAGGCGAACGGCCCGCTGTATCCGTTTGGCTATGGCCTGAGCTACACCACCTTTAAGGTCTCTGACGTGAAAATGTCAGCGCCGACCCTGAAGCATGACGGCAAAGTGACCGCCAGCGTGGAGGTGACCAACAGCGGCAAACGCGAAGGCGCGACGGTGATCCAGATGTACATTCAGGATGTCACGGCCTCCATGAGCCGTCCGGTGAAACAGCTGCGCGGCTTCGAGAAGGTCAACCTGAAACCGGGCGAAACCAGAACGGTCAGCTTCCCGATTGACGTGAATGCGCTGAAGTTCTGGAACCAGCAGATGAAATACGATGCCGAGCCTGGCAAATTCAACGTCTTCATTGGCGTGGATTCCGCCCGCGTGAACAAAGCCGAATTCGAGCTGCAATAATCTTACCTTCCTCCCCATCCCCCGCCTGGCGGGGGATGCCTCTCATCTTGTACGAAAAACGGTTAAATTCGCTGTTTTAAGCTACGCTTTTGTCTCAAGCCTATGAAAAAGGCCACAAAATAATGAGGAAAGCAGAATGACGATTATTAAGGGGATAACAGGATCGGCGGTGCTTCTGGCGGCGCTAAGCCTGCCGCTACAGGCCGCAGAGCCGGTTAAGGTGGGTTCCAAAATTGATACCGAGGGCGCGTTGCTCGGCAATATCATTTTGCAGGTACTCGAAAGCCACGGCGTGAAAACGGTCAATAAAGTACAGCTTGGCACCACACCTGTCGTACGCGGTGCCATCACGTCCGGCGAGCTGGATATCTACCCGGAATACACCGGCAACGGGGCATTCTTCTTCAAGGATGAAAACGATCCGGCCTGGAAAAATGCCAAAGCCGGGTACGAAAAAGTCAAAAAGCTGGACGCGGAAAAAAATAAGCTGGTCTGGCTTACGCCGGCACCGGCCAACAACACCTGGACCATCGCGGTGCGTAAAGATATTGCCGAGAAAGGCAAGCTCACCTCGCTTGACGATCTCAGCCGCTACCTGAAAGAGAAGGGCGAGTTTAAGCTCGCGGCCTCGGCAGAGTTTATCGAACGCGCTGATGCCCTGCCAGCGTTTGAAAAAGCCTATGATTTCAAGCTCGATCAGTCCCAGTTGCTCTCGCTGGCGGGCGGCGACACGGCGGTGACCATTAAGGCGGCGGCGCAGCAAACCTCCGGCGTCAACGCGGCGATGGCCTACGGCACCGACGGCCCGGTCGCGGCGCTTGGTCTGCAAACCCTGACCGACCCGAAAGGCGTTCAGCCCATTTACGCCCCAACCCCGGTCGTGCGCGAGGCGGTGCTGAAAGCCTACCCGGATATTGCGGAATGGCTCAAACCGGTGTTTGAAAAACTGGATGCGAAAACGCTGCAACAGCTGAATGCCAGCATTGCCGTTGAGGGGCTGGATGCCAAAAAGGTGGCTGCCGACTTCCTGAAACAACAAGGGCTTGTGAAGTAACGGGACAAGGCTGTGCCAATAAAATGTTATAACCGCGTCCTGCTGCTGTTGGCCTGTGTGGCCATTGCGGCGGTCGCGTTACCCTTTGTAAATGTCGCGCCAAACCGTCTGGTGTCGGGCGAACCGCGCGCGCTCTGGCAGATCTGGTCATTTACGCCGCTACTGCTGGGCGCGGCGCTGGCGAGTACTGTAGCCTTAGCCTTCTGGCCAGGGCGAGCCGCCCTTTGGCTGACGCTTCTGCTCAGCGAAGCACTGTTTATCGTGCTGTTCTGGAGCGCGGGACAGGCGGCAACGCAGATGGCCTCGGTTGAAAGCCCGCTGGCGCGCACGTCGATTGGCAGCGGGCTGTGGCTGTGGCTGGCACTTTGTCTGCTGGTCTGTAGCGATGCCATTCGCCGTCTCACGCCGCTACCCGTCTGGCGCTGGCTGCTGAACGCGCAATTCTGGGTCATCCCTCTGCTGATCCTCTTCAGCGGCGATCTGAATCAACTCTCGCTGTTAAAAGAGTACGCCAACCGCCAGGAGGTGTTTGACAACGCGCTGGCGCAACATCTGACGATCCTGTTCGGGACGCTGATCCCGGCGCTGCTGCTGGGCGTGCCGCTGGGCATCGGGTGCTACCGGCATCCCAGCCGCCAGGGTGCCGTCTTTACCGTGCTCAACGTTATTCAGACCATCCCCTCCGTTGCCCTGTTTGGCCTGTTGATTGCCCCCCTGGCCGGTCTGGTGAAATCCTTCCCTGCGTTGGCCGCGGCAGGCATTGCCGGAACCGGGCTGACGCCTGCCCTTATCGCCCTTGTGCTGTATGCGCTGCTGCCGCTGGTGCGCGGCGTGGTGGCGGGGTTAAGCCAGGTTCCGCCTGACGTGCTGGAAAGCGCCCATGCGATGGGGATGAGTGCGCGCCAGTGTTTCTGGAAAATACAGCTGCCGCTTGCGCTTCCGCTGCTGGTTCGCAGCCTGCGGGTGGTGACGGTGCAAACCGTGGGGATGGCGGTGATTGCCGCGCTGATCGGGGCGGGAGGCTTTGGGGCACTGGTGTTCCAGGGGCTGCTGAGCAGCGCGCTGGATCTGGTGCTGCTGGGCGTTGTGCCCACGATTGCGCTGGCGGTCGTACTGGATGCCCTGTTTGCCCTGTGGCTCGCGCTGCTCAGGAGAAGAGCCAATGATTGAATTTCATGATGTGAGTAAAACCTTTGCGGGCCGTCCGGCGGCAAGCCACCTCAATCTGCATTTTGCCGAGGGGGCGTTCTCGGTATTGATCGGGACGTCGGGGTCGGGAAAATCGACGACGCTGAAGATGATCAACCGGCTGGTGGAACATGACAGCGGGACGATTCGCTTTGCCGGAGAGGAGAGCCGCAGCCTGCCGGTGCTGGAACTGCGGCGGCGTATGGGCTACGCCATTCAGTCCATCGGCCTGTTTCCCCACTGGACGGTGGCCCAGAACATTGCCACCGTGCTACAGCTGGAAAAATGGTCCCGGGGGAAGATCAATGAGCGTGTCGACGAGCTGATGGCGCTGCTGGGCCTGGACGCGTCGCTTCGCGACCGCTATCCGCACCAGCTTTCCGGCGGACAGCAGCAGCGGGTCGGGGTGGCGCGCGCGCTGGCCGCTAACCCGCAGGTGCTGCTGATGGATGAGCCCTTCGGCGCGCTGGATCCGGTCACCCGCGGCGCACTTCAGGCGGAGATGAGTCGCATCCACCGTATTCTAGGGCGCACCATCGTGCTGGTGACNTGCTGCTGATGGATGAGCCCTTCGGCGCGCTGGATCCGGTCACCCGCGGCGCACTTCAGGCGGAGATGAGTCGCATCCACCGTATTCTAGGGCGCACCATCGTGCTGGTGACGCATGATATCGACGAAGCGCTGCGGCTGGCCGATCGTCTGATACTGATGGATCACGGCGAAGTCGTCCAGCAGGGTACGCCGCTTGAGCTGTTAACCTCGCCGGCGAATGATTTTGTGCGTGAATTTTTTGGCCGCAGCGAGCTGGGCGTCAGGCTGCTCTCGCTACGCACCGTCAGGGACTATCTGCGTCCGCAGGATGCGCAAATCGGTGGTGAACCGCTGCACGATGGGATGAGCCTGCGCGATGCCCTGTCGGCGTTTGTCGCCCGGCAGTGCGAGGTGTTACCCGTTGCGGACGGGCAGGGGACGCCATGTGGGACGATCCATTTTCGCGATCTGCTGGCGGGGGAGGTGACGCGTGAAGTGGGTCCGTGATCCGTTACTCTGGCTGACAGGGCTGTTTATCGCCTTACTCTACCTGATGCCGCACAGCGCGGCGCTGTTTAATGCGCTTATCCCCGGGCTGCCGCGCCCGGTGTACCAGCAGGAGAGCTTTGTTAATCTCACCCTGGCGCACTTCTGGCTGGTGGCGGTGTCAAGCGTGATTGCCATCGTGCTGGGCACAGGCGCCGGGATTGCGGTGACGAGACCTGCGGGCAGGGAGTTTCGTCCGCTGGTGGAGACCATCGCCGCAACGGGGCAGACCTTCCCGCCGGTGGCCGTGCTGGCGATTGCCGTGCCGGCGATTGGTTTTGGGCAGGAGCCTGCCATCATTGCGCTGATTTTGTACGGCGTGTTGCCCATTCTGCAAGGGACGCTGGCGGGGATTGCGGCGGTGCCTGCATCGGTGCTGAGCGTAGCGGAAGGGATGGGGATGAGCGCCTGGCAGCGGCTGGTGAAGGTCGAACTGCCGCTGGCCGCACCGGTGATTATCGCTGGCGTGCGAACGTCCGTGATTATCAACATTGGTACGGCAACCATCGCCTCGACGGTCGGAGCCAATACGCTGGGAACGCCGATCATTATCGGGTTAAGCGGGTTTAATACGGCTTACATTATTCAGGGGGCGGTTCTGGTTGCGCTGGCGGCGATTGTGGTGGATCGCCTGTTTGAACGCCTGGCCGGATACCTCAGCCAACACCGCCGCGAACAATAAATGAATAACCTGCAAGCATAACGCCACCGATACCGCTGATGGCCATCAGTGCAAAGAGGGTAATTACGGCCAGTTTCGTTGCCTTCATCATGTGCTCCTGTTGTTAACGGAACAATTATACGGTGAAGCGCAGCTGTTAATGAACCATTAAATGCCGTTACGACGCATTTGGCCCCAGCGAGTAAACGGGATAACCATGTTCGCGCCATTCCGTCAGGAGCTGCTGCTGGGAAGCGGAGGGGACTTCGCCGCACCAGACCAGCAGCGTCTGTCCCTCAAACAGTTCCGGCCTGAGCTGGGCCAGGGAGTGGGCAAGCACGTCAACGCGCCAGCCCTGCTGGGTGGCAATCCAGGCTTCGAGCCACAGCCGGGTGGTATCGTGTACGTTCCAGCCGATCACCAGCGCATCTTTGCTGTTTTTATTCCGCGCTGAGGCAAGACAGACGGAAATATAGTTAATCAGCACGCCATCAAGCATGCTGAGCAGTGCCTGTAAGGTGGTTTGCTGACACTGAAGCCGACGCCGTAGGGGAATAAAAAGATGGGTGATCAGGGTTTGCGCCGGGTAGTCTCGACCCTGTTCTTTGATCCAGCCGCGCAGACGCTGCAAATTGCCACTCTGCAACAGCCTCAGCAGCGTTTCCTGCTGCTCGCGCCAGAGAAGCTGCGTATCTGGATCGTCCTGGCTCAGAAGCGATTTTACCTTGCCGACCTGTACGCCATTGTCGATCCAGCTTTTGATCTCGCGGATCCGGTCAATATCCGCATCGTTAAACAGGCGGTGCCCGCCGTCCGTTCTTTGCGGCTTAAGCAATCCATACCGTCGCTGCCACGCCCGTAGCGTAACGGGATTGATATCACACAGGAGTGCCACTTCACCTATTGTGTAAAGCGCCATTTTCGCCCCCAGGCTTGCGCGTCCCCAGCTTAACTGTAGACCCACTTTGCGGAACCAGGAAGATTTGATTCTTTTTTGTACAAATTATACGAAAGACAGGTTATCTCCGGCAAAAGGTGTGATGGCGGACACGATTTATCGCTTTTTTGGCACGTTTCAAAGAAAGTTAACCGCTATCAGTGTATGTTACGCGTTTTTAGAATGTGCGGTTTGTGAGTATGTACGAGTTTAATCTGGTGCTGCTGTTGCTTCAGCAGATGTGCGTGTTCCTTGTCATCGCCTGGTTGATGAGCAAAACGCGCCTGTTTATCCCGCTGATGCAGGTCACCGTCCGTCTGCCGCACAAATTCCTCTGCTACGTCGTATTTTCCATATTCTGCATTATGGGGACCTGGTTTGGTCTCCATATCGAAGATTCCATCGCCAATACGCGCGCCATCGGCGCGGTAATGGGCGGGCTGCTCGGAGGCCCGGTTGTCGGCGGTCTGGTGGGGTTAACCGGCGGCCTGCACCGCTATTCGATGGGCGGTATGACGGCGCTGAGCTGCATGATCTCCACCATCGTCGAAGGGCTGCTCGGTGGTCTCGTCCACAGCTATATGATTAAGCGCGGTCGCCCGGATAAAGTGTTCAGTCCCTTTACCGCAGGGGCGATTACCTTTGTGGCGGAAATGGCGCAGATGGCGATCATCCTGCTGATCGCGCGCCCGTTTGACGATGCGTTACATCTGGTCAGCAGCATTGCCGCACCGATGATGGTCACCAATACTGTAGGTGCGGCGCTGTTTATGCGCATTCTGCTCGACAAACGCGCCATGTTCGAAAAATACACCTCGGCATTTTCTGCCACCGCCTTAAAAGTTGCGGCGTCGACGGAAGGGATCCTGCGGCAGGGATTCAACGAGGAGAACAGTATGAAGGTGGCGCAGGTGCTGTATAAAGAGCTGGATATCGGAGCCGTGGCGATTACCGATCGCGAGAAGCTGCTGGCGTTTACCGGTACCGGCGACGACCACCATCTGCCGGGCAAACCGATCTCCTCGGCCTATACCCTGCGCGCTATTGAAACGGGTGAAGTGGTGTATGCCGACGGAAATGAAGTGCCGTACCGCTGTTCCCTGCATCCGCAGTGCAAACTCGGCTCTACGCTGGTCATTCCCCTGCGGGGTGAAAACCAGCGCGTCATGGGCACTATTAAGCTTTACGAAGCCAAAAACCGCCTGTTCAGCTCCATCAACCGCACGCTGGGGGAGGGGATCGCCCAGCTGCTTTCGGCGCAAATCCTGGCGGGGCAGTATGAACGGCAAAAAGCGCTGCTGACGCAGTCAGAAATTAAGCTCCTGCACGCTCAGGTGAACCCGCATTTCCTGTTTAACGCGCTCAACACGCTGAAAGCGGTGATCCGCCGCGACAGCGATCAGGCCGCGCAGCTGGTGCAATTTCTCTCGACCTTTTTCCGCAAAAATCTGAAGCGACCCTCGGAGATCGTCACCCTCGCGGACGAGATTGAGCATGTAAACGCCTATCTGCAAATTGAAAAAGCGCGCTTCCAGTCACGTTTACAGGTGTCGTTATCCGTCCCGGACGATCTGGCGTATCAGCATCTTCCGGCCTTTACCCTGCAACCGATTGTAGAAAATGCCATTAAGCATGGGACGTCGCAGCTGCTGGGAAGTGGAGAGATTATGATTTCCGCTTCCCGTTTTAACCACCATCTGGTGCTGGATATTGAAGACAACGCGGGGCTGTATGAAGCTTCCGCGTCAGGCGGTCTGGGCATGAGCCTGGTGGATAAACGCCTGCGCGCGCATTTTGGTGACGACTGCGGTATCACCGTCGCCTGTGAGCCAGACCGCTATACCCGAATTACCTTACGATTGCCGCTGGAGGAGAACGCATGTTAAGAGTGCTGATTGTCGATGATGAGCCGTTAGCACGGGAAAACCTGCGTGTTCTGTTGCAGGAGCAGAGTGATATCGAGGTTGTGGGGGAATGTGCCAATGCGATTGAAGGCATCGGTGCGGTGCATAAACTGCGCCCGGACGTGCTGTTCCTCGATATTCAGATGCCGCGCATCAGCGGGCTGGAGATGGTCGGCATGCTCGACCCGGAGCACCGTCCCTATATCGTCTTTCTGACGGCCTTTGATGAGTACGCGGTAAAGGCGTTTGAAGAGCACGCATTTGATTATCTGCTGAAGCCGATTGAAGAGAAACGCCTTGAAAAGACCCTGACCCGCCTGCATCAGGAGCGTACCGTGCAGGACGTGACGCTGCTGCCGGAGCATCAGCAGCCCCTGAAGTTTATACCCTGTACCGGGCACAGCCGGATTTACCTCCTGCAAATGGACGACGTTGCCTTTGTCAGCAGCCGTCTGAGCGGGGTATACGTCACCAGCGCTGAAGGTAACGAAGGCTTTACCGAGCTGACCCTGCGCACGCTGGAGAGTCGCACGCCGCTAATCCGCTGCCATCGTCAGTATCTGGTGAACATGGCGCACCTGAAGGAGATCCGTCTGGAAGATAACGGCCAGGCCGAGCTGGTGTTACGTGCCGGGCAAACCGTTCCCGTCAGTCGTCGCTACCTGAAAAGTTTGAAAGAGGCGATAGGGCTGTAAAACTGGTACACTGCGCGCCATTGCATCATCGACATTCGAAGGCTCTATGCTAAGTAACGATATTCTTCGTAGCCTGCGCTACACCCTGAAAGCGAACAATAATGACATGGTGCGCATTCTTGCGCTCTCCGACATGGAATCCACGTCCGCCGGGTTCGACACCTGGATGACTAAAGAAGATGAAGAGGGTTTTGTTCGCTGCCCGGACATTATTCTGTCGGGCTTTCTGAATGGCCTGATCTACGACAAGCGCGGCAAAGATGAATCTGCGCCTGAGCTGGCGCTGGAGCGTCGGGTGAATAACAACACGGTGCTGAAAAAGCTGCGTATTGCTTTCTCCCTGAAAACTGACGACATTCTGGCGATCATGACCGAGCAGAAATTTCGCGTGTCGATGCCGGAAATCACCGCCATGATGCGCGCGCCGGATCATAAGAATTACCGCGAGTGTGGGGATCAGTTTCTGCGTTATTTCCTGCGTGGGTTGACGCAGCGGGTGCATAACCAGAAGGGGTGATTTTAGCCGGATGGCGGCTTCGCCTGACCCGGCCTACAAAACCCGTAGGCCCGTGCAAGCGTAGCGCCGCCGGGCAAAAAAAAGCCGGATTCTCATCCGGCTTTTTTATTACTTCACCTGCTGACCCGGCTTCGCGCCTTCGTCAGGGCTTAACAGGAAGATATCTTTCCCGCCCGGGCCTGCGGCCATCACCATCCCCTCAGAGATGCCGAAGCGCATTTTGCGCGGCGCCAGGTTTGCCACCATCACGGTCTGACGACCAATCAGCACCTGCGGATCGGGATACGCGGAACGAATGCCGGAGAAGACGTTACGCTTCTCGCCGCCCAGATCCAGGGTCAGACGCAGCAGTTTGTCAGAACCTTCCACGAACTCCGCGTTTTCGATCAGCGCCACGCGCAGGTCGACTTTGGCGAAATCATCAAAGGTGATGGTCTCCTGAATCGGATCGTCCGCCAGCGGGCCGGTCACCGGTGCGGCGGCCGCTTTCACCTCTTCTTTGGATGCTTCCACCAGCGCGTCAACCTGCTTCATCTCGATGCGGTTATACAGCGCCTTGAAGGTGTTCACCTTGTGGCCGAGCAGCGGCTGCTGGATGGCATCCCAGGTCAGTTCGGTGTTCAGGAATGCTTCCGCGCGGGCTGCCAGCTGCGGCAGAACCGGCTTCAGCCAGGTCATCAGCACGCGGAACATGTTCAGACCCATGGTGCAGATCGCCTGCAAGTCGGCGTCGCGGCCTTCCTGTTTCGCCACCACCCACGGCGCCTGCTCGTCCACATAGCGGTTGGCCACGTCTGCCAGCGCCATGATTTCGCGAATGGCTTTACCGAATTCACGGCTTTCCCAGGCTTCGCCAACCGCAGCGGCGGCGTCGGTGAAGGTTTTATACAGTTCAGGATCGGCCAGTTCGGCAGAAAGCACGCCGTCAAAGCGTTTGGCGATAAAACCTGCGTTACGGGACGCCAGGTTCACCACCTTGTTGACGATGTCCGCGTTCACGCGCTGCACGAAATCTTCCAGATTCAGGTCGATATCGTCGATGCGGGAAGAGAGCTTCGCGGTGTAGTAGTAGCGCAGGCTGTCCGCGTCAAAGTGGTTCAGCCAGGTGCTGGCCTTAATAAACGTCCCGCGAGATTTAGACATCTTCGCGCCGTTCACCGTTACGTAGCCATGTACGAACAGGTTGGTCGGCTTGCGGAAGTTGCTGCCTTCCAGCATTGCTGGCCAGAACAGGCTGTGGAAGTAAACGATGTCTTTACCGATGAAGTGATACAGCTCGGCATCGGAATCTTTCTTCCAGTATTCGTCGAAGCTTACGGTGTCGCCGCGCTTGTCACACAGATTCTTGAACGACCCCATGTAGCCAATCGGCGCATCCAGCCAGACGTAAAAATATTTGCCCGGCGCGTTCGGGATTTCGAAGCCAAAGTAGGGCGCATCGCGGGAGATATCCCACTGTTGCAGACCGGATTCGAACCACTCCTGCATTTTGTTCGCGACCTGCTCCTGCAACGCACCGCTGCGGGTCCACGCCTTCAGCATTTCGCTGAACGACGGCAGGTCGAAGAAGAAGTGCTCGGAGTCACGCATCACCGGCGTCGCGCCGGAGACCACGGACTTCGGTTCGATAAGCTCGGTCGGGCTGTAGGTTGCGCCGCACACTTCGCAGTTATCGCCGTACTGGTCCGGGGATTTACATTTCGGACAGGTGCCTTTGACGAAACGGTCCGGCAGGAACATGCCTTTTTCCGGATCGTACAGCTGAGAGATGGTGCGGTTTTTAATGAAACCGTTCTCTTTCAGACGGGTGTAGATCAGCTCTGACAGCTCGCGGTTTTCGTCGCTGTGCGTGGAGTGATAGTTGTCATAGCTGATGTCAAAGCCAGCAAAATCGGTCTGATGCTCCTGACTCATTTCGGCGATCATCTGTTCCGGGGAAATGCCCAGCTGCTGCGCTTTCAGCATGATCGGCGTGCCGTGGGCATCGTCCGCACAGATGAAGTTCACCTCGTGGCCGCGCATTCGCTGGTAACGGACCCAGACATCAGCCTGGATATGCTCCAGCATGTGGCCGAGGTGGATTGAGCCGTTGGCGTACGGCAGGGCGCACGTTACCAGAATTTTTTTCGCGACTTGAGTCATAGTAGGCATTACTTCTTTTAACTGTGAAAAGGGTTTTCGATATTACCAAAAGGGGCATTATTAAGTAAGCACAAACCGCGGCCTTTCAGGTAAACTTGTTTGTCTAAGGTCTTATTCACAAGAACAAAGGAGTCGGGATGAGTTCTCAATCCCAGGCCAAATCACCGGAAGCCTTACGAGCAATGGTCGCCGGGACGCTGGCTAATTTTCAGCATCCAACCCTGAAGCACAATCTCACGACGTTGAAAGCGCTTCATCACGTCGCATGGCTGGACGATACGCTGCACATTGAGCTACAGATGCCGTTCGTCTGGACCAGCGCCTTTGATGCCCTGAAAGAGCAAACCAGCTCTGAGCTGCTGCGCATTACCGGCGCAAATGCAATTGACTGGAAGCTAAGCCACAGCATCGCCACGCTCAAGCGCGTGAAAAATCAGCCGGGCGTTAACGGCGTGAAGAACATCATCGCCGTCAGCTCGGGCAAGGGCGGGGTGGGTAAATCGTCGACCGCCGTGAACCTGGCGCTTGCGCTGGCGGCTGAAGGGGCGAAAGTCGGCATTCTGGATGCGGATATCTACGGCCCGTCCATTCCAAACATGCTGGGGGCGGAAAACCAGCGTCCAACTTCGCCGGACGGCACCCACATGGCGCCAATCGTGGCGCACGGTCTGGCGACCAACTCCATTGGTTACCTGGTCACGGACGATAACGCAATGGTCTGGCGTGGCCCGATGGCCAGCAAGGCGCTGCTGCAAATGTTGCAGGAGACAATGTGGCCTGACCTCGATTATCTGGTACTGGACATGCCGCCGGGCACCGGTGATATCCAGCTGACGCTGGCGCAGAACATTCCGGTTACCGGCGCCGTCGTGGTCACCACGCCGCAGGATATCGCGCTGATCGACGCCAAAAAAGGCATCGTCATGTTCGAGAAGGTGGAGGTGCCGGTACTGGGTATCGTCGAGAACATGAGCATGCACATTTGCAGCAACTGCGGGCACCATGAGCCTATCTTTGGTACCGGTGGCGCCGAAAAGCTGGCGGCGCAATACCACACGCAACTGCTGGGGCAACTGCCGCTGCATATCACACTGCGTGAAGATCTGGATAGCGGTAAGCCAACGGTGGTCAGCCGTCCGGATAGCGAATTCACGGAAATCTATCGTCAGCTGGCGGGGCGCGTTGCGGCGCAGCTTTACTGGCAGGGCGAAGTCATTCCGGGGGAAATCGCCTTCCGCGCGGTGTAACGCCTCTGCGCGTTAGTGCCGGGTGGCGGCTTCGCCTTACCCGGCCTGGCTCGATTTTGTAGGTCAGGTAAGCGTAGCGCCACCTGACTTTACCCAAGCCGATAGTGCATCAAATAATACTCTCCGTCCGGAGAATCTCCCGTCGCCTCAATGTGCCAGCCGTGGCGCTGGTAAAACGCAACCGCCCGCTCATTCTTCACCAGACACTTGAGTGAACCCGTGCTGGTAAACGTCTTCTGCACGTGTTCAAGCAACACATGTCCGACGCCCAGGCTCTGATAGTTCGGATCGACAAACAGGTTGTGCAGAAAATTATCGTTCGTCGAGACTGAGGCAAAGCCAAGTCGGTGCCCATCCTGCTCCGCCACCCAAATCCCTTCGTCCAGGGTTGCCGCGTCAAAATCTTCAAGCTGCCACGCAGAACTGTCCAGCCACGGCCAGGCTTCACGTCGGGCGTGAAGGAAGAGCGTGCGCAGGAAAGGGCGATCGCTCTCCTGCCACGGACGGATTAGGATCGTATCAGCGGTGATAGAAAATATCTCCGTTATAGGCTTTGTAGATTTTGCCATCGGCATCGCCAATCAGAACATAATTCTCACCCATGTAGGTCCAGTGTGTGCCGGCATCGGGCGCGGGAAGGTTACGCAGCTGGTACTGTTTGATGGTGTACTCAGGCGTCTGATACTGCGCGGGCGCGGTGTCGCCGATTTTAAACTTCGTAAAATCGGCAATAAACTCTTGCTCTTCATAGGCCTTGATGCCGGAAGGCGCTGTCGATGTTTGCGGTGCAGCGTGCGCGGCCCCCGCCAGTGACAGTAATACACCCAGAAGCAACAATTTACGCTTAGCCATTTTTTCTCCAGTCATATCGTTACTGATACTTTTTGTGTGCAGATCCGCTAACGGATGGCAGACAGTTCATTTTAAGTATCCTCACAGGGTGAGTTTGCAAAAAATGTAACAAAAGTGCACGGTTTTGTGTAGTCGCAACCGTCATTAATTATTACTTCGACGAATAAATATGAGCTTATACAGATAACATAATTATTGGTTTATTAATTAATTCTGAAAAAACATTTTCAAGGCAAATTTACTAAGATTCAGGCATGCATTCAACAAATAGAACATTTAAGATTGCCTGAAACCCTCTTTCCGAAAGCCTGATTAAGACAATGCAGGGCTGTAAAGTCTGCCCAAAGGAATGTCGTGTGGTTTTATAAATACTCTTTGTGTTTCTGTTAATTCATTGAATAACAGCAACTTGTGCTTGAGTGAAATGTTACTGTTTTATCCTGTATACGATAATCACTACTATAAAAGATATTATGTAATAAATGAAAAACACAACAGTTGTATCGATATTATTTTTAATTATTACCTCCTTATCTGGCTGCGTATTTTACCCTGGCCAGCATCTCGATCTCGCTGGGAAAAAGATAATTGCCGCAGAAGATGCAAATGATCGTCTTGAGAAACGGATTGATGTTTATCCTCTTACGCCTTCGTTAATTGAAAAAATGCGACCATCGGTTTTGAAATCTCAGGCAAATCCTAATCTGGATGAACAGGTCAAAAACTGGGAATACCGTATCGGCGTTGGGGATATTCTAACCGTCACCGTCTGGGATCACCCTGAACTGACAACCCCGGCAGGGCAGTATCGTAGCGCCAGTGACACCGGTAATTGGGTCAATGCCGACGGCACGCTTTTCTATCCCTATGTCGGTAAATTGCCGGTGGCTGGCAAAACGGTCGCACGGGTACGCGAGGAGATCACGGCCCGGCTGAACAATGTTATTGAAAGCCCGCAGGTGGATGTCAGCGTCGCCTCTTTTCGCTCACAAAAAGCCTATGTGACGGGCGAGGTGGTGAAGTCAGGGCAGCAGGCTATTACCAATATCCCGTTAACGGTCATGGATGCCGTGAACGCCGCTGGGGGGCTCTCTGCCGACGCGGACTGGCGCAATGTCGTGCTGACGCATAATGGGAAGGACACGCGCCTCTCGCTATATGCGCTGATGCAGCATGGCGATCTCACGCAAAATAAGCTGCTCTATCCCGGCGATATTCTGTTTGTCCCCCGCAACGATGCGCTGAAAGTGTTCGTCATGGGCGAGGTCGTTAAACAGAGCACGCTGAAAATGGATCGCAGCGGCATGACCCTGGCCGAAGCGCTGGGCAATGCCGGCGGGCTGAACCAGAATATGGCCGATGCCACCGGAATTTTTGTCATTCGTTCGCTGCCGAAAAGCGAGCGTTCAGAAAAAATTGCCAACCTCTACCAGCTCAATGCTCAGGACGCATCAGCCATGGTGTTAGGCACCGAGTTTCAGCTTGAGCCCTATGACATTGTCTATGTCACCACTGCACCACTGTCCCGCTGGAATCGTGTGATATCACAGCTTGTTCCGACCATCAGCGGGATGCATGACCTTACCGAAACGGTTCGTTACATCAGATCGTGGCCGCAATAATGTTCAAATCAATACTCGTGGTTTGCACCGGAAATGTCTGCCGTTCTCCGATTGGGGAGCGGCTTTTGCGCCAGCACCTGCCCGACAGATATATCGCCTCGGCGGGCATATTCGGGCTTGAAGGGTGCCCGGCGGATGACAGCGCCCAGGACGTAGCCTGGCGGCATGGGATTTCCCTCGACGGTCATGTGGCGCGCAGGCTGACACGCAATTTGATGCAGGGATCCGATCTTATCCTGGTTATGGAGCCGGAACATCTTCGCTTCATTGCGGCCATGGCGCCGGAGATTCGAGGAAAGTCGCTGCTTTTTGGGCAATGGCTGGAGCCGCAGGAGATCCCCGATCCCTACCGTCAAAGCCGGGAAGCGTTTGAATATGTGTTTGGGCTATTGGGTAAAGCCAGTCAGGAATGGGCACGTCGTTTAGGTCAGAAAGGAATGAAGCATTAATGTCGTCTTACACAACAGACAATTATGGTGCAGCGGCACCCCAACAACATGAAGTCGATCTCGTTCGTTTGCTCGTCGAGATGATCGACCACCGCACGATGATTCTGTGCGTGACGTTCCTGTTCATCATGTGCGCCGGTCTCTATGCCTGGATTGCGCCACCTGTTTATCAGGCGGATGCCATGGTGCAAATTGAAAACAAACACGATAACAACCTGCTCAAAGGTTTGAGCCAGCTGGGCACCGATGTGTCGCCGGATGTTGCCCCTGAAATTTTACTGCTGAAATCCCGCATGATCCTCGGCGAGACCGTTGACAAATTAGCTCTGACACAGCAGGCAAAGCAGCGCGTTTTGCCTGTGGTGGGGCGTCTCTGGCAGCGTCTGCAAGGGCGTGAGCAGGGCAAAATCACGTTAGGCGAACTCCAGATCCCGCAGGTGGAAGGCAAAGCGCAAGAGCTCACGCTGACCGTACAGGAAGCGGGAAAATATCACCTGACGGGCGAAAACATTGAGGCCGACGGCCAGGTTGGGAAAACGCTGGTTACGCAAGGGATCGTTCTGCTGGTGACGTCGATTGAGGCTGAGCCAGGCACGCAATTTTCGCTTAAGTCGTTGACGCGGCTTGAGACGATCAACGCGCTTAAGAAGCGTCTCACGGTTGCAGAATCGGAGAAACAGAGCGGTATCGTTACCTTAACCCTGACGGGCGAAGACCCTGACAGCATCGCCCGGGTGCTGAATGCAATTGCTGAAAATTATCTCCAGCAAAATATCGCGCGCCAGGAGGCTCAGGATTCTCGTAGTCTGGATTTTTTACAGGCGCAGTTGCCGAAAATCAGCGCGGACCTTGATCAGGCAGAAGCGCGGCTGAATGCCTACCGGGCGCAGCGAGACTCGGTGGACCTGTCTCTGGAGGCAAAATCTGTCCTGGATCAGGTTGTTAACGTTGAGAATCAGCTAAATGAGCTGACGTTCCGGGAGGCAGAGATCTCCCAGCTCTTTAAAAAAAGTCACCCTACCTATCGTGCATTGCATGAAAAGAGACAGACCCTTGAGCGGGAACGGGAGCGTCTCAATAACCGTGTGTCAGCTATGCCCTCCACGCAGCAGGAGATTTTACGCCTGAGCCGCGATGTTGAGTCGGGTCGCACGATTTATTTACAGCTATTGACGCGCCAGCAGGAGCTGAATATTTCCCGCTCCAGCGCTGTCGGGAACGTGAGGATCATTGATGAGGCTGTTACGCTGCCGGACCCGATAAAGCCGCGTAAAGCGTTAATCATCGTTCTTGGCGCGCTGTTCGGGCTAATGCTCTCAATGGGGACCGTGCTGGTACGTCAGGCGTTCAAACGTGGGATCACGCTTTCCGAACAGCTGGAAGCGCAGGGGATGCCGGTTCTGGCTACGTTGCCACGTTCACAGTGGCTGTGGAGTAAAACGCAGTTGCGCAGAAAAAATCCGTTTTCTCGTCGCTGGAAACACAAAACCTCGGATGTGCCTTTCCTGCCCGTCGATCGCCCTGCTGATATGTTTGTTGAAGCGGTGCGCGGGCTGCGGACCAGTCTGCATTTCACCATGATGGAGGCTGAGAACCGCATTGTGATGATTTCTGGCCCCACGCAGGACTGCGGAAAAACGCTGGTGGCGACGAATCTGGCGGCCATCGCCGGGCAGAGCGGTCAGCGGGTGCTGTTTATTGATGCGGATATGCGCCAGGGCTATGTTCATAATATTTTTGGTCTGGAGAACCGCCACGGATTGTCCTGCCTGCTCGAAGGGAAACGCGACTTAGCGGAGGTCATTCAGCATGCTGAAAAAGGGGGAATTGACGTCATCACCTGCGGCCCGGAACCCCTGCGCCCGTTAGAATTGCTGTTAAGCGAACGATTCCTTTCCGTCATGTCCTGGGTTAACGAGCAATATGACATTGTCATCATTGATACTCCGCCGGTCCTGGCCGTCACCGATGCCGCGCTGGTCGCCAGAGCAGCCGGAACAACGCTAATGGTTGCCCGTTTCGATAAAACCAGCGTGAAAGAGATGGAGAATACCGTTAAACGGTTACAGCACGTTGGCGTGAAGGTCAGCGGCACAATCCTCAACGATATTGTTAAATCCGCAGCGCTGTATTACAGCTCGGGGTACAGCCAGTATGAATACGGCTATGCTTCGAGGAAAAAAGGGGAAAGGCGTTAGCGCGGGAAAAACAATCCCTCTCCCGGGTGGGAGAGGGATAAGCATTACTTCGCCATCACTTCCTGCGCGGTACGCTCAACCAGAGACAGCAGGATTTTTACGTCCTCCAGCGTCACGGTTGGGTTCAGCAGGGTCAGCTTCAGGCAGGTGATACCGTTATGCTCGGTCACACCGACGTTTGCACGGCCAGACTCCAGCAGCGCATCGCCAATTTTCTGGTTCAGCAGGGCAATACCGGCGTCATCCATCTGCGCCTGCGGACGGAATCGGAACAGCACGCTTGCCAGCTGGGGTTGCATCACCAGTTCCAGAGCAGACTGCTCTTTCACGTAAGCCGCAACCTGCTGTGCCAGCGTCACGCCGTGATCGATGATTGCCGCGTATTGCTCCTGACCCAGCGCTTCCAGGCTCATCCACAGTTTCAGCGCGTCGAAACGGCGCGTGGTTTGCAGAGATTTGGAGACCAGGTTAGGTACACCCGCTTCTTCATCGAACTCAGAGTTCAGATAGGCCGCCTGATAGCGCATCAGTTCATAGTGACGCGCTTCTTTCAGCAGGAACGCACCGCAGCTGATGGTCTGGAAGAACTGCTTGTGGAAGTCCAGGGTGACGGAATCCACCAGCTCGATACCGTCCAGGTAGTGACGATACTGCTCAGACATCAGCAGCGCGCCGCCCCAGGCCGCATCAACGTGCACCCAGATATTCTGTTTCGCAGCCAGCTCAGCAATAGCACGCAGCGGATCGATAGCACCCGCATCGGTCGTACCGGCCGTGGCCACAATCGCCAGGATCTGCTCGCCGTTCGCGTTGCACTGTTCGATTTTCGCCGCCAGATCGGTGAGATCCATGCGGGAGAATTCGTCAGTTTTCACCTGCACCACGGACTGGTAGCCCAGACCCATCAGCGCCATGTTTTTCTGCACGGAGAAGTGGGCATTTTCCGAACACAGCACGCGGATCTTACGCAGATCGCCTGTCAGACCGTCCTGCTGAACCGAGTGGCCCTGACGCGCAAAGAACGCGTCACGCGCCAGCATCAGCCCCATCAGGTTACTCTGGGTGCCGCCGCTGGTGAAGACGCCTGCGTCGCCAGCCTGATAACCCACGCGGGTACGCAGCCATTCGATCAGTTTGATCTCAATGATGGTTGCGGACGGGCTTTGATCCCAGGAGTCCATACTCTGGTTAGTGGCGTTGATCAGCACTTCCGCCGCCTGGCTAACCACCAGGCTTGGGCAGTGCAGGTGCGCCACACACTGCGGGTGATGAACGGACAAACTGTCTTTCAGGAAGAACTCCACGGCGCGTTCGATCGCCGCTTCGTTGCCCAGCCCTTTCGGGTTGAAATCCAGCTTAATACGGTCGCGCAGCTCCGCGACCGTTTTGCCCTGGTACATCTCAGGCTGTTTCAGCCACTGCATCACAGCCTGAGTGCTTTGTTCAATCGCCTGCTGGTAAGCTTCAATGCTCTGCGCAGAGGAGAACAAAATTGGGTTTGAATCAGACATCGTATTCAACAACTCCGGTTACGCCGGGCTAACGCCCGCAGCAAGCAGTGCCTGCTCGAATTTATCCAGGAAGACTTTCAGCTCGTCATCGCTGATCAGCAGAGAAGGCAGCAGACGCAGAACGATACCGTTACGGCCGCCACGCTCCAGAATCAGGCCGGCTTCGAAGCATTTCTTCTGGATCAGTGCAGACAGCTCGCCATCGCCCGGGAAGCAACCCATGTGATCGGCGGCTTCATGTGGCTTAACGATTTCAATACCGATCATCATGCCCAGACCGCGAACGTGGCCGATCACCGGATAGCGTTTCGCCATCTCTTTCAGCTGGCCTTTCAGCCATTCGCCCTGTGCAGCTACTTTGCCCGCGATGTTCTGGTCTTTCAGGATCTTCAGCGTGGTCAGACCGGTAGCCATCGCCAGCTGGTTGCCGCGGAAAGTACCGGTATGGTGACCTGGCGCCCATGCATCGAACTGCTTTTTGATACCGAGCACGGCCAGCGGCAGACCGCCACCGACTGCTTTAGACATCACGATGATGTCTGGCTCAATGCCAGCGTGTTCGAAGGCAAAGAATTTACCGGTACGGGCAAAGCCAGCCTGGACTTCGTCGAGGATCAGCAGGATACCGTGTTCCTGAGTGACTTTACGGATGCGCTGCAACCACTCAACAGGCGCCGGGTTCACGCCACCTTCACCCTGAACGGCTTCGAGGATCACCGCGGCAGGTTTACGCACGCCGCTTTCGACGTCGTTAATCAGATTTTCGAAGTAGTAGGTCAGCGCCTTCACGCCCGCTTCACCACCGATACCCAGTGGGCAACGGTACTCGTGTGGGTAAGGCATGAACTGGACTTCTGGCATCATACCGTCAACCGCTTCTTTCGGAGACAGGTTGCCGGTGACGGACAGTGCGCCGTGGGTCATACCGTGGTAACCACCAGAGAAACTGATGATACCGCTACGACCGGTCACTTTTTTCGCTAGCTTCAGCGCCGCTTCAACGGCATCAGCCCCGGACGGGCCAGTGAATTGCAGGCAGTACTCTTTGCCCTGACCAGGCAACAGAGAGAGCAGGTATTCTGAAAACGCGTCTTTCAACGGCGTAGTCAGATCCAGGGTATGTAACGGCAAGCCGCTGGTAATGACATTTTGGATGCTTTTCAGCACATCAGGATGATTGTGTCCAAGCGCGAGGGTGCCTGCGCCTGCTAAACAGTCAAGGTATTCTTTATTATCTGCATCGGTGATCCACACGCCTTCTGCTTTCGTAATCGCTAAAGGCAATTTGCGCGGATAACTCCTGACGTTAGATTCAAATTCGGCCTGACGGGCCAGATAGGTTTCGTTGCTTTTGTGGGCATCTACGGTGTCAATACGGACTTTATCCGTCATCATATCACTCCTACAACCGCCGCTTCGTTATGAGCAACGATTGAATAAAAAGTTAAAAAACAGATGGGGCCTGAAAAAAACGCCGCCAATATAGAGCCTTTTGTCACCGGGCTCAATGGTTAATTTGCTTACTGTTTTGTGACACAGGGCACAGGGCAGGGAAGAACGCCGTTTGTATGGGGGAGATTGCACTTTATGCTAAATAAAAACAGTAGCTTACGTATGATTTATCCGCATTGTAAAATCAGACAAAAGAGTGTGACAAATCGTGCGATTGTCAGGTGAAAAGGAGGCAGTGAGCCTCCTTACGCTGTTTATTTCTGGCTAACGCGTAAAATACCGTGTTCGCGTCCCTTCGTTTTATTCCACGACGCGTCCGTAATACCGTTTTCATCCAGGCTTAGCGATATCACAAAACCATTACCACGGATCTCATAGAAATTCGCATTCAGGCGTTTAACGCTGGCTTTCTTGCCGTTAACGGTGGCGCTAAAAAAGCCGTTAGAAAGCGTGGCGTTAACCGTGTCCGACGAGAACGAGGCTTCACGCAGGGGATCGTGAACGGATGTCGCTGGTTCGTGTTGTGCCGCGTTTTCCGCTTTGGTTTTGCTGATATCACAAGAGCCATCGCCAGCGCTCATTTGCGTGCATCCCGAACGCTCTAATTGAGCGCGATAATGGGCGTTTATGGCGTGCGCCGGCGAGACACAACCTGCAAGCACGGTGGTACTTATAACGAACATCATTACTTTTTTCATTTTATCGCCTTAAAAACGACACAAATACCATGAGACATACATCACGCCGATCCAGATCCCGACCGAAATCAGCATCAGATACAGGGCTACCGAAATAAAAATATATTTAGACATCTTTTTGTATTAACAAAATGCCCATCCGCTAAAATGAGGCATTCTATTTTTCCCGATGATTATTTTACGCGTTAAAAGCCCATTCCAATCCCAACCGAAGCGCCCATATTATTCGCGGTATCATCTGAGAAGCTCACTTTCGTGATGACATGGGAATTAAAGTTAACGGACGCACCGACAGCAAGCGCGCTCTCGCTGTTGTAAGTCGCGCCGGCATCGCCTTTATCACCTTTCTCTCCATCTGTGCCGTTAGTCGCCACACCCTGTAGGGCCGTCTCACATCAGCAAGCGCACCGGCAAGCAACGCTTTCTGATGTGCGTCGTTAGCCATTTTATCCACGACTAACACACCTGGTTTTGTGGACTGAAGGTCGTCATTAACCTGCGTTAAGCGGTTATCCGTTGCGATATCACGGTTAATGCTATCAGCTTTGTTTTGTGCAATCTGATCCTGATGGTCATTTACAATATTAGTGATTTGCTGATCGTCCCAAACCGTATTCGCGGCTTCAGCCAGGCTCGTTGTACCCGCTAAGACAACGCCCATTACAAAAATAGCAATAAAGGTTTTATTCATAGATTTCATTTGAAAAGCTCACATCATAAACTGTTGAAAAAATACTGAAGCTGAACAGATTTATTTTCGGGATTCAAAAACGGTTGAACGTTGTCTAAATATTATTTAGTAACGCGAGTAAACTATCAATTAAACGCAAACCAATGATTTTGATCTAAGTCATAAATATTATGAATAGTTCCGACGACGTAAAATCATGTTGCGGTTGTTATTAATGTAAGCATTAAGGTGAGAATAACGTAGTGAATGAGATGGTTAAATTAAGTGTTTGACAGGAATGAAATTATGCAAGATAAATGTTTACATTAATATACGGGTTTATTTCATACGAAAGAAGATGGGCTGTCTTATAAAAGTACTCCCGGTGCGTCATTATGGATAAAAATAAAATTTCTCAGCATAGCGAGTGAATAATATTTTTCATGAGTTCTTAACAAATCTGGCGGGATAATTAACTGAACAATAATGTATACATATCAAGGGTAGTTAATATCTTGTCGTTTATTGTTCGTTACAGGGGGTTAACGGACAGCCCAAAACCCCTTGCACCCGGGTTACCCCCCGGTTACACTACATGACTACGAATTGCCATTTCGTAAGTAACTGTTTTATAAGTAATTTGACTCGGGGTGCCCTTCTTTGTGAAGGCTGAGAAATACCCGTATTACCTGATCTGGATAATGCCAGCGTAGGGAAGTCAGATGCCTACCCGGTCATCGCTTCTTCACGCACGGCAGGAGCGAAATCATGCAGCCTGACCTGCTAGACTCACACGTTTTACATCAATTCCGAACCCGTTCCCCGCTCACGCACTGTATGACCAACGATGTCGTGCAGACCTTCACCGCCAACGTTTTGCTCGCGCTGGGTGCTTCCCCGGCAATGGTGATCGAAGCCGAGGAAGCGGAACAGTTTGCCGCGCTTGCCGATGCCCTGCTCATCAACGTGGGTACACTCACCGCGCCGCGCGCCCAGTCGATGCGTCGGGCTATTGAGAGCGCGGTAGCCGCGGGTACGCCCTGGGTTCTGGATCCGGTTGCGGTTGGCGCGCTGGCATACCGCACCCGATTTTGCCAGCAAATATTGTCCCTTAAACCTGCGGCCATTCGTGGAAACGCCTCCGAAATCCTCGCCCTTGCCGGAATGAGTGCGGGCGGGCGCGGGGTTGATTCCACCGATACGGCGGCGAGCGCGTTGACCGCTGCGCAGACGCTCGCCCGCCAGACCCACGCCGTTGTGGTCGTCACAGGAGAAGTGGATCACATCACTGATGGTCAGCGAACCCGTACAGTCGCGGGCGGCGACCCGCTGATGACCCGCGTGGTGGGAACAGGCTGTGCGCTCTCGGCGGTCGTCGCCGCCTGCTGTTCGCTGCCTGGCGACAGGCTTGATAATGCGACGGCAGCCTGCGGCTTTATGAAGCGCGCAGGGTCAGCTGCACTGACTCACAGCCGGGGCCCCGGCAGCTTTGCCCCGGCGTTTCTGGATGCGCTTTACGCGCTGGAGGAGCTGGTATGACACGCATTAATGCCCTGACTATTGCGGGAACCGATCCCAGCGGCGGAGCGGGGATCCAGGCAGACCTGAAAACCTTCTCTGCGCTCGGCGCTTACGGATGCTCGGTTATCACCGCGCTGGTGGCGCAAAACACGCGCGGTGTACAGTCGGTATATCGTATTGAGCCGGATTTTGTCGCCGCACAGCTGGATTCGGTATTCAGCGATGTACGCATCGACACCACCAAAATCGGCATGCTTGCAGAGGCGGACATTGTTGAAGCGGTCGCTGAACGTCTCAAACGTTATCAGATAAAAAACGTGGTGCTCGATACCGTGATGCTGGCCAAAAGCGGCGATCCGTTGCTCTCCGCCTCTGCCATCGACACCCTGCGTAAAAAGCTGCTGCCGCAGGTGGCGCTGATCACGCCAAACCTCCCTGAAGCCGCCGCGCTGCTGGATGCGTCACACGCGCAAAACGAACGTGAGATGAAAGAGCAGGGCAATGCGCTGCTGGCGATGGGATGCAGCGCGGTGCTGATGAAAGGCGGTCATCTTGATGATGCAGAAAGCCCGGACTGGCTCTTCACCCGCGATGGCGCGCAACGTTTCACTGCCCCGCGGGTACAGACCAAAAACACCCACGGCACGGGATGTACGCTCTCGGCGGCGCTGGCGGCGCTGCGTCCCCGAAACGCGAACTGGGCGGATACGGTGCAGGAGGCGAAGATCTGGCTCTCGTGCGCGCTGGCAAAAGCCGATTCTCTGGAAGTGGGTCACGGTATTGGGCCGGTTCACCATTTTCATGCATGGTGGTAAGCCGTATACTGGCATAAAACCTTATGCCAGAGAAAAACAGAGATGGAACAAGCGCATACCCGGTTAATTGCTCAACTCAAGGAACGAATTGCCGCACCGGACAACACGCCGTTGTACCTGAAATTTGCCGAAACGGTTAAAAACGCGGTACGCAGCGGCGTGCTCGCGCACGGTAATATTTTGCCGGGCGAGCGCGATCTGAGCCAGCTGGCCGGTGTGTCGCGCATTACGGTGCGTAAAGCGATGCAGGCGCTGGAAGAGGCCGGCGTCGTCACCCGCGCGCGTGGATACGGTACGCAAATCAACAATATCTTTGAATATTCGCTAAAAGAGGCGCGCGGGTTTTCTCAGCAGGTGGTGCTGCGGGGCAAAACGCCCAACACGCTGTGGGTTAATAAACGCGTCGTGAAGTGCCCGGAAGAGATCGCCCGCCACCTTTCCCTTGCGCCGGACAGCGATGTATTTCTGCTTAAGCGCATCCGCTACGTGGATGACGATGCGGTATCAATAGAGGAGTCCTGGGTACCGGTAGGATTAATCCCCAATCCGGACGACATCGGCGTCTCGCTTTACGATTACTTCCGCAGCCAGAATATCTTTCCGCAGCGCACCCGTTCCCGCGTCAGCGCCCGGATGCCGGACAGCGAGTTTCAGGCACATATCAAGATGGACGATAAGATACCGGTGCTGGTGATCAAGCAAGTCGCGCTCGATCAACAGCACCGGCCAATTGAGTACAGCATCAGCTACTGCCGCAGCGACCTATACGTCTTTGTGTGCGAGGAGTAGGACCTCGCGCGTGGGGGCGCAGTCGCCACCGCGATGGCTGACTACCCAGGCGGCTACGGCATTGCCAAGCTGCACCGCCTCTGGCAGTGACCATCCCGCGGCCAGCCCGGCAAGGGTACCTCCCGCATGGCTGTCACCCGCGCCGATGGTATCGACCACGGTAGCAGGAAACGCCGGAACGTGTCCGGAAGCGTCACCGTCGTACCAGACCGCCCCGTCTTTATCATGGCGTACGATCAGCGCAGCGCCAAACCTCTGCTGCCACCGTGTGCCCAGCTGTTCCACGTTTACGCCAAGCCATTCGGCGGCAAGTTCCGCCTCCTGACGATTGAGCGAGACGATCGGTTTGCAGGCCATGATCCGCGCCATCAGCGGGTCGGGAATATCCGCGATGCGCGGACCGAAATCGATAAAGAGCGTCGCATCCTGAAGACTTTCCAGCCAGGCCGTCAGCAGCTCACCGCTGGGGGACGCCAGCTGGTAGCCGGACAAAGAGATCAGGCTCCCTGCCGGCACGCTTAACCCGTCCAGCCAGCGCTGCTGCCACTGGTTCTCCACGCCGCTAAACGACATAAAGGTCCGTTCACCGTCAGGCTCCACCAGCGCCAGGCACCAGCCGTTATCGCCCGTTTCCGCTTCCACGGCGCTGTGCAGATCCTGCTTCGCCATGGCGTTACGGATAATATCGGCCCACACGCCGTGGCCGACGGGAAGGGCGTTTTGCGCAGCAATGCCGAGCCGCTTCAGGGCGATGGCGATATTCAGCGCGCAGCCGCCAATATTCACTCCCTGTTGCTTCAGCTCGATATCACACCCGCGCCAGGGCAGGGCGTAGGCGTCGGCAATCACGTCGATAACCGCCGCGCCGAGTACCGTTACGGGGCGCGTGGCGTGAAGGGTTTCGAGACGGCGGGCAAAAGCACTCATACGCCCTCCCTTTGCTCCCGGAAGTGCAGCAGTTTTTCGCAGTAGTGGCCGAAATCGAGCCGGTTTACGGCATCAAGTTCGTTTTTGAGTGCCGGATCAATGGCCTGTACACCGTGCAGCGCGCCGCAGATGGCCGTTGCCATCGCGCCGATAGTGTCAGTATCACCGCCCAGGTTGGCGCATAACACCGCGCAGCGGTTCGGATCGGTACCCGCGAGTTCGACCATCGCAATCGCCGCCGGAACGGACTCAAGGGTGCTCGTGCCCGCGCCAATAAGCTGATAGATCTGCTCGCTGGCGGACTCGGTACCGTTGGCTTCGCGCACGGTTTTCAGGGCCAGCTCAATACGAGCGGAAAGCGATGCGCTGAAGGTGGTCGTGTTCGCCTCCTGCGCCGCACGGGCAATACCCGGCAGGGCATCGGCGATGTGATGCCAGCGTTCGCCGTCGATAGCGCGTGAAACCGCCCAGGCGATCACCACCGCACCGGCGATGGCGAGATCCGATTTATGGGTCGGGCTGGAGGCTAACGCAACCTGTTCCACAAAGTGCGCCAGACGCGTGGCTGGCAGGAGGCATCCCAGCGGGGAGGCGCGCATCGCCGCCCCGTTGGTAACGCCGTTGTTTTCCAGCTGGCTCACCGGCTTGCCGTCACGGATGGCGTTCAGGGCAATTTTGGAGGTCGGGCCGAGCACATTCTTATTGAACGCGTCAAAATCCAGCGCCCAGTCCAGAATATGCTTACCGATAACGTCAGGGTTAATTTCCCCGTCGCATTCGATAATCGCGTCGGCCAGGCACAGCGCCATCGACGTATCATCCGTAAATTCGGCCTGCTTAAAGTAACAGGCGGCATTATTCTCAGCCGGGCCGGGTAAGAAACGGTCGATCCAGCCGAAGTGCGCTTTCACCCGCTTGCGCGGCCACAGCTCCGACGGCATCCCCATCGCATCCCCTAACGCCTGCCCGTAAAGAGCACCGAGAATACGGTCTTGTTTCATTTAACTTCCCCTCGTGTCAGCGCGGTATCGCCATCAACCACCTCAATTGCGGTGATCTCTTTATCCGATTCGCGGAAAAACAGCATAAACAGCACGGCAATCACCACAATCATGATTGCACCAAACGTCCACATTCCGGCCCAGTTGAAGGTCAGCCCATTCACCGGCTCTTTATATGCGAACATTTTTTCCATCATCACGCCGCCGAGACGGTAACCCAGCAGGCTACCAAAGCCCTGACAGCACAGCGTGATCAAGCCCTGCGCCGCGTTGCGCATGTGCACGGGCGCTTTTTTATCCACGTAGATGTACGCGGTGACGTAATAGAAGTCATAGCTTACGCCGTGCAGCAGAATGCCGAGGAACAGCAGGGCGTAGGTGAAGTATTGCTCGGCGCCGCCGTAAACAAAGAAACCGTAGCGAATGGCGGCGGTGATCAGGCCCAGCAGCAAGACCTTCTTAATACCAAAGCGTTTGGTAAAGAATGGCAGAGCGAGCATGAAGAAGATTTCAGAGAACTGGCCGAGGGTCATCCAGCCGGTGGCGTTTTTCATCCCCACTTCGGTGAGATAGCCGTTGGCAAAGATATAGTAGAAGGCCAGCGGCATGGCGAACAGGAACGAGCAGAAGAAGAACACCAGGAAGTTTTTATCGCGCAGCAGGATCAGCGCATCCAGCCCCAGCATCACTTTGAAATCCAGCTTGCCGGTACTCTTCGGCGGGGTATTCGGCAGGAACAGCGCGAAGACGCCAAGCAGAAGGGAGCTGGCAGCGGTCATCAGCAGCGGGATATTGGTGTCAGAGATGTCGCTATAGCCCATCATCTGCGGCAGGAAGCCGCACGCCAGGCCGGAGGCAATCCAGCCGATGGTGCCCATCACGCGGATGCGCGGGAAATCAGCCTCCACGTCATCGACGTTCGCGAAGGCGATGCTGTTGGTCAGCGCGATGGTCGGCATATAGGTCAGGGAGTAGGCCAGCAGCAGCGGGAAGAAGGTGCTGAACTGGGTTTGCTGTGCTGCGAAATACATCAGAATCGCGCCAGCGAACATCAGCACGGCCAGCACTTTCTGGGCGGCGAAGAAACGGTCCGTCAGCGAGCCGACCAGGATGGGAGAGAGGATCGCGGCAATCGCGGTACAGGCGTACGACCAGCCAATTTCCCCGGCGGTAAACCCGCTCTTACTCAGCCACAGCCACAGCGGCACAAACCATGCGCCCCAGATAAACCATTCAACGAACATCATGAATGACAGTTGGACTTTCGTTTTCATTTTTTAATCCTGCATGTCAGAGGTACGCATGTAACATACCATGTGATAATACCTTTTAAATACCTTTAAGGCGATTGTTTGATCAGTGTAACAAAAATGTTGTACACGAAACGAGCCAGCAGATTGTGCTTAAAAAAGTTGCAAATGGTGGAAAATAGGTTAAGTCGGTACCAGGCTTAGTCTGCCTGCAAAAACGTGGGCTTGGATCACACGCTCCGACATCATGTCGGACTTACGGGAGCATCACTATGACTGATATTGCGCAACTGCTTGGCAAAGACGCCGACAGCCTTTTACAGCATCGTTGTATGACCATTCCAGCCGATCAGCTTTATCTGCCTGGCCATGATTACGTAGACCGCGTCATGGTCGACAACAACCGTCCGCCTGCCGTACTGCGAAACATGCAGACGCTTTACAATACCGGTCGTCTGGGCGGGACCGGGTATCTCTCCATTCTGCCCGTTGACCAGGGCGTAGAGCACTCGGCGGGAGCGTCGTTTGCTGCTAACCCGCTCTACTTTGACCCGAAAAACATTGTCGAGCTGGCGATTGAAGCGGGCTGTAACTGTGTGGCATCGACCTATGGCGTGCTGGCCTCCGTTTCCCGCCGCTATGCTCACCGCATTCCGTTCCTCGTCAAGCTGAATCACAACGAAACCCTGAGCTACCCAACCGAATACGACCAGACACTGTACGCCAGCGTCGAACAGGCGTTCAACATGGGTGCGGTAGCGGTCGGGGCGACTATCTATTTTGGCTCTGAGCAGTCGCGTCGGCAGATAGAAGAGATCTCTGCCGCGTTTGAGCGCGCGCACGAGCTGGGGATGGTGACCGTATTGTGGGCCTATCTGCGTAACAACGCGTTTAAGAAAGACGGCGTGGATTACCACGTATCAGCGGATCTGACCGGTCAGGCAAATCACCTGGCGGCAACCATCGGCGCGGACATCGTGAAACAGAAAATGGCCGAGAATAACGGCGGGTATAAAGCGGTGAACTTTGGCTATACCGACGACCGCGTCTACAGCAAGCTGACCAGCGACAACCCTATCGATCTGGTGCGCTACCAGCTGGCTAACTGCTACATGGGCCGCGCCGGGCTGATTAACTCCGGCGGTGCAGCAGGCGGTGAAACCGATCTGACCGACGCGGTGCGCACGGCGGTGATTAACAAACGCGCCGGCGGAATGGGGCTGATCCTGGGCCGCAAAGCGTTTAAAAAATCCATGGCCGACGGCGTGAAGCTGATTAATGCGGTTCAGGATGTCTATCTGGACAATAAAGTGACGATTGCCTAATCGCGCGCATCTTCCTGCCGGGATAAGCGTGACCCGGCAGGAAAGTTCTCTCGCTTACTCCTTCAGCGTTTCAGGATGAGGAGTATTCAGCAGACCCGCCATCCCTCTCTTGCTGCTATTTGCTTTTTCTAAGCCCGGCTGCGTGACGCGGATAAAGGCACACAGAACAAAAGCCAGCAGATAAAGCACCGTATAGGCGATGACCACGCCGAGCGTGCTGAACCAGGGCAGCAGCACCACGGCAATCGCCGGCGCAAGGAAGTTAGACAGACCGGCTGACAGGTTATACACCGAAATCGCCGCCCCCTTGTGCCGCGGCT
>NZ_JBJJTG010000006.1:0-242668 GCF_046054285.1 Enterobacter sp. DN
CAAGGCGTTGCATAGGTCGGGTCTCAGTCCAGGGCATAGCGAGTCTCCTCTTCTATGCCAGTTATAACTGTTACCCATGTATCCGGTCTAAAGTGTTACCCATGTTTCCGGTTCATACCCTACGCTTACCGGGCCTACGCTCAATATGTAGGTCGGGTAAGGCGAAGCCGCCACCCGACATGTTTTTACCCCACCTGCACCGACAGCATACTCAAGCTCCCCATCTCAATACCGTCGACCGGGATTGTAATAACCTCCTGACCATCCCACGCGCCTAGTACATACAGCAATGGCAAGAAGTGTTCCGGCGTCGGGTTAGAGAGCGAACCGCCGTCGTGATCCAGATAGTTCACCAAAGGGTGTCGTTCGGCCGGCCCTTGCCAGGTCAGGTTGTCTTTTACATAGTCATTAAAGGCTGTTGCCCAGGGGTACGGCGTATTTTCACCGTGCCAGCGTACCGTACGCAGATTGTGTACCACGTTGCCACTGGCAATCAGCATGATGCCCTCATCACGAAGCGAAGCCAGCTTACGCCCCATCTCCATGTGCCAGGCAGCCGGTTTGGTGCTGTCGATACTCAGTTGCACCATCGGGATATCGGCATCCGGATACATTTTGATCAACACCCCCCATGAGCCGTGGTCAAAGCCCCAGGCTTCTTTGTCCAGCGCAACCGGAACAGGGGCGAGCAGATCAACGAGCCGCTGCGCCAGCTCGGGGGAGCCCGGAGCAGGATAATGCGTGTCATACAGCGCCTGCGGAAAGCCGCCAAAATCATGAATCGTTTTTGGCGCTTCCATGGCCGTCACACCGGTACCCCGGGTAAACCAGTGCGCAGAGACCACCACAATTGCCTTCGGACGCGGTAACGTCTCACCCAGTTGACGCCAGGCGCGGGTATAGACGTTATCTTCCAGGACGTTCATTGGGCTGCCATGGCCTAAAAACAGTGCTGGCATACGAGAAGAAGACATGGTGATATCCTTAGAGGAGGTGGCAATGTGATGGGCCTACATTACGCGCATTCAGGTGAAGATGAACGCAGATAACCGTGAAGATCATCATCAGGAAATTTGAATGTCAGATATCGCTTAAGGAGAATGCATGTCAGTACCGTTGATTTTGACCTTACTCGCGGGCGCCGCAACCTTTATCGGTGCGTTCCTCGGGGTACTCGGGCAAAAACCCTCTAATCGCCTTCTGGCCTTCTCGCTGGGTTTCGCCGCCGGGATCATGCTGCTTATCTCGCTGATGGAGATGCTGCCCGCCGCGCTTCACACCGAAGGTATGTCGCCTGTTCTGGGCTATGGCATGTTTATCATTGGACTGCTGGGTTATTTTGCGCTTGACCGTATTCTTCCTCACGCGCACCCGCAGGATTTAATGCAAAAAAGCGTTACCCCCATCCCGGGCAATATCAAACGCACGGCCATTCTGCTGACGCTGGGTATCAGCCTGCATAACTTTCCGGAAGGTATCGCCACCTATGTCACGGCCAGCAGCAACCTGGAAATGGGTTTTGGTGTGGCGCTGGCCGTGGCTTTGCACAATATTCCTGAAGGACTTGCCGTTGCCGGGCCCGTTTATGCCGCCACGGGTTCAAAACGTACGGCTGTCTTTTGGGCGGGTATCTCCGGGATGGCTGAAATTCTCGGCGGCGTGCTGGCGTGGCTGATCCTCGGTAGCCTCGTCTCCCCGATTGTGATGGCTGCGATTATGGCTGCCGTGGCCGGGATTATGGTCGCGCTCTCTGTCGATGAGCTGATGCCGCTGGCGAAAGAGATCGATCCCAACAATAACCCCAGCTACGGCGTACTGTGTGGAATGTCAGTGATGGGGATGAGTCTGGTACTGCTGCAAACGGCCGGTATTGGCTAAGAATTTATGCCTCCGTTTTATACGGAGGCTATATATTATTCAAAAAAACAATCCTATATATTTCACCTATAATAACCTGAAAAATATAGTCCTGTTAAAATCCCGAAAAACCACGCCTCTTAAGATAGCCTGCAAATATTAATTAAAACCATCTAAAAATATATTTAAGTCATGTTAATCGCGTCTCCCCACCCCAATTCGTATACTTCGCGAGTATTCTGAAATTAATATTCACATTATGAATCACTCTGAAAAAGGATATTTTCATGTATATGGGTAAAAAACTACTGTTAGCGACGGCTATGGCAGTCATTGTATCGGGTGCTGCTTTTGCAGATGATCAAGGCTCAGGAAAAATCACATTCAAAGGTATTGTTATTGACGCACCGTGCAGTATCGCACCAGACAGCGTTGATAAAGAAGTCGATCTGGGTGAAGTGACCACGGCTGTTATCAACGCCAACAAAAAATCTACCCCGGTACCGGTCGATATCAATCTGGAAAACTGCCAGCTTGACGATCCGGCAGACGAGACCGACACGCCAATTACCAAAGTGGATGTGACCTTTACCAGCGCAGCGACAGACGCGGCGGATACCAGCCTGATGAGCAACACCTATGCAAGCGGTGCGCAAAACGTGGGGGTGCGTCTGCTGGATAACGCGGAGTCTGCTATCACGCTGGGAGAGGCCAACGAGGTTGAGTTGCTGGCGGGTTCAACCACCCAGACGCTGCATTTCAAAGCGGTTATGGAAGTCCCTACAGGTAAAACTGCGACGGCAGGCCAGGTTGAAGCCACGGCTAACTACGTCCTGATGTACAAATAATTCTGTTACGTCACGGCACCAGCCGACTGGTAATTCATACCGGTCGGCACTCTCTATTTACTCGAGTAACAGGATGATGACATACAAATTACAATGGATAATCATCATTGCGTCCCTGTTAATGACGAAAGTTGCCTCTGCCACCGAGTTTAATATAAACGCCATCGATAAAGATCAGCGCGGCAGCGTCGATTTATCACTGTTTAAAGATCAAATATCGGTTACGCCGGGAAGCTATTTCGTTACGGTTGCCGTCAATGATATTCCGCTGGCAAATGGCTGGCAGCTTCGCTGGCGAGAAATAAATAACGCCGTTCAGGTCTGTATTCCCCCCGAGCTGGTCGATACCTTTGCGTTGCAGGATGACGTTCGCCACGCTTTGCCTGAGAAAGAGGGATGCGTTGATTTCTCCGCCAGACCCGACATCCGATTTACTTTTGAGCAAGGCAGCCAGACCCTGAAAGTGACCATCCCCCAGGCGTGGCTGCAATACCGTGCGGTTGACTGGATGCCGCCATCCACCTGGGACATCGGCGTGCCGGGCGTACTGCTGGATTACAATCTTTTTGCCAGCCATTATCAGCCCAATAGCGGCAGCAACAATGACAACGCCAATACCTATGGCACCGCCGGCGCGAACATGGGCGCGTGGCGGCTACGCAGCGATTACCAGTACACGCAAAGCCATACTGACGCAGGCTCGGAGCATAATGGACGTTTTTCACGCGTGTATATGTTCCGCCCTCTGCCCTCGATCGGTGCGAAACTGACGTTGGGTGAAACGGATTTCCAGTCCGCAATTTTTGACGCCTTTACCTACACCGGCGCATCGCTAATCAGCGATGAACGTATGCTGCCATGGTCGCTGCGCGGCTATGCCCCGCAGATTACCGGGATAGCGCAAACCAACGCCACGGTAACCGTAAGCCTTGCCAATCGCGTGATTTACCAGAGTAAAGTGCCGCCAGGTCCTTTTGTTATTCAGGATCTTAACCAGTCGGTTCAGGGCACGCTGGACGTCAAAGTCACGGAAGAGGATGGACGCGTCAGCACCTTCCAGGTCTCGGCCGAATCCGTACCATTTTTAACGCGCAAGGGTCAGGTGCGCTACAAGCTCGCGGCGGGTAAAGCGCGCCAGGGCGCCTCCCATGACGTTGAAGATAACGCCTTCATGAGCGGCGAATTTTCCTGGGGCATGCTGTCGCACACCTCCCTGTATGGCGGTACGCTGGCCGATGGCGACCGCTATCGTTCCGTCGCTGCCGGAATCGGCCAGAATATGGCCTGGCTGGGGGCGCTCTCTTTTGACGTCACGCAGGCCACCAGCCAGCTGCCACACCAGCGCAGCCAGACGGGTTACAGCTATCGCATTAACTACAGCAAGCGTTTCGATACCACCGGCAGTCAGCTTACGCTCGCCAGCTACCGCTACTCAGATCCACAGTTTTTGAGCTACGCCCGCTACCTTGATTATGACGACGGTGACCGCCAGTCGGAAAAACAAACCCTGAGCGTGACGGCAAGCCAGTACATTTCGGCGTTATCCCTGAACCTGTACGTCAATATGCTGCGTCAGACATGGTGGAATGATTCACCCTCCACGACCGGCAGTATCACGGCGGGCTACAACTTTGATATGGGCCGCTGGAAGAACCTTGGCGTAACCCTGTCCTGGAGTAAAACGCATTACGATGAGAAAGACGAAAGTGACGATACTCAGTTCTATCTCTCGCTCAGCGTACCGCTCGATCCCGATCATCGACTTAACTATGACCTGCGTAACCGCGACACGCTGAGCCATAACGTGTCGTGGTACGACACGTCGGATCGCAATAACACCTGGGGCGTTTCCGCGGGCGCGGAGAGCGGGAAGCCAGACTCCGGGGCGCAGTTCAGCGGGAATTATCAGCATTATTCTGCGTACGGCGATCTTAATCTCTCCGGCAGCTATAAAGCTGACGAATATAACTCCCTCAGCGCAAGCTGGAGCGGTTCCTTCACCTCAACGGTGAAAGGCGCCGCGCTGCACCGGCGCAGCTACGGTAATGAACCCCGCGTAATGGTCAGCACCGACGGGGTAGGCAATATCCCGCTGAACATGTCGCGAGATGAGACCAACCGTTTTGGCATCGGCGTTTTACCGTCATTCTCCAGCTATTCCCCCTCCAGCGTGCAGATCAATATGAACAACCTTCCGGATGGCGTGGACGTGGACAACCGCGTCGTGACCTCAACCTGGACTGAGGGGGCCATTGGTTTTCGTCAGATTGCCACGCGTGCAGGTCGGGACGTGGCAGGTGTTCTGCGGATGTCATCAGGAACGCCACCGCTCGGGGCGATTGTTCGCCTGGAAGCAAACGATTTGCAGGTTGGGATGGTGGCCGATGAAGGCCACGTCTGGCTCGGCGCCGTTGAGCCAGAACAGCAGTTTCGCGTGACATGGGGCGACAACCAACAGTGTCGCTTCTCGTTACCTTCTCACTTAGAAAACAGTATGCAGTTGATACTGCCGTGTCAGTAAGAAATCATCATGAAATTAACGCCGATTAAAAGCCTGTGCCTGATGCTAATCAGCACAGCATTTACCACCCATGCGGCCATTAATCTGGACCGCACGCGCATTGTTTTTCCAGAAAGCGACAAGGCCAGCAGCCTGAAAGTGGACAACCAGAGCAAGGCGCTGCCTTATCTGGCGCTCTCCTGGATTGAAGATGAAAAGGGGCATAAAGAAGATGCGCACTTTATGGCGCTTCCCCCCATTCAACGTATCGAAGCGGGCGCCTCGTCGCAGGTAAGAATTGTTAAACAAGCCGCCACCCGCCAGTTGCCAAAAGACAGGGAATCGCTGTTTTATTTCAACCTGCGTGAAGTACCGCCAAAAAGCATCAGCGCCAGCGAGGAGCGCAGCGTGATGCAGGTTGCCATGCAGAGCCGAATCAAGCTGTTCTGGCGTCCGGAAGCGATTAGCAAAAAATCCGGCGAACTGGCTGAAATGCGCATGGAAATTACCGCCAGCGCGAAAGGACTCACGGTCCACAACCCTACGCCGTACTACATCACGCTGGCGTGGCTGAGCAAAAATGCCAAAACCATGCTGCCGGGTTTTGACAGTCTGATGATTGCGCCTTTCGCCACGGCAACCGCCTCTACCGGTGATTACCACGGTAGTTATTACAGCATCGGCTATATCGACGATTACGGCGCCCTAAAAAAAGTCGACGTGCAGTGCACCGGAACGGCGCTATGTAAACTTACCGAACGGAAAATCGATAAAGATGCAAAAGCTCGCTAGTTTCCTGTTTACACTGCTGCTTTCAGCGCTGCCTTTGAAAGATGCGCTGGCGCTTAACTGCTATCTGGGTGGATCTGGCGGCCCCGTCGAGGAGACAAAAACGATCACCCCTTTTGCGATACCCAGCAACGCTCAGGTTGGTCAAAAAATATGGGAGTCTGATGACATTAAAATTCCGGTGACGTGTGATAACAACGTCACGAGCAATTTTGAGCCGGAAGATGTCTTTGCATGGGTGAACCCTTATCCTGCCGCAACCGATCCCTATTATGAACTGGGCGTCACCTATGAAGGCATAGATTACGATGCCACGGGCCAGCCCAACGGCGTGGATACCCGCCAGTGCCTGGACAACGATAACATCACCATTTACACCGCGGATCAAATCCGCCAGATGGGTTGGGAGAATCGCATCTGCTCCGGCAATCCGGATGATATCCATATTTCACGCACGTTCGTCGCCCGATTACGACTTTTCGTGCGAATTAAGGCTATGCCGCCACATGGTTATATCAGTTCGCTCAGCGATTACATCGTTGTGCAGTTTGACGGTAAGGGTGGCGTTAATCAGATGGCCGACGCGAAGAACCTCAAGTATCACATCAACGGACTGCAAAACATTACGGTGCTTGATTGTGGAGCGACGTTTAGCATTTTCCCTGAAAATCAGGAGATCGACTTCGGCGCCTTCAGCGCGCGCGACATTGTGAATCAGCAGACGCGTATGCGCACGTTTTCAATACGAACCACCAAAGTGCAGGATGCCCAGTGCTCGGACGGATTTAAGATGGACTCGTCGTTTTACACAACCGAAACGCTTAGCGCAGACGACACCGCAGTACTGATAGGGAATGGGTTAAAGCTGCGTATTCTTAACGGAACGGAGCCTTACACCTTTAACCAGTACAAGGAGTACGCCGATTTTACGGGCGATAAGATGAATGTTGAGCAAAACTACACGGCTGAACTTTCACGGGAGGAAGGGAAAGCGATTCAGTCCGGGCCGTTTGAAACCGTGGTACTGTTCAAAATTAACTACCACTAGAAACAACAAAGCCGGGTTTCCCCGGCTTTTTCACATCAGCATGTTCAGCTGGCTTTGCGCTCGTGCGCGCGGCGGTACTCAACCAGATCTTCAATCGTCACCACTGGCATATTGTGCAGACGCGCAAAGGTGATGCACTCCGGCGCGCGCGCCATGGTGCCATCATCGTTGGTCAGTTCGCACAGCACGCCTGCGGGTTTGAAGCCAGCCAGCGTCACCAGATCGATGGTCGCTTCGGTATGACCACCACGGGTCAGCACGCCGCCCGGCTGCGCGCGCAGCGGGAAGACGTGACCAGGGCGGTGCAGATCGGATGGTTTCGCACCATCAGCAATCGCTGCACGCACGGTAGTCAGGCGGTCAGCCGCCGACACACCGGTGGTTACGCCATGCGCTGCTTCAATGGTCACGGTGAAGCCGGTACCAAAGGCGCTGGTGTTGTTTTCAACCATCATCGGCAGATCAAGCTGCTTGCGACGGTCTTCGGTGATGCACAGGCATACGATGCCGCTACCGTGACGGATGGTCAGCGCCATCTGCTCAACGGTCATGTTCTCGGCGGCAAAAATCATGTCGCCTTCGTTTTCACGGTTTTCATCATCAAGCACCATCACACCGCGGCCTTCGCGCAGTGCATCCAGTGCATGTTCAACACGTTGAGTTGAAGTGCCAAAAGAGGAAAGTAGCGTCTGATTCATGGTAAAAAAACCTCATTAACTTTATGGTTACCAGAATCAGGGCAGTCTTAGGAGCGCCGTACTAGCGGCAAAAAAATAACGTGAGCGGGCCATGCCCGACTGGATCGTTACTCTCTCCCATCCGGACTCTAACCGTCGGCCCCGGAATTACACCGGATCTGCTGACCTTTGAGAATTCACCCAAAGCGCTCGCGGGCTTTCAGCGTTAAGCTGATTTACCGCCGGTGGGGAATTTCGCCCCGCCCTGAGAATAAGCGAGATAACTATAACGCTATTGATTACCCTGGGCAATGCATAAGCTTCAAACAATTTTGTTTAACCCACGGCATGACGCGCTACAATAGGCACTAACACCTTTTCATCAAGGGAAACGACAATGATTGACCCAAAGAAAATTGAGCAGATCGCGCGTCAGGTTCATGAGTCCATGCCGAAAGGTATTCGTGAGTTTGGTGATGACGTTGAGAAGAAAATCCGCCAGACGTTGCAGGCACAGTTGGTTCGCCTTGATTTAGTCAGCCGCGAAGAGTTTGATGTGCAGACTCAGGTGCTGCTGCGCACCCGCGAGAAACTGGCGCTGCTGGAACAGCGTCTGAGCGAGCTGGAGAGCCGCAATGCGCCGGAAGAAGTGAAGCCAGCGCCAGCTATTCCACCGGTGGATGACCAGGCATAAGTGCGGCCTGCTGTGCCCGGTGGCGGCTACATGAACGCGTAGGTCGGGTAAGGCGCAGCCGCCACCCGACATAAAAAAACGGGCCTGTTGGCCCGTTTTTTACTGACTGTCTTTCTGGATCTTCTTAATGATGTTGGTGGTTGAACACCCGTCCTCAAAGTTGAGCACCATCACTTCACCACCATTTGCCCAGACCTCTTCGCTACCTGCGATTTGCTCTGGTTTGTAATCACCGCCCTTCACCAGCAGGTCAGGCAGAATTCCGGCAATCAGGCGCTGCGGGGTGTCTTCTTCAAATGAGACCACCCAGTCCACCGCTTCCAGCGCGCCGAGCACGATCATGCGCTGCTCCAGCGGGTTCACCGGACGCGTTTCACCCTTCAGACGTTTGGTTGAGGCATCACTGTTGACCGCCACAATCAGGCGATCGCCCAGCTTACGCGCATTCGCCAGATACGAGACATGACCCGCATGCAGGATGTCGAACACGCCGTTAGTCATCACCACTTTTTCACCGCGTTTGCGCGCGGCAGCAACGGCCACTTTCAGCTCGTCTTCGGTCATGACGCCAAAGCCGGTATCCGCACGCCCACGCACCGCGTTTTCCAGCTCGATTGGCGAAACGGTGGAGGTCCCGAGTTTACCAACGACCACGCCCGCCGCGGCGTTCGCGAAGTAGCACGCTTCTTCCAGGGAGTTACCCGCCGCCAGCGTCGCCGCCAGCACGCCAATCACCGTATCACCGGCACCGGTCACGTCGTACACTTCCTGCGCCTGGGTTGGCATATGCAGCGGCGCCTTGCCCGGTTGCAGCAGCGTCATGCCCTGCTCGGAACGGGTCACCAGCAGCGCAGACAGCTCGAAATCAGCGATGATTTTCATGCCGCGCTCAACCAGCTCTTCTTCAGTTTTGCACTTGCCCGCCACCGCTTCGAATTCAGAGAGGTTTGGCGTCAGCAGGGTTGCGCCGCGATAGCGCTCGAAATCGGTGCCTTTCGGATCGATCAGCACCGGTACGCTGGCTTTACGCGCCAGCTGGATCATGGTCTGCACGCTCGCCAGCGCGCCTTTGGCATAATCAGACAGCACCAGCGCGCCGATATTACCCAGCGCCTGGCTAATACGCTCGTGTAGCGGCTCAGGATCAACGCCTTCGAATCCTTCTTCGAAATCGAGGCGGATCAGCTGCTGATTACGCGACAGGACGCGAAGCTTGGTGATGGTTGGGTGGGTCGGAACAGAAACGAAGTCGCACTTCACGTTCACGTCCGCCAGCGACTGACTCAGGGCACGCGCCGCATCGTCAATGCCGGTCAGGCCCACCAGACGCGAATGCGCGCCCAGCGAGGCTATGTTCATCGCCACGTTTGCCGCGCCGCCTGGACGCTCTTCAATGGTGTCGACCTTAACTACCGGCACCGGCGCTTCCGGAGAGATACGGCTGGTCGGCCCATACCAGTAGCGATCCAGCATCACATCACCGACAACCATAACTCCAGCACGTTCAAACTCTGGCAGTGTTACTTTCATTCCTGACTCCAGAAAGATTCACAATTTGCGCGCGATAATATCACACTTGTTTTGTTACGCACGGTTCCACCAGCCACTTCTGCCAGCTTGTGGTCACCTGCGCGCGTTCATCGGCGAAACAGTCCAGCGCCACATGGCCCGGCTGTTCCTGTAAGGCCAGATGGTGCAACTCATCACGCAGCGTGGTGTAGGCGCGGGTTAATGCCTGCGCCTCCTGCTCATCCATAATGTCGTTCTGTGCCAGCAGTTCCAGTATGCGCACGTTATCCGACCAGCGGGTCAGCTTCGGCTTATCGTGCGCGTGCAGCAGCACCAGGTACTGAGTGATAAACTCGATATCGGTAATGCCGCCTTCATCGGCTTTAATATCAAAGCGATCGCGATGTTTGTTGCCAAGGTGCGCGCGCATCTTCTCCCGCATTTCCCGCACTTCGGTTTGCAGCGTACTGCCCTCGCGCGGGGTCGTCATGACCGCCTTGCGGATCGCATCGAACTGCGTTTTGAGCTGCGGATCGCCGTATACCACGCGGGCGCGCACCAGCGCCTGATGCTCCCACGTCCAGGCTTCGTTCTTCTGATAGTCGGCGAAAGCCTCCGTCGAGGTGACCAGCATGCCTGCCGCGCCGGACGGGCGCAGACGCGCATCCACTTCATACAGAATGCCGGATGAGGTGCGGGTGCTGAACAGGTGCATAATGCGCTGGGCCAGACGCAGGTAGAACTGCCGCCCGTCAATCTCACGTTCGCCGTCGGTCATGACGTCTGCCGGACAGTCGTGGAGGAAAATCAGATCCAGATCGGAGCTGTAGCCCAGCTCCCAGCCGCCCAGCTTGCCGTAACCCACCACCGCAAAACCGCGGCCTTCGCGCTCTGCAAGGTGTTTTGGCTGCCCGTAGCGGGCCACCATCTGCACCCACGCCTGATGGACAACCGCGTCGATGATCGCTTCCGCCAGCCAGGTTAAGTGATCGCTCACTTTCATTACCGGCAGGGTACCGGCGATATCTGCCGCCGCCACGCGCAGCATCTGCGCCTGCTTAAACTGACGAAGCGCCTCAAGCTGTTGCTCTTCGTCCTCTTCCGGTACGCGCAGCAGATACTGACGCAGCTCGTCGCGGTAGGCATCCGTCGCCGTCGGCTGATACAGCGTATTCGGGTCGAGCAGTTCGTCCAGCAGCAGCGGATAACGCGCCAGCTTGTTCGCCACCATCGGCGAGGCGGCGCAGAGAGAAATCAGGTGCTTCAGCGCGCCGGGAAACTCGCTTAACAGTTCAAGGTAAGTGGTACGCGTGACGATCCCGCTCAGCAGCGGCATCATGCGCGACAGCGGCACCGGCGCATCCTCGCGGGAGCAGACATCGCTCAGCAGATGCGGCATCAGATGATCCAGCACCTGACGACCACGTGGGCCAATGGCGCGTTTGTTCAGTTCGAAGCGGAAATCGGCAATCAGCGCCACCACGCGATGGCGGGCATCGTCGCTTAAGTGCGCCAGCACCGGCGTGGTGTCATCTTCCTGGAGCGCGTCCTGCCACAGCTCGCGCCAGTGCTCGGAGAGCGCATCGTCCTGCGATTCACTTTCGTCGTCGCCGATCAGATCGTTAAAGATGCGGCGCACGCCCGCCATTTGCGCTTCCAGCCGTTCCGTCAGCGCCGCCCAGTCATCCACCCGCATCCCCCAGGCCAGACGCGCCCGGTTCAGCTCGTCGCCCGGTAACGTCTGGGTCTGTTCGTCGTTGATACTTTGCAGCAAATTTTCCAGACGACGCAGGAAGAGATAAGAGTCACGCAGCGTTTGCGCATCGCCTTCCGGCAGCAGATGCAGCTGCTCGATAGCGCTCAGCGTCGGCAGCAGCGAGCGGGATTGCAGAGAAGGTTCACGCCCGCCGCGTATCAGCTGGAAGACCTGGACGATAAATTCGATCTCACGAATACCGCCCGCGCCGAGCTTGATGTTGTCCTTCAGGCCACGGCGACGCACCTCGCGGGCAATCATCCCTTTCATATTTCGCAGGGACTGGATCACGCTGAAGTCGATGTAGCGGCGGAACACAAACGGGCGCAGCATGGCGCGCAGCTCGTTGGCCCAGGCATCGTCGCTGTCACCCATGATCCGCGCTTTGACCATCGCGTAACGCTCCCAGTCGCGACCCTGCTCCTGGTAATAATCTTCCAGCGCGGCAAAGCTCAGCACCAGCGGACCGCTGTCGCCAAACGGACGCAAACGCATATCCACGCGGTAGACAAAACCATCCTGGGTGGGCTGATCCAGTGCCTTAATCAGCCGCTGCCCCAGGCGAGTAAAGAACTGGGCGTTGTCCAGCTCGCGACGACCGCCGCGCGTGGAGCCGTTCTCCGGCCAGGCAAAAATCAGATCGATGTCTGAGGAGAAATTAAGCTCGCAGCCGCCCAGCTTGCCCATCCCCAGAATCAACAGCGGTTGCGGAACCCCGGCTTCGCTGCACGGCGTGCCCCACTCTTTACAGCAGGCGGCGTAGAGCCAGTCCCGCGCGGCGACAATCAACGTCTGCGCCAGCTCGCTCAACTGCTGCAAGGTACTCTCTTCGCTCACCAGCTCCAGCGCCTGCGCCCAGGCAATGCGTACCATCACCCGGCGGCGGAACTGACGCAGTACGCGCATCAGCGTGGCTTCGTCTGCCACCTCTGCCAGCGCGGTTTGCAGCCAGCCAGCATAATGCCGCCACTCGTCAGCCTGCGGCGGCGCGCTTTCCAGCTCTGCCAGCCAGTCCGGGTTGGCGCTGACGCTCTCCTGCACAAAATCACTGAACGTGAGCACGCTTTTCGCCTGCTCGCTTAACGATGACGCGGGTAACGACTCAGGCAGGCGTTCGCAAACGGTCTGCCAGTGCTGCTGTAACTGCGAAGAAAGCGGCATATCAGGGGTTCCTTGCCAGAATTAACGTTTTCCGCTGTGCAGCCAGTACGGATCCTGCGAAATGGCCTCGTTGCGGAAATGCTCGATTTCGATCTGCTGACGGGTCTCGATGGCATGCTTCAGCCCCTGCCAGTTCTCCAGCCAGGCCTGCGCCTTCACGCCCTCATACGCACCTGACAGCAGCAACATGCTGTCGATGTTACGCGCCAGGCGGGGAAGCTGATCGCCATACTGGTCGCCCAGCGGATGCGCAAAGGTGGTTCTCAGCTCGGCCGCGTGACGGGAGAGGTGGATATCCGCAAAACGTTTGAAGTTTTCCGCGATTTTGGTCTGCCCTTTCGCATCGAGGAACGTGCGCCAGCCGCGCGTCACCAGAAACTCGGTCAGCGCCAGTTTCGCGCCGGCGTTTTGCGGGCTGTAGATCGCCGTTTGTGCCGACACGTCGGAAAGCATCAGCGTTTCGGTTTGAGTGAGCAAATCACGTAAGTGAGTGCTGGCTTTACGCGGTACAATGCCGCCAAAGAGCGTCAGGGTATGACGCACCAGCCCCATAGCGGCCAGCACCTGTTTTTTGGCATTTTTCACGTTACGCGCCCACAGCTCCTCGTGGTACTGCCACTGAGAGAGCGCCAGCTCCAGCGCCGCTTCCATGCCCTGCTCAACGGAGGCTTTCGGCACAACGCGCAGAATCGGGGTTTCTCGCAGCACGCGCGGCGCATTCCCGGCGGCCAGGTGATAGCCGCGTGCCGCTTTACTCAGGCTGCCCTGACGCAGGCCAGGCTGGTTCACCAGCTTGTGCGCCAGCTTCAGCACGTCGCTCGCCTCGCCTTCCAGCAGTTCGAGTTCCAATTCGCAGATCGGCTCCTGCTCTTCACCCGCCTTAATTTCACCCCGATCGAACGCGATCTCAATGCGGCTCTTGCCTTCCGTCACCAGCCATTTTTCGCGCCAGAAATCGGTGCTGAACAGCGGTTGCGTCTCTGCCGACAGCGTTGCGGGCAGCGTCCCTTCCGGCCACACTTCCGCCGGAAAACGATCCAGCTCAAGTTCTGGCTTACTGATGTCGATATTGTATTCCGGACGCTGGTGCAAACCGCCCACCACGCGACCGGCGATTTTCATCGTCATCTCGTAGCGCCCGTTCGCACCCCGGATGCGCAGGCCCATATCGTGGTTGCGCAGCCAGTTGTCCGGCGTTTCGTAATAGATGTTGAGCAGCTGTACGGGTTCATGGTGCTCGCCGGACAGCGTATTCAGATGCTGGCGGAGCGCGTCAGCGCTGTCTTTTTCGACGATAAACTTTAATTCGATCTCTTGTGCCATAGCCTTGTACTTTTGCGTGCGTCACAGACGCGTCGATGAAGGCGAACTTCCTCGCCATTTGTTTGTCAGTACATAGTATTTTGCGCCAAATTGCCACGCAATGAGCAATTTGACGGGCGTAAAAGTTTAAAGCGGTGGAAATCATGACACAGATGATTCCGATTGATGATGAATCCTTTGCGTAGCGACACTGATACCACTACTATCGTTCCACTTTTTATGAAAATAACGACTGATATGCTTAAATTACGCCTGATTGGACTTACTTTACTCGCTTTTAGCGCCGCAACCGCGGTCCACGCTGAAGAGAAACGTTACGTTTCTGATGAACTGAATACCTGGGTACGCAGCGGCCCTGGAGACAATTATCGCCTCGTGGGTACGGTAAATGCCGGCGAGGAAGTGACTCTGCTGCAAACCAATGCAGACACCAATTACGGTCAGGTTCGTGACAGCTCTGGCCGCACCTCATGGATCCCGCTGAAAGAGCTGAGCACGGTGCCAAGCCTGCGCACCCGCGTGCCGGATCTGGAAAATCAGGTGAAAACCCTGACCGATAAGCTGAACAACATTGACGGCACCTGGAACCAGCGCACCGCAGAGATGCAGCAGAAAGTGGCGCAAAGCGACAGCGTGATCGCCGGTCTGAAAGACGAAAATCAGAAGCTGAAAAATGAGCTCATCGTCGCGCAGAAGAAAGTGAACGCCGCGAATCTACAGCTGGATGACAAACAACGCACCATCATCATGCAGTGGTTTATGTATGGCGGCGGGGTGCTGGGCGTCGGTCTGGTGCTGGGTCTGGTGCTTCCTCACCTTATTCCAAGCCGTAAACGTAAAGACCGCTGGATGAACTAACTCGTCTTCTCTGCCACACTTACGTATCATCTTGAGAAAAGAGAAAACGGGAGTGTTGGCGTGAAGAGTTATCTGGTCGGTGGTGCGGTACGTGATGCGTTATTAGGTCTGCCGGTCAAAGATAAAGACTGGGTCGTGGTCGGTGCCACGCCCGAAGCGATGATTGACGCGGGCTACCAGCAGGTAGGCCGCGATTTTCCTGTGTTCCTCCATCCGAAAAGCCGGGAAGAGTACGCCCTGGCGCGTACCGAACGGAAATCCGGTTCCGGTTATACCGGCTTCACCTGCTATGCCGCGCCGGATGTGACGCTGGAGCAGGACTTACTGCGCCGCGATCTCACCATTAATGCCCTGGCGCAGGACGAAAACGGCCATATTATCGACGTCTACGGCGGCCAGAACGATCTGCGCGACCGTCTTTTACGCCATATTTCCCCCGCCTTTTCTGAAGATCCGTTACGCGTACTGCGCGTGGCGCGTTTTGCCGCCCGTTATGCCCATCTCAGCTTCCGCATCGCCGACGAGACGATGGCGCTGATGACGGCCATGACCGACGCGGGCGAGCTGGAACACCTGACGCCAGAACGCGTCTGGAAAGAGACCGAAAACGCCCTGACTACCCGTAATCCGCAGGTCTTTTTCCAGGTTCTGCGCGACTGCGGGGCGCTGAAAGTGCTGTTCCCGGAAATAGATGCGCTGTTTGGCGTGCCCGCCCCGGCGAAATGGCACCCGGAAATTGATACCGGCATTCACACCCTGATGACGCTGAGCATGGCCGCCATGCTCAGCCCGGAGGTGGACGTGCGCTTTTCTACCCTCTGCCATGACCTCGGCAAAGGGTTAACGCCAAAGGAGTTGTGGCCACGCCACCACGGGCACGGTCCGGCTGGCGTGAAGCTGGTTGAAGGGCTTTGTCAGCGCCTGCGCGTGCCGAATGACATTCGCGATCTGGCAAAACTGGTGGCCGAGTTTCACGACCTGATCCACACCTTCCCGATCCTGAAACCCGCTACCATCGTCAGGCTGTTTGATAACATCGACGCCTGGCGCAAACCGCAGCGCGTGGAGCAAATTGCGCTGACCAGCGAAGCCGACGTGCGCGGCCGCACCGGGTTTGAAGCGTCCGATTATCCGCAGGGTCGTTTGCTGCGTGAGGCGTGGGACGTAGCGAAAGCGGTGCCAACGAAAGAGGTGGTGGAGGCAGGGTTTAAAGGCCCGGCGATCCGCGAAGAGCTGACGAAACGGCGGATTGATGCGGTTGCAGCGTGGAAGGAAAAACGTTGCCCTCAGCCGAAAGACTGAGGGCGGTCGGTCATCAGAAGAAGACCACGTACACGGCAGCCGCGACGATAAAGCGGTAGATCGCGAACGGAATAAACGAAATACGCTTAATCAGTTGCAGGAAGGTTTTGATGGCGATCAACGCCACAATAAAGGCGGTGATAAAGCCCACGGCGAACATCGGAATGTCGCCCACGGTCAGGAAGCCGATGCTTTTGTAGAGATCCAGCGCGGTGGCACCCATCATCATCGGCACCGCCAGCAGGAACGAGAACTCAGACGCCGCGTAACGGCTCACGCCCATCAGCATCCCGCCGGAAATGGTTGCCCCTGAACGGGAGAAGCCCGGCCACAGCGCCAGACACTGGAAGCAGCCAATCATAAACGCCTGGCGATACGTCATATCGTCCAGACCTTCCGCACGCGGGGTTTTTGGCTTCAGCACTTCGGCGGCAATCAGCAGGAAGCCGCCGACAACCAGCGCGTACATCACGTTAATCGGGTTGAAGAGCGATTTAATGGTGTCGTGGAACACCAGCCCCAGCACCACCGCCGGGATCATCCCGAGCAGAATATGAATTAGCGTCAGGCGCCCTTTGCTCTCTCCTTCACGCTGCGGCAAACGCCCGAAGTGGATACCGATCAGACCAAACAGACGTCGCCAGAACATCACGACCACCGCCAGGATAGAGCCCAGCTGAATAACCACCTCAAACGTCTTTGCGGTATCGCCTTCAAAGCCCAGGAGATGGCCAACGATAATCATATGGCCCGTACTGGACACCGGCAAAAACTCCGTCAATCCTTCGACCACACCCAGTATTGCCGCCACCAGCAGCGAGTGCATATCGCTCATCTATAAACCCCTAAAAAGATATAAAAAAACGGTGTCCCACGCGGACAACCGTGAAAGATACAGCTTTAAGACCGATATAACCTAAAATGGTTTAGCTATTATGACGTTAAATCTTTCCTTTCAGATTTGTGCCACGCTCGATGATCACGCCTACATTGGCGGCGCGCGCCACCGCTCCCGGCTTGCTTAGCTTAATGCGCACCCATGGGGAGTTAAATTTGCTCAGCAGCAGGTCTGCTACCTCTTCCGCCACGCGTTCTACCAGCGCAAAACGTTGCCCTTCAACATGGGCGATGACCGTTTCACTGATGTCGGCGTAGCTCAGACAGTCATTCACATCATCGCTTTTTGCTGACTTGCGGTTGTCCCAGCCCATTTCGATATCGAACACCAGTTTCTGCTCGATGGTCTGTTCCCAGTCGTAAACACCAATTGTGGTGATTACCGAAAGTTGCTCTATAAATACAATATCCATCACGACCTGCCTGCTTTTTGGCTAAACCGGATACCACTTCCGGCGAATTATGCGTATTATCCACAGATGCTGAGAATACAGATACATTTTCAAAACGGAACAGCGTTATGAGTGCAATCGCGCCTGGAATGATTATCCTCGCCTACCTTTGCGGCTCAATCTCCAGCGCCATTCTGGTCTGCCGCATCGCCGGGTTGCCTGACCCGCGTGAAAGTGGTTCCGGGAATCCGGGGGCGACCAATGTACTACGAATTGGCGGCAAGGGAGCAGCCGTAGCGGTTTTGATTTTTGATGTTCTGAAAGGAATGCTTCCCGTCTGGGGCGCGTATGCGCTCGGCGTCACACCCTTCTGGCTGGGGCTGATTGCCATCGCCGCCTGCGTCGGCCACATCTGGCCCGTTTTCTTTGGTTTTAAAGGCGGTAAAGGCGTTGCCACCGCGTTTGGCGCGATTGCGCCGATCGGCTGGGATCTCACCGGCGTGATGGCGGGCACCTGGCTGCTGACCATCCTGCTGAGCGGTTATTCGTCGCTGGGCGCCATCGTCAGCGCACTGATCGCCCCGTTTTATGTCTGGTGGTTTAAACCGCAGTTTACCTTCCCGGTGTCGATGCTCTCGTGTCTGATCCTGTTGCGCCACCACGACAACATTCAGCGCCTGTGGCGGCGTAAGGAAACGAAGATCTGGACGAAGCTCAGGCGTAAAAAGAAAGACGCTCAGTAAACCGTTCGTTATGCCTTATAACCAAATGTGATTTTTGTCACCTTCTGCCTGTGGTAACTGTTAGAGACACAACACAACCACACAAAAAGAAAATGGCAGAAATCACAGATTCAACTCCCCTTCCAACGGCAGGAAATACCCCGGATGGCGACATCAAGTGGGTGCGTAGCGCATCGGACGTTTCACGTCTCGTTAATGACGGCTCTCAGGGCCGGGCCAATGCCCGCATCGTGATCGGTATCGCACTCGGGGGAATTTTCCTCGATGCCTACGATCTCGGCGCGCTGGCATTCGGCATCAAAGACATCACCCGCGAATTTAACCTGACGCCCGCCGGTACCGGCATGGTGGCCTCGGCGATTACCTTTGGCGCGATTGTCGGGGCGCTGCTCGGCGGCTATCTTACGGATAAAATCGGGCGCTACCGCGTCTTTATGGCCGACATGGTGTTCTTTGTCGTTGCCGCTATCGCCTGTGCGCTGGCCCCGAACGAATATGTGCTTGCGGGCGCGCGCTTTGTGATGGGTCTTGGCGTTGGGATCGACCTTCCCGTCGCGATGGCGTTTCTCAGCGAGTTCGCCAGGCTGAAAGGCCCGGGGAATAAAGCCTCCAGCGTCGCAATGTGGTGCCCCACCTGGTACGCGGCCATCAGCATCTCTTATCTTCTGGTGCTCTTCTTTTACGCCGTGCTGCCGGAAAGCCACAGCGACTGGCTCTGGCGTCTGATCCTTGGCTTTGGCGCGGTGCCCGCGCTGGTGATTATCGCCATCCGCAGCCGCTATATGAGCGAATCCCCGGTCTGGGCGGCGAATCAGGGCAATCTGAAGGAGGCGGCGTCCATCCTGCGGCAGTCTTACAATATTAATGCCCACGTACCGCAGGATGCGCTCGACCAGCCCGCGCCTGTCGTGAACAAGGCAAAATGGTCGAACTACCTGAACCTGTTCCGCGGTATCTATCTGCGGCGTACCACGCTCGCCACGCTGCTGTCAGTGGTCTCCTCGTTCGCCTATAACGCCGTAGCCTTTGGCCTGCCGGTGATCATCTCCAGCTTCTTTGTGCAGTCGATGCTGACGACCATTCTGATCTCGCTGGCGCTTAACCTGCTGTTCGCGTTTGTCGGCGGGCTGCTGGCGGTGCGCTATGTTCCGCGCTTCGGCGCATGGCGGATGTCTCTGGCGGGTTATGCGTGCCAGCTTACGGCACTGCTCGGCCTGGCGCTGATTGGCCGCCCTGACGGGGCTACGGAAGGCGTATTCGCCGTCGCGATGCTGGCGCTGTTCCTGTTTGGTCAGGGTTTTGGTCCAGGTGCGCATACCATGACGTTTGCCTCCCTGAGCTACCCGACCTCGCTGCGCGGCGTGGGCGTGGGGCTTAACCAGACGCTGATGCGCAGCAGTTCAACGCTGTCACTGTTTCTGTTCCCGCTGCTGGTCGCCTCGCTGGATACCGCCGTGTTCTGGGTGATTGCGCTGGCGCCGTTTATCGGTCTGGCGTCGCTGCTGGCGATCCGCTGGGAGCCGTCGGGGTATGATGTGGATGCAGAGGATTATCGCTAGCCTTTCTTGCCGGGTGGCGCTGCGCTTACCCGGCCTACATTACTGAAACCGGCTCACATGAGCCGGTTTTTTTATCCATAAGCGACTCATATGACAGCCTTCATTTCCGCCAGGGCATACTGAAACGTACCCCGATAGTGTGGAAATGGAAGCACCATGTTAGCAACTCAGGTCACTGATAATTCATACAAAGGCTGGCAGGCCTCGCTTGCCCTCCAGTTTTGTCATACCCCTGAGAAAACCCTTCTCCATTCCGCGCGTCACAGCGGGCCGCTCACCGTTCAGCGTCCGTTTTATCCCGAAGGGGAAACCTGCCACCTTTACCTGCTGCACCCGCCAGGCGGAATTGTGGGCGGAGATACGCTGGATATTTCCGTGCGGCTCGACGCTAAAAGCCATGCCCTCATCACCATGCCCGGCGCCAGTAAGTTCTATCGCAGCAGCGGCCCGCTGGCCTGCCTCAGTCAGCATTTTTACCTCGACGAAGAGGCCACGCTGGAGTGGCTGCCGCAGGACACCATTATTTTCCCCGGTGCTAACGCCGCGCTGCGTTCCGTCTTTCACCTGCACGCCACCAGCACGCTGCTGGCGTGGGAGCTGTACTGTCTGGGCCGTCCGGTGATAAACGAAACCTTCAGCCACGGCACGCTGGAGAACCGCCTTGAGGTGTGGGTGGATGGCGAGCCGCGTCTGATTGAGCGACTGCATCTCAGCGGTGGCGATCTGACGCCCGTCGCGGACCATCCGTGGGTCGGCACGCTGCTGTTCTATCCGGCCCGGGAAGCACTTCTCGACGCGGTGCGTGCGCTTCTCGCCCCGCTGGAAAACGTTGGCGGGGCGACGCTCACCGACGATCTGCTGTCGGTGCGTTTTCTCTCCCACGACAACCTGATTTGTCAGCGGGTGATGCGCGATATCTGGCAGTCGCTTCGCCCGCTTTTAACTTCCAAAACCGCCTGTTCGCCGCGCATCTGGCAAACATAAGAGAAACGCTATGGAACTGACTCCCAGAGAAAAAGACAAGCTGTTGCTGTTCACCGCCGCGCTGGTTGCCGAACGCCGCCTCGCGCGCGGGGTAAAGCTCAACTACCCGGAATCGGTCGCGCTGATCAGCGCCTTTATTATGGAAGGCGCGCGCGATGGCGAAACCGTCGCCTCGCTGATGGAAGCCGGCCGCCACGTCCTGACGCGCGACCAGGTGATGGAAGGCGTGCCGGAGATGATCCCGGATATCCAGGTGGAAGCCACCTTTCCGGACGGATCCAAGCTCGTCACCGTCCACAACCCGATCGTGTAAGGAGCGCGTGATGATCCCAGGCGAATACCGGATCCAGTCCGGCAACATTGCTCTCAACGTCGGGCGCGAAACCCGAAGTGTGATCGTGGAAAACCACGGCGACAGGCCGATCCAGGTCGGATCGCACTACCACTTTTACGAGGTCAACCCGGCGCTGAAGTTCGATCGCGAGGCCACCCGAGGTTACCGGCTGAACATCCCGGCCGGCACTGCCGTGCGCTTCGAGCCCGGCCAGAAGCGGGAAGTGACGCTGGTGCAGGTGACGGGCGCACAGCGCATTTTCGGCTTTCGCGGCGAGGTCATGGGCGAGGTGAAACATGGCTGAGATTTCACGCCAGGCGTATGCCGATATGTTCGGCCCCACTACCGGGGATAAAGTGCGGCTGGCCGACAGCGAGCTGTGGATCGAAGTGGAAGGCGATCTCACGATCTACGGCGAAGAGGTTAAATTCGGCGGCGGAAAAGTGATCCGCGACGGCATGGGACAGGGGCAGATGACCGCCGACGACTGCGTGGATCTGGTGCTCACCAACGCGCTGATCGTCGATCACTGGGGGATCGTGAAAGCGGATATCGGCGTAAAAGATGGGCGGATCTTCGCCATCGGCAAAGCCGGAAACCCGGACATTCAGCCCGGCGTGACGATCCCAATTGGCGCGGCAACGGAGGTGATCGCCGCCGAAGGGAAGATTGTCACCGCAGGCGGGATCGACACCCACATCCACTGGATCTGTCCGCAGCAGGCGGAAGAGGCGCTGGTGTCTGGCGTCACCACCATGATCGGCGGCGGCACCGGGCCTGCGGCAGGCACAAACGCCACCACCTGCACGCCGGGGCCGTGGTATATCGCCCGCATGTTGCAGGCAGCCGATACGCTACCGGTGAATATTGGCCTGCTGGGTAAAGGGAACGGCTCCAACCCGGACGCGCTGCGCGAGCAGATCGCGGCAGGTGCCATCGGGCTTAAGATCCACGAAGACTGGGGCGCGACGCCTGCGGCCATCAACTGTTCGCTGGAGGTCGCTGAAGAGATGGATATTCAGGTGGCGCTGCACAGCGACACGCTGAACGAGTCCGGTTTTGTCGAAGACACGCTGGCCGCCATCGCCGGGCGCACCATCCACACCTTCCACACCGAAGGGGCGGGCGGCGGCCATGCGCCGGATATCATCACCGCCTGCGCGCACCCGAATATTCTGCCCTCCTCCACCAACCCGACGCTGCCCTACACGGTCAACACCATCGACGAGCACCTGGACATGCTGATGGTTTGCCATCACCTCGACCCGGATATCGCCGAGGACGTGGCGTTTGCCGAATCCCGCATTCGCCGGGAGACCATCGCCGCCGAAGACGTGCTGCACGATATCGGCGCGTTCTCGCTCACCTCGTCAGATTCACAGGCAATGGGCCGCGTGGGGGAAGTGATTATCCGCACCTGGCAGGTGGCGCACCGCATGAAGGTGCAACGCGGCGCACTGCCGGAAGAGACCGGCGATAACGATAACTTCCGCGTGAAGCGCTATGTCGCCAAATACACCATCAACCCGGCGCTGACCCACGGCATCGCCCATGAAGTGGGATCGATTGAGGCGGGCAAGCTGGCGGATCTGGTGGTCTGGTCCCCCGCCTTCTTTGGCGTCAAACCCGCCACCATCGTCAAAGGCGGGATGATCGCCTGCGCGCCGATGGGCGACATCAACGCCTCGATCCCCACGCCGCAGCCGGTACATTACCGCCCGATGTTTGGTGCCCTTGGTGCCGCACGCCACGCCACGCGGCTGACGTTTGTCTCTCAGGCTGCTGATGCCAGCGGCATTCCGCAACGGCTCGGACTGCAAAGCGCCACCGCGGTGGTGAGAGGCTGCCGGTCGGTGAAAAAGGCCGACATGATCCACAACGATTTACAGCCGAATATCACCGTTGACGCGCAAACCTATGAGGTACGCGTCGACGGCGAATTGATCACCAGCGAACCGGCAGAGGTTTTGCCGATGGCGCAACGCTATTTTCTGTTTTGAGGAGTCATGATGATCTATTTAACCCAACGCCTGGACCATGCGCATCCGATTACCGCCAGCGTCACGCTACCGATTGATGTGCGGGTAAAAAGCCGCGCCCGCGTGGCGCTGAACGACGGCCGCGAAGCCGGGCTAATGCTGCCGCGCGGCCTGCTGCTGCGCGGGGGCGACCTGCTGACTACCGACGATGGCAGCGAGGTGATCGAAGTGATCGCCGCCCCGGAGTCGGTTTCCGTGGTGCGCTGCGCCGACCCGTTCCTGCTCGCCCGCGCCTGTTATCACCTGGGCAATCGTCACGTACCGCTGCAAATAATGCCTGGCGAACTGCGCTACCACCACGACCACGTCCTCGACGATATGCTGCGTCAGTTCGGGCTGGAGGTGACCTTCGCCAGCCTGCCGTTTGAACCGGAAGCGGGCGCTTACACCAGCGATGCCCACAGCCATAGCCACTCTCACGCTCATTCACATTAAGGACTCATCATGCGCAAGTACTTACCGCTGTTACTGCTGGCTTTTTCCGTTCCGGCGCTTGCCCATCCCGGCCACGGGACCGACAGCTTCCAGGCAGGATTTCTCCATCCGCTGACCGGGCTGGATCACCTGCTGATGCTGACGGGGGCTGGCGTGCTCTCCGCCCTGAGCGGCCGCAAGCTGCTGTTGCCGTTAGCGACGCTCGGCATGATGCTTGCTGGTGCCGTTGCGGGCAGCCTGCTCGGCGGCTTTAGCGGCATGGAGATGCTGATTATCGCCTCGATGGCGCTCTGCGGCGTGATGATGTTTAAGACCGAAAATCGCCTGCTGCTGGCGGTACCAGCCCTGGCGATGTTCCACGGCTGGGCGCACGGCGTGGAGATGTCCGGCCACAGCTTCTGGCTCTTCACCAGCGGGTTTATGTTAGCCAGCGCCACGGTGCTGTGTGCCAGCTTCGCGGCAGGGCTGCTGCTGCGCCGTCACGACGGCCTGCGTAAAACCTTCGGTGGCGGGCTGATCGTCTCCGCCCTGCTGGCGCTGATGAGCTGATGGAGCACGCCCGCCAGCGGCTGCGCCTGATGCAGCTCTCCAGCAGTAGCCTGCCGGTCGGATCGTTTACCTGGTCGCAGGGGCTGGAGTGGGCCGTTGAGGCCGGGTGGGTCACGGACGCTGAGGCCTTCAGGCGCTGGCAGATCCAGCAGATGGAGCAGAGCTTTTTCTGTGTCGACCTGCCGCTGTTTATCCGCCTGTATTGTGCCTGCGCGAAGCAGGACATCGCGGCAGCAAAACGCTGGACGGCATACCTGCTCGCCTGCCGGGAAACGCGCGAGCTGCGCGATGAAGAACGCAACCGTGGCGCGGCCTTTACGCGCCTGATTAAAAGCTGGGAACCCGCCTGCCCGCCAGAATGGCTGCCGCTGTTGATGCGAAGCCAGCTCGGCGGCATGGCGTGGCTCGGCGTGCGCTGGGGCATTAACGCGCGCGAGCTGGCGCTGAGCCTGGGCTACAGCTGGATAGAGAGCGCGGTGATGGTGGGCGTCAAGCTGGTACCGTTTGGGCAGCAGGCAGCACAACAGCTGATTATCGACCTGAGCGACCATTTTGCCGCCGGGTTTGAACAGGCATTTTTACGTGGCGACGACGCGTTGGGGGCCGCTACGCCGCTGTCCGCCATCGCCTCCGCGCGCCATGAAACCCAATATTCACGACTATTCCGTTCCTGAGGAGTCAACATGGCTGATTACAAACATCCCCTGCGCGTGGGCGTGGGCGGCCCGGTAGGGTCGGGCAAAACCGCCCTGCTGGAAGCGCTCTGCAAGGCGATGCGCGACACCTATCACCTGGCGGTGGTGACCAACGATATCTACACCAAAGAGGATCAGCGCATCCTGACCGAGGCGGGTGCGCTGGAGCCAGAGCGCATCGTGGGCGTGGAAACGGGCGGCTGCCCGCATACCGCCATCCGCGAAGATGCCTCAATGAACCTGGCGGCGGTGGAAGCGTTGAGCGAGAAGTTCGGCAATCTGGATCTGATCTTCGTGGAAAGCGGCGGGGATAACCTGAGCGCGACCTTCAGCCCGGAGCTGGCGGACCTCACCATCTACGTCATCGACGTGGCCGAAGGGGAAAAAATCCCGCGCAAGGGCGGGCCGGGGATCACCAAATCCGATTTTCTGGTGATCAACAAAACCGACCTCGCGCCGTACGTCGGTGCGTCGCTGGAGGTAATGGAGCGCGACACTAATCGCATGCGCGGCGAGCGTCCGTGGACGTTTACCAACCTGAAAGTGGGTGACGGTTTAGCGACGATTATTGCGTTTCTGGAAGAGAAAGGAATGTTGCGGGTGTAGGGTGGTTTATTGCACGTTAGCACACGTGGATCTTGTAGGCCCGGTAAGCGCAGCGCCACCGGGCAAAGAAACTCACGCCTCAGGCAGTTCCGCCAGCGGCCAGCGCGGACGCACAGACACGCTCAGGTCAGCCGTTGCGCCGGCGTTCAGACGAACCATCCCGGCGTAGGCGATCATCGCCCCGTTATCGGTACAGAACTCCGGACGCGCATAGAACACTTCCCCGCGACGTTTTTGCATCATTTCGGCAAGCTTTGCGCGCAGCGTGCGGTTAGCGCTGACGCCACCGGCCATCACCAGGCGCTTAAAGCCGGTCTGATCCAGCGCGCGCTTGCACTTGATCATCAGCGTATCCACCACCGCGTCTTCGAACGCACGGGCGATATCGGCGCGGGTCTGCTCGCTGTCATCGTTATTACGGATCGTATTCGCCGCGAAAGTTTTCAGGCCAGAGAAGCTGAAATCCAGCCCCGGACGGTCGGTCATCGGCCGCGGGAAGACAAAGCGCCCTTCCGTTCCCTGCGACGCCATTTTCGACAGCATCGGGCCACCCGGGTAATCCAGCCCCAGCAGCTTGGCGGTTTTATCGAAGGCTTCACCGGCAGCATCGTCGATCGACTCGCCCAGCAGCGCGTACTTGCCAATGCCCGTTACGCTAATCAGTTGGGTATGCCCACCGGAAACCAGCAGCGCCACAAACGGGAACTCTGGCGGATTGTCTTCCAGCATCGGCGCCAGAAGATGCCCTTCCATATGGTGAACCGGAATGGCCGGAACATCCCACGCGAAGGCCAGCGAACGCCCTACCGTTGCGCCGACCAGCAGCGCGCCGACCAGGCCCGGCCCTGCGGTATAGGCCACGGCATCAATATCTTTTGCACTCAACCCGGCCTCTTTAAGCGCCGCCTGAATCAGGGGAACCGTTTTACGCACGTGGTCACGAGAGGCCAGTTCAGGCACGACGCCGCCGTAGTCAGCGTGCAATTTCACCTGACTATACAGCTGGTTGGCCAGAAGCCCTTTTTCGTCGTCGTAAATCGCGATGCCGGTTTCATCGCAGGATGTTTCAATACCCAGTACACGCATGACTTGTTTTACCTCGTTTCAATACCGCGCAGTGTAGAGCCTGGGCGGATTGTTGTAAAACTTTGTTCGCCCCAGGAAGAAGCCTCGTGTATACTCCTCACCCTTATTAAAGTCCCTTTCAAAATCGCATCGGTGCTTTACAAAGCAGCAGCATTTGCAGTAAAATTCCGCACCATTTTGAAATAAGCTGGCGTTGATGCCAGCGGCAAACCGAATTTATTAAAGGTGAGAGTTACATGCCGGTAATTAAAGTACGTGAAAACGAGCCGTTCGACGTAGCACTGCGTCGCTTCAAACGTTCATGCGAGAAAGCAGGTGTTCTGGCTGAAGTTCGTCGTCGTGAGTTTTATGAAAAACCAACGACCGAACGTAAGCGCGCTAAAGCTTCCGCTGTGAAACGTCACGCGAAGAAACTGGCTCGCGAAAACGCACGCCGTACTCGTCTGTACTAATCTGTTGAGGGCCACAGCCCTCAATTGACAGACAGAGTTGTAGTCGTAAGGCCGTGCTTCCGGAAGGAATGCGCGGCTTGTTTTCGTTTATAAGTCGCTTAAATTTTTGGGGCATATGGCCGGAAGAATCCCACGCGTTTTCATCAATGACCTGCTTGCCAGAACCGACATCGTCGATCTCATCGACGCGCGGGTGAAGCTAAAAAAGCAGGGCAAGAACTACCATGCGTGCTGTCCGTTCCATAACGAAAAAACCCCCTCTTTCACCGTAAACGGTGAAAAACAGTTCTACCATTGCTTCGGCTGTGGCGCACACGGTAATGCCGTCGATTTTTTGATGAACTACGACAAGCTCGAGTTCGTTGAAACCGTCGAAGAGCTGGCGGCGATGCATAACCTTGAAGTGCCGTATGAAGCAGGCAGTGGGCCAAGTCAGATCGAGCGCCATCAGCGGCAAACGCTGTACCAACTGATGGATGGCCTGAATTCGTTTTACCAACAGTCTCTTAAGCACTCTGCGGCTGAGCCTGCGCGTCAGTATCTGAACAAGCGCGGACTGAGTGACGATGTGATTGCGCGTTTCGCTATTGGTTACGCCCCGCCCGGCTGGGACAACGTGTTAAAGCGTTTTGGCGGCAATAGCGAAGATCGTAAATCCCTCATCGACGCAGGCATGCTGGTCACCAACGACCAGGGACGAAGCTACGACCGCTTCCGTGAACGGGTGATGTTCCCGATCCGCGACAAGCGTGGCCGGGTGATAGGTTTTGGTGGTCGCGTGCTGGGTGATGCCCTGCCGAAATACCTTAACTCCCCGGAAACCGATATTTTCCATAAGGGCCGCCAGCTTTACGGTCTTTATGAGGCACAGCAGGATAATGCGGAACCTCCGCGTCTTCTGGTCGTCGAAGGCTATATGGATGTTGTTGCGCTGGCGCAGTACGACATTAACTATGCCGTTGCGTCGCTGGGAACGTCCACCACGGCGGACCATATCCAGCTGCTGTTCCGCGTCACCAACAACGTGATTTGCTGTTACGACGGTGACCGCGCAGGACGCGACGCCGCCTGGCGAGCGCTGGAAACCGCGTTGCCGTATATGACCGACGGGCGTCAGCTACGCTTTATGTTCCTGCCCGACGGTGAAGACCCGGATACGCTGGTGCGTAAAGAGGGCAAAGCGGCGTTTGAAGCGCGGATGGAGCAGGCTCAGCCGCTCTCCACGTTTCTGTTTAACAGCCTGATGCCGCAGGTTGATTTGAGTACCCCTGACGGGCGCGCGCAGCTCAGCACGCTGGCGCTGCCGTTAATCAGCCAGGTGCCCGGCGAAACGCTGCGCATCTATCTGCGTCAGGAGTTAGGCAACAAGCTCGGCATTCTGGATGACAGCCAGCTTGAACGTTTAATGCCGAAACAGGCTGAAAACGGCACGGTACGCCCCGCGCCTCAGCTAAAACGCACAACCATGCGTATACTGATAGGGTTGCTGGTGCAAAACCCCGAACTTGCTCCGCAAGTGCCGTCGCTGGCGGGTTTGAACCACGAAAAATTGCCCGGGCTTGGCTTATTTTCAGAATTGGTCAACACTTGTTTGTCTCAGCCAGGTCTGACCACCGGACAACTTTTAGAGCATTATCGCGGCACAAAAGAGGCCGCTACCCTTGAAAAACTGTCGATGTGGGACGATATAGCAGATAAGGATATCGCAGAAAAAACGTTCACCGACTCGCTCAACCATATGTTTGATTCGATGCTTGAGTTGCGCCAGGAAGAGTTGATAGCTCGCGAGCGCACCCATGGCCTGAGCAGCGAAGAACGCCGGGAGCTCTGGATGATTAACCAGGAACTGGCGAAGAAATAAAAAATTTAACGGCTTAAGTGCCGAATATCGATCGGGAAGCCCCCGGCAGCCGCACTGAGAGGCAGCGGCAAAAATATAAGTACGCCCTCGCTTTAAAGGTTGGCAGCCCATCGCCGACACCAATCAAACGAATTAAGTGTGGATACCGTCTTATGGAGCAAAACCCGCAGTCACAGCTGAAACTTCTTGTCCAACGCGGTAAGGAGCAAGGCTATCTGACCTATGCCGAGGTCAATGACCATCTGCCGGAAGATATCGTCGATTCAGATCAGATCGAAGATATCATCCAAATGATCAATGACATGGGCATTCAGGTGATGGAAGAAGCACCGGATGCCGATGATCTGTTGCTGGCTGAAACCTCCAACAACACTGACGAAGATGCGGAAGAAGCTGCTGCACAGGTCCTGTCCAGCGTGGAATCTGAAATCGGGCGTACCACTGACCCGGTCCGCATGTACATGCGCGAAATGGGTACCGTTGAACTGTTGACCCGCGAAGGCGAAATTGACATCGCAAAACGCATCGAAGACGGGATCAACCAGGTTCAGTGCTCTGTTGCCGAATACCCGGAAGCGATTACCTATCTGCTGGAGCAGTACGATCGCGTTGAAGCGGAAGAAGCGCGTCTGTCCGATCTGATCACTGGCTTTGTCGACCCGAACGCTGAAGAAGATATGGCGCCAACCGCCACTCACGTCGGGTCTGAGCTGTCTCAGGAAGAGATGGATGACGACGAAGACGAAGATGAAGAAGAAGAGGACGACAGCAGCGACGATGACAACAGCATCGACCCTGAACTGGCGCGTGAGAAGTTTGCCGAGCTGCGTACCCAGTACGAAGTGACGCGTGACACCATCAAAGCGAAAGGCCGCAGCCATGCCGCCGCTCAGGAAGAGATCCTGAAGCTGTCTGAAGTGTTCAAACAGTTCCGCCTGGTGCCAAAACAGTTCGACTACCTGGTGAACAGCATGCGCGTGATGATGGATCGCGTACGTACCCAGGAACGTATCATCATGAAGCTGTGCGTTGAACAGTGCAAAATGCCGAAGAAGAACTTCATTACCCTCTTCACCGGCAATGAAACCAGCGAAACCTGGTTCAACGCCGCTATCGCGATGAACAAGCCGTGGTCTGAAAAGCTGCACGACGTGAAAGAAGACGTACAGCGCGGCCTGCAAAAACTGCATCAGATTGAAGAAGAGACCGGCCTGACCATCGAGCAGGTGAAAGACATCAACCGTCGTATGTCCATCGGTGAAGCGAAAGCCCGCCGTGCGAAGAAAGAGATGGTTGAAGCGAACTTACGTCTGGTTATCTCTATCGCCAAGAAATACACCAACCGTGGCCTGCAATTCCTGGATCTGATTCAGGAAGGCAACATCGGTCTGATGAAAGCGGTAGATAAGTTTGAATACCGTCGTGGTTACAAGTTCTCCACCTATGCTACCTGGTGGATCCGTCAGGCGATCACCCGCTCTATCGCAGACCAGGCGCGCACCATCCGTATTCCGGTGCATATGATTGAGACCATCAACAAACTCAACCGTATCTCTCGCCAGATGTTGCAGGAGATGGGCCGCGAGCCGACGCCGGAAGAGCTGGCTGAACGCATGCTGATGCCGGAAGACAAGATCCGTAAGGTGCTGAAAATCGCTAAAGAGCCAATCTCCATGGAAACGCCAATCGGTGATGATGAAGATTCGCATCTGGGTGATTTCATCGAGGATACCACCCTCGAGCTGCCGCTGGACTCTGCCACCACCGAGAGCCTGCGTGCCGCTACGCACGACGTGCTGGCTGGCCTGACCGCCCGTGAAGCCAAAGTGCTGCGTATGCGTTTCGGTATCGACATGAACACCGACCACACGCTGGAAGAAGTGGGTAAACAGTTTGACGTTACCCGCGAACGTATCCGTCAGATCGAAGCGAAGGCGCTGCGTAAGCTGCGCCATCCGAGCCGCTCTGAAGTGCTGCGTAGCTTCCTGGACGATTAATCGGTCCTGAAATGAAAAAGCTCCCAATCGGGAGCTTTTTTTTTGTTTATTCCCTCTCCCTGTGGGAGAGGGTCAGGATGAGGGCATCAAGCCGCAGAGGAGCTAAAGCCCCCTCACCACCAGCGCCTCATCCAGTTCCCGATACGCCTCCACCAGCTTGTCCAGCGTCGCCCTGTTCAGCCCGCTCGGGTTTGGCAGCACCCACACCTGCGTTACGCCAATGGTAATGTTCTGCTTACCCCAGCTGGCGCCGCGCTGGCTGAACGCCTGCTCGTAGGCCTGCTTGCCGAGGATCGCCAGCGCCGCGGGCTGATAGTCTTCAATTTTCGCGATCAGCTCACGTCCGCCAGCGCGCAGCTCATGCAGATTCACTTCGCTTGCCTGTACCGTGGGTCGCTCGACCAGCATGGTGATGCCACAGCGCGTATCCAGCAGCTGCTGCTCTTCTTCCGGCTTAAGCTGTTTGTCGGTAAAACCGGCCTGGTGGATCACCTTCCAGAAGCGATTTCCCGGATGAGCAAAGTGAAAACCGGTGTGCGCCGATGACTTACCCGGATTGATACCGCAGAACACCACCCGCAGGCCAGGGGCCAGAATATCGTTGATCATCTCTACTCCTGTCTATGCATCTTAAGGTAAGTATAAAGGATTGATTATGCGTTGTTTATAAAAACAGCAGGCAGGTGTGAATGGCTGGATTGCTGAGGGGAGTTACTTTATAATTCACCGCCACGGCCCCTTAGCTCAGTGGTTAGAGCAGGCGACTCATAATCGCTTGGTCGCTGGTTCAAGTCCAGCAGGGGCCACCAAATTTTAGCTTTATAATCATCCAGTTAAGCCACTCGATTGAGTGGCTTTTTTGTAAGTAATCCACCACACGTAGCCCGGCCTGTCGCTTCCCCTCACAAACCCTAAAAACTAAAGAAATCCCCCATCGCGCCGATCATCATCCGTGTGTATTATTTCCTGTAGCTTTTACAACAACTAACCTTAACTCAAATACTTAAGCGCCAGAGCGAAAGGCATCATGAGCACACCGATCAAACGGCTAGAAATCATTAAAAATGCCATTGAGCTGGAAGATGACGACATCATCCGGAGCCAGCTGAAACGTCTCAAAGAGGAAGCCTTTGACGATGATCTCCTGTCCATCGTCGCGGCGCTTGAGCAGAAAAACTACACCGCAGCCCTTCGCGCTATCACCGCCTGGCTGCAAAGCCAGCGCGCCGTTACCCCGTGGCGTGACCCACAGCTGGCGGCCAGCAAGCTGGAGCTGAAAGCCCTGGAAGAGCGTCTGCGCGATCTGATTGATCGCCGTAACGCCCGGGTACAGCAGCTAGATGAGTTCAACGATCTCTATTTCTCCCGCCTCGGGCCGTTGATGCAGCAGATCCTCGCCCTGCGTAAAACGCTGGCGGAGCTTAACCTGCGTCGTCAGCAGGCGGAGACGCGTCGTCGGGAAGAGGATTACCGCCGCTGCCAGGACTATATGGCGCAGGCCGTAGAGGTTCTGACAACGCTCACCCGGCGCTGGCGAGATCTGCCTGCGGATTCCGTTCAGGCGGCAGAGGCGCGCAAACATCTTCAGCAGCAAAGCAATCTGATTGCCAACCTGCTGGCCGAAGCAATGGAGCTGGAGACCGGTTTAACGCGTGAAGAAGAGCCGGCACGTCAGGCGCGCGATGAGGCCAACGAAGAGTACAAGAAGTATCGCGAACAGCATCATGATGCCGAAGTTCGCCTGCGTAAAGGCAAGGATCTCTCTGAAGAGGATCGGAACGAGCTGAAGCGGCTCTGGCGTCAGGCAAGCAAGCTATGCCACCCGGATCTGGTTGCCGATGATTTAAAAGAGGAGGCCAACAGGATGATGGTGCAACTCAACCAGGCCAAACAGCGCGGCGACGTGAAGGCCATTCGCTCGCTGGTCGCCCGTCTGCAACAAGGATTCGAACCGATGATGGCAAGCGACAGACTGAACGACCTGGAACGTATTCGTAAAAAGATGGCGCAGGTGCGTGAGCAAATCGACACTCTGGTGAACGAGCTGGCAGAGCTGGAGAAGGAAGAGTCCTGGCTGCTCGTCTCGTCGCTCAGCAATATGGAAGCCTACTTTGCCCAGCAGGAGAAAGCGCTGAAAGAGGTATGCGCCTCGCTCGAACATCAGGTGAGCGAAGCGCAGCTGGATCCCGCTGCCTGATTATTTGGCGTGCCAGTACGCGCTGGCACGCACCAGCTGCGGGTCAATTGCGTCGCTTTCAAACTGACGGCTCAGGCGTTTCACCACCTTCCCCTCTCCGGTCAGCCAGATAAAGTAATCCTCTTCCGGCACGGCCAGCGCGGCAAGATGGTCGGCCACCGCCTGCTCGTTGTGGCCGATAACCCAGGTGATGTTGAACCCGCTCAGGTGCGCCAGATAGTCCTGATACGCCGCATCGCCCACGGTGACGATGGCGTGGATCGCCGGGCGAACAGGCAGTTTTGCGATGCCTTCTAAACGGCGGCGCAGCGCGGGCATCCCCGACTCGTCGCACACGTACAGCTGCCAGGCGTAATCTTCCGGCACCACCAGCGAACCGCGCGGCCCGCCGATGGTCAGCTTGTCGCCCACCTTAGCCTCTACCGCCCAGTTGCTGGCAATGCCGCCATCATGAACGAAGAAATCGAGCGCCAGCTCATGTTTTTCGTCATCGTACAGCGGGGTATAGTCACGTGCCTGCGGACGCGTGCCGTCGCCCCAGTCGATGCCTTCATCGGTCACCACAGGCGGCACGAAAGTGGTGCCCGGTGCCGGGAAAAAGACTTTGGTATGGTCGTCAAAGCCGCGAGAGCTAAAGCCCTCCAGCGCCTCGCCGCCTAGCACAATGCGCTGAAATCCTGCGCTGACTCGCTCAGTGCGCAGCACGTTCAGCTCACGAAAACGCAGGTCATTGCGGACACGTTGAGGGTAACGGGTAGATGCCATGTTGATGCCCTTCTCAGGTGAATACGATATATCGGAATGAATTTTTAATGATAATGATTGCTATTAACTAAGAAATCAAGATTTTTTAGATTACATCTGAATATATCTTAGATATAGTTTAGATATATCAAATTGAGGGAAAAACATGCGACACGAACACGACGGCGGCGGACGCCGGCCACGATTTTTTGGTCATGGCGATTTGCGGCTGGTGATCCTGGATATCCTGACCCGCAACGCGAGCCATGGTTACGAACTGATCAAAGAGATCGAAAACCTGACTCAGGGACATTACACGCCTAGCCCTGGCGTGATCTACCCGACGCTGGATTACTTGCAGGATCAGGCGCTTATCACCATTACCGAAGAAGAGAACGGCCGTAAGCGGATTGCGATTAACGCCGCCGGAGAACAGTGGCTGGAAAATAACCGGGAACAGCTGGAGCAGATCCAGACGCGTATCAAGGCGCGCTCCGTCGGTTTCCAGCTGCGCAAAAACCCGCAGATGAAGCGGGCGCTGGATAACTTCAAAGCGGTACTGGATCTGAAGGTTAATCAGGGAGAGCTCAGCGACGCGCAGTTGAAACAGATTATCGGCGTGATTGACCGCGCGGCGCTGGAGATCTCCCAGCTGGATTAAGCCAGCACGCCGTCGCTCACGCGGAACACGCGAACCAGCTCTTTCAGGTGCATGGCCTGTTCGTTAAGGGATGCCGCCGCCGCAACGGACTCCTCCACCAGCGCGGAGTTCTGCTGGGTGGTGGCGTCTATCAGGCCAATCGCGCTGTTGATCTGCGAGATGCCTTCCGTCTGTTCGTGGCTGGCCTGGCGAATCTCACGCAGGATTACGTCCATCTCCTCTACGTTGCCGACCATGCCGTTGATAAGCCCGCTGGCCTTCTCCACAAGGTTCATGCCGTCCTGCGTCTGGCTTGTGGAGCTTTCAATCAGCTGGCGGATCTCACTCGCAGATGTTGCACTTTTCTGCGCGAGCTGGCGTACCTCGCCCGCCACCACCGCAAAGCCACGACCATGCTCACCCGCGCGCGCCGCTTCGACCGCCGCGTTCAGCGCCAGAATATTAGTCTGGAAGGCAATGGCGTCGATCAGGTCGATAATGTCGGACATCCTGTTCGATGTTTCGTTAATCAGGCGCATCTTGCTGGTGACCTGCTTCATCATCTCGCCGTTGTTTTTGACCACAGCAGCCGCATCGGCAGACAGGTTCGTCGCTTCTCCGGTGTGGGACGCGGTGTTCTTCACCGTAGCGGTGATTTGCTCCATCGACGCGGCCGTTTGTTCAACGGAACTGGCCTGCTCCTCCGTGCGGGCAGCCAGATCCTGGTTGCCCGCGACAATCTGCGCGGCGGCGCTGGAGATGTTTTCCGATCCGGTTTGCACCTGCTGCACAATCTCCAGCAGGCGCGTTTTCATCTCCATCAGTGCGGTGAGTAGCAGTCCGGTTTCATCTTTACCGTGCGAGGTAATGCTGCCGGTGAGATCGCCATCGGCAATGGCCTCCGCAAAATTCACCGCGTCGTTCAGCGGTCGGGTAATGGATCGCACAATGAACCAGCCAGTCAGGCTGGCTGCCGCGACGCTGAAAAGCGTAATCAGGACCAGCAGGAGACGATTGGTGCGGAAATCGCCTTCCACCTGCTCGCCCGCACTCTGCATTTCATGGTCCTGGATCGCAATCAGCGCCTGCACTTTCGCTTTGTAGGACTGTTGCAGATTCAGGGTGTTGGTCATCATTTCGTTTATCGCGCCCGCACGGTCGTTATTCTGCACGGCCTGCAAAATGCGGTAGCGCGAGTCAAGATATTGCTGGCGTACGCCGTGGATATCGGCCAGCACCTGTTGGGATTTTTTATCCTTGAGAGCGTTATCCAGCTCGCTCAGGATTGCGGAGATGCGCTCGCTGATCGCCTTCAGACGCTGCTCTGATTGCGCCGTGTACGTTCCCTGTTCGTCCAGCAGCATGAGCTGCTGCGTGCTTATAAATTCCTGGAAGTTGTCGATTAACTGGTTCGCTTTTACCGTCGTTGGATAGTCGCTGGTAAGGATGGTTTGCATTCCATTGTTTGCCCGATTCAGGCTCATCAGAGACAAGCTTGCGCTGACGACCATCAGGACAATAAATAATCCAAACGCCAGAAATAATTTCGTGCCGATCTTTACGTCATGTATGAACATATTTACCCCATCGATGTGATTATTTCTCAGACGATCGCTGTTATCGACAGGAAACACGCTAACTTTATGACTTTGATCGTTTTTTTATTTTTCACTCTCAATGAATCTGGATCGTAACAATTAAAAACCGGGCGCTTTTTTTAGTTACTTAATATTTCATTAACAACATAACTTATTCTGAAAAACAAAAAAGCCGTTTACCCAGTAGGAATAAACGGCTTTATCGAAGCATGCATTTCTTAATGCAGCACGGTAACCGCATCTTCAAGGCGTCCGGCCCGGTGCTTAACCATCGCGGAAATCTGCGCGCTCTCTTCGACCAGGTCAGCATTTTTCTGCGTAATGCTGTCCAGCTCTGCCACAGCACGGGTCAGCTCTGTCAGGCCTGTCGCCTGCTCTGAGGTGGCGTGGCTGATCTGCGCGATAAGCTGCGTGACGTTTTTCACCTGCTCGACAATATCATCCATGGTACGTCCCGCGGCGTGAACCTGATCGGCGCCCGACTGCACTTTGCTGGCGCTGGCGTCGATCAGCTTGCGAATATCGTTAGCCGCGTTCGCGCTGCGGCTGGCAAGATGGCGCACTTCGCCCGCCACCACCGCAAAACCTTTCCCCTGCTCGCCCGCGCGTGCCGCCTCAACCGCGGCGTTCAGCGCCAGAATATTGGTCTGGAAGGCGATGTCATTGATAAGCGAGGTAATAGAGCCAATGCGCTGGGTACTGTCGGCAATGTCATCCATGGTTTTCACCACGGTCTGCATCACGGTGCCCCCCTGCGTGGCCGCGCTGCTGGCGGCCATCGATAGCTTGTCGACTGCGGCTGCGGTCTCAGAGTTACTCTGCACCGACGCCGCCATCTGGTTCATTGTTGCCACGGTCTGCTGCACGTTAGCCACGGTCTGGCGCGTGCGGTCGTTGAGATCTTCATTGCCCTGCGCCAGCCTGTCGCTGCCGTCGCGCACGCTCACCACCTGGCTGGAGACGTCGTTGATCAGCCAGCGGCACATCAGCCCCAGCTGTCCGACGGCCCGCAGCGTCAGCCCCAGTTCATCGCTGCGGTTAAGATGCTGCACGCTGTTACGCTCTCCGGTAGCGACCCTGAGCGCCTGCCGTGCGACGTTTTCCACCGGGCGGACAATCTGTTGCTCAAACACCAGGGTGCCAAGCAGCATCACCACGGCTGCCGCCGCCAGCGAAGCCCAGCCCGCGGCACTGGCAACCAGCGTTGCGGCCATCACCGCGAAAAGTACCGCCATTACGCTACGCACGCGCCAGCGCAGCGGCATCGCCGGTAATTTGCCGAGCCAGCCTTTGCGCACCACCAGCCCTTTATGAATGCGTTTTTTGCAGCGTCCTTCGTTGAGCGCCTTATAAAGCGGCTCCACCGCGGCGACCTCGTCCTGCGTGGCGCGGGTACGAATGGACATATAGCCCGTCATCTGGCCGTTACGCACCATTGGTACCGCATTGGCACGTACCCAATAGTGATCGCCATTTTTACGTCGGTTTTTGACAATCCCGCTCCAGGGTTCGCCCTTTTGCAGCGTGTACCACATGTCGGCAAAAGCCGCTTTCGGCATATCCGGATGACGCACAATGTTGTGCGGTTGCCCGAGCAGCTCCTGGAGCGTAAAGCCGCTCACTTGCACAAAGGTGTCGTTAGTGTGGGTCATGTAGCTGTGGAGGTCGGTGGTCGACATAAGCGTGGTGTCATCGTCCAGCGGATATTCATTCTGGGTGACATAGTCAGGAGAGGACATAGTGAGCATCCCTTGCAGGTTATTTGAATGTTAATTTTGTGGCTTATGTTTTTTCGGCGATAAAAAATTTATCTTTAGTTGTTAAATATGATTGAGATCGCAAATCTCGGTTAAACCGCACTTTTCGTACGTTTTTCTAATTAATTGATTTGAAATACTTTCGGCATGAAACTACCTACAAAGCATGATACCCCGGTGCACACTTAAGGCGCATTCCCTGCCCTGGAGCAGTGCAATTGACGACACCCCATCCCCGGCTCGTTATCCCTTATCCCGTGCGGCGCGCGATGGCATGATTAAATATTGTGCAACTTTGATTTCACCTGGCGTTTATCCCGATTTTTGTTAAGGCATCTGAGGTGGCGTAATCCCTGCAATACTTAACTCAGTATCATGTGATACGCGATCCCCGGGAGCATATTTTGAACAGGTTACCTTCCAGCGCCTCGGCTCTTGCCTGTACCGCGCACGCACTGAATCTCATTGAGAAGCGAACGCTTGATCATGAGGAGATGAAACAACTTAACCGTGAGGTCATTGATTACTTTAAGGAGCATGTGAATCCAGGTTTTCTGGAGTATCGCAAATCTGTTACCGCCGGCGGGGATTACGGAGCCGTAGAGTGGCAAGCGGGCAGTCTGAATACGCTTGTCGACACCCAGGGACAGGAGTTTATCGATTGCCTGGGTGGTTTTGGTATTTTCAACGTGGGGCACCGTAATCCAGTTGTGGTTTCCGCCGTACAGAATCAACTTGCGAAACAACCTCTCCATAGCCAGGAACTGCTCGATCCGCTTCGCGCCATGCTCGCGAAAACGCTGGCAGCCTTAACGCCCGGTAAGCTGAAATACAGCTTCTTCAGCAACAGCGGCACCGAATCGGTCGAAGCGGCGATTAAACTCGCCAAAGCGTACCAGTCGCCGCGCGGGAAATTTACCTTTATCGCCACCAGCGGCGCGTTCCACGGGAAATCCCTGGGCGCTCTGTCGGCGACCGCTAAATCTACCTTCCGCAAGCCGTTTATGCCGCTGCTGCCGGGCTTCCGCCACGTGCCGTTTGGCGACATCAACGCCATGCGCATCGTGCTGAGTGAATGCCGTAAAACCGGCGACGACGTGGCGGCGGTGATCCTGGAGCCGATTCAGGGTGAAGGCGGCGTGATCCTCCCGCCGCAGGGCTATCTGCCCGCCGTGCGTCAGCTGTGCGATGAGTTTGGCGCGCTGCTGATCTTCGACGAAGTGCAGACCGGGATGGGGCGCACCGGCAAGATGTTCGCCTGCGAGCACGAGAACGTTCAGCCGGACATTCTGTGCCTGGCGAAAGCGCTCGGTGGCGGCGTGATGCCGATTGGCGCAACGGTCGCCACTGAGGAGGTCTTCTCGGTGCTGTTCGATAACCCGTTCTTACATACCACCACCTTTGGCGGTAACCCGCTGGCCTGTGCGGCGGCGCTGGCCACCATCAACGTGCTGCTGGAGCAAAACCTGCCCGCGCAAGCGGAGCAGAAAGGCGACATGCTGCTGGACGGCTTCCGTCAGTTGGGCCGGGAATATCCGGATCTGGTACAGGATGCGCGCGGGAAAGGGATGCTGATGGCGATTGAGTTCGTTGATAACGAAACCGGTTATAGCTTCGCAAGCGAGATGTTCCGCCAGCGGGTACTGGTGGCGGGAACGCTTAACAACTCGAAAACCATCCGCATTGAGCCACCGTTGACGCTTACCATTGAGCAGTGTGAGCAGGTGCTGAAGGCGGCGCGTAAGGCGCTGGCGGCATTACGTATTGCCGTAACATCCGCCTGAACATTTATTTTTCCTGCCCTTTTAGCAGTATCAGGGCGATATGCAAAGAAATCCCTGGGATAGCCAGGGATTTCTTTATGCAGTCAGACTGAGGAATAATGTGCATAAGTGCAAACACGGTTCATCATATAAATTTAAAATATTTCTTTATGTAATATCAGATTGTAAAAGCAGCCGGATAATAACACCACCGCATTCCCAACGCATGTCCGAATAATGACAACCGTAACGTCTTGCATTATTAACAAAACCACGATGACATTCATCGCAGACATTAATAAAACCGACCAGCGAATAGAAATGCGGTTCTGACGGCGTGCAATATCATTCAAACAAATAAATTATGAGTTAATTTTATATTTAGTAAAACTAATAAAACATCAACCCATTATCACATTGATATAATATTATTTAATCCGTAGAATCCCCTCATTCATCAGCGCAGTGGCGGATGATATAAAACCAGTAACAACGCCCTGGGTAAAAATAATATATTAATCTAAAAACATATCCTATACCACTGCCTCGAAAAAAGATTCACATGTCATTGTGAATATATTATTTCAATTGACAGCATGATGTTTATCTAAAAAGGATTTGTATGAAAAAGCAAGTTATAGCAATGGCTGTTGCCGGCGCGCTGGCTGGTGGCATGGCAATTAATGCGCAGGCCGATACCGTTACCGTTTCCGGCGGGACCGTCAACTTTGTCGGCCAGGTGGTAAACGCCGCCTGTTCCGTCGCGGCTGACTCCGTAGACCAGACCGTTACCCTGAGCCAGGTGCGTACCGTCAAGCTGACAACGGTCGGCATGCAGGCCAACCAGAAAGAAGATTTTAAAATCGTTCTGGAAGATTGCGACGCCACCGTTAGCCAGAATGCCGCCGTGATCTTTAACGGCCAGCAGGACCCTGCTGTAGAAGGCAGCCTGGCGAACACCGCTGGCGCAGGCTCGGCCAAAAACGTTGCGCTGCAACTGTTCGGGCCGGACGGCCAGGCGCTGAACATTGGCGATACCTCCTCCAACGTTAAGCTGATCAACGGCGAAAACATCATCCCGCTGAGCGTGGATTACGTGGCCACAGGCGCGGCCGAGCCGGGCAACGTCTCCTCCGTCGCAACGTTCCAGATGGTTTATTCCTGATTCGTTAGCCGATCTCGCTTCTTCGCCTGCGGGCGGAGAAGCGTTGTCCGGCAAGCGTTAGAGAGTTCGCAATGCAGCAATCCATAAATCGGGCGCTGCTGATAGCCGGCACTGCGCTTTTTGCCGTATTGCCAGCCGCGGCAAAGGACGATGGAAGCGTGACCTTTCAGGGTCAGGTCGTCAATGCGGCCTGTTCCGTCAGCATGGATTCCCAGGATCAAATCGTGCATATGGGACAGGTACGCAATAGCCAGTTCATCGCCGCCGGTGACTGGGCCAAACCGGTACCCTTCTTCATCACGCTGGAAGCATGCGACACCAGCGTAAGCCAGCGCGCCGGGGTGCTGTTTAGCGGCGAGTCTGACGGCAACGATCCCCAGGTTTTTCGCGCGGGCTATGGGCCTGGCGCCGCCACCGGGATTGGTATCGGTCTATTCGATGCGATGGGGAACCTGGTAAAGCCAGACACCGCGCCCCCCTGGTACAGACCTTTGCAGGACGGTGAAAACCGGCTGAGCTATATCGCCAGGTATCGCGCCACCGAAGATAGCGTCAACGCTGGTACCGCGAACGCGCAGGTCTGGTTCATCGTTTTTTACCAATAACTGACTCACAGGCAAGAAGCCTGACACATGAGAAACTGAGGGAACAATGCGTATCATTACATCACGCTGTAAACTGACTCGTCTGATAGCTGGCGCGCTAACGGCTCTGTTCGCGATGGGGATGGCCGGTTCTGCCAGCGCAGGCGGTATCGCGCTCGGGGGAACCCGGGTGATTTATCCCCAGGGTGATAAGCAGGCTTCATTAGCCATTATTAACTCTTCAACGAATACCACTTTTTTAATTCAGAGCTGGGTGTCCAACGCCGAAGGGGCAAAATCAGCGGATTTTGTCATTACGCCGCCGCTGTTCGTTATCCATCCTAAAAAAGAGAATACCCTGCGTATTATGTACGTGGGCCCCGATCTGCCTGTCGATCGTGAAAGCGTTTTTTATCTGAACAGCAAAGCCATTCCTTCCGTCGAGAAAAATAAGCTTTCCGGTAATACGCTACAAATTGCCACCCAGAGCGTTATTAAACTTTTTATCCGGCCGAAAAAATTGCCGTCGCTCTCTATTGATGCGCCCAAAACATTAACCTGCTCAGTCACCAATGGAAAAGTCACTATTACCAATCCATCGCCTTATTACGTTTCGTTGGTTCAGTTTTTCGTCGGCAGCACGCAACTGGCAAATAACATGGTAGCGCCCAAAAATAACCTGGTGGTGGAGATCCCCGGTGGCGGCACTGGCAGCGTGAGGTTTCAGACCGTTAATGACTTTGGTGCCAACACGCCCGTTCAGTCATGCGCGAAATAAGTCGTATACGGCGTTACGTATGACGTTTTGTCATTAAAAGCCTCGCAGGTAAGGGAAGACATGAAGCGTGTTCAGCCACGAAGATTTTACGCGCTCGTCAGAGCGTCGCTAACGCCGCTGGCGTTGACGATTGCGGGACTCCTTTCGTCCATCACCGTGCGCGCGGAGTATTTTTTTAACCCGGCATTTTTGTCGAGCGATCCTTCCGCCGTGGCGGATCTCTCCCGTTTTTCAACAAATGGCCAGGCGCCGGGCGTCTATCGCGTGGATCTCTGGCTGAATGGAACATTTGTCACCACCCGCGATATCAACTTTATCGCCAGAACCGTAACGGACGGAGCCGTACAGGGCGACGACACGGGGCTAATGGCCTGCCTGACGCCCAAAGCGTATGAAAACCTGGGCGTCAACGTTCAGGCATTCCCGGCGCTGGCCGCCGCGAAAGCCGACAGCTGCGTGGACATTGCCGCCATTATTCCGGCCGCTGCCACTCTCTTTAATTTCGAACAGCAGCGTCTGGAAATCAGCATTCCGCAGGCCGCATTACGCAACAACGCGCGCGGCTATATCCCGCCAGAGCAGTGGGATGAAGGTATTAACGCTCTGCTGCTGAACTATAACTTTAGCGGCTCATACAGCCGCGATCGCAGCGAAAACGGCACAACCCACAAAAGCTATTTCCTCGGCCTGAACAGCGGGGTGAATCTTGGTGCGTGGCGTCTGCGGGACTACTCGACGTGGAACTACTATAACAGCGACGAGAACCGCCATAGCGAATGGGAACATATCAACACCTATCTTGAGCGGACGGTGATTTCGCTAAAGGGCAGACTGACGGTGGGCGATAGCTATACCTCGTCGGAAATCTTTGACAGCCTTCCCTTTCGCGGCGCGCAGATCGCCTCGGACGACAACATGCTGCCAGACAGCATGAAAGGCTTTGCGCCCACCATTCGCGGGATTGCCAAAAGCAACGCGCAGGTCACCATCAAGCAGAACGGCTATAGTCTTTACCAGAGCTACGTTCCGCCCGGCGCCTTCGCCATTAACGATCTCTTCCCAACCTCCTCCAGCGGCGACCTCACGGTAGAAGTGAAGGAGACGGACGGCAGTATCTCCCGCTATTCCGTTCCTTACTCCGCCGTACCGCTCCTCCAGCGCGAAGGGCGGGTGAAGTATGCCCTGACGGCGGCACAGTACCGCAGCAATAACGGTCAGCAGGACGAGGTGAATTTTGCCCAGGGCACGCTGATTTGGGGGCTACCGCAGGGCGTAACCGTCTATGGCGGCTCACAGCTTTCCGGCGATTATTACGCGCTGGCTCTTGGCGCTGGCCTCAATATGGGCAACTTTGGCGCCGTCTCTTTCGACGTTACCCACGCGCGCAGTACGCTGGCCGACGACACCAGCCATACGGGGCAGTCTCTTCGTTTCCTGTATGCCAAATCCCTCAACAAGATGGGTACGAACTTCCAGCTGCTGGGCTACCGCTACTCCACGTCCGGGTTCTATAACCTGGATGAGACAACCTACACACATATGCAGGGCTATACGGGCGATGCGGAGCAGGATGACGCGAATGAGGCCACTAACTGGCTGGACTACTACAACCTCAACTGGACTAAACGCGGCAAGCTTCAATTCAATATTTCGCAGCAGCTAGGCGGGCTCGGCTCGCTGTTCGTGACCGGAAGCCAGCAGAGCTACTGGCACACGGACGACAAAAACACGCTCGTCCAGGTGGGATACAGCGGTACCTGGGCCGGGATCTCATACAGCCTGACCTACAACTACAACAAATCGCCGGGCATGTCGGATAGCGATGAGATTTATGCGATTAACCTTTCCTTCCCGCTTAGCCAGTGGCTTTCACCTGCCAATGACGTCAGTCAGAAGCGGAACTACGCCTATGCCACCTACGGCATGAGCGCCAATAAACATGGAGAAACATCTCAGAACGCGGGGATTAACGGCACGCTGCTGGCGGAGAACAACCTTAACTACAACGTGCAGGAAGGTTATGCCAGCCAGGGGGCTGGCTCGCAAGGTTCCGCCAGTCTGGAATACGATGCCGCCTACGGCAACGCCAGCCTGGGCTACAACTACAGCGATAACGGCGATTATCGGGAAGTGACCTACGGCCTGAGCGGAGGCGTGGTAGCCCACCGCAACGGCATCACCTTAAGCCAGCCACTGGGTCATACCAACGTGCTGATTGCCGTACCGGGCGCAGCGGACGTCAGCGTCGAGAATGAACCCGGTATCCATACCGACGGACGCGGCTATGCGGTGGTGCCTTACGCCTCGGCCTACCATCTGAACAGGATGGCGCTGGACATTAACTCCCTCTCAGACGCCATGGATATCGATGATGCCGTCACCAGCTTGGTGCCGACCCACGGCGCCATCGTGCGCGCCACGTTTAACGCCCGTCTGGGCGCACGCGCGCTGGTAACGCTGCGCTACCACGGCAAGCCGGTGCCGTTTGGCGCCATGGTTTCCCGCGACGATAACGGCAGCGACACCATCGTAGGCGAAGAAGGCGAAACCTACCTCTCCGGCCTGAGCCAAAAGGGAGTGTTGAAGGCGCAATGGGGAGAAGGGGCGGATAAGCGCTGTACGGCCAACTACCACTTACCTGAAAGCAAACAGCCGCTGCTGCGGATCATCATGGAGTGTTCATAAATGAAATTAAGGATGATTCTTCTCTCTGCCGCTGGGCTACTTTTTTCGCTGAGCAGCCTGGCCGCAACGTGCAAAAACGCTAACGGCGGAATTTCCATGGTGAATTACGATCTGACCACCACGCTCACCACGGATCAAAACATCAAGGGCAACGGTACAGAGCTGAACCGAACCCAGGATATCCACGTCAACGCCACCTGTCCCCCAGGCAACTGGGAGAAGCGCACCTATCGTACCTATATCTCACCTTTCCCCGTGGTCAAAACGGAAGGCGAGTGGAAATATTTACAGCTTGATCCGGATTATATTATCGGTGCGATGAAAATCCATGATGCCACCATCGGCGATTTTTATCCGCCGGTGGAGTATGTCCACATGGGGGGGCACGAAGAGGTGGATACGGGCGGCGTCTTCCCGGTGAACGACAGCAATCTGACCTTCAAAATACAGATTGTCAGGCCGTTCATCGGCTCGGTCGTGATCCCGCCGAAACTGATGTTTAACGTCTATGTCACCACGACGGAAAATGACCGGCCCACCGTAATCGTTTATCAGATCACCTACAGCGGCGTAATAACCGTCCCGCAAAACTGCGTGATTAACGCCGGGCAAACCGTCACCGTCGATTTTGGGGCACTCTACCACGGCGATTTCACCCAGGCCGGACAGCGACCCGACAGCGTAGCGCCAAAAACCTTTACCGTGCCGATCGAATGCAACGCTGATGTCAACTCACCGGCGCAGCTCACCCTGCGGGTACAGGGGACGGCAGACGCTCGTTTCGCCAACGCGCTGGCGACGGATAACCCGGACGTGGCCGTCGTCGTGACCAGCCCGCAGGGCGAGATCCTGCGGCCAAACGTGTTCTCAAGCAGCGTCCCCTTTACCACGGATATGTCAGGACGCGCGGACGTGACGCTGCAAGCCTACCCCATCAGCACCACCGGGCAGTCGCCAGAGCTGGGCGTCTTCAGGGCGCTGGCGCTGTTACGCATTGATTTCGCCTGAGGAAGCGTAATGACCATTTCATGGAAAAACACCGTATGGCTGAGCGTGGCCCTGTTAAACCCGCCGCTGGTGAAGGCTGACGACACAAGCTTTAACGTGCAGTTTATCGGCACCATCGTTGGGGAATCCTGTAACGTCGATACTAACAGCGCAGAGCAAACGATCGACCTGGGTGAATTTACGACAGAGGAATTTCCGCGCGTGGGCGCCACGACACCGGAAAAGCAGTTTGCCATCACGCTCAAAAACTGCACCCGCGCAATCGGCGGCACGACCGTCTGGTTTACCGGCGACGCGGACGCCAACGATCCCACGCTGCTTGCCCTCTCAGATACGGGAAAAGGGACGCAGCACATGATGGCGACCGGACTGGCAGTCGAGCTGCTCGACAGCGCGCGGGCGTCTGTCCCGATCAATAATACCGAGTCGCCGCTATATCCCCTGCTGCCGGGCGATAACACGCTGACCTTCTTCCTGCGCTATAAATCTACGCTGCCGACGGTCACCACCGGCAACGCCACCGCCGTGATGTATTTCGATCTGCTTTACCAGTAAGGAGACAGAATGACGATCCTGAACAGGTTATTTATCTGTTGCGCGCTGCTGTTGTCAGGCAAGACGCTCGCCCATGACGGCACGGTCTATATTACCGGCGTGGTGAAAGGCAAAACCTGTATTGTCTCCCCCGGCTCGGAACAGCTGGTAGTGGAGATGCATGATGTGGCGGCCCGCCAGCTGGCCGGGCAAAAAAACGAAACGCCCTATGAGCCGTTCACTATTAACCTTGAAGCCTGCGGCGCCGGGTTATCCGCCGTCAGCACCCATTTTGAAGGCACGCCGGACGGTAACAATAGCGATCTGCTGGCCCTGACCGGCGGGCCGGACTATGCAACCGGCGTGGCTATCGGCCTCTATAATCCTGATAAATCGCTGATCGCCATGGGGGATGAAAGCCTGCCGTTCGCGCTAAGCAATGACCAGACCACCCTGGCGCTGCATTTTTACGCCCGCTACCTCGCCGTGACGAACGCCGTTACGCCGGGGGTGGCTAACGCTGCCGCCACCTTTGTGCTGACCTATGCGTGAAAAAGCGGGGATAGCCCTGCTGACCGCCGCGTCTTTCTGGCTCTTGCCTGCTCAGGCCGGGGTGGTGATTGGCGGCACGCGGTTTGTTTATCCTCAGGATCAGCGCGCTATCAGCGTCACCGTGCGCAATAAGTCCTCGCTGCCGTATCTGATTGGCACAAAAATTTATCGCGGCGGCCGATGGCCGGGGGCGCAGCAGCCCCCCGAAGCGGCCACCGCGTGGTTTACCGCGACGCCGCCACTTTTTGCACTCCAGCCCGGACGTGAGAATAAGATCCGTCTGTTTCGCGCCGATGCGCCGCTTCCTGCCGATCGCGAAACGCTTTTCACGCTAAGCATTGCCTCCATTCCGGCCAGCCAGCGTCACAGCGATAACGTTCAGATGGCGGTACGTTCCAGCATGAAGTTTATCTATCGCCCGGAGGGGATTCAGGGCGAACCGGCGCTGGCCTATCGTCAGCTACGCTGGCAGCTGACCGCCGACGGGCTGACGGTTGAAAACCCGTCGCCTTATTACGTTACGCTGTATCAGCTTTCCGTTAACGGAACGCGGGTGGATAACGCCGGCGTTGTCGCCCCTCTGAGCCAGCGACGAACGGACTGGTGTAAAGGGACTGTCAGGTGCCAGCTCACCTGGCAGTCGCTGAGCGACGAGGGGCGGATATTGCCCTCGATCGCCCGCACGGTGAAATAATTGCTCGCGGGGGTATCCTGGCAGCGGACCGACACTAGCGGTGAAACTCCGCTACCGTCATGGTAAAGCGCAGCACTTTTTCTCCCTCATTGGCATAGCCGTGCGCCGCTTCCGTTTTCGCTACCGCCGACGCGCCAGCATTAACCTGTACCACCGTCTCGTCCACCGTCAGGGTTAATATGCCTTCGTTCACGTGCAGCAGCTCAAACGTTCCCGCCGGATGTCCCGGAGAGGTGAAAGTTTCTCCAGGATGCATCTCCCACTGCCACAGCTCAATCATGTCCGGTCCTGCGGTGCCTGCCAGCAATCTGGCATAACCGCCCTGTGCGCCCTGCCACAGAACCGGGATCGCCTCTTCCTGAATAATGTGTACCTGCGGCTCGCTGGAGACGTTAACGATGTCTGCCACCGAGACGCCAAGCGCGGCGGCCAGTTTGCACAGAATGGCAATGCTGGGGTTGGCAGCCCCTTTTTCGATCTCCACCAGCATGCCTTTGCTGACGCTGGCGCGGCGGGAAAGCTCGTCCAGCGACAGCTTTTTCTCTTTCCGCCAGCTGCGGATACGGTTCGCCACGGCCAGGCTTACCTGGGCAACATCGGCGCCCGCATCGGTCATTATATTGACTTTATCAGTCATTGGTCACTACCATGGTATAAAACAGTCAATACAGGATTATTTATGTCTCTTCTAACACCGTCAATAGATTCGCGACTTGTCGGGATCGCGCCCGGCTTTCGGGCGCTGAGCATTCTGGTTGAAGCTGCCCCGATTACCCAACCGGAGGTTGCGCCCGCCGTGCTGGCGCAGGCCTGCCAGCAGATGCTCAATGATGATGTGCCCTGGGCAGAAAATCATCTCGCCGCCTGGGATGAGGTGTTTAAAGCCTTTGGTGCAAAACCCAAACGTACGCCCTGCTCGGCCTCGGCCCTGCGCAAGCGCGTGATGAGAGACGGTTCGCTGCCGCCGCTCGACCCGGTGGTGGATATCTATAATGCCATCAGTATCCGTTACGCTATTCCGGTAGGGGGAGAAAATCTGGCGGCTTACTCGGGAGCGCCGCGCCTGACGCTGGCCGACGGCAGCGAGCCGTTTGATACCTTTAAAGAAGGTGAGCCGGTTGTAGAAAATCCGGAGCCAGGCGAAGTTATCTGGCGTGACGATCTCGGCGTCACCTGCCGCCGCTGGAACTGGCGACAGGGGGTACGCACGCGTCTGGACAGCCAGGCGCAATCCATGTGGTTTATTCTCGAAAGCCTGCCGTCGATGCCGCTGGCGGCATTACAGGAAGCTGGCGATGAGCTGGTGAGCAATCTGCAAAAGCTGATGCCGGGCGCGACGGCGCGTATTCAGTTGCTGGAGCTGGCGTGAACAACGCCGGGTGGCGCTTCGCTTACCCGGCCTACAAATACTGCATATGTAGGCCCGGTAAGCGCAGCGCCACCGGGCAAACACCGCACCATCTCGCCCCCGTAGGCCCGGTAAGCGCAGCGCCACCGGGCAAAGCCGCTACTCCGGCAACAACCCCACAAAACAGCGTTTTTTGCGCGGCTCTGACATCAGCTCTTCAAGCTTATCCACGCACGCCAGATAGTGTGGCGTTTGCTTATGCGCCAGCACCGCCGCTTCGTCTTTATAGGCTTCGTAGATAAAGAAGCGGGTTTTCACCCGCGGGTCCTGCAAGACATCAAAGCGCAGGTTTCCCGGCTCCTTGATGGCCCCCTCGTGGTTGGCGCGAAATACCTCCAGAAACTCGTCCACCCGCTCGGGTTTAATATTAATCTCCACCAGCGTCACGTTCATTTTGCTTCTCCCTGTTTCTCTTCCTGCCAGAGCTGGAACGCCTCCCGGGCGCTCATGTTCTCGTGAACGACTTTCTTCACCGCCTTCAGCATGGCGAGTGGCGCGCTGGACTGGAAGATGTTGCGCCCCATGTCCACGCCGGATGCGCCCTGGTCAATCGCCCGCCAGCACATCTCCAGCGCCTCGTGCTCTGGCAGTTTTTTGCCCCCGGCGATGACGATCGGCACCGGGCAGCTGGCGGTCACTTTTTCAAAGCCCTCGTCCACGTAGTAGGTTTTGACGAACTGCGCTCCCATTTCGGCGGCGATGCGGCTGGCAAGCGAGAAATAGCGCGCGTCACGCGCCATCTCTTTCCCCACGCCCGTCACCGCCAGCGTCGGCATGCCGTAGCGCGCCCCCGCATCCACCAGCTTGATGATGTTGTTGATCGACTGATGCTCAAACGGGCTTCCGATATACACCTGCGCCGCCACCGCGCAGACGTTCAGGCGCAGCGCGTCTTCCATCGCCACCGCCACGCACTCGTTGGACAGCTCGCCCAGAATCGAGTTACCGCCGGAGGCGCGCAGCACCACCGGTTTGTTCGTGGCGGCTGGCACCTGGCTCCTGAGGATGCCGCGGGTGCACATCAGCACGTCGGTTTCACCAAACAGCGGCGCGATGGAGAGATCGATACGCTCAAGGCCGGTGGTCGGCCCCTGAAAGTAGCCGTGGTCAAAGGCCAGCATCACCGTGCGGTTGCTCTGTGGGTTGAAGATGCGCGAAAGCCTCGACTGCATGCCCCAGTCCAGCGAGCCGCAGCCCTTCAGGGTGTACGGCACATTCTGCTGCGGCGTGCCGATGCCAAAATCCTTGCCGTCTTTGATGTCATCTAAATCAGCCATTTGCTCCCCCGTCAGAAATCGTATTTGTTGATGTTCTCTTTGGTGAACACCACCCGCTCCGGCAGCAGCACGATGCCGTTGCCCTTCGCCTCATACTGGTAGCCCTGCACGCTGTTCGGCTCGACCTTCAGCGTCCCGATATCTTTCACGTCGACGCTGTCGCCAGGGTTAAGATCGCCTTTTTTCAGTAAACGATCGGCGACATTGACCGCAATTTTGCCTTGTTGCACCACATCCCACAGGCCGAAGGCTTTCACCGTGCCGCGCTCAACGTACGGGCGCATCACGTTCGGCGTGCTGAAGCCGACAATCGCCACCCCTTCCCGTTTCAGGTTTTCCGCCGCCTGTGCCGCGGCTGGCAGGGCGTTGGCGTCCGGGGCGATGATCGCATCCAGATCCGGATAGGCTTTTAAGATCCCTTCGGCGGTTTGCAGAGATTTGGTGGCGTCGTTATAGCCAAACTGGGTGGTGACGACCTGCCACTGAGGATGATCTTTCTCGATTTTTGCCTTCGCCTCTTTCACCCACTGGTTCTGGTCGGTGACTGTCGGGCTGGAGTAGAAGAACGCCACTTTCGCGTTCGGTTTGGTGACCTGCTTGCCTGCCATCTCCACCAGCAGGCCGCCGAGCTGTTCCGGCGTGCCCTGGTTGATATAGATGCTGCGGCATTCCGGTTTGGTGTCGGAGTCCCAGGTCAGGACCTTCACGCCACGCTGCATCGCGCGCTTCAGCGCCGGGCAGAGACCGTCCGGCGACACGGCAGAGACGATGATGGCGTTATAACCCTGGTTGACGAAGTTATTGATGAGCTGCACCTGGCCGGAGACGCTCGGCTCGGTCGGGCCGTCGTAGGTCACGTCCACGCCAAGATCTTTCCCCGCCTCTTTCGCGCCGTTGCCGCCGCTGGTGAAGAATCCCACGCCTACCAGTTTCGGGATAAAGGCAATGCGGTCCGCCGCCTGCGCCGAAGCGAAGCTGAGGGCCATTGCCAGGACGAATAGTTTTGTTTTCATCTTACGCTCCGGATAGTTTTCTGAAGAGAGAACGCACCCATTCGCGGTGCAGACTCAGCGAACGTCCCATCACCACCACAACCAGCAGCGCCCCTGACAGCGCGCTCGACACCTGGTTGGGGATGCCGACCATCTGTAAACCCTGTTGCAGGTACCCCACCAGCAGCGCCGCCAGCGCCGTACCGACAACCGAACCTGACCCGCCGTAGATATTTGCCCCGCCGAGTACGGCGGCGGTGAGTGCAGGCATCAGTAAATCGCGCCCCAGATCCGAGCGCGCGGAACCGAAATAGGAAACCATCACCAGCGCGGCAACCGCCGAGGCTACCCCCACCAGGCCGTACAGCGCGTACGGCATGCCGTTCACCGACAGCGCCGCATAGCGCGCCGCGCGCGGATTCTGGCCGATTAAAAACAGATGCCGACCAAAGCGCCCGCGGTGGGTAATCAGCCAGAAGAAAGCGGTAATCACCGCGAACAGCACCAGCGGGATCGGCAGGCCCACCACCGTGAGGTTAGCGAAGGTGGTAAAGCTGTCCGGGAAGCCGCCGATCCCCTCGTAGCCCGTCGCCCCCGCCATGCCGGAGAGCAGCAGCGCCCCGCCGCCGTAGAGGTAGAGCGTGCCGAGGGTAATGACCAACGGGCTGATGCCGGTGTAGTGGATCAGCGCCGCATTCACCAGCCCGCACAGCAGGCCGAGCAGCAGCGTCAGAGGGATGGCAACCGCCATCGGCCACCCTGCCTGCATCATCACCCCCAGCGCGATGGCGCACAGGCCGATGGTTGAGCCGAGGGAAATATCGATCCCGCCGCTGATAATCACAAGCGTAAGCGGCAGCGCCACAATGCCAATGCAGATGAAGTCGCTGGTGCTGAACAGCAGCATGTTGATGTCGAGCATGCGCGGGTTGATGGCGCCAAAGAGCAGGATCTCCAGCACCAGTAAAATCAGCAGCGCGCTTTCCCAGTTAAGCCTCATTTACGCCACCTCTTTTTTGCGTTCTGGAAACGGGGTGACGTGCTTTCCCCCTTTGTTACCCGGCTGGAAACGGCTGTATTTCAGCGCCCGCTGATGCCGTGAGAGCGCCTGACGCAGCCGCCCGTCGAGCACCAGCACACCCAGCAGCACCAGCCCGGCGATAAAGTCGTTCCACCAGGCCGGGAGCCTGAACAGCACCAGCACGGTATCGATTTGGGTGAGGAAGAACGCGCCGAGGAAGGCGCCGACCAGCGTGCCGGTGCCGCCCAGCAGCGAGATGCCACCGAGCACGCAGGCGGCGATGGCCTTCATCTCCAGCCCGCTGCCGGTCTGGTTCGGCACGAAGCCAATCTGTGAGGCAAACACAATCCCGGCGCAGGCCGCCAGCATGCCGTTGAGGGTAAAGGCGATCATGCGGGTGCGGTTCACCGCCACGCCCAGCTGGCGCGCGGCGGCGAGGTTATCCCCCACGGCGTAAAAATCACGTCCAAAGGCGGTGCGCGACAGCGTCCACGCGCCGATGGCCGCGATAATCAACACCAGCATGCCGAGCGGCGAAATGCCGACGGCGGCGGGCTCAGAGAGAGATTTCAGCCCCGGCGGCAGCCCTTCTATCCACTTCCCGCCGGTCCACAGCAGCATCGCCCCACGATACAGCCCCAGCGTGCCGAGGGTGGCGACAATCGCCGGAATGCGCAGGCCCACCACCAGAAAACCGTTGAACGCCCCCGCCAGCGCGCCAATCGACAGCGCGAAGAGAAAGGAAACGGGCAGGCTGTAGCCGCTGTTCAGCGCCACGCCGACGGCAATAGCGGAAAGCCCGACGGTGGAGCCGACGGAGACGTCAATATTGCGGGTCAGCATCACCAGCGCCGCGCCGATGGCCAGCAGGATCAGGATCTGCGAGCTGGCGAATATCATCCCCAGCGTCTGTAAGCTCAGGTAGGACGGGTTCAGCGCCACCAGCACGGCGAACAGCGCCAGAATGGCGAGAAACGCGCTCAGCTCGCGGTTTTTCAGTAAGATCTTCATGATTGCCCTCCAAACGCCAGCGCCATCATCCGGTCGAGGCTGACGGCCTGGCGCGGCAGCTCGCCGCTGAGTACGCCCTGGTGCATTACCAGCACCCGATCCGCGAGGCCGGGAAACTCATCGAGATCGCTTGAGATCATCAGCACCGCCACGTTCTGCGCCGCCACGCTTTTCAGCAGCTGATAAATATCAGCGCGCGCCGATACGTCCACGCCGCGCGTCGGTTCATCGACGATCAGCAGCAGCGGATTGGCCTCAAGACAGCGCGCCAGCAGCACCTTCTGCTGATTACCACCGGAGAGCGTGCGCACGGTTTGATCCGCATGGTTGAGCTTGATCCCCAGCGCCCGGTGATAGCGTTCCACTACCGCAGACTCCCGCTTTCGCTGCTGCCAGAGCGACGGCTCGTTCAGCGCCACGGTGTTCCAGCGGATCGGCGCGTCGAGAAACAGGCCGGACACCTGCCTGTCTTCCGGCAGATAGACCAGCCCTTTTTGCAGGCGTGAACTGACCGGATCGGCGGTGATCTCCTGGCTCTCCAGCCACACCCGCCCGCCGCGAACCGGACGCAGGCCGTAGAGCGTTTCGGCAAACTCGGTGCGCCCGGACCCCACCAGCCCGGCCAGACCGACAATCTCCCCGGCGTAAATCTCAAGGCTGAGATCGATAAAGCCCTCCCCGGTGAGCGCTTCCACGCGCAGCACGGGAAAATCCTGCGCCTGGGTGCGGCGGTTGCCCGGCAGCGCCAGCCACAGCTTTTGCGTATCGCTCAGGGATGCTTCCCGGCTTACAGGCGTCATGGCGGCGATCAGGGCGTTATCGTCAAAATGCGCAGTTTCGCCGCTGAGCACCACCGCGCCGTCGCGCATCACTGAGACGTGACTCGCCAGCTGTCGAATCTCCGGCAGCTTATGCGAGATAAAAACAATCCCGACGCCAAGATCCTGCAAGGCGCGGATCTGGCGAAACAGCCGTTCGGTTTCACCGGGCGTCAGCGAGGCCGTGGGTTCATCAAGGATCAGAATTCTGGCGTTGCGCATCAGCCCGCGCAGGATCTCCACCATCTGCTGGTCCGCCACCTCGAGGGTGCTGGCGGTAGCGTCGAGGTTAAGCTGGCATTGCAGCTGCCGGAGTTTTTCCGCCAGGCGTTTTTCCCGATCGCGCTCTCGCGGCAGACGAAACAGGATGTTTTCCCGCACCGTCAGGTTGGGAAATAGCAGCGGCTCCTGCGGCACCAGATAAATGCCTAACCTGTGCGCCTGCGCCGGGGTAAGCCGTGCAAAAGACTCACCCGCCACCGAAAGTTCACCGCTATCCGGGGTTTCTACCCCGGCGATGATCTTCATCAGCGTCGATTTTCCCGCGCCGTTACCGCCCATCAGCGCATGCACCTGCCCCGCAAGCAGCGTGAAATCAATGCCTTTTAAGACCGGTACGCCTGAAAACTGCTTGCTGATATCACGCGCGTCGAGAAGTGGTGTCATCATCGCTCCGCTATTGAACAAATGATTTTTAGATTTAATAATGTTCAAAAGCGTAGACGGTGAACTATATTTACAACCGTGCAGGGATCACAGTTTTATCGATTGAGATTCAGATAAAGCGGAAACGATCGAAAAGATCCGTTTTGTCGCGTGGCTCACATTTTCACGTCGCACCATCACGAACATATGATCTAAATTTTTATAAGAGTTCAATTATGAGCGATAAACGCACTGCGGAAGAAGGACGGTTTGCCGGGCTGGCACTGGCGGAAGAGGAGCTGGTGGCGCGCGTGGCCTGGTGCTACTACCACGACGGGCTGACCCAGAACGACATCGGCGAACGGCTCGGGCTGCCGCGCCTGAAGATCTCCCGCCTGCTGGAGAAAGGCCGTCAGTCCGGGGTGATCCGCGTGCAGATCAACTCCCGCTACGAGGGCTGCCTGGCGCTGGAAACCGAGCTGCAACAACGATTTGGCCTGAAGCTGGTGCGCGTGATGCCCGCCCTGAATACGCCGCCGATGAACGTGCGGCTGGGCATTGGCGCGGCACAGTCGCTGATGGGCGTACTGCAACCCGGCCAGCTGTTAGCGGTGGGCTTCGGTGAAACCACCATGAGCAGTCTGCAACACTTAAGCGGCTTTATCAGCTCGCAGCAGATCCGCCTGGTGACGCTCTCCGGCGGCGTCGGGCCGTATATGACCGGTATCGGCCAGCTGGATGCAGCCTGTAGCGTCAGCATGATCCCCGCCCCGCTTCGCGTGTCATCCGCTGAAGTCGCCGGGATCTTAAAGCGCGAAACCAGCGTGCGGGACGTGATCCTCGCCGCCACCGCGGCTGACGTGGCGGTGGTCGGGATTGGCTCGGTAAACCAGCGCCGTGACGCGACGATACTGCGCTCCGGCTATATCAGCGAAGGTGAACAGCTGATGTACGCCCGTAAAGGCGCGGTGGGCGATATCCTTGGCTATTTCCTTAATGCCGAAGGGGAATGCGTTGAGGAGCTGGAGATCCACAAAGAATTACTGGGCGTCACGCTCGATGAACTGGCGCAGCTGCCCACCATCGTAGGCGTGGCCGGAGGGGAAGAGAAAGCCGATGCGATTTATGCCGCACTGAAAGGTCGCCGTATTAATGGCCTGGTGACGGAAGAGACGACAGCCCGCGCGGTGCTGGCTCTGGCCGGATAAGAGCAGCCCTGCGCCTGACACGAGGCAAGCTCATGAGTTACCTTTTAGCGTTAGATGCAGGGACAGGCAGCGTTCGCGCCGTGATTTTTGATTTACAGGGCAACCAGATTGCCGTTGGCCAGGCCGAGTGGAAGCACCTGAGCGTGGAGAACGTGCCGGGCTCGATGGAGTTCGACCTCGACACCAACTGGCGGCTGGCCTGCCGGTGTATTCATCAGGCGCTGGAGCGCGCACGCCTGAGCGCGGCGGATATTCAGTCCGTCGCCTGCTGCTCGATGCGCGAAGGGATTGTGCTGTACGACCGCAACGGCGAGGCTATCTGGGCCTGCGCCAACGTCGACGCCCGCGCCAGCCGCGAGGTGGCTGAACTCAAAGAGATCCACGACTACCGGTTTGAATCCGAAGTGTATGATGTTTCCGGCCAGACGCTTGCCCTCAGCGCCATGCCGCGCCTGCTGTGGCTGGCGCACCATCGTCCGGATATTTATCGTAAAGCCGCCACCATCACCATGATCAGCGACTGGCTGGCGGCGAAGCTCTCCGGTGAGCTGGCGGTCGATCCGTCCAATGCGGGCACCACCGGCATGCTGGATCTCTTCTCCCGCGACTGGCGTCCGGCGCTGCTCGACATGGCCGGGCTGCGCGCCGATATCCTCTCCCCGGTGAAAGAGACCGGCACCGTGCTGGGCGCTGTCACCAAAGAGGCCGCGCAGCAGAGCGGCCTGCGCGAAGGCACACCGGTGGTGATGGGCGGCGGCGACGTGCAGCTGGGCTGTCTGGGGCTGGGCGTGGTGCGCGCCGGACAAACGGCGGTTCTCGGCGGCACCTTCTGGCAGCAGGTGGTGAATCTGCCGCAGGTGCGCACCGACCCTGAGATGAACATCCGCGTAAACCCGCACGTCATCCCCGGCATGGCGCAGGCGGAGTCGATCAGCTTCTTTACCGGGCTAACCATGCGCTGGTTCCGCGACGCCTTCTGCGCCGAAGAGAAGCTGATTGCCGAACGAATGGGAATGGACACCTACTCCCTGCTCGAAGAGATGGCGAGCCGCGTCCCGGCGGGCTCCCACGGCGTGATGCCGATCTTCTCCGACGCGATGCATTTTAAGCAGTGGTATCACGCAGCGCCGTCGTTTATTAACCTCTCCATCGACCCGGAAAAGTGCAACAAAGCGACGCTGTTCCGCGCGCTGGAAGAGAACGCGGCCATCGTCTCGGCCTGCAACCTGGCGCAGATTTCCCACTTCTCCGGCGTGACGTTTGAGAGCCTGGTGTTTGCGGGAGGCGGGGCCAAAGGCGCCCTGTGGAGCCAGATTTTAAGCGACGTTACCGGGCTGCCGGTGCGCGTGCCGGAAGTGAAGGAAGCAACGGCGCTGGGTTGCGCGATTGCGGCAGGTGCTGGCGCGGGGTTGTTTGCGGATATGGCTTCGACGGGCGAGCGGCTGGTGAAGTGGAGCCGCGAGTTCACGCCGAACCCGCAGCACCGCGAGCTGTACGACGGCATGATGCAGAAATGGCAGGCGGTGTATGCCGACCAGCTTGGGCTGGTGGACAGCGGGCTGACCACGTCGATGTGGCAGGCGCCGGGGCTGGTGCGGGCATCCCCCTCACCCCGGCCCTCTCCCTAAGGGAGAGGGAGATTAAGTCCCCTCTCCCTGTGGGAGAGGGTTAGGGTGAGGGCATCAGGCCACACCAATATTTGAATCCCATCACATTCACTGCATTCCCCTTTTCCCTTTTACTCCCCGCTGGCTAAATTAGTAACTCATCCGACCACATAACAATAATTTTACACTGGAAGAGACTATGAGCCGCTACCCGTCGTTATTCGCCCCTCTCGATCTGGGGTTCACCACCCTCAAAAACCGCGTGCTGATGGGCTCGATGCACACCGGGCTGGAGGAGCGTCCGGACGGGGCTGAACGTCTGGCAGCCTTCTATGTCGAGCGCGCGCGCCACGGGGTGGCGCTGATTGTCACCGGCGGCATAGCCCCTGCCCCTTCCGGCGTGACGATGGAGGGCGGCGCAGTGTTGAACGATGCGTCACAGCTGCCGCATCACCGCATTGTGACCGACGCGGTCCACCGCGAGGGCGGCAAAATCGCCCTGCAAATTCTGCATACTGGACGCTACAGCTATCAGCCGAACCTGGTTGCCCCCTCGGCTATTCAGGCGCCGATTAACCGCTTTACTCCCCATGCCCTCAGCCACGACGAGATCCTGGCGCTGATAGACGATTTTGCCCGCTGCGCGGCGCTGGCGCGGGAAGCGGGCTACGACGGCGTTGAGGTGATGGGCTCGGAAGGCTATCTGATCAACGAATTCCTCGCCGCACGCACCAACCAGCGCGACGACGAATGGGGTGGCGACTATGCCCGCCGGATGCGTTTTGCCGTGGAGGTGGTGCGCGCGGTGCGTGAACGTGCGGGTGCGGATTTTATTATCATCTTCCGCCTGTCGATGCTCGACCTGGTGGAGGGCGGCGGCACGTTCGACGAAACCGTGCAGCTGGCGCAGGCGATTGAAGCCGCTGGCGCCACCATCATCAACACCGGGATTGGCTGGCACGAAGCGCGCATCCCGACCATCGCTACGCCGGTGCCGCGCGCGGCGTTCAGCTGGGTAACGCGCAAGCTGAAAGGCATAGTCTCCGTTCCACTGGTCACCACCAACCGCATTAACGATCCGCAGGTGGCGGAGGATGTGATCTCACGCGGCGATGCCGATATGGTATCGATGGCGCGCCCGTTCCTCGCGGATGCCGAACTGCTCTCCAAAGCGCAAAGCGGCCGTGCGGACGAGATTAATACCTGCATCGGCTGCAACCAGGCGTGTCTGGATCAGATCTTCGTCGGCAAGGTCACCTCCTGCCTCGTTAACCCCCGCGCCTGCCATGAAACCAAAATGCCGATCGTTCCTGCGGTCAACAAGAAGCGTCTGGCCGTGGTGGGTGCAGGGCCGGCGGGCCTGGCGTTTGCAGTCAATGCCGCCTCGCGCGGGCACAGCGTGACGCTGTTTGATGCGCTGGCGGAAATCGGCGGGCAGTTTACTATCGCCAGACAGATCCCCGGCAAAGAGGAGTTCTACGAAACGCTGCGCTATTACCGCCGGATGATCGAGGTGACGGGCGTCGATCTGCGGCTTAAACAGTTTGTCAGCGCGGCGGATCTGATCGGTTTCGACGAGGTGATCCTCGCGAGTGGGATCGCCCCGCGCACGCCAGCGATCGAAGGCATCGATCATCCGAAGGTATTGAGCTATCTGGATGTATTAAGGGACAAAGCGCCGGTTGGCGAGAAGGTGGCGATCATCGGCTGCGGCGGGATCGGTTTTGATACCGCGATGTATTTAAGCCAGCCGGGCGAAGCCACCAGCCAGAACATCGCTGAGTTCTGCGTGGAATGGGGCATTGATACCAGCCTCAGTCAGTCCGGTGGTTTACGCCCGGAAGGTCCGCAGCTGCCGAAAAGCCCGCGTCAGATCGTGATGCTCCAGCGTAAAGCCAGCAAGCCGGGTGAAGGGCTGGGGAAAACCACGGGCTGGATCCACCGCGCCACCCTGCTCTCGCGCGGGGTGAAGATGATCCCGGGGGTGAGCTACCAGAAGATCGACGACGACGGGCTGCACGTGCTGATCGGCGGCGAACCGCAACTGCTGCGCGTGGATCATGTGATTTTGTGCGCCGGGCAGGAGCCGAAGCGGGATCTGGCGGATCCGCTGCGTGAGGCGGGGAAAACGGTGCATTTGATCGGCGGGTGCGATGTAGCGATGGAGCTGGATGCGCGGCGGGCAATTGCGCAGGGGACGAAGTTAGCTCTGGCGATCTAGGGCATTGCCGGGCGGCGCTTCGCTTGCCCGGCCTACGGGCTCGAGGCCATTGTAGGCCCGGTAAGCGAAGCGCCACCGGGCATCAGGCCGCACATACCCAATCTTACCGACGACGCCCCAGCTTCACCGATTTCAGCACCACGAATTTGTTATTGGTGGCAATGGTGACGCAGTTGCCGAAAATCTTCTTCAGCTTGTGGAAGTAGTCCAGGTGGCGGTTGGCCACGATATACAGCTGGCCGTTGATTTTCAGGCAGCGGCGCGCGTGGTGGAACATCTCCCACGCGACGTTATCCGTCAGGGCGTGCTTCTGGTGGAACGGCGGGTTACAGAATACCGCGTTGAAGCGGAAAGGCTCTACGCCCGACAGCGCGTTATTGATCATAAACTCGCAGCGATCCAGTGCCTCCGGCAGGTTGGTTTCCACGTTCAGACGGCTGGACGCCACCGCCATTGGCGATTCGTCGCTGAACACCACGCTGGCCTCCGGGTTCTTCGCCAGCAGCGTCAGGCCAATCACGCCGTTACCGCAGCCGAGATCAACGATTTCCCCTTCCAGGTTTTCCGGCAGGTGTTCCATAAAGAAGCGTGCGCCGATATCCAGACCGGTGCGGGAGAAAACGTTCGCGTGGTTGTGGATGGTCCAGTCGGTACCTTCCAGTTTCCAGCTCAGCGTCTCCGGCGCGTCGGCCAGCGCCGGTGCGCTGAAGGTACAGTTGATCAGGCGCGCTTTTTTCCAGGCAAGCGTCGTGGTGGTCGGGCCGAGCACTTTCTCGAACAATTCCAGCGTCGAGGTGTGAATATCGCGCGCTTTGGCACCCGCGATAATACGCGTATCCGGCGTCACGACCTTACGCAGCGCGCGAAGCTGCTGCTCCAGCAGCGCCATGGTTTTGGGCACTTTAATCAGCACCACGCCCGGCGCCTGCGGGTAGTCCGCGGTGCTGTCGAGGAACTTCACGCTGGATTCTTCGATATCGTTGTGACGCAGGTTTTCACGCGTCGCCAGCTCGCTTAAGTAAGAATCGCCGATACTGTAAGGCGCATGTTCCGCCAGCGCGCAGGCCAGCGCGCCAAACGCGTCATTCAGGATCAGAACCGGGCCGCTGATTTCAGTCCCATCCAACTGTTGCAGCAGATATTCATCCGCCGCTTCCCACGCCTGAAGCGGGTTAACGTCGTCCGTTTCCGGGAAACGTTTAAGGTTGAGTGAACGGAAACCGTTGTCTAAGTGGCTCATCGGCCCTCCTGAATGGTAAAATTTAGCGTATCCCTGAAAAGGGTGCGTGAGTATACCCGTTTTCACACTATTTTGGGGTTTTGATGAACCAGCTGACTTATCTCCAGGGCTATCCGGAGCATTTACTTTCCCAGGTTCGTGACCTGATTGCCGCGGGAAAGCTCGGTGCGGTGCTGGAGAAACGCTACCCGGGCACGCATGATTTCGCGACTGACAAAGCCCTCTGGCAGTATACGCAGGATCTGAAAAACCAGTATCTTAAGAGCGCTCCGCCGATCAACAAGGTGATGTACGACAATAAGATCCACGTGCTGAAAAACGCGCTCGGCCTGCATACCGCCATCTCCCGCGTACAGGGCGGCAAGCTGAAGGCCAAAGCGGAGATCCGCGTCGCGACCGTCTTTCGCAATGCGCCGGAAGCCTTTCTGCGGATGATCGTGGTGCACGAGCTGGCGCACCTGAAAGAGAAAGAGCACGACAAAGCGTTCTACTCCCTGTGCTGCCATATGGAGCCGCAGTACCACCAGCTGGAGTTTGATACCCGTTTGTGGCTGACGCATTTATCGTTAAAGAGTAATGCGCAGTAGCGCACGCGAAATGTCATGATGACGTGCTACAGTGGCTTTAGGTTCCCTGCTACGGAGTACGTAAACGTTTATGATACGTTTCGCAGTCATCGGTACGAACTGGATCACGCGCCAGTTCGTCGACGCCGCCCACGAAACCGGCAAATATAAGCTCACCGCAGTCTATTCCCGCAGCCTTGAGCAGGCGCAGAGTTTTGCGAATGACTACCTGGTTGAACATCTGTTCACCTCGCTCGATGAGATGGCGCAAAGCGACGCCATTGACGCGGTCTATATCGCCAGCCCGAATTCTCTGCACTTCCCGCAAACGAAGCTGTTCCTCAGCCACAAAAAGCATGTGATCTGCGAGAAGCCGCTCGCCTCGAATATTGAGGAAGTGGAAGCCGCCATTGCGCTTGCCCGCGAAAACCAGGTGGTACTGTTTGAAGCGTTCAAAACCGCCAGCCTGCCGAACTTCCTGCTGTTGCAGCAATCGCTGCCGAAAATTGGCAAAGTGCGTAAAGCCTTTATCAACTACTGCCAGTATTCCTCGCGCTACCAGCGCTACCTGGACGGCGAAAACCCGAACACCTTTAACCCGGCCTTCTCGAATGGCTCGATTATGGATATCGGTTTTTACTGCCTGGCCTCTGCGGTCGCCCTGTGGGGTGAACCGCACGGCGTAACCGCCACCGCCAGCCTGCTGGAAAGCGGCGTGGATGCACACGGCGTTGTGGTGCTGGATTACGGTGATTTTAGCGTGACGTTGCAGCACTCGAAGGTCAGTGACTCCGTACTGCCAAGCGAAATTCAGGGCGAAGACGGCTCGCTGGTGATCGAAAAAATCTCCGAATGCCAGAAGCTAAGCATCGTTCCCCGCGGCGGCAAAGCGCAGGAGCTGACGCAGCCTCAGCATATTAACACTATGCTCTATGAGGCAGAGGTCTTCGCCCGTCTGGTAGAAGACAACGAAGTGAACCACCCGGGGCTGGCGATCAGCCGCACCACGGCGAAGCTGCAAACGGAGATCCGCCGACAGACTGGCGTGATCTTCCCCGCAGACGGCGTGAATGTGGAAGCCGTCGCGTAAAACTGTGTAATGAAATCGTGCAGACCATTGACGAAACCGATGGTCTGACATAATTTGTTACCTGCAAAGGGGAGTAACTTCTTCGCCGGTGGATCGTCATTACGATGCGTGCAAAACCGCATCCGGTCGCCGGGCAACCTTCGTGGTTGTAAGTGAGACCTTGCCGGAAGGCGAGGTCTATGCATAAAAAGCTAACGGCTATCGTCTTCTGACCATGGCCGTTTTTGTTTTTTATGTGTAAGGAAAATAGTATGCATTCTGTCGGCACTCCAATGCTGTGGGGCGGATTCGCGGTTGTCGTGCTCATCATGCTGGCAATCGACCTCTTTTTGCAGGGTCGTCGCGGCGAGCACGGCATGAGCGTCAAGCAAGCCGCCGTCTGGTCGCTGGTATGGGTTACCCTCTCACTCCTCTTCTGCGCCGCCTTCTGGTGGTATCTGGCCTCAACCGAAGGCCGCGCGGTGGCCGATCCTCAGGCACTCGCCTTCCTCACCGGCTATCTGATTGAAAAAGCGCTGGCGGTTGATAACGTCTTCGTCTGGCTGATGCTGTTCAGCTACTTCGCCGTGCCTGCGGCTCTGCAACGTCGCGTGCTGGTGTACGGCGTGCTGGGCGCTATTGTCCTGCGTACCATCATGATCTTCGCCGGTAGCTGGCTGATTACCCAGTTCGAATGGCTGCTGTATGTATTTGGCGCGTTCCTGCTGTTCACCGGGGTAAAAATGGCGCTGGCGAAAGAAGACGATACCGGGATCGGTGATAAGCCGCTGGTGAAGTGGATCCGGGGTCATCTGCGCATGACGGACAAGATCGAGAGCGAGCATTTCTTCGTGCGTAAGAACGGCCTGCTGTTCGCCACCCCGCTGTTGCTGGTGCTGATTCTGGTCGAACTGAGCGACGTGATTTTCGCGGTGGACAGTATCCCGGCTATCTTCGCGGTCACTACCGACCCGTTCATCGTGCTGACCTCAAACCTGTTCGCCATCCTCGGCCTGCGTGCGATGTACTTCCTGCTGGCGGGTGCGGCAGAGCGCTTCTCAATGCTGAAGTACGGTCTGTCGGTGATTCTGGTGTTTATCGGTATCAAGATGCTGATCGTCGATTTCTACCATATTCCGATCGCCATTTCGCTCGGCGTGGTGTTTGGCATTCTGCTGGTGACGCTGATTATCAATACCTGGGTTAACCGCCAGCACGATAAGAAGCAGCAGGCTTAGTGCAACGTTCGGTGCGGGCTGATGCCCTCACCCCAACCCTCTCCCACAGGGAGAGGGGGAAATGCAATGTAGGCCGGGTAAGCGTAGCGCCACCCGGCACTTTCGTTAACCAATAGTTAAAAAACATGACGCAGCACGTAAAATCCAGCATTTTACGCTTCCGCCTTTCGCTGCTTTCCCTGATACTCAACCAGGCAAACAAATACTTACATCCGGACACAAATGTGACTTAGAGCACATCCAGGATGGAACGCAATTTCACTCAGGAATAACGTATGAGCACACAATCACGCGGTCTATTCGCGCGCCTGGCGCAGGGCAGTCTTGTAAAACAAATTCTGGTCGGGTTGGTACTGGGTATTCTGCTGGCGATGGTGTCAAAACCTGCCGCGGAAGCGACGGGGCTGCTCGGCACCCTTTTCGTTGGCGCACTGAAGGCCGTCGCCCCGGTACTGGTGCTGATGCTGGTGATGGCGTCGATTGCCAACCACCAGCACGGACAAAAAACCAACATTCGCCCTATTCTGTTCCTGTATCTGCTGGGAACCTTCTCTGCTGCCTTAACGGCCGTGGTGTTTAGCTTCCTGTTCCCGTCCACGCTGCACCTGACCAGCGCGGCCGGTGATATCACCCCGCCGTCCGGGATTGTGGAAGTGCTTCGCGGTCTGCTGATGAGCATGGTCTCTAACCCCGTCACCGCGCTGACGAACGCGAACTACATCGGCATCCTGGTCTGGGCGATCGGTCTGGGCTTCGCGCTGCGTCATGGTAACGAGACCACGAAAAACCTGGTGAACGATATGTCCAACGCTGTCACCTTTATGGTGAAGCTGGTGATTCGCTTTGCGCCAATCGGTATTTTCGGCCTGGTCTCCTCCACGCTGGCAACCACCGGTTTCGATGCACTGTGGGGCTACGCGCAGCTGCTGGTCGTCCTGGTCGGCTGTATGCTGCTGGTGGCGCTGGTGATCAACCCGCTGCTGGTGTTCTGGCAGATCCGCCGCAACCCGTATCCGCTGGTGCTGACCTGCCTGCGTGAAAGCGGCGTGTATGCCTTCTTCACCCGCAGCTCGGCGGCAAACATTCCGGTCAACATGGCGCTGGCGGAGAAGCTGAATCTGGATCGCGATACCTATTCGGTGTCGATTCCTCTGGGTGCAACCGTGAACATGGCAGGTGCGGCGATCACCATCACCGTGCTGACGCTGGCGGCGGTGCATACGCTGGGCATTCCGGTGGATCTGCCAACCGCGCTGCTGCTGAGCGTCGTTGCATCACTGTGTGCCTGTGGCGCATCCGGCGTGGCGGGCGGCTCGCTGCTGCTGATCCCGCTGGCCTGTAACATGTTCGGTATTCCGAACGAGATTGCCATGCAGGTTGTCGCGGTCGGCTTCATTATCGGCGTATTGCAGGATTCCTGCGAAACCGCGCTGAACTCCTCTACCGACGTGCTGTTTACCGCAGCGGCCTGTCAGGCGGAAGACGCGCGTTTAGCGAAGAACGCCCTGCGCAGTTAAAAAGAAAAGCCCGGTGGCGGCTACGCCTTACCGGGCCTACAGGGTTTAGTAGGTCGGGTAAGCGCTAGCGCCACCCGACAAAGCACTTATAGCGTCACACCACTCTTAAAGATCGCCAGCTCGCGGAAGTCGTTCTTCTCGTTGCAGGTCTGCCTGCCGCTGGCAAATTCCACAATCGTGTCCACGAATTCGCTCAGCAGCTGCGGCATCGCTTTGCCGTGGATCAGCTGGCCGGCATCAAAGTCGATCCAGTGTTTTTTCTTCGCCGCCAGCTCGCTGTTAGTGGCGATTTTCACCGTTGGCACAAATCCGCCGTACGGCGTGCCGCGCCCGGTACTGAACAGCACCATGTGACAGCCCGCTCCCGCCAGCGCACTGGTGGCGACCGCATCGTTGCCCGGTGCGCTCAGCAGGTTCAGACCGTGCGTTTTCAGCCGTTCACCGTAGCGCAGCACGTCCACTACCTGGCTGGCGCCCGCTTTCTGGGTGCAGCCCAGGGATTTCTCTTCCAGCGTGGTGATCCCGCCCGCCTTGTTACCTGGCGACGGGTTCTCATAAATCGGCTGGTTATGGGCGATGAAGTACTGTTTGAAATCGTTGACCATGGTGACGGTCTTCTCAAAGGTCTCTTCGTCGCGGCAGTGGCTCATCAGAATGCGCTCTGCGCCGAACATCTCCGGCACTTCGGTCAGCACTGTCGTGCCACCGTTGGCAATCACGTAATCTGAGAAGCGGCCCAGCATCGGGTTAGCGGTAATGCCGGAAAGCCCGTCAGATCCGCCGCACTCCAGGCCAAACTTCAGTTCGCTCAGCTTGCCCGGCTCGCGCTTGTCGTGACGCATCACCTCATACAGCTGGTGCAGCTGTTCAACGCCCGCTTCCACTTCGTCGTCCTGGTGCTGACACACCATAAAGTGCACGCGCTCAGGATCGAACTCGCCCAGCGTGTCGCGGAAGGCGTCGACCTGATTGTTTTCACAGCCGAGGCCAATCACCAGCACCGCCCCCGCGTTCGGGTGACGCACCATATTTTGCAGCATAGTGCGGGTATTGATGTGGTCGTCGCCCAGTTGGGAACAACCGTAGGTATGGCTGAACAGATGCACGCCGTCGGTGCCTTCAGCATTGTTGGTCTCTTTCAGGAAACGCGTCTGAATTTGACGCGCGATCCCGTTCACGCAGCCGACGGTCGGGAGGATCCACAGTTCATTGCGGATCCCCACCTCCCCGCTGACGCGGCGGTAGATCTGCACCTCACGATCGGCCGCCTGTCCTTCTTCTGCCTGGAAGTCAGGTTGATAGCTGTACTCGTCCAGATCGCTGAGATTGGTGCGGGTATTGTGGGAATGAATGTATTCACCCGGCGCAATATCCGCCAGCGCATGACCGATGGGCAAACCGTACTTCACCACGTTCTCCCCTTTCGCGATGGGGATCAGGGCAAACTTATGTCCACGTCCAATGGCCTGGCGTAACGTCACCGACTGGTTGTCGAAGGTCACTTCCGTCCCTTCGGCTAAATCGGCCAGCGCGACGGCAACGTTATCCAGCGAATGGATTTTGATGTATTGCATATCAACCTCAAACGGCCTTAGTTCAGTTCAATGGCGAAGTAGTCACGCGCATTGTTAAAGCAGATGTTTCTCACCATTTCGCCCAGCAGCTGGATATCCGCTGGCGCTTCGCCCGCGTGCACCCAGCGGCCAATCATCTGGCACAGAATGCGGCGGAAATATTCATGGCGGGTATAGGAGAGGAAACTGCGGCTGTCGGTCAGCATGCCAACGAAGCGGCTCAGCAGGCCGAGCTGCGCCAGCTGCGTCATCTGACGCTCCATGCCGTCTTTCTGATCGTTAAACCACCAGCCGGAACCGAACTGCATCTTGCCCGGCATCCCTTCGCCCTGGAAGTTGCCGATCATAGTGCCCAGCACTTCGTTATCGCGCGGGTTCAGGCAGTACAGAATGGTTTTTGGCAGCAGGTTTTGCTCGTTCTGTTTGCTCAGCAGTTTTGACAGCTCTTCCGCCATCGGACGGTCGTTGATGGAGTCAAAGCCTACGTCCGCGCCCAGCAGTTTGAACTGACGCTGGTTGTTATTACGCAGCGCGCCGATGTGATACTGCTGAACCCAGCCGCGACGGGCATATTCCGCACCGAGGAACACCAGCACCGCGGTTTTAAACTGCGCCACTTCGTGCTCGCTCAGGGCTTCGCCGGAGAGACGACGCGCCAGAATACTGTCCAGCTCAGCTTCACTGGATTCCGCGAACAGCACTACGTCCAGCGCGTGGTCAGACACTTTACAGCCGTGTGCGGCAAAGTGATCCAGACGTTTGGCCAGCGCGGTTTGCAGATCGCCAAAGCGACGAATGTCGGTATCCGAAACTTCCGCCAGCTTCGCCATGTAGTCGTTAAAGGTCGGCAGCTCGATGTTGAAGGCTTTATCCGGGCGCCAGCTTGGCAGCACTTTGATGTCAAACGTGCTGTCCTTCGCGACAACCGCGTGATGTTCCAGAGAGTCGACCGGATCGTCGGTGGTGCCCACCATCTTCACGTTCATCTGCTGCATGATGCCGCGCGCCGAGAAGCTATCCTGCGCCAGCAGTTCGTTGCACTGATCCCAGATTTCATCCGCCGTGGCGGGAGAGAGCAGCTTGCCGGTGATACCAAACGGACGACGCAGTTCGAGGTGCGTCCAGTGGTATAACGGGTTACCGATAGTGTGAGGAACGGTAGCGGCCCAGGCGTCAAACTTCTCGCGATCGGTCGCGTCGCCGGTACACAGGCGCTCGGCCACGCCGTTGGTGCGCATTGCGCGCCACTTATAGTGGTCACCCTTCAGCCAGATATCATACAGGTTTTTGAAACGGTAATTTTCGGCAACCTGCTGCGGCGGTAAATGGCAGTGGTAGTCGAAAATCGGCTGGTCTTTTGCGTAGTCGTGGTACAGGCGGCGAGCAAATTCGGTATCTAATAGAAAATCGTCGGTCATAAACGGTGTCATTATCGTCTTCCTCATTACGGGAGCGTCAGAAAGCTTATGTTCAGATGCTGCAAAGTTATCACACCAATTTCCAGAGTCCGACGTTTTTTTCGTGAGTTAGATCAATAAACGTCGACAAATAAATTACCCTCAAAGGGGTAAACCCTCTCGCAGACCGCGCCAGTTCTGGCTTTGCGCGCACCGCATAATGTCCCTACAAAGATTCACACTTTTGTGATGTCACTCACCTTTTAAAGTTGTATGACAAGTTATCTTTTCGCCGTCGCAAACTATAAGCCGACGGAATGCATTACCGGTGTTTGATACATCGGATTTAACGGTACGGAAGCCGACTTAGCACGATTACTTATGGCAAGGTTCGGGCCGTTCCGGGACAGGTTCCCGGTTACGCCCCTCCCGTTACAGAACAACTCCCGGCAACGGTTGAGTTGTTGCCGTGTCCCGACACGGAAATAACATAACGATGAGGTTTTACATGCGTAAAATTAAAGGGTTACGTTGGTACATGATCGCACTGGTGACGCTCGGCACCGTGCTGGGCTACCTGACACGTAACACCGTGGCAGCAGCGGCGCCAACGTTGATGGAAGAGTTACATATCTCCACGCAGCAATACTCTTACATCATTGCGGCTTACTCTGCCGCTTACACCGTAATGCAGCCTGTTGCAGGTTATGTTCTTGATATTCTGGGTACAAAAATTGGTTATGCCTTCTTCGCTGTAGCCTGGGCCGTCTTCTGTGGGGCGACCGCGCTGGCCGGCAGCTGGGGCGGACTGGCGCTGGCGCGTGGTGCGGTAGGTGCTGCCGAAGCAGCGATGATCCCCGCGGGACTGAAAGCCAGCTCTGAATGGTTCCCGGCAAAAGAGCGTTCAATCGCTGTCGGTTACTTCAACGTGGGCTCCTCCATCGGGGCGATGATTGCTCCGCCACTGGTGGTGTGGGCGATTGTGATGCACAGCTGGCAGATGGCGTTCATCATCTCCGGTGTGCTGAGCTTTGCCTGGGCCATGGCGTGGCTGATCTTCTATAAACACCCGCGCGATCAGAAAAAGCTGTCTGACGAAGAACGTGACTACATTATTAATGGTCAGGAATCTCAGCATCAGACCGACAACGGCAAAAAGATGTCCGTCTGGCAGATCCTGGGCACCCGTCAGTTCTGGGGTATCGCCCTGCCACGCTTCCTGGCAGAACCGGCCTGGGGTACGTTTAACGCCTGGATCCCGCTGTTCATGTTTAAAGTTTACGGCTTTAACCTGAAAGAGATCGCGATGTTCGCCTGGATGCCAATGCTGTTTGCAGACCTGGGCTGTATCGTCGGCGGCTACCTGCCACCGCTGTTCCAGCGCTGGTTTGGCGTGAACCTGATTGTGTCCCGTAAGATGGTGGTCACCATGGGCGCCTTGCTGATGATCGGCCCGGGCATGATCGGCCTGTTCACCAGCCCTTACGTGGCTATCGCCCTGCTGTGTATCGGGGGCTTTGCTCACCAGTCTCTTTCCGGTGCGCTTATTACGCTCTCGTCCGACGTGTTTGGTCGTAACGAAGTCGCTACCGCCAACGGCCTGACCGGGATGGCCGCCTGGACCGCAAGTACCCTGTTTGCGCTGGTGGTCGGCGCGCTGGCAGATACCATTGGCTTTAGCCCGCTGTTCGCGGTACTGGCTATCTTCGACCTGATGGGTGCGGTGGTTATCTGGACGGTGCTGAAGAGCAAATCCGCCGATGAACTGGCGAAAGAGTCCCTTGGGGGACCGGCGACGCAGAGTTAGCGTTGTAGTGCCGGGTGGCGGCTACGCCTTACCCGGCCTACAAAACCCATAGGCCCGCGCAAGCGAAGCGCCACCCGGCTAAATCTTCTCAAAAGCCGCCTCCGGGCGGCTTTTTTCATGGCGAAATCTGGAGAGTGGCACGCAAAAGTGGTATAACAAATCATTCGCCGTACCCTGCCTGGAGCGCATATGGAAATCACCGAATCACGTCGTTTATATCAACAACTTGCCGCCGAGCTGAAAGATCGCATCGAGCAAGGGGTCTATCTTGTCGGTGATAAACTTCCCGCTGAGCGTTTCATTGCGGATGAAAAAAGCGTCAGCCGTACGGTGGTCCGCGAAGCCATCATCATGCTGGAAGTGGAAGGGTATGTTGAGGTACGCAAAGGTTCCGGCATTCATGTGATTTCCAGCCAGGCGAAACACTCCCCCACCCCGGACGAAAGTCTGGAGTTTGCCAGCTACGGTCCGTTTGAGCTTCTCCAGGCTCGCCAGCTGATTGAAAGCAATATTGCGGAATTTGCTGCGACGCAGGTGACCAAGCAGGACATCATGAAGCTGATGGAAATCCAGGATCACGCGCGTAAAGAAAAATGTTTCCGCGATTCCGAATGGGACCTGCAATTCCACGTCCAGGTCGCCCTTGCGACTCAAAACACGGCGCTGGCGGCAATCGTTGAAAAAATGTGGACTCAGCGCGTTCACAACCCGTACTGGAAGAAATTGCACGATCACATTGATTCCCGCACGGTAGATAACTGGTGTGACGACCACGACCAGATTCTTAAGGCCCTGATTCGTAAAGATCCGCATGCGGCGAAACTGGCAATGTGGCAGCACCTGGAGAACACCAAACAGATGCTGTTTAATGAAACAAGTGATGACTTTGAATTTAACGCTGACCGCTATCTTTTTGCCGATAATCCGGTCGTTCACCTCGATACCGCGACCAATCTCGCAAAATAATCCCCCGAACTTCTGGCAGGCGCACCGCCGCGCCTTCCGGCCAGACAGGGTAAGAAAACCTCTATAGTGTCAGCCTTTGTAAAATTTCTCGCTCCCCTCCGTGGCTTACGCCAAAATCGTGTTTCCCCTCAAATTCTGTGACGCAGAACGTCGGGCTTTGTTACAATTGGATTCACTTCGTTATTTTGTAAGTTAGTGCTTGCTAACCAGCCAATTAACAGGGAACAGTGTTGGCCACACATCAATGTGTCCGCGAGCGACCATAATGAAATCATAACAATGTCGCCGTGCTGTTTTCCCGAATGACAGGCGTGACGTTAACCGATTTCCAGGAACACTGAATGGAACTTTTGACCCAACTACTGAACGCCCTCTGGGCTCAGGATTTCGAAACGCTGGCCAACCCGTCCATGATTGGCATGCTCTACTTTGTGTTATTTATGATCCTGTTCCTTGAGAACGGTCTGCTGCCTGCTGCCTTTTTACCCGGCGACAGCCTGCTGGTGCTGGTCGGGGTGCTCTGTGCAAAAGGGGCGATGGCTTTCCCGCAAACGGTCCTGCTTTTGACCATTGCCGCCAGCCTGGGCTGCTGGGTGAGTTACATTCAGGGGCGATGGCTGGGTAACACGCGAATCGTTCAGAACTGGCTTTCGCACCTTCCGGCCCATTACCACCAGCGAGCGCACCACCTTTTCCATAAGCATGGGCTTTCCGCCTTACTGATCGGCCGCTTTATCGCATTCGTACGCACCCTGCTGCCCACCATTGCGGGCTTGTCCGGCCTGAGCAGTACGCGCTTCCAGTTCTTTAACTGGATGAGCGGCTTGCTGTGGGTGCTGATCCTGACCACGCTCGGCTACGCGCTGGGTAAAACGCCGGTCTTTATGAAATATGAAGATCAGCTGATGTCTTGCCTGATGCTGCTGCCCGTCGTTCTGCTGGTGTTTGGCCTGGTCGGGTCCCTGGTCGTACTGTGGAAGAAGAAATACGGAGCCAGGGGTTAACGATGGTTATCTCCCCGCTCGCGCTGCGCCGCTTCTCTTACGCTATCGTCGCGCTGATGATGTTCAGCGCTCTTATCCTGCTGTGGTCTGCGCTACAGCATCAGGAGTCGACGCTGGCTATCCGTCCTGTGAGCCAGGGAACCAGCGTGCCGGATGGTTTTTCCATCTGGCATCATCTGGACGCAAACGGGATCCGCTTTAAGAGCATCACGCCGCAAGACGATGTACTGCTGATAAAATTTGACTCAAGTGCGCAAAGCGCCGCGGCGAAAGCCGTGCTGGACCGCACGCTGCCGCAGGGTTACATCATTGCGCAACAGGATGATGACAGCCACGTAGCCTCCTGGATGTCACGGTTACGCGACACGTCGCATCGATTTGGTTAACGACTAAGATTCCGAATATTTTCACCTACTTTGGTGAAACTCCCGTTTACTTACTATGCTTAAGTACGCGGAGCACCCCTCAGATGTTCTCCGCATAGTTCTGGAACACGGCTTACGCCGTAACACAATGGAAGGTTTCTATAATGAAATACCGCATCACTCTGGCTCTGGCCCTTTTTTCTTTAAGCACAGCTTCCTTCGCTATGTCTCTTTGTCAGGAGAAAGAACAGGATATCCAACGCGAAATCAGTTATGCCGAAAAGCATAACAATCAGCACCGGATCGACGGGCTGAAAAAAGCGTTGAGCGAAGTGAAAGACAACTGTACGGACAGCAAGCTGCGTGCCGATCATCAGGAAAAAATCGCTGAACAGAAGGACGAGATAGCCGAGCGCCGTCAAGACCTACAGGAAGCGAAAGAGAAAGGTGATGCGGAAAAAATTGCCAAGCGCGAGAGGAAGTTGCAAGAGGCGCAGGACGAACTGAAAGCGCTGGAAGCTCGCGATTATTGAGTTAACGGAAATCTCAACAGGAGAGAATCATGTCAAAAGATACAACTTCAGAAAATCTGCGCGCTGAACTGAAATCCCTGGCGGACACCCTGGAAGAGGTGCTGAACTCTTCTGCGGATAAATCGAAAGAAGAAGTAAGTAAACTGCGCAGCAAAGCGGAGCAGGCACTGAAAGAGAGCCGTTACCGTCTGGGCGAAACCGGTGATGCGCTGGCGAAACAAACCCGCGAAGCGGCAGCGCGCGCAGACGAATATGTACGTGATAATCCATGGACGGGTGTAGGTATTGGCGCCGCAGTGGGTGTGGTGCTGGGTGTCCTGCTGACGCGTCGTTGATTATGGAAGATCCACGTCACGCACAAGGGCCTGCTAAAAACGTCCTCGGCATCGGCCAGCGTATTCTTACGACGCTGGTCGGGATTGCCGAAACGCGCGTCCGGCTTGCGGTAGTGGAGCTGGAAGAGGAGAAAGCCAACCTCTTCCAGATGCTGCTCATGCTTGGGCTTACGATGCTCTTTGCCGCGTTTGGTCTGATGAGCCTGATGGTGTTAATCATCTGGGCTATCGATCCACAGTATCGTCTGAACGCGATGATTGCGACTACCGTGGTTCTGCTGGTGGCGGCGCTGATAGGCGGTATCTGGACCCTGCATAAAGCGCGCACGTCGACCTTCCTGCGCCATACGCGCCAGGAGCTGGCCAACGACCGCGCCCTGCTGGAGGATGATAAGTCGTGAGCGACAAAGCCGAACGTCAAAAGCGGAAAGCGTATCTGTTGAGCCAAATCCAGCAGCAGCGGCTGGATTTGTCTGCCAGCCGTCGAGACTGGGTTGAAGCCACGCATCGGTTTGACCGCGGCTGGAACACGGTCCTGAGCCTGCGCTCATGGGCGCTGGTCGGTAGCAGCGTGATGGCGATCTGGTCGGTTCGGCATCCTAACATGCTGATCCGCTGGGCACGCCGCGGCTTTGGCGCCTGGAGCGCCTGGCGTCTGGTGAAAACCACGCTGCGACAACAGCAGTTGCGCTAGCCTTCTTGCCGGGTGACGCTGCGCTTACCCGGCCTACGATTGCGTGTAGGCCGGGTAAGGCGTAGCCGCCACCCGGCAAAACCCCCTCCCTTACTCAATATCTTTGAAGAAGATTAACAGTTTTCCTTGCTAACATTTGCCATCCGCCCCGTTTACACTCCTCTCCATCGACAGCAAAGACGCGGTATCTACCCGAATTTGCAAGCAAATAACGTTTAGCCGCTGATGTGGTTTCCTGGAGAGTAAAATGAAAAAATTAGAAGATGTTGGTGTACTGGTAGCGCGTATTCTGATGCCTGTTCTGTTCATCACCGCAGGCTGGGGCAAAATTACCGGCTATGCGGGTACTCAGCAGTATATGGAAGCGATGGGCGTGCCGGGGTTCCTGCTGCCACTGACCATTCTGCTTGAGTTCGGCGGCGGCCTGGCAGTGCTGTTCGGTTTCCTGACCCGCACCACGGCGCTGTTCACCGCAGGCTTTACCCTGCTGACCGCGTTCATCTTCCACAGCAACTTTGCGGAAGGCGTGAACTCCCTGATGTTCATGAAAAACCTGACCATCGCGGGCGGCTTCCTGCTGCTGGCTATCACGGGTCCGGGCGCCTACAGCATCGACCGTCTTCTGAATAAGAAGTGGTAAGCAGGCTATACTGATTACATTCAAAGCGAGGAGACATCTCCTCGCTTTTGCTATCTGACGGAGGAGTAAAAAATGGGACAACTCGTAGACGGCGTCTGGCAGGATGTCTGGTATGACACCAAATCCACCGGTGGACGCTTTAAGCGCTCTGTTTCGGCCTTCCGTAACTGGCTGACCGCCGACGGCGCACCCGGCCCGAGTGGCGAAGGGGGCTTTGCGGCGGAAAAAGATCGTTATCATCTGTATGTTTCTCTCGCCTGTCCGTGGGCGCACCGCACGCTGATTGTGCGCAAACTTAAAGGTCTCGAATCGTTAATTCCGGTTTCGGTGGTCAACCCGCTGATGCTGGAAAACGGCTGGACGTTCGACAGTGGCTTCCCGGCCGCGACGGGTGATGAGCTTTATCATCACGATTTCCTGTATCAGCTCTATCTGCGCGCCGATCCGCACTACACCGGACGCGTAACGGTGCCTGTGCTGTGGGACAAGAAAAACCAGACGATCGTCAGCAATGAATCCGCTGAAATCATTCGCATGTTCAATACCGCGTTTGACGCGCACGGTGCCCGCGCCGGGGATTACTACCCGGTTGAGCTGCGCGAGAAAATTGACGAGCTGAACGGCTGGATCTACGACAACGTTAACAACGGCGTCTACAAAGCGGGCTTTGCCACCAGTCAGGAAGCGTACGACGAAGCGGTCGGCAACGTGTTTGGATCCCTGGAGCGCCTGGAGCAGATCCTCGGCCAGCATCGTTATTTAACGGGCGATCGCCTCACCGAAGCAGACATCCGCCTGTGGACGACGCTGATCCGCTTTGATCCGGTGTATGTCACTCACTTCAAGTGCGACAAGCATCGCATCAGTGATTACCTGAACCTGCACGGTTTCCTGCGCGACATCTATCAGATGCCGGGGATTGCGGAGACGGTCAACTTTGACCATATTCGCACCCACTATTTCCGCAGTCATAAGACCATCAACCCAACGGGCATTATCTCCATTGGCCCGTGGCAGGACCTGGATGAACCGCACGGGCGCGACGTGCGTTTCGGATAATTATTTAGGGAATCAATTGATTCCCTTTTTTAATTCACAGCATACATCTATCCTTACCTCGATCGCTTAGAAAACAAGTGATTGACTGATTAAGAGGCAAGGAAAAATGGACTGGTATTTAAAGGTACTGCGCAACTACGTTGGATTTGGTGGCCGCGCCCGCCGCAAAGAGTACTGGATGTTCGTTCTGGTGAACTTCGTCCTGATTATGGTGCTGGGCATTGTGGACAAGATCCTCGGCTGGGAACGCGAGGGGGGTGAAGGCATTCTCACCACCATTTATGGTGTGTTAGTTCTGCTGCCTTCATGGGCCGTACTGTTTCGTCGTCTTCACGACACCGATCGTTCGGCGTGGTGGCTGCTGTTGCTGTTGATCCCGCTTATCGGCTGGATCGTGATTTTGATTTTCAACTGTCAGAGCGGAACGCCGGGCGAAAACCGCTTTGGTCCGGATCCTAAGGCAAGCGCGTAAATTCTGCCCGGTGGCGCTTACGCTTACCGGGCCTACGCTTATTTGTTGTGGTGGGCAAAGAGCTTGGGAATTTCACGCAAACACCATGATTTGGCTTCGCCCATGCTGTCACGACGCCACGCCATAATGATATCCACTTCGCTGGTGTATTCCGGGCTGACGACGCGCAGCCGCCCTTCTGCAATGTCCTTTTCGACAAACGGGTACGGCATCGTCGCCACGCCCAGCCCCGCCAGGAGCGCCTGCCGTTTGTCTTCCAGCGACGTTACCGTCAGTCGCGGCTGTTTATCCAGCAACTGTACCGTTAACACCGGGCGCTCTCGGGCGGTATCCGCGACCGCCACGCCGCGGTATTTCACGCGCGTGACCTCAGAGAGCGGCTCCGGCTCCTGATGGATCGGGTGATCCGGGGCGGCGACGTAGACGTTCATCACGCTGTACAGTTTGCGCGAATTGATTTCTGACGATGAGCGGAAATGCATGTCCGGCGCAATGACGATATCCGCCCTGCCCGTCTCAAGACGCTCCCACGCCCCGGCCAGCACCTCGGTGATGATCGACAGCTGGGTATTGGCTTTCGCGGCCAGTCTGTCCACCAGCGGGAAGAGCGCCTCGGTGGGCACCAGCGCTTCGGTCACTAACGTCAGATGGGTTTCCCAGCCGCGCGCCAGCGCTTCGGCATCGGTCGTCAGCTTATCCGCCGCTTCCAGCAGCACACGACCGCGCTCCAGCAGCATTCGGCCAACGTTAGTGAATTTTGTTCGATGACCGGAACGATCGAAGAGCACCACGTCCAGCTCCTCTTCCAGCTTTTGCATGGTGTAGCTCAGGGCAGACGGAACGCGCCCCAGTTCATCTGCCGCCGCGGCAAAACTGCCGCGCCTGTCAATCGCGTCCATGACGCGAAGCGCCTCAAGCGTCAATGCTCTCTCTTTAGCCATCTCGTTCTCATTCAGGAAATTTGAACATACCAGGCAGAATATCTGGCTAACAATGCAGCGTCCATACCTTTACCATTGATTTAGTGTAAAGAGAGGTCAAGTTTATGATTACGACAAGAACAGCGAAACAGTGCGGACAAGCCGATTTCGGTTGGTTGCAGGCCCGCTACACCTTTTCCTTTGGACACTACTTTGACCCTAAACTCCTCGGTTACGCTTCACTGCGCGTATTGAATCAGGAAGTGCTCGCCCCGGGCGCGTCCTTCCAGCCGCGCACGTACCCTAAAGTCGATATCCTGAACCTGATCCTGGAAGGCGAGGCAGAATACCGCGATAGCGAGGGCAATCATGTCCAGGCGAAGGCTGGCGAGGCGCTGTTAATTTCCACGCAGCCAGGTATTAGCTACAGCGAGCATAACCTCAGCAAAGATAAAACGCTGACCCGCATGCAGCTGTGGCTGGATGCCTGTCCGGAGCGGGAAAATCCGCTGGTGCAAAAAATCGATCTGAAGGGCGGTAAACAGCAGCTGATTGCCTCGCCAGACGGCAGCAAAGGCAGCTTGCAGTTGCGCCAGCAGGTGTGGTTGCACCATATCGAACTGAAAAAAGGTGAACAGGCGAGCTTCCAGCTTCATGGCCCGCGTGCCTATTTGCAGTCCATTCACGGAACGGTGCATGCGGTCACGCATACGGAAGAGAAAGAAGCGCTCACCTGCGGTGACGGGGCGTTTATTCGTGACGAAGCGAATATCACCCTGGTTGCCGATACGCCGCTGCGCGCGCTGCTGATTGATTTGCCGGTTTAAGATCAACACGCCCCCTCGCTCGATCGGTTCCCTCTCCCTATGGGAGAGGGTTAGGGTGAGGGGTAACGGGTTGGATTAAATCACAACACCTTACTCGCCATAATTTCAATGATCTGCCGGTCCGTCGCCTGCATTGAGCGGCACGCCAGGGCGCACAGGTTAGAGATAGACTGTTCCACGTCGTGCGCCACAATCCCCTCGTTACCCGTCACCGCAGTATCATCCAGCGCCATCATCACGGCTTTCCAGGCGCTGGTGACGCTGGTCGAGACCTTCATTGCGCAGCTGTTAGAGGCCCCATCGCAGATCATCCCGCTCACGTCGCCGATCATACTGCCGATCGCCATGGCAATGGTCTGGTAAGATCCGCCCATCAGCCACGCCATCCCCGCCGCTGCCCCCATTCCGGCCGTTGTCGCCGCGCACAACGCGGACAAGCGCGGAAGCTGGTAATGGATATAGATAGCCGACAGATGCGAGAGCATCAGCGCCCGCGCCAGCCGTTCGTCATCGGCCTGAACGTGCTCAGCCACCACCACTACCGGCATGGTGGCGGTGATGCCCTGATTCCCGGAACCCGAGTTGCTCATCGCCGGCAGCGTCGCGCCTCCCATGCGGGCATCCGAGGCTGCGCTGGTGCGGATAATAATGTCTGAACCCAGATCCTGCGCCATCCAGCCGCGTGCGCGCTGTTTATTGAGCGTCGCGCCAATATGCAGCCCCCAGTTGCCACGCAAACCTTCGCGGGAGAGCGCATCGTTCAGCCGCCCCGCATCGAGGATAAAGCGGATCGCGTCGATCGGCACCTGCTCTACAAACTCAAGGATCTGCGACAGCGTGGTGGTCGAGAGTACCGCCAGCGGATCGTCGTTGTTCTGGCTCTGACGATCGTCAAGCCTGAAGCGCGTTTCGCCCTGACAAACTACCTCCACCACGCGAGTGTGCCCGCCAGCGATGGTCACCGTCGCCGAGGATTCACCGACGTAAACGCAGGCGCGTGAATAGAGGATCTCCTCGCACGGCTCCTGCAATTTCACCTGCACCAGACCCGCGTTCAGCAGTGCTTTGGCGCGCGTTAGCGCCTCGGCCGATGCGTCTTTCAACACCTCCAGCCCGGCGTGTGCATTACCGCCTGTCGCCCCCAGCGCGGCCGCGATGGGTAAACCGACCATACCGGTGCCGGGCACCGTTACGCCAAGCCCGTTTTTCATCAGGTTCGGCGATACCCACGCCTCGATACGCGTCACCTCACCGTCAAGCTGTCCGGCAGCCATCGCGCACGCCAGCGCCAGCGAGACGGGTTCGGTACAGCCCAGCGCAGGCTTTACCTCTTCCTGCACAGCGCGAATAAAATGGTTCCATAAAGGATTAATTTGCTCAGACATCGTTACGACCTTATTTAGCCTCATGAGAAGGCGAGGAAAGGAGAAACACAAAGCAGCAGCCCGGTAATCACAATAATCACCAGCGATACGCCTTTATATTTATGAAGTGCGGGCACTTTGTAGACCAGCCACGCCGGAATTAAGCAGCCCACCATCCCGAAAATAGGGCTACAGATGGAGGTGAAGCTCAGCACCGGCGCGTTTAACACAATCGCGCTCCAGGCCAGCAGGATAGCGAACAGCATAATCCCGCGCTGGACGGTGCTTTCATTGATTTTCTCCGCCGGCATTTTGCGGCGCAGGATGTTCATCACGATGCCCTGCGTCGCCTCACGAAAGCCGAGATAGACGCCAAAGAACGCGGTCATCACGGCAAAAATGTTGAGGATCACGCTGACGATTTTGACCCAGCCCGCACCGTCACCGCTGATGAACTGTGCTGCGATTGCCAGGGCGGAAATATTCTGCTCGTAGGCTTTTACCGCCTCGTCGTGCCCCATCGCCAGCGTAAAGGAGACCGCGTAGAAAAAGACCGTCACAAACAGCACGCCAAAAGCGATATTCATTGCCCGCAGCGCTTTATGACGCGCCACCTCAACGGATTTTTCCCGTGAACGATAGGAAATCACCATCGGGCTTAATGTCTGAATAAACAGAATGGAGGTTAAGGTGAAAGGCAGCGTAATAATGGCGTTTTTAATCAGCAGGCCCATCGGCGGCAGCATACCGACGTTGGCTAAATGCCAGAGGCCAATCATCGAAAGCCCCAGCGCCGCCACCACAAATAATTTGGTCAGCACCATCAGGCTGGAGACTTTAAACAGCAGTTTTTCACCGCGCGACGAAATGGCGACCAGAATGCAGATCAGGAATAAGCCGTAGAACGGATTTTCCGACAGCAAACCGTCGGTTACGCCGAAGGTGTGTAGGTAGGATGCGCTGTCGTTGGTGATAGCCGTGGAATAGACAAACATCCAGATCACCAGCATCACGAAATAAAGCGCACCCAATAAGATGCCCCAGTTTTTACCTAAATAACCGCTAATGACGCTCGGGTAATCTTTGCATTCCGGTGATTCCGCCAGCGTATTAATAAACAGGCGCTGGAACAGGTACATAGCCGGATAACCAATTATCGACGAGAGTAAAAACACCCACAGCCCCATTAACCCGACCTGCACAGGAAGAAAAACGATGCCCGCGCCGATAGCCATCCCGATACTCATGATGACCCAGCCCGTATCGGTGCTGTCGAATTTGATCGCCTCTCGCCATTCGCTTTCGCTCATTCCCGCCCGCCTTGCCGCAGGGGAATCACTCACAATCACACTGCTGTTTGTTGCCATATTCATTGGGCACTCGCTTATTTTGTAGGGTAACTGGTTGTTTTTATAAGGTTCCGATCGCCAGCGATTGCGAGTCAGAGGGTGCAGGTGTGAGTTATTGATATGGGAAGATCATATCCGGAGCGCGGGAGAAAAAAGTCACAACTTTTATAGGGATTTTCTAAAGCGAGAGAATAATATTACTTCGGGATAGCAGAAAGGAGAGTAAGTTTTCTAAAATTGACGACGTTCACAAAATTAAAAGCCTCCCCATTTGAGGAGGCTGAAGATGAAGCCTGTATTACATCGCCTGCGTAAACGTCCTCGAAATCACGTCCTGCTGCTGCTCGCGCGTCAGGGCGTTAAACCGCACCGCATAACCTGAAACGCGGATCGTCAGGTTCGGATAGTTCTCCGGATGGGCGACGGCATCCAGCAGCATCTCCCGGTTCATCACGTTGACGTTCAGGTGTTGCCCGCCCTCAATGGTCGCTTCGTGGTGGAAGTATCCGTCCAGCAGCCCGACAAGGTTGGTTTTGCGCACCGGCTCGTCCTTGCCCAGTGCCTGCGGCACGATGGAGAAGGTGTAGGAGATCCCGTCTTTGGCATAGGTGAACGGCAGCTTGGCGACCGAGGTTAACGACGCCACCGCCCCTTTTCTGTCGCGCCCGTGCATCGGGTTGGCGCCAGGCGCAAACGGCGTGCCGCCGCGACGTCCGTCCGGCGTGTTGCCGGTCTTCTGCCCGTAAACCACGTTGGAGGTGATGGTCAGGATCGACTGCGTCGGTACCGCGTTGCGGTACGTCGGCAGCGCCTGGATTTTCTTCATAAAGCGCTCAACCAGATCGCAGGCGATACTGTCCACGCGATCGTCGTTGTTGCCGTACTGCGGATAGTCGCCTTCGATGACGAAATCGACCGCCAGACCGGTGTGGTCGCGCACCGGTTTTACCGTGGCGTATTTGATGGCCGACAGGGAATCCGCCGCCACCGACAGCCCGGCAATGCCGCAGGCCATGGTGCGGTAGACGTCCCGGTCGTGCAGCGCCATCAGCGAGGCTTCGTAGCTGTATTTATCATGCATGTAGTGAATGAGATTCAGCGCGCTGATGTACTGTACCGCCAGCCAGTCCATGAAGTGATCGAGGCTCGCCATTACGGTGTCGTAATCCAGTACCTCATCCAGCAGCGGCTCGGTTTTCGGCCCCACCTGGATCTTCAGCTTCTCATCCACCCCGCCGTTGATTGCGTACAGCAGCGTTTTCGCCAGGTTGGCGCGTGCGCCGAAGAACTGCATCTGCTTGCCGATCACCATCGGGCTGACGCAGCAGGCAATGGCGTAGTCGTCGCTGTTGAAGTCGGCGCGCATCAGATCGTCGTTCTCGTATTGCAGCGAGGAGGTGACGATCGACACCTGCGCGGCGTATTTCTTGAACGCGATCGGCAGTTGTTCGGACCAGAGGATCGTCAGGTTTGGCTCCGGCGCAGGCCCCATGGTGTGAAGGGTATGCAGGTAGCGGAAGCTGTTTTTGGTCACCAGCGTACGGCCATCCAGCCCCATGCCGCCAATCACTTCCGTGGCCCAGATCGGATCGCCGGAGAAGAGCGTGTCGAACTCCGGCGTGCGCAGGAAACGTACCATGCGGATCTTCATGATGAAGTGGTCGATCAGCTCCTGGGCCTGCACCTCATTCAGCCTTCCTGCCTGCATGTCGCGTTCAATGTAGATATCGAGGAACGAGGCCGTGCGCCCCAGCGACATCGCCCCGCCGTTCTGGGATTTCACTGCGGCAAGGTAGGCAAAGTAGACCCACTGCACCGCTTCCTGCGCATTCATCGCCGGACGTGAAATATCAAACCCATAGTTCGCCGCCATCTGCTGGATCTGGAGCAACGCACGTTTATGCTCCGCCAGCTCCTCGCGCAGGCGGATCGTGGCCTCCAGTTCTTCTCCGCGCTCCAGTTTCCCCTGGAGATCGGCGAACTGAAGTTCACGCTCGCGCACCAGATAGCTGATGCCGTACAGCGCCACGCGACGGTAGTCGCCGATGATGCGTCCGCGCCCGTAGCCGTCCGGCAGACCGGTCAGCACCCCCGATTTGCGGCAGCGCATCATCTCCGGGGAGTAAACGTCAAACACGCCCTGGTTGTGGGTTTTGCGCAGATCTGTGAAGAGATATTCAAACTGCGGATCCATCTCGCGACCGTAGGCTTCGAACGAGCTGCGGATCATGTTGATCCCGCCGTACGGATGCAGGGCGCGCTTGAGCGGCTTGTCGGTTTGCAGGCCAACGATCGTCTCCAGCTCCTGATCAATATAGCCCGGCCCGTGCGCGGTAATAGTAGTGGCGATGTTGGTGTCAAAATCCACCGGAGCGTGAGTAGCATTCTCCTGACGAATGCCGACCATCACCTTCTGCCACAGCGCCGTCGTTGCTGGCGTCGCCTGCGCGAGGAAAGCTTCATCGCCTTCATAAGGGGTGTAGTTATGCTGAATAAAATCGCGCACGTTAATGGCGTTTTTCCATTCTTCACCGCGAAACCCGGCCCATGCGTCGCTGTAAGGCGCGACGCCCGTATCGATTGTTACTTTCATCAGATTCTCGCTTTATCAGGCGTAAGCCGCAGCCGGAGTAACCTTCCCAAGACGGAGGGCGTCCAGTGCGATCATTTTTTCTTCATTGGTAGGGATCACCGCGCAGGCCGCGCGGGACGACTCGGTAGAGATCACGCGCTCGCCCGCGCTGCCCGGCAGGGCATTTTTGGACTCGTCGAGGATGATGCCAAACACCTTAAGATGCTCCACCACCAGCGCGCGGATAAGCACGGAGTTCTCACCGATCCCGCCGGTAAACACCACGCCATCCAGACGGTGCAGGGACGCGGCATGACCGGCGATATGTCGCGCAATCCGGTGGACGAAGGTCTTTATTGCCAGCCGCGCCCGCTCGTTGCCGTCATGCCAGGCTTTCTCCAGCGCGCGCAAATCGGAGGAGATGCCAGAGATCCCCAGCAGCCCGGACTCTTTGTTGACCACGCGCTCCAGATCCTCGAACGACTGGCCGGTCTGCCGGGCAATCCACGCCATCGCGCCAAAATCCACGTCGCCGCAGCGCGTGCCCATCACCAGTCCTTCAAGCGGCGTCATCCCCATGGACGTGTCCACGCTTACGCCGTTACGCACCGCGCAGATGGACGCCCCGTTGCCGAGATGGGCAATCACCAGGCCGCTGTCATCGGGAGAGAGCCCGAGCAGCGCGTGCGCCTGCGCCGACACGTAGCGGTGAGAGGTGCCGTGGAAACCGTAGCGGCGCACGCCCAGCTCTTCAAAATAGCGGTACGGCAAGCCGTACAAATACGCCTGCGGCGCCATGGTCTGGTGGAAGCTGGTATCAAATACCGCCACCTGCTGCACGCCGGGGAACAGGCGCCCGGCGGCTTCCACGCCGCTCAGGTTGGCGTAGTTATGCAGCGGCGCCAGCGGGGAGACCTCGCGGATCTGCGCCATCACCTCTTCCGTGATCAGGGTCGACTCGCTGAAGAGGTCGCCGCCGTGGGCAATGCGATGACCAATCAAGGCCACGCTGCCCATCAGGTTGCGTTTCTCCAGCTCCAGGGCGATGGCGGCCAGCGCCCCTTCGTAGTCCTGGTGAGCCAGTCTGACCGGCTCACCCCCATTCACGGAAATAAAGGCTTTTTCTGTGTTGATGCCGTCCGCAATGCCCGTCATCAGGGCATCGCAGCCTGCGGCGTCCAGCACCGAGAACTTAACAGAGGACGATCCGCAGTTAATGACCAGTACTACCGGAAACTCAATCATGGTATGGCTCCGCTCTTCCTGAGCTTTGGTTTAAAACAGTTTGTACACGATGTTCAAAATGGTCAGCAGTCCGACCACGGTTACGAAGATGTTCTCGGTCCGGCCTTTATATTTCGCCAGCGCAGGCGCCTTGCGGATGGCGTACATCGGCAGCAGGCACAGCAGAGAGGCGATAATTGGCGCGCCCATGGCTTCAATAAGGTCCAGGATGTTCGGGTTGGCGTAGGCCACAATCCAGGTGGAGCCCATGATGAAGACCATGCTGATGGTGTTCAGCTTGCCGACGGAGACTTTCTTCTTGTCGCCCTTGTAACCGAACTTGAGGATCAGACCGTTTAGCCCCTCCAGCGTGCCCAGATAGTGGCCGAAGAAGGATTTAAAGATAGCGACCAGCGCGATGATGGAGGCGCCGTATTCCAGCACCGTGGCGAACGTGGATTTACTGCCTGACATCGACGCGAAGTGGTTCGCCAGGTAAGAGAGCACCGGAATGTTCTGCGCTTTGGCGTCCGCCATGTTCTGCGGAGAGAGCGTAAACAGGCAGCTAAAGGCGAAGAACATCACCACCGCCACCATCAGCAGGCTGGCGCGACCAATGATTTTGGAACATTTCTGCTCGGTAAACTCTTTCCCGAACTCTGGTTCGTACTCTTCGCGTTTGGAGACCACAAACGAGGAGACGATAGGCGAGAAGTTGAAGGAGAAGACCATGATGGAGATCCCCAGCCACACCGTGACCAGAATGCCGTCATGACCGGTGAAGGCGATATCGCTCAGGTTAACCTGGTCGATCACCGCCGAGTTCCAGTACGGGATCAGCGAGAGAGAAATCAACACCAGGCTGGCGATGAACGGGAACACAAGGTAGCTCATCACTTTCACCATCAGGTCTTTACCGAACCAGATAACAAAAGCCATCAGCAGCAGCAGGAATAGCGCCACCACGCCGCGGTTCAGGGCGGGCATCTGGAGCTGGTTTTCCCAGAAGGTCATAAAGGTGTTGGTAATGGTGACGCCGTAAATCCACAGCAGCGGGCAAATGGCAAAGAAGTAGAGGAAGGTGATCACCACCCCTCCGGTCTTACCAAAATGCTCCTCCACCGTTTCGGTGATGTTGCCGGAGACGTTACTGCCGGACAAACACAGACGCGCCAGCGCGCGGTGGCAGTAAAACGCAATCGGGAACGCGAGTACCAGCATCAGCAGGATAGGGATCAGGCCGCCAAAGCCTGCACGGATAGGGAAGAACAGCACGCCTGCGCCAATGGCGGTACCAAACAGGCCGAGCGTCCAGGTGGTATCCGATTTACGCCAGGTGGACGTTTTTGTCTGGCCAACGATAATGCTTTCTGTGTTGCTCATAAGTCATCCTTTATGCGTCAACGAAGCCGGTAATTTGGGAAACACGGGAGAGATCGATATTGCCGCCGGAAATAATGCAGACGGTTTTTCGGCCCTGAATATAGTGGTCCAGCTTGCCGCTTAATAACGCCGCGCACGCCAGCGCACCGGCACCTTCCGTGACCACCTTATTTCGCTGAATAAGCGCGATCATGCTGTTGCGAATCTCGTCTTCGCTGACCAGCACAATGTCATCGACTAATTCACGAACAATTTCGAAGGTTAAATTACCTGGGCGAGACACGTCGCAGCCGTCAGCTAATGTGCCGGTAACACGATGACTGGTTATTTCTCCGGCCTGATACGATGCCGCCATTCCGTGCACATTTTCAGACTGCACGCCGATAATATTGATAGTTGGGTTGATGGATTTAATTGCTGTCGCAATACCGGCAATTAAACCGCCGCCGCCGATGGGGACAATCACGTTATCCACGTCATATAAATCTTCGAGGATTTCCAGGCCGATGGTGCCCTGGCCGGCAATGACTTTCGGATCGTCGTAAGGCGGGATAAAAATGCGCCCTTCCATCTCGACGATTTCGCTCACTTTGGCGATGGTGTCGTTAAAGTTTTCGCCGTGCAGCACCACTTCGGCGGAGTAGTCGCGCGTGGCGGCAACCTTGGATTTCGGCGCGCCCATCGGCATGACCACTTTGCCGTCGATGCCGAGCATGGCGCAGGAGAGAGAGACCCCCTGCGCGTGGTTCCCTGCGGAACAGGCCACCACGCCCTTGCGTTTTTCCGCATCGGTCAGCGAGCTTAATTTATTAAACGCCCCACGTATTTTAAACGAACCGGTACGCTGCATATTTTCAAATTTCAGGAATATCTCACCCTTACACCGTTCGCTCAGATAATTCGAGCGCGGCATACCGGTTTTATAGATCTTTCCCGCCAGTCTTTTTCTGGCGTCCTGAATATCTTCAATGGTCACCGGGAGATCGTAAGTAATGTGCATAATATCCTCGTTATAATAATTCATTGTTTTCAGGCAAAGTCAGGGTATCAGAGCGTTAAAAAGCGTCGCTCCGGGTGTTTTAAATCATCATTATTTCTATCGTCGTTTTTCGATATTCATCGACGAATATTGTTTTGCCAGTTCAACTAATACTGACGCCGATTTTTTAATACTGTAATTTTTTGACCACACGGCGGCATAACGCGCCACGGGTAATTCATCTTCCACCGGCAGAACAATAAACTGGTCCGAGCCGAATGGCGCAATCATGTCACGGGGGATCACCGTCAGGTAATCGGCATTGAGGACAAGGTTATAGATGGTGACGACGGAATCGGTCTGGACGATGTTTTCAATGCTTATGTGGTTGTCTTGCAGGGTGGTCAGGAGTTCGTTGTAGTAGCCCATATCGGTTTGCGGCATCACCCACTGCTCGTGCGTGAGCGATGCCAGTCTGGTCGGGCCGGTGCACGTTCGTGATTTACTCGCCACCAGCACAAACTCGGATTCAAACAGTGGCTCAACGTGAAGATCCTGAAGCTGCATCCCGTCGCTCAGCGTGCCGATGGCGAAATCCAGCCGGCCATCGCGAATGGCGGGCAGGAATGAAGAGAGCTGCGCTTCATACATTGAGACACGCGCTTTCGGGAACACTTCCTTGAATTTTTTGATCATCCCGGACAGGAAGGTGAAGCCAATCAGCGACGGATAGCCAAAAGAGACGTCCATGACGGTACTGAAACTGAGGCTGTTGATCTCGCTCACCATGTTTTTCATTTCGCGGGTGATCGACTCAGCGTAGGACAGCAGCACCTGACCGGCGGCAGTGAGTTTTACGCCGGTGTTCTTACGCACCATCACTTCCACCCCAAAGTAGGATTCGATGTCGCTGATGATTTTGCTGACGGCAGGTTGCGTCAGCCCCAGTTGTCTTGCAGCAGAACCTATGGAGCCACTTTTGATGACTTCCTGAAATACCACGAGGTGCTGTGTTTTCGGTAGAATAATAGTATTCATAATATTCTGCGCTTATTTCCCTATGACGCAGCGGATTCTACCCAATATTGTTTCAGGGGGTATGTGCTGTTACTCACAATTTGCCATGACGCTCTGTTTTCAATCGCACCAGAAATCTATTTATATCTTTATAAATCAAATGCTTATCACAATAAAAATACGCATTTACGCTGATATTGATCAATAAAAAACGCGGTAATAAATTTATTTTATGGCAATAACCAGCGTGAATTTTTTTGCTTTAAAAATATTAATAAAGGCTATCTTTCAGGCAATTAAAGGTTAATAAAACACCATTATTCCTTTAAAACATTTTTGTGGTTTATCAACTTTACCAGGAATATTTATTCACTTTCCGGTTAAAGAGTGGGATATATCACACATTCACCAGAAGAATGTTTTTAGATTCAATATTAAATTATCAAATGAATAACATTCGGCATCACTGACTAAACATTTACAACATCTTCTCAACACTAAAATTTTCTAATTTTACAGCGTTAAATTTTGTGATTACGATCATGCGCAGCAGATGAGAGGAACACACAGTCAGGCAAATAGTGAAATGTGCTTAGCGTCGCAAAATTGAGAATTGATGTCGTTTGGCGCTTCGCTTACCCGGCCTGCAACCTTCTGAAAGCAAAAACCCCGCCGAAGCGGGGTTTCGTAAGAAGTTGAAGCTGACCGATAAGCCGGGTTCTGTCGTGGACAGTCATTCATCTAGGCCAGCAATCGCTCACTGGCTCAAGCAGCCTACCCGGGTTCAGTACGGGCCGTACCATGTGAACCCCTATTTGGCCTTGCTCCGGGTGGAGTTTACCGTGCCACGGACTGTTACCAGCCGCGCGGTGCGCTCTTACCGCACCCTTTCACCCTTACCTGATCCCGCTTGCGCGGGCCATCGGCGGTTTGCTCTCTGTTGCACTGGTCGTGGGTTTCCCCCCCAGGCGTTACCTGGCACCCTGCCCTGTGGAGCCCGGACTTTCCTCCCCTCCGCCCGTCTCCCCCGAAAGGGACGACGACGAAGCGGCGACTGTCTGGTCAGCTTCGGCGCGCAGTATAGAGGGTTTGCGCGCCGCTGTCACCCCTGGCTACGCATGCCTACCTGCAATGTGGCCGCGATATTCCGCGAGGCGCGGTAAATGTTGTCATACGCTCCCTGGAACGCCTCTTCCAGTGAACCGATGCGGGTCAGTACGCTGAACACCGCGTCGATGCCGTACTGATGCACCACACCCACATCCTGCGTCAGACTTCCGGCAATCCCGATCACCGGCTTATGGTATTTTTTGGCGACGCTCGCCACACCGACGGGCACTTTGCCATTAATGCTCTGGCTGTCGATGCGCCCTTCCCCGGTCAGCACCCACGTGCAGTCGTGAATATGTTCTTCAAGATTGAGCGCCTGAGTGACAATCTCGATGCCGCTTTTCAGCTCAGCGCCCAGGAAGGCCATCAGCGCTGCGCCCATGCCGCCCGCGGCGCCAGCCCCCGGAACCCGGTTGACGTCAATGCGCAGCGATTTTTTGATCACCCCGGCGTAGTGGCTAAGATTGGCGTCGAGTTCGAGGATCATCTCCTCCGTGGCGCCTTTTTGCGGGCCAAAGATACGCGACGCGCCGCTTTCACCGACCAGCGGATTCGTCACGTCACAGGCGACGCGGATTGCGCATCCCTGAAGACGCGGATCGAGATCGGAAATATCAATCCGGTTAAGCGCCATCAGGCTGCCGCCGCCGTAGCCGATCTCCGTCCCGTTCGCATCCGTAAACTTCGCGCCCAGCGCCTGCATCATACCCGCGCCCCCATCGTTGGTTGCGCTCCCGCCGATACCGATAATGATGTTGCGCGCGCCTTTATCCAGCGCGCTGAGGATCAGCTCCCCCGTCCCGCGCGACGTCGTGACCAGCGGGTTACGCTGCGCGGGAGGAACAAGCACCAGGCCGCTGGCGGCGGCCATCTCGATAAACGCGGTGGTACCGTCGCCCGAGATCCCCCAGCTGGCCTTCACCTTTTCCCCTAACGGGCCGGTGACGACAGCCTGCTGCCAGGTGCCCTGCGTCGCAGCGATCATCGCTTCAACCGTACCTTCTCCGCCGTCAGCAACGGGAACAGACACGTAATGAGCATCGGGGAAAATTTCCCGAAATCCTTTTTCTATCGCCTGCGCCACCTCGGTGGCAGACAGGCTTTCTTTATAAGAGTCTGGCGCGATTACGATTTTCATAGTTGTATGCCTGAGCCGTAGGCCCGGTAAGCGTAACGCCACCGGGCAGGACGTCATTAGCGAGCAATTTCAACCTTCGCCAGTTTTTCGTAATAGCACGCTAACGCGCTGTGATCGGCGGTGCCCAGACCGTCCGCACGCAGCGCCTGCATCATCTCCATGACGGCGGCAGTCAGCGGCAGCTGCGCGCCCACGCCGTGGGAGGTATCCAGCGCATTCGCCAGATCCTTAATGTGCAGATCGATGCGGAAGCCCGGCCTGAAGTTACGATCCATCACCATCGGCGCCTTGGCATCCAGCACGGTGCTGCCCGCCAGACCACCGCGAATGGCCTGATAGACCAGATCCGGATTAACGCCCGCTTTGGTGGCCAGCGTCAGCGCCTCGGACATGGCCGCGATGTTCAACGCCACAATCACCTGGTTTGCCAGCTTGGTGACGTTGCCTGCGCCAATTTCACCGGTGTGCACCACGGAGCCAGCCATGGCTTTCATCAGGTCGTAGTATTTGTCGAACACGGCTTTATCGCCCCCGACCATCACCGACAGGGTGCCGTCGATGGCTTTCGGTTCGCCGCCGCTGACCGGCGCATCCAGCATCTCCACGCCCTTCGCTTTCAGCGCTTCGCTGATTTCGCGGCTTGCCAGCGGTGCGATAGAACTCATGTCGATCACCACCAGACCCGGCTTCGCGCCGTCGATAATGCCGTTCTCACCCAGCGCCACCTCTTTCACGTGCGGGGAGTTTGGCAGCATGGTGATAATTACGTCGCACTGCTCAGCAATCGCTTTTGCGGTTGTCGCCGTTTCTGCGCCAGCCGCAATCACCTCTGCCACCGCGTCTGAATTCCGATCTAAAACCACCAGTGAGTAACCTGCTTTGATGAGGTTTTTGCTCATCGGTTTGCCCATGATACCCAGGCCAATAAAACCCACTTTCAGCGTCATAATCTGTTTCCTCAATGATGGTTATTTTTTAAAAGCGTCCGCTAATTTCTGCGTGGCGGCGCGGAATACGCCGAGATCGCTGCCCACGGCAACAAACGTTGCGCCCCACTCCAGGTAGCGGCGGGCATCGGCTTCCACTGGCGCCAGAATGCCGCACGGTTTACCGTGCGCTTTGGCACGGGCAAAAATGTGCTGAATTGCACGCTGCACGTCCGGATGGCTGGCGTTACCCAGATGACCAAAGGCGGCCGCCAGATCGCTCGGGCCGACGAAAATGCCGTCTACCCCCTCCGTCGCGGCAATGGCGTCGACGTTATCGACCCCCTGCTGGCTCTCGATCTGAACCAGAATGGTGATGTTCTTGTTGGACTGGGCGAAATAGTCCGGCACGGTGCCAAACATGTTGGCGCGGTGCGAGACGGACACGCCGCGGATCCCTTCCGGTGGATAGCGGGTCGCCGCCACGGCCAGCACTGCTTCTTCTTCCGTTTCAACAAACGGGATCAGGAAGTTGTAGAAGCCGATATCCAGCAGACGCTTGATGATCACCGGCTCGTTGGTGGGCACACGCACCACCGGCGCGCTGTGGCTGCCTTTCAGCGCCATCAGCTGCGGAATAAACGTGTTGATATCGTTTGGCGCATGTTCGCCGTCCAGCACCAGCCAGTCGAACCCGGCCAGGCCCAGCACTTCGGTGCTGATGGGGTTGGCCAGCGCAGACCAGCAGCCAATCTGAATCTGGTGCGCCGCGAGGGCCGCTTTAAATTTATTCGGGAAGATGTCGTTACTCATTACTTATACCTTTTTTAATTCCGCAGTTTTAGCCAGTAGCTTTTCTTATTTATTCCGACTCAGCGTCAGCGTTATATTTATTTTCCTGACTGAATTTTGGCGTTATAAAATCGTCATTCAGTATAATCGTCACCACCCGGCAGCACATTGTCTCAATGCTCAATTATCCAACGGGAGTGGCACGCTATTTTGAGCATATGCCCAACACAGTGGGCGCTGATGCACAGAATCAACGATTAGTGGTTCGGGAGCGATCGCGATCACATTCTCACCTTTCCTCTCCTGGCATTCTTTATTTCCTCAATAAGAAACAATTAACCATCTGGCTATATTTAGTATCAGATATTTTGCTGGAGAAGAGTGAACAATGGCCGATATTGAAATTCGACAGGCGTCGCCGACGGCGTTCTATATAAAAGTGCACGATACCGATAACGTGGCGATTATTGTCAACGACAATGGCTTAAAAGCTGGCACCCGCTTTCCGGATGGCCTGGAGCTGATTGAGCACATTCCGCAGGGGCATAAAGTCGCACTGGTCGATATCCCGGCGCAGGGCGAAATCGTGCGCTACGGCGAAGTCATCGGCTATGCGGTGCGCGCTATCCCGCAGGGTAGCTGGATTGAGGAGTCGCTGGTTGAGCTGCCCACCGCCCCGCCGCTGGAGTCGTTGCCGCTGGCTACCCGCGTCCCTGAGCCGTTGCCTCCGCTGGAGGGTTATACCTTCGAGGGTTACCGCAACGCGGATGGCAGCGTGGGAACCAAAAACCTGCTTGGCATCACCACCAGCGTGCATTGCGTGGCGGGCGTAGTGGATTATGTGGTGAAAATTATTGAGCGCGATCTGTTGCCGAAATACCCCAACGTTGACGGCGTGGTGGGTCTTAACCACCTGTACGGCTGCGGCGTGGCGATCAACGCGCCCGCAGCGGTCGTGCCGATCCGCACGATTCACAATATCGCCCTTAACCCAAACTTTGGCGGTGAGGTCATGGTGATTGGTCTCGGCTGTGAAAAATTGCAGCCAGAACGCCTGTTGCAGGGTACGGAAGATGTGAAAGCCATTCCGGTTGACGATGCCAGTGTTGTGCGTCTTCAGGATGAACACCATGTCGGCTTCAGATCGATGGTCGACGACATTTTACAGGTGGCAGAGCGCCATCTGGAGAAGCTGAACAAACGCCAGCGTGAAACCTGCCCGGCCTCTGAACTGGTCGTTGGGACACAGTGTGGCGGCAGCGATGCGTTTTCCGGCGTCACCGCTAACCCGGCGGTAGGTTATGCCTCCGATCTGTTCGTGCGCTGCGGCGCCACGGTGATGTTCTCCGAAGTCACCGAAGTACGTGATGCTATCCACCTGCTCACGCCGCGCGCCGTCAACGAAGAGGTGGGCAAACGCCTGCTGGAGGAGATGGCCTGGTACGATAACTATCTCGACATGGGCAAAACCGACCGCAGCGCCAACCCGTCTCCAGGTAACAAGAAAGGCGGCCTGGCCAACGTGGTGGAAAAGGCCCTCGGGTCGATAGCCAAATCCGGCCAGAGCGCGATTGTGGAAGTGCTCTCCCCTGGCCAGCGACCAACCAAACGCGGTCTGATCTACGCGGCAACGCCTGCCAGTGATTTCGTGTGCGGTACCCAGCAGGTAGCATCCGGCATTACGGTACAGGTCTTTACCACCGGGCGCGGCACGCCGTACGGCCTGATGGCGGTACCGGTGATCAAAATGGCGACCCGCACCGAGCTGGCAAACCGCTGGTATGACTTAATGGATATCAACGCGGGCACCATCGCCACCGGGGAAGAGAGTATTGAAGAGGTGGGCTGGAAGCTGTTCCACTTCATTCTGGATGTGGCAAGCGGGCGGAAGAAAACCTTCTCCGATCAATGGGGATTGCATAACTCGCTGGCGGTGTTTAACCCGGCGCCGGTGACCTGATGGCCCCTCACCCTGCCCTCTCCCCACCGGGCAGAGGGTAAAAAACCGCACCGAGCAGTCCCCTCCCCCCTATGGGGCTGAGGGTTCCCCACAAAATAATGCCTGCACAGACGGCCCCCTCTCCCTTGAGGGAGAGGGCTGGGGTGAGGGGAAAAGCCCCTTTAGACCAGCACCACATCGATCCCGCTTTTGCGTAACCCTTCCAGGCTTTCCGCCGGAATGCCTTCATCAACGATAATCATGTCGATCCGCTGGGTATCAATGATTTTATGCAGGCTTGAACGGTTAAACTTGCTGGAGTCAGTGACAACGATAATACGCTCCGCCACCTCGCACATTTTGCGGTTCAGACGGGCTTCATCCTCGTTGTGCGTACTCACCCCCCGGTCGAGATCGATGGCATCGACGCCCAGGAACAGCAGGTCAAAATGGTAATTCTGTAAGGACTGCTCCGCCTGATCGCCATAGAAGGACTGCGACTGACGGCGCAAGTGCCCGCCGGTCATCAGCAGCTCTACGCCCTCCGCTTCCAGCAGCGCGTTTGCCACGTTCATCCCGTTGGTCATGGCAATGACATCGGTGTGCTGGCGCAGCATGCGGGCAATTTCAAAGGTTGTGGTGCCGGAGTCCAGAATAATGCGGTGACCCGGCTTCACCAGTTCAGCCGCCGCCTGCGCGATGCTGCGCTTCACTGCCGTATTAAGGGAACTTTTGTCCTCAACGGACGGCTCCACGCCGGGGGCATTGCCTTCGCAAATCAGCGCGCCGCCGTAAGCGCGAACGGCAATCCCCTGCTTTTCCAGAAAGGCCAGATCGTTACGGATCGTCACCGTCGACACGCCGAATAAAAGAGAAAGATCGTTAACCTGCACGCTTCCCTGCGCCCGCAACCGCTGAATGATCTGCTCTCGCCTTTCACTGGTGCCGGTGATGCGCTTCTCTGCGGATGAATCGGTGCTGCTCATACGAGCTCCTTAGTAAATACACTTTCGTTTCATTTCGTTTTGCTTATTAACGCCTTTCTTTTGAGGGAATGCAAGCCCTGTATGGTGTGCGGACGCAAGCTTAACCGCCGCTGAAACCTTTCATTATGTTTCTTTTGTGAAACAGATCGGAAAACTATTATCTTTCGTTTTATTTTTACCTCACCATAATGCAGTATCAAATGAAACAAAACGAAAGATGAATACCAACACCATCCGAAATGGAGAGGAAAGTGAAACATCTGACAGAAATGGTGGAACAACATAAACGGGGGAATACAAACGGGATTTATGCCGTCTGTTCCGCACATCCACTGGTACTTGAAGCTGCACTACGTTACGCCCATTCACAACAGACGCCCCTGCTGATAGAAGCCACCTCAAACCAGGTGGATCAGTTTGGCGGTTATACCGGTATGACGCCCGCCGATTTTTATGGGTTTGTCTGCAAGCTGGCGGGATCTCTTGGTTTCCCCACCTCGCTGCTGATCCTTGGCGGCGATCATTTAGGTCCAAACCGCTGGCAAAACCTGCCGGCTTCGCAGGCGATGGCGAACGCCGACGATCTGATCAGAAGCTACGTGGCGGCCGGATTTAAAAAAATTCACCTCGATTGCAGCATGTCCTGCGAAGACGACCCGGTTCCGTTAACCGATGCAATCGTTGCCGGGCGTGCCGCTCGGCTGGCTAAAATTGCCGAAACCACCTGTCTCGAGCAATTTGGCGTAGCCGATCTGGTCTACGTTATCGGCACGGAAGTTCCGGTTCCCGGTGGGGCACACGAGACGCTGACCGAGCTTGAGGTCACCACGCCAGAGGCGGCACGCGCCACGCTTGAGGCACACCGCCACGCATTCGAGAAGGAAGGGTTAAGCGACATCTGGCCGCGCATTATTGGCCTGGTGGTTCAGCCTGGCGTTGAGTTCGACCATGCGCAGGTTTGTGACTATCAACCGCATAAAGCCGTCGCGCTGAGCGAGATGGTTGAAGCCTACGACACGCTTGTATTTGAAGCACACTCTACCGATTACCAGACGCCGCAGGCGCTGCGCCAGTTGGTGAAAGATCACTTCGCCATTCTGAAAGTCGGCCCTGCGCTAACCTTCGCGCTGCGCGAAGCGCTGTTCTCACTGGCAGCAATTGAAGAAGAGCTGCTGCCGGCAAAAGCCTGCTCAGGGCTGCGTCACGTCCTGGAAAACGTGATGCTCGATCGCCCGGAATACTGGCAAAGCCACTATCACGGCGACGGCAATGCCCGTCGCCTGGCGCGCGGTTACAGCTATTCCGACCGCGTGCGCTATTACTGGCCAGACAGCCAGATTGACGACGCCTTTGAGCGGCTGGTACGCAACCTGGCGGATGAACCGATCCCGCTGCCGCTGATCAGCCAGTATCTGCCGTTGCAGTACAGCAAAGTTCGCGATGGCGCTCTCAGGTCCACACCACGGGAACTCATCCTCGACCACATTCAGGACATACTCCAGCAGTACCATGCCGCCTGCGAAGGCGTAACGACTCAACACGCATAATTAAAAAGAGGAAAACGCTATGCCAAACATTGTCTTATGCCGCATTGATGAACGCCTGATCCACGGTCAGGTGGGCGTACAGTGGGTGGGGTTTGCGGGGGCGAACCTGGTGCTGGTGGCAAATGACGAGGTTGCAGACGATCCGGTTCAGCAAAACCTGATGGAGATGGTGCTGGCGGAAGGCATCGCCGTGCGTTTCTGGTCCCTGCAAAAAGTGATCGACAACATTCATCGCGCCGCCGACCGGCAGAAAATTCTGCTGGTCTGTAAAACACCGGCTGATTTTTTAACGCTGGTCGAGGGCGGCGTGCCCATCACCCGTATTAACGTCGGAAATATGCATTACGCCAGTGGCAAACAGCAAATTGCCAAAACGGTATCTGTAGACGCGAACGATATCGCCGCGTTTAACGGCCTGAAGGCGGCCGGAGTGGAATGCTTCGTTCAGGGCGTTCCAACAGAGACTGCTTTGGATCTCTTTAAACTGCTCTGAGGGATTCACAATGGAAATCAGTCTGTTGCAGGCTTTCGCGCTGGGGCTTCTCGCCTTTATAGCGGGCCTGGATATGTTTAACGGCTTAACACACATGCACCGTCCGGTGGTGCTCGGGCCACTGGTTGGCCTGATTCTGGGCGATTTGCACACCGGAATTCTGACCGGCGGTACGTTAGAACTGGTCTGGATGGGACTCGCGCCGCTGGCGGGCGCGCAGCCGCCAAACGTGATTATCGGCACCATCGTTGGCACCACATTTGCCATTACTACAGGCGTGAAGCCGGATGTCGCCGTTGGGGTCGCCGTGCCGTTTGCCGTGGCGGTTCAGATGGGGATCACCTTCCTCTTCTCGGTGATGTCCGGCGTGATGTCCCGTTGCGATCGCATGGCGGCTAACGCAGACACCCGTGGTATTGAACGGGTCAACTATCTGGCACTGCTGGCGCTCGGCGTCTTCTACTTCCTGTGCGCGTTTCTGCCCATCTACTTCGGGGCTGAACATGCGAAAACCGCCATTGACGTGCTGCCGGAACGTCTGATCGACGGTCTCGGCGTCGCGGGCGGCATCATGCCAGCGATCGGCTTCGCCGTGCTGCTGAAGATCATGATGAAAAACGTTTACATCCCTTACTTCATTATCGGCTTTGTCGCCGCGGCCTGGCTGAAACTCCCGGTGCTGGCGATTGCCGCGGCTGCGCTGGCGATGGCGCTGATCGACCTGCTGCGCAAATCGCCTGAACCCACGGCGCCTGCGGCCCAGAAAGAGGAATTTGAAGATGGCATCTAATCACACCACCCTGCCGGGCGTGTCTGAAAGTGAAGAGACACTGCTGACCGGCGTGAATGAAAACGTCTACGAAGACCAGAGTATTGGCGCTGAGCTAACGAAAAAGGATATTAACCGTGTCGCCTGGCGTTCCATGCTGCTACAGGCCTCGTTTAACTACGAGCGTATGCAGGCCTCCGGCTGGCTGTATGGGCTACTGCCCGCGCTGAAAAAGATCCACACCAATAAGCGGGACCTGGCGCGCGCCATGAAAGGCCATATGGGTTTCTTTAACACCCACCCGTTCCTGGTGACCTTCGTCATCGGCATTATTCTGGCAATGGAGCGTTCCAAGCAGGATGTGAACAGCATCCAGAGCACTAAAATTGCCGTCGGCGCACCGCTCGGTGGCATTGGTGACGCCATGTTCTGGCTGACCCTGCTGCCCATCTGCGGGGGGATTGGCGCCAGCCTGGCGCTACAGGGATCCATTCTTGGCGCGGTGGTCTTTATCGTGCTGTTTAACGTGGTGCATCTCGGCCTGCGTTTTGGTCTGGCGCACTATGCCTACCGAATGGGGGTCGCCGCGATCCCGCTGATCAAGGCCAACACCAAAAAGGTTGGTCATGCTGCGTCCATTGTCGGGATGACAGTGATTGGTGCGCTGGTGGCAACCTATGTGCGCCTGAATACCACACTCGAGATTAAAGCCGGGGATGCAGTCGTCAAACTGCAAACCGATGTGATCGACAAACTGATGCCCGCCTTTCTGCCGCTGGTCTACACCCTGACCATGTTCTGGCTGGTACGCCGTGGCTGGAGCCCGCTGCGCCTGATTGGTATCACCGTGGTGCTGGGCGTTGTCGGTAAATTCTGTCACTTCCTGTAATAAGCAAAGAGGTTGCGATGTTAGGCATTATTTTGACGGGTCACGGCGGTTTTGCCAGCGGGCTGGAACAGGCGATGAAGCAAATCCTCGGCGAACAGCCGCAGTTTATCGCCATCGATTTTCCGGAAAGCTCCACCACTGCGCGGCTGACCGCGCAGCTTGAGCAGGCAGTGAATGAACTGGATGCAGAGCACGATATTGTGTTTCTCACCGATCTTCTCGGCGGTACGCCGTTTCGTGTGGCCTCTACCCTCGCGATGCAGCGCCCCGGCAGCGAAGTGATCACCGGCACCAATCTCCAGCTTTTGCTGGAGATGGTTCTGGAGCGCGACGGATTAAGCAGTGAAGCCTTTCGTTTGCAGGCGCTGGAGTGCGGCCATCGCGGCCTGACCAGCCTGGTGGATGAACTTGCACGCTGTCGCGAGGAAGCGCCCGCCGAGGAAGGGATATGAGCCAGCTGCTGCGCGCGCGTCGTCTGCTTACCGGGCAGGGCTGGCTGGATGACCATCAGCTGCGTATGGATAGAGGCGTCATCACCGCCATCGAGCCGATTCCGGCAGGGGTTAATACCCGCGAGGCAGACCTGCTTTGCCCGGCATACATTGATATCCACGTCCACGGCGGCGCGGGTGTGGATGTGATGGATGATGCGCCCGACGTGCTGGACCGGTTAGCCGTGCACAAAGCGCGTGAAGGCGTGGGGGCGTTTCTGCCTACCACCGTCACCGCTCCGCTGGAGGCGATCCATGGTGCGTTACGGCGCATTGCCCGGCGCTGTCATGCCGGTGGCACCGGCGCGCAGATCCTGGGCAGCTATCTGGAAGGCCCGTACTTTACACCGCAGAACAAAGGGGCGCACCCGCCAGAACTGTTTCGCGAACTGGATCTCGCGGAACTTGATGAGCTGATTGCGGTTTCGCAGAACACGCTGCGGGTGGTGGCGCTTGCTCCGGAAAAAGTGGATGCCCTGAAGGCGATCCATCACCTCAAGCAAAAAGGGATACGCGTCATGCTGGGCCACAGCGCCGCTACATACGCGCAAACCCTGGCCGCATTTGATGCAGGCGCAGCCGGGCTGGTGCACTGCTACAACGGCATGACGGGGTTACACCACCGGGAGCCCGGCATGGTTGGCGCCGGGCTTACGGACCCACGCGCGTGGCTGGAGCTTATTGCCGACGGGCATCACGTTCATCCTGGAGCCATGCGGCTATGTTGTTGCTGCGCGAAGGATCGTACGGTGCTGATTACCGATGCCATGCAGGCGGCGGGTATGCCTGATGGGCGCTATACGTTGTGTGGTGAAAATGTCGAGATGCAGGGCGGCGTTGTCCGCACGGCCTCAGGCGGGCTGGCGGGCAGCACGCTCGCGCTGGATGCCGCCGTGCGAAATATGGTGGAGCATACGGGGATCGCCCCAGAAAACGCAATCCATATGGCCTCGCTGCATCCTGCTCGTCTGCTCGGTATGGATCACCTGCTGGGAACGTTAGCGCCAGGCAAACGCGCCAATGTTCTTGCGCTGGATGCGGGTTTACACCTCCGGCAGATCTGGATCCAGGGTCAGGCTCTTTCCCTGTAGCCCCTTCACAGTGTGCCCTGTTGGCCTTACGGAAGACGATCGTAAGGCCTTTCTTTTCCTTTCCTTGATTTTCGCCTTTCCTTTCGCGATCACACTTTTCGTTTTATTTCTTTTTCGCCATTGAACTTTCGATTTCTTTTCTATAAATTTTATTTAACTGCTAAAGTGAACAAGTGAAACGAAACGAAAGATAGCGACACATTTGCCAGCGTCTGATGTGGAATTCACACGACTAAGGACTGAGTTATGCCACAAACCACTATCGCCACCACCGGCACCTGGACCGAAAAAGAGATCCGCCAGCAGCCAGCCAGCTGGCTTCGCTCGCTCAACAATATTGATAATCTGCGCGCGTCGATCGACAGTTTTCTGACGCCACTGTTGCGCAAGCCCGATCTGCGGATCGTTCTGACCGGCGCGGGTACGTCTGCTTTTATCGGCGACATCATTGCGCCATGGCTTGCCAGCCACACGGGGAAAAACATCACCGCGATACCTACGACCGATCTGGTCACCAACCCGATGGATTATTTCAGCCCTTCGCACCCGCTGCTGCTGGTCTCTTTCGCCCGTTCTGGCAATAGCCCGGAGAGCGTCGCCGCCGTTGAGCTGGCGAATCAGTTTGTACCGGAGTGCTACCACCTGTCGATCACCTGTAATGAAGCAGGCAGCCTGTACCAGAATGCCGTCGACAGCGATAACGCCTGCGCTCTGCTCATGCCAGCCGAAACGCACGATCGCGGGTTCGCGATGACAAGCAGCATCACCACCATGATGGCGAGCTGCCTGGCGGTATTCGCACCGGAAACGATCAACAGCAAAACGTTCCGCGACGTGTCCGATCGCTGTCAGGCGATCCTCACATCGCTTGGCGATTTCAGTCCCGGCGTCTTTGGTAACGAACCGTGGAAACGCATTGTTTATCTGGGCAGCGGTGGATTACAGGGCGCCGCACGGGAGTCTGCGCTGAAGGTGCTGGAGCTGACCGCCGGCAAGCTGGCGGCATTCTACGATTCGCCAACAGGTTTCCGTCATGGGCCTAAGTCGCTGGTGGACAACGAAACGCTGGTCGTCGTGTTTGTCTCCAGCCATCCGTATACGCGTCAGTACGATCGGGATCTGCTCGCCGAATTGCGACGCGATCGTCAGGCCATGCGCGTGGTAGCCATTGCAGCCGAAACGGATCCGGTCATTGAAGCTGGCCCGCATATCCTGCTGCCGCCTTCCCGTTCATTTAACGATATGGAGCAGGCGTTCTGCTTCCTGATGTACGCCCAGGTCTTCGCACTGACCCAGTCTCTGCACGTTGGCAATACGCCGGATACGCCATCCGCTAGCGGTACGGTTAACCGTGTGGTCCAGGGCGTCGTTATTCATCCGTGGCAGGCTTAAGAGGACAGGCTCATGAGTATTATTTCTACCAAATATCTTTTGCAGGACGCACAGGCGAAGGGCTATGCCGTTCCGGCCTTTAACATCCATAACGCCGAGACGATCCAGGCGATCCTCGAAGTCTGTAGCGAAATGCGATCGCCGGTAATCCTCGCGGGTACGCCGGGGACGTTTAAACATATTGCGCTGGAAGAGATCTACGCCTTGTGCAGCGCATATTCCCTTACTTATGACATGCCGCTGGCGCTACACCTCGATCACCACGAATCGCTGGACGACATTCGTCGCAAAGTCCATGCCGGCGTACGTAGCGCAATGATCGACGGTAGCCATTACCCCTTCGAACAGAACGTCAAGCTGGTGAAATCGGTCGTCGATTTCTGCCACCTCAACGACTGTAGCGTCGAGGCCGAACTGGGCCGACTGGGCGGAGTGGAAGATGACATGAGCGTCGACGCCGAAAGCGCGTTCCTGACCGACCCGCAGGAAGCAAAACGCTTTGTCGAAATGACAGGCGTGGACAGCCTCGCCGTTGCCATCGGTACCGCGCACGGTCTTTATACCAAACGCCCAAAAATCGACTTCCAGCGGCTGGCCGAGATCCGCGAGGTAGTGACAGTGCCGCTGGTGCTGCACGGTGCGAGTGATGTGCCGGATGAGGATGTGCGCCGCACCATTGAGCTGGGCGTCTGCAAAGTTAACGTCGCAACAGAGCTGAAAATCGCCTTCTCTGACGCAGTCAAAGCCTGGTTTGCCGAGAACCCACAGGGCAACGATCCGCGCTTCTACATGCGCGTCGGCATGGATGCCATGAAAGAGGTGGTCAGAAGCAAAATCACCGTTTGCGGCTCGGCGAACCGGCTGCTGCTTGCGGCTGAAGCCTGAACCCATCGCGCATAACGTTAGTACCTAAAAAAATAACTATAAGCCTCGCAAATATGAAGGCGCGTCCTTAAGCCGGACAGCGCCTTCCATTATCCTAAAAAACCGAGGAGTCCCTACATGACACAGGAAAAGTCGTTTAAATCGAAAGCGTGGGAGTTTTTCCAGAGCCTGGGAAAGACGTTTATGTTCCCGGTCTCACTGTTGGCCTTTATGGGGTTGTTGTTAGGTATCGGTAGTTCTGTCACCAGCCCTTCCACCATCAAAAGTTTTCCCTTTCTGGGCGGCGAGTTAACGCAGCTCACCTTTGGTTTTATCGCCATGGTCGGCGGCTTTGCTTTTACCTATCTGCCGCTGATGTTTGCCATGGCGATCCCGATGGGCCTTGCCAGACGTAATAAAGCGGTTGGCGCTTTTGCCGGATTCGTTGGCTACATGCTGATGAACATGAGCATCAACTACTACCTGACCGCCACCCACCAGCTTGCGGATGCCGCCACCATGAGACAGGTGGGACAATCCATTGTGCTTGGCATTCAAACGCTGGAGATGGGCGTGCTCGGCGGCATTGTGGTAGGGGTGATCACCTACTTCCTGCACGAACGTTTCCAGGACACGGTACTGCACGACGCGTTTGCCTTCTTTAGCGGCATTCGTTTTGTGCCCATCATTACCGCCCTCACCCTGTCGCTGGTCGGCTTGTTTATCCCCCTGCTGTGGGAATATGTGGCAATGGGCATTGCCGGGATTGGTCATATCATCCAGAGCACCAGCGTCTTTGGGCCGTTCCTGTATGGCGTAGGCGTACTGCTGCTCAAACCTTTTGGCCTGCACCACATCCTGCTGGCGATGGTGCGCTTCACCCCGGCGGGCGGCATTGAGATGGTTAACGGCCAGGAAGTGGCCGGTGCGCTGAACATTTTCTACGCCGAGCTGAAAGCTGGCCTGCCGTTTAGCCCGCACGTTACGGCATTTTTATCGCAAGGGTTTATGCCGACATTTATCTTCGGCCTGCCTGCCGTGGCTTACGCTATCTACCGCACCGCGCGCCCGGAAAACCGTCCGGTGATTAAAGGGCTGCTGCTTTCAGGCGTGCTGGTTTCAGTTGTCACGGGTATTTCAGAGCCGATTGAGTTCCTGTTCCTGTTTATTGCCCCTGTGCTTTACGCGTTTCATATCGTTATGTCTGGCCTGGCGCTGATGGTGATGGCGCTGCTCGGCGTCACCATCGGCAACACCGACGGCGGCATTCTGGATCTGCTGATCTTCGGCGTCATGCAGGGGATGTCGACCAAATGGTATCTGCTGTTCCCGGTGGGTATTGCCTGGTTTGCTATCTACTTCTTCGTCTTCCGCTGGTACATCCTCAGGCACGATATTAAAACGCCGGGCCGTGAGGTTGACGCGCAGGGTGCGCTCCAGGCGGTGGAAGCCAATACCCGGGCACGTGGAAAATCGAAATACGATCATGGGCTTATTCTTCGCGCGCTTGGCGGTAAAGAGAATATTGAGTCGCTCGACAACTGCATCACCCGCTTACGTCTGGTGGTAAAAGATATGGGGCTTATCGACCAGCAGGCGCTGAAGGCCGCGGGCGCCTTGTCAGTAGTGGTGCTTGATGCCCACAGCGTTCAGGTGATCATCGGCCCGCAGGTGCAGAGCGTCAAATCCGGCATTGAAGCCTTAATTTAACAGGGGGACGTTGTGTTTGATTTCGACAGAATCATTGAGCGTAAAAGCGATAAATGCCGTAAATGGGATCATGCGTTTGTGTGCTCGCGTTTCGGTGATGTCCCGGAGGGATTTATCCCGCTGTGGATAGCAGATATGGATTTCACCTCGCCACCCGCCGTGATTGAAGGCTTCCAGCGCATCGTGGAGCATGGCACCTTCGGTTACACCTGGTGCTTCGACGAATTCTACGATGCGGTCATCGCCTTCCAGCGCACCCGTCATCAGGTTGAGGTGCATAAGTCATGGATCACCCTGACCTACGGCACCGTTTCCACGCTGCACTATACGGTTCAGGCGTTCTGCAAACCCGGGGACTGCGTGATGATGAATACCCCAGTGTATGACCCGTTTGCGATGGCGACACAGCGACAGGGCGTGCGGGTGCTTGCAAATCCGCTGAGCGTGAAGGAAAACCGCTATCAGCTGGATTTTAATCTGATTGAAGTTCAGCTCAAAACTCACCGTCCAAAACTGTGGTTCTTCTGCTCGCCGCATAACCCTTCGGGCCGAATCTGGCGCGCGGATGAGATACGTCAGGTGTCCGATCTCTGTAAGCGCTACGGCACGATTCTGGTGGTTGATGAGGTTCACGCCGAGCACATTCTGGACGGTACATTCGTCAGTTGTCTGACTTCGGGCTGTGCCGCCCAGGACAACCTGATTGTGCTGACCTCCCCCAATAAAGCCTTCAACCTTGGCGGGCTAAAAACATCCTACTCAATGATTCCAGACGATTCGCTGCGCCAGCGTTTCCGCCAGCAGCTGGAGAAGAACTCCATTACCTCGCCCAATATCTTCGGCGTGTGGGGAATTATTCTGGCTTATCAGCAAGGTCTGCCATGGCTCGACGCGCTGAATGGTTATCTGCGCGGCAATGCCCGCTACCTTGCGGATGCCATCCAGACCCATTTTCCTGCATGGAAGATGATGAACCCGGAGTCGTCGTATCTCGCCTGGATAGACGTCAGTGCGGACGATCGCAGTGCGACGGCGCTAACTCAACATTTCGCAAAACAGGCTGGCGTGGTCATTGAAGATGGCAGCCACTACGTACAAAACGGCGAAAACTACCTGCGTATTAACTTCGGCACCCAGCGCTACTGGCTGGAACAGTCCATCAACCGAATGCTGAAGCATTACTGATAAGGATCTTACCCCGATGAAAAAAATGCTCACTCTCTCGCTGCTGACTCTCTGTGTTTCTCATGGTGCGGCGGCAGCAAACTACGCGCTCAGTAACGACAATATTGCCCTTTCGTTTGATGATGCAAATGCAACGGTAGTGGTAACGGACAGCAAAGCTAACCATCCGCTCACGCCCCAGGAGTTGTTCTTTCTGACGCTACCGGATGAAACAAAAATCCACACCGCTGATTTCAAAATCAGGCACGTCGAAAAGCAGGACAATGCGATAGTCATCGACTTTACGCATCCGGATTTTAACGTAACGGTGAAACTGAACCTGGTGAAGGGAAAATACGCCAGCATCGGCTACACCATCGCCGCCGTCGGGCAGCCCCGGGACGTAGCGAAAATTACCTTCTTCCCGACGAAGAAGCAGTCTCAGGCACCTTACGTTGACGGGGCGATTAACAGCTCGCCAATCGTGGCCGACTCGTTCTTCATCCTGCCAGACAAACCGATTGTGAATACTTACGCTTATGAAGCCACCACGAACCTCAACGTGGAGCTGAAAACGCCAATTCTGCCTGAGACACCGGTTAGTTTTACCACCTGGTTCGGCACTTTCCCGGAAACTAATCAGCTGCGCCGCAGCGTAAACCAGTTTATCGATGCCGTGCGTCCACGGCCTTATAAGCCTTACCTGCACTACAACAGCTGGATGGACATCGGCTTCTTTACCCCTTACTCCGAGCAGGATGTCATTGGGCGGATGGACGAATGGAATAAAGAATTTATTGCCGGACGCGGGGTGGCGCTGGACGCGTTCCTGCTGGACGATGGCTGGGACGATCGCACCGGACGCTGGCTGTTTGGCCCGGCATTCAGCAACGGTTTTGGCAAAGTCAGGGAAAAAGCCGACAGCCTGCATAGCTCGGTTGGGCTGTGGCTTTCTCCGTGGGGCGGATACAACAAGCCGCGCGATATTCGCGTCTCGCATGCAAAAGAGTATGGTTTCGAAACCGTAGACGGCAAGCTGGCGCTGTCAGGGCCGAACTATTTTAAAAACTTTAACGATCAGATCATCAAGCTGATCAAAAACGAGCATATTACCTCGTTCAAGCTCGACGGAATGGGTAACGCCAATTCGCATATCAAGGGCAGCCCATTTGCATCGGATTTTGACGCGTCCATTGCCCTGCTGCACAACATGCGCAGCGCAAATCCGAACCTGTTTATCAACCTGACCACCGGCACCGACGCCAGCCCGTCCTGGCTGTTCTATGCTGATTCAATCTGGCGTCAGGGCGATGATATCAACCTGTACGGCCCCGGCACGCCAGTGCAGCAGTGGATGACCTACCGCGATGCCGAAACCTGGCGATCCATCGTGCGTAAAGGTCCGCTGTTCCCGCTTAACTCACTGATGTACCACGGGATCGTCAGCGCAGAGAACGCTTACTATGGACTCGAGAAAGTGCAAACAGACAGCGATTTTGCCGATCAGGTCTGGAGCTACTTCGCAACCGGAACTCAGCTTCAGGAGCTGTACATTACGCCGTCCATGCTGAATAAGGCGAAGTGGGATACCCTGGCGCAGGCGGCGAAATGGTCGCGTGAGAATGCCAGCGTGCTGGTGGATACTCACTGGATTGGCGGTGACCCAACTTTGCTTGAGGTTTACGGCTGGGCCTCATGGAGTAAAGACAAAGCGATTTTTGGCTTACGCAACCCATCGGATAAGCCGCAACGTTACTTCCTGGATTTAACCAAAGATTTTGAGATCCCGGCAGGAGAGCGTTCGCAGTTTACCCTGAAAGCCGTGTACGGCAGTAATTCGACCGTACCAGAGGAGTATAAAAACGCTGTGGTGATTACGCTGCAACCGCTGGAAACGCTGGTGTTTGAGGCGATGCCGGGGAAATAGTGAGGCTTTGACACGGTGTAGGCCGGGTAAGGCGAAGCCGCCACCCGGCAAAACAGGCGGCAGGGTCTTACTCCCCCTGCTGCTCCAGCGCATATTTATACAGCGCATTTTTCTTCACGCCGTGGATCTCCGCCGCCAGCGCCGCCGCTTTTTTCAGAGGAAGTTCAGCCTGTAGCAGGGCCAGCGTACGCAGCGCATCGGCAGGCAGAGCGTCTTCCTGCGCTTTGTGGCCTTCGACAATCAGCACCATTTCGCCCTTGCGGCGGTTTTCGTCTTCTTTCACCCACGCCAGCAGTTCGCCGACCGGCGCACCGTGAATGGTTTCCCACGTTTTGGTCAGCTCGCGCGCCAGCACCACGTAGCGCCCTTCGCCCCAGACGGTCACCATATCCTCCAGGCTTTCCAGCAGACGGTGAGTGGATTCGTAGAAGATCAACGTACGCGGTTCGGCTTCCAGATCCTTTAATACATCGCGGCGACCTTTGGATTTAGCTGGCAGGAAACCTTCGTAGCAGAAACGATCGGACGGCAGACCCGCAGCGCTTAACGCCGCAATCGCCGCGCACGGCCCCGGCAGCGGCACAACGCGGATGCCAGCTTCCCGGCAGGTGCGTACCAGATGGTAGCCCGGATCGTTGATCAGCGGCGTTCCCGCATCGGAGACCAGCGCGATGTTCTGCCCTTCTTTAAGCTTCGCCACCAGCGTTTCGGCTTTTTGTTGCTCATTGTGATCGTGCAGGGCAAACAAACGGGCGTTGATGGCAAAGTGTTGTAACAGTAAACCGGTATGACGGGTGTCTTCAGCCGCAATTAAATCAACAGCTTGCAATACGGTGAGCGCACGTTGGGTAATATCAGACAAATTCCCGATAGGAGTAGGTACAATATAAAGCTGGCCTTGAGAATTATCTGCCGTTTCGTGTTGTTTCATTGTTTCGTCCGTATTGCCGATTTAATATTGAGCATTGCGTAAAAAAATCACTGGATACAGTATGGTACCGTTAACGTTTCTTCGAAAAAAAGCCGCGCACAGCGTGCCCCTCCTGCTGGCAGCCCTGATCTTTACCGGCTGCGGCACCCAGGCACCTGACCAGAGCACTGCTCATATGCAGGGATCCGCTCAGGCTGATTCTGGCTTTTATCTGCAACAAATGTCGCAGAGTACAAATGATACCAGGATCAACTGGCAATTACTCGCCATTCGTGCACTGCTGAAAGAAGGGAAAACCCAGCAGGCCGCCGAGCTGTTCAGCCAGCTGCCGCAGGATCTTAACGACACTCAGCGCCATGAGCAGACGCTGCTGTCGGCAGAACTGAAGGTCGCGCAAAAAGATTACGACGGCGCGAAGAAGATCCTCGGCACCATCGATCTCAGCACGCTGGATAAAAACCAGCAGGCCCGTTTCTGGCAGGCCGGTATCACCGCTGAGCAGGGTCGCCCTTCCCTGACGCTACTCCGCGCGCTGATTGCCCAGGAGCCTCTGCTCGCGGGTGCAGACAAGCAAAAAAATATTGACGCAACCTGGCAGGCGCTCGCCTCCATGACCCAGGATCAGGCCAAGGCGCTGGTAATCAACGCCGATGAAAATGTCCTGCAAGGCTGGCTGGATCTGCAACAGATGTGGTTCAACAACCGCAGCGATCCGAACATGCTGAAAGCCGGCATTACCGACTGGCAAAAGCGTTACCCGCAAAACCCGGGAGCGAAAATGCTGCCAACGCAGCTGGTGAACGTGCAAAACTTTAAGCCCGCCTCCACCAGCAAAATCGCCCTGCTGCTGCCGTTAAACGGTCAGGCTGCGGTGTTTGGTCGCGCCATTCAGCAAGGTTTTGAAGCCGCGAAAAACGGCACCACCGCCGTCAGCGGCAGCGCGGTTCCGGCGCAGGCTGCACAGGCGGCGAATGTGAATGACGTTGTCAGCCCGTCCGCCGCCGAAACCAGCGACCTGACCACCGCGCAAACCCCTGCGCAGGGCACCATGCAGAATCCGGTTACCGCCCCAACGACGCAGCCTGCTACCCCAGAGCCTGCGGCAACACAGGCCCCGGCTGAAACACCGGCGCCCGCGACGGCAGAACAACCTCAGCCGCAAACCGCGCAGCCGGAACAGCAGCCAGCAACCCAGCCGCAGGCTGTGGCCACCACCAGCGCTAATCCTGGTGCAGAGTTGAAAATCTACGACACCAGCGCCCAGCCGCTTGACCAGGTGCTGGCGCAGGTTCAGCAGGACGGGGCCAGCATCGTTGTCGGCCCGCTGTTGAAAAACAACGTGGAAGCGCTGATGAAGAGCAACACCACGCTGAACGTGCTGGCGCTTAACCAGCCTGAGCAGGTTCAGAACCGCGCCAATATCTGTTACTTCGCCCTCTCTCCGGAGGATGAAGCCCGCGATGCGGCCCGCCATATTCACGAGCAGGGCAAGCAGGCGCCGCTGCTGCTGATCCCACGCAGCACGCTGGGCGATCGCGTTGCCAACGCGTTTGCGCAAGAGTGGCAGACCCTTGGCGGTGGCGTGGTGTTGCAGCAGAAATTTGGCTCAGCTTCCGAACTGAGAGCGGGCGTGAACGGCGGGGCAGGTATTGCCCTCAACGGTAGCCCGGTATCCGCCAGCCTGCCGCAGCAGCAGAGCGTCACCATCGGCGGTCTGACGATCCCGGCACCACCTACCGACGCGCAAATCAGCGGCGGCGGTAAAGTGGATTCGGCGTACATCGTCGCTACGCCGGAAGAGATCGCCTTTATCAAACCGATGATCGCCATGCGTAACGGCAGCCAGAGCGGTGCAACGCTCTACGCCAGCTCACGCAGCGCACAGGGTACCGCAGGCCCGGATTTCCGTCTGGAAATGGAAGGACTGCAATACAGCGAGATCCCCATGCTGGCAGGCAGCAACCCGCAGTTGATGCAGCAGGCGCTGGGCGCGGTGCGCAATGACTATTCCCTGGCGCGTCTGTACGCGATGGGCGTCGATGCCTGGGCGCTGGCAAACCACTTCACCCAGATGCGTCAGGTACCGGGCTTCGAGCTTAACGGGAATACCGGCGATCTGACCGCCGATCAGGATTGTGTGATTAACAGGAAGTTATCATGGCTCAAATACCAGCAGGGGCAGATTGTCCCGGCCAGTTAAGCCGTAAACAGACCGGCGACGCGTGGGAGTTAAAGGCGCGTCGCTGGCTTGAAGGCAAAGGACTGCGCTTTGTCGCCGCCAACGTTCGCGGGCGCGGCGGCGAGATTGACCTGATCATGAAAGACGGTCAGACCATCGTGTTTGTTGAAGTTCGCTTCCGACAGTCGTCCCGTTTTGGCGGTGCTGCCGCCAGCGTGACGCTCGCCAAACAACAAAAATTATTACAGACTGCCCACTTGTGGCTTGCCCGCCATAATGGGAGTTTTGATACTGTGGATTGCCGTTTCGATGTGGTAGCCTTCACCGGAAATGCGATCGACTGGCTTAAAAACGCGTTTGGCGAAGACGCATAAATAAGATTTTAAAGGGATACCGTGCTCGAACGAATTAAAGTGTGCTTCACAGAAAGCATTCAAACGCAGATTGCCGCGGCGGAAGCCCTTCCGGACGCGATCTCGCGTGCAGCGATGACGCTGGTTCAGTCGCTGCTCAACGGCAACAAAATCCTCTGTTGTGGCAATGGCACGTCCGCCGCCAACGCACAGCATTTTGCTGCCAGCATGATCAATCGCTTCGAAACCGAGCGCCCGAGTTTACCTGCCATTGCACTAAACACCGATAACGTGGTCTTAACTGCGATTGCCAACGATCGTCTGCATGACGAAATCTACGCCAAGCAGGTGCGCGCCTTAGGCCATGCCGGAGACGTGCTGCTGGCGATCTCCACGCGCGGTAACAGCCGGGATATCGTTAAAGCGGTTGAAGCGGCAGTGACCCGGGATATGACGATTGTCGCCCTGACCGGTTACGACGGCGGAGAGCTGGCCGGCCTGCTGGGGCCGCAGGATGTGGAGATCCGCATTCCTTCGCACCGTAGCGCCCGCATCCAGGAGATGCATATGCTCACGGTGAACTGCTTATGCGATCTGATCGATAACACGCTTTTCCCTCACCAGGATGATTAAGGAGTTCTCATGAAGGTTTTATCGGCCCTTGCAGTCGTGATGTCTGCATTACTGCTTCAGGGATGCATCGCTGCCGCTGTAGTCGGCACCGCAGCGGTCGGCACCAAAGCAGCGACCGATCCGCGCACCGTTGGGACGCAGGTGGATGACGGTACGCTTGAGCTGCGCGTAAACAGTGCGCTGTCGAAAGACGAGCAGATCAAGAAGGAAGCACGCATCAACGTGACGGCTTATCAGGGCAAAGTGCTGCTGGCAGGCCAGGCGCCAAATCCTGAACTCGCCTCGCGCGCCAAACAGATTGCGATGGGTGTGGAAGGCACGGCGGAAGTGTTTAACGAGATCCGCCAGGGCCAGCCGATTGGTCTCGGCACCGCGTCATCTGATACCTGGATCACCACCAAAGTGCGTTCCCAGCTGCTGGGTACCGACCAGGTGAAATCCTCAAACGTGAAAGTGACCACGGAGAACGGCGAAGTGTTCCTGCTGGGTCTGGTGACGGAACGTGAAGGGAAAGCGGCGGCGGATATCGCCAGCCGGGTGAGCGGCGTGAAACACGTCACCACCGCCTTTACTTACATTAAGTAATTACCACCTGACTACAGGCCCGGTAAGCGCTAGCGCCACCGGGCTTTTTTCACACAAGCGCCATACTCCCCACAATCACTCCGCTCAACGCCACCAGCCCCGCAGTCAGCCACAGCGCTTTCGCCGGGAATGACTTACGCAGCATGATAAGCGACGGCAGGCTCACCGCCGGCAGCGTGATGAGCAGCGCCAGCGCCGGTGCGGTCCCCATACCAGCCATCATCATGGTCTGAATAATCGGGATCTCCGCCGCGGTTGGGATCACGAACAGGCACCCGGCCACCGCCATCGCAATCACCCACATCAGCGTGTTGTCGATAGCGCCATCCGCATGCGGGAACAGCCAGACGCGCGCCGCCCCCAGCACCAGTACGGCCAGGATATAGACCGGAATGGTGCTCCAGAAAAGCTGCCACAGCGCTTTGCCCCAGCGAGCAAAGAAACTGCCCTGCGGCTCGCTGACGTCCAGCTCAACGGAGGCAGGCCCGGCCTCGTTGTCTTTCACCAGGTGCTGCACCAGCGTAGCGACAAGCACCACCGTCAGCAGGCCAGCCGCCAGACGGATAAACGCGAAATGCCAGCCGAGAACGAAGCCCATAAACACCAGCGTTGCCGGGTTCAGCAGGGGGTTACCCATCCAGAAGGCAAGCGCGCCGCCCATCGACACACGCTGTCGGCGCATACCCGCCGCCACCGGTGCGGCGCAGCAGGAGCACATCATGCCCGGCAGGGAGAAAATCGTCCCCAGTAGCGTGCCCTGCAAGCGCGGCTGTCCCAGGGTTTTCACCAGCCAGTTACGCGGGATAAGTACCTGAATCAGCGAGCCCAGCAATACGCCCAATACCGCCGCTTTCCAGACGGCAAGAAAATAGACCATGGCGTAATCCCACGCCGCGCGTAGCGGGCTGGAATCGGCCTGCGCCAGAATCGATTTACCGATGCTGTGGGTGTCGGCGGCGGTGAAGGCTTTACCGTAGTACGGCTGCCATTTCACATACCAGAGGCCAATGATGACCACGAGAAAGAAGAGTGCGGGCTTCCACCACTGAACAGGTGTTGCCGCCTGAGATGAAGACTGACCAGTCATACCATTCCCCGGAAGGTGTTATTTAATAAGCCGGGGAAGTTTACGCCTCGCCCTGCGCGATTTCACGCAGTTTTGCCGAAGGGATAATATTAACCCCCTCCTGCGACGGAGCCAGCGCCTCTTTTAGCATCGCCAGCGCGACATCCCGCGCCTCGATGGACTTCCAGTTACCCGGCAGAATGCGAAACAGCGGAGCGAAAATAGACTCGTTAAAACGACGTTCGTCACGGTGCCCCATCAGCATGGAAGGCCGCGCGATGGTCAGGCGCTCCCATTTCTGCGCGATTAACGCCTCTTCCATTTTGCCCTTCACCTGGTTGTAAAAAAACGGCGAGCCTGCGTTCGCGCCGTGCGCGCTGACCACCAGGAAATGTTTTGCGCCCAGCTTTTTCGCCGTCAGGGCGGTATCCACCACCAGTGTGTAATCCGCATGGACAAAAGCTTCTTTACTGCCCGCTTCCCGTCGGGTGGTGCCAAGGCAGCAAAAGGCGATATCAATGGGATCCTGCACTTGCGCCAGCGCGTCGGTGAGCTGTGGATCGTGCGGGTTATAGACGCCGGTGATATCCAACAGCGGGCGACGCGTCGGGGCGGCGATATAATTGATATGCCGATCCTGGATCAGCAGCCGCAGCAGATGTCCACCCACCAGCCCGGTTGCGCCGGTAATCAGTACCTGACTCATCTTATCCCCTTTACAGAATTGTCCGTTTGCGTTCTGGGCCTGCTCTACCACACTTAAAAGTCTGTTACCGGTAAGTATTTACCACAAACGGGAAAAAAACAGTCTGAAGCGAAAACAACGGAGGAAGCATGGGTAAAAAAATCGCAGTCTTGATTACCGACGAGTTTGAAGATTCAGAATTTACGTCGCCAGCAGAGGCATTCCGCAAGGCGGGCCACGAGGTGGTCACCATCGAGAAAGAAGCGGGTAAAACCGTGAAGGGCCATAAGGGCGAAGCCAGCGTGACCATTGACGAATCCATTGATAACGTCAGCCCGTCGGATTTCGACGCCCTGCTGTTACCGGGCGGTCATTCACCGGATTCCCTGCGCGGAGACGAGCGTTTCGTCACCTTTACCCGTGACTTCGTCGGCACCGGTAAACCGGTATTTGCCATTTGCCACGGTCCGCAGCTGCTGATCAGCGCCGAGGTGGTACGCGGGCGTAAGCTCACCGCGGTGAAGCCGATCGTTATCGATCTGAAAAACGCGGGAGCCGAGTTCTACGATCAGGAAGTGGTGAACGATAACGATCAGCTGATCACCAGCCGTACACCGGACGATCTGCCAGCGTTTAACCGTGAAGCGCTACGCCTGCTCGGCGCGTAACCAGTGCAGCTTCTTGCCAAAGCCCAGGGTGTTGTCGGTAAATTTCAGCTCATCAAGGCGGATTTCCCACACCGGGGCTTTTAGCGCCGCGGCCACCGGGAAGCGGCGCGTATAGCGTTTACGTTGCGCGTCGCTCTCCTCACCTTCCAGGCGACGAATTTCGCCTTTAAACTGGACCCCGCGGATCAGCGCAACGGTTTTAGGCTGACCGTTTACCGTGCCCGCCACTTTTGCCCGCTGGCCCGTCATCTGCGCATGCCGCGTTTTATCTTCGCTCATCACGTAAAAGGCCACGCGCCCGGGATCGTAGTAATAAAAGGCATTTGCGCACCACATCTCCTCGTCTTTACAGACGCACCAGGTCACGACATGCTGCTTTGCCAGCCAGCGGTTAATGGCGGCCAGTGTTTCCATTTTCGCTCTCTCTCATGCTATGGTGCGTTCACCTTAACATACTGAATCTGTTTACCGTGTGCTGGTTTCTCTATCTTGTCCGAACCGCTGATAACGCACTCTACACCGGGATCACGACCGATGTGGCACGGCGTTTTTTACAACATCAAACGGGGAAAGGGGCGAAGGCGCTGCGGGGGAAAGGTGAACTTCAGTTAGCGTTTTCAGCCGCCGTGGGCGACAGATCCCTGGCGCTCAGGCTGGAATACCGCATCAAGCAGCTGACGAAGCGCCAGAAAGAGCGTCTCGTCAACGGGGACGGCTCTTTCGAGGCGCTACGCGAAAGCCTGCTTAAAAACGATTGAAATGATCGTGGTACTCCACCAGACCGGTAACGCCGTCGAGCGCATCATCCGCCAGAGGATGCACCAGGAAAGATGTTTCCGTGCCCGGCCAGTGGCAGCGCAGATCGTGTTTAGCCGCTGGCTCAAAACCTAAACGTTCATAGAACGCCGGATCGCCCAGAACGACGACAGCGGCATAGCCAAATTCATTCAGGGAATCCAGCCCTTCATAGACCAGCTGGCGCGCCAGGCCCTGGCCACGGTAGTTTTCATCCACCGCCAGCGGCGCCATGCCGACCCACTGCAACTCTTCGCCCTGCACAATCACCGGGCTGAAGGCCACGTAGCCGACCACCTGCCCTTCATCGTCGGTGGCAACCAGGCCCAGCGTAATCAGGCCATCTTCGCGAAGATCGTGAACCAGTTGGGCTTCGGCGTCGCCTGCAAAAGAGCGGCGTAACAACGCATCGATACCCGGCGCATCAATCCCAATTTCGACTCGAATCAGCATGGCTCACCTACTGAAGTGTGTTTACTGTCCGGCGGGGTTTTTAGCCCGGCCTCAACGAAATCTGCCATTTGCATCAACATCATACGCAGCGCTTTCGGCATCTGCTCCAGCTCAATGGCATCCATTAAATTTTTGACGTACAGACCGAGCTCCGTGTCGCCTTCAATCACCAGACGACGCTGGAAGAAGAGGGTGTCCGGATCCTGTTTGCGCGCGGCGATCATCAGCAGATCGCTGGCATCCGCGCTAAAGCTGACATCCGCCTCGGCGGTTTCACGGACGATCAGCCGATCGTTCTCAACGGAAGTAAACCAGCGCAACCCGATATCGCGCACTTCAATCTTTAACCAGCGGCCTTCCAGAAACTCCAGCTCACCGTCCTGTAGCGCCTGGCGGAACTGCCAGCTCAGTACCTGTTCCAGCACCTGGCGTTTAAGCGCGAACGGTGCCAGTTTTACCGGCACGCTCAGCATTGATGGACCAAATTGTACGAGACGTGAACGCAGTTTATCCAGCACGAGCTTTACTCCCTGATAGCTATAGTCCTGCTATTTTGCCATATCCCGACAAGAAGATAGCGGCGTAAATCAACAAACCGTTGTCCGGTATACCTCATTATTGGTGCCATCAATACGCCATTAGCTGCCTTAAATCAAAAATTGTCGCGTATGGGTTAATTAAAATCCCAGCTCGTTAACATTTTTTACGATCCCTGCGATCGACAACATCGGGATAAATTATGGAGCTGCTCTGCCCTGCCGGAAACCTTCCGGCGCTTAAGGCGGCCATCGAAAATGGGGCCGATGCGGTCTATATCGGGCTGAAAGATGATACCAACGCCCGCCATTTTGCGGGTCTTAACTTTACGGAGAAAAAGCTTCAGGAAGCCGTTAACTTCGTTCACCAGCACCGGCGCAAACTGCACATCGCCATCAATACTTTTGCCCATCCTGATGGCTATGCCCGCTGGCAACGCGCCGTGGATATGGCGGCCCAACTGGGCGCAGATGCGCTGATCCTGGCTGACCTCGCCATGCTTGAGTATGCGGCAGAACGTTATCCGCATATTGAGCGCCACGTCTCTGTTCAGGCATCGGCCACCAATGAAGAGGCCGTGCGTTTTTATCATCGACACTTTGACGTGGCTCGCGTGGTGCTGCCGCGCGTGCTTTCTATTCATCAGGTTAAGCAACTGGCGCGCGTCACGCCAGTGCCGCTGGAGGTTTTTGCCTTCGGCAGCCTGTGCATCATGGCCGAAGGCCGCTGCTATCTTTCTTCCTATCTCACCGGGGAATCGCCAAATACCGTCGGCGCCTGCTCGCCTGCCCGCTTCGTTCGCTGGCAGCAAACACCGCAGGGACTGGAGTCACGCCTGAATGACGTGTTAATTGACCGCTATCAGGACGGTGAAAACGCGGGGTATCCGACACTGTGTAAGGGCCGCTATCTGGTGGACGGCGAGCGCTACCACGCGCTGGAGGAGCCCACCAGCCTCAACACGCTGGAATTGCTGCCGGAACTGCTGGCCGCCAATATTGCCTCGGTGAAAATCGAAGGCCGCCAGCGCAGCCCGGCCTACGTGAGCCAGGTGGCGAAGGTGTGGCGTCAGGCCATCGACCGCTGCATGGCGGACCCGCAAAACTATGCTCCACAAGCGGCCTGGATGGAGACGCTCGGCGCGATGTCTGAAGGCACCCAAACTACGCTCGGCGCGTACCACCGTAAATGGCAGTGAGATAATCATGAAATATTCATTAGGGCCGGTGCTTTACTACTGGCCAAAAGAGACGCTGGAAGATTTTTACCAGCAGGCGGCTAACAGCAGCGCCGATGTGATTTACCTCGGCGAAGCGGTGTGCAGCAAGCGCCGCGCCACCAAAGTGGGCGACTGGCTGGATATAGCGAAAAACCTGGCCGGCAGCGGCAAGCAGGTGGTGCTCTCGACGCTGGCGCTGGTGCAGGCGTCCTCTGAACTGGGCGAGCTGAAGCGCTACGTCGAAAACGGTGAGTTCCTGCTGGAGGCGAGCGACCTGGGCGTGGTAAACCTGTGTGCCGAGCGTAAGCTGCCGTTTGTCGCCGGACATGCGCTGAACTGCTATAACGCGGTGACCCTGCGCCTGTTGCTCAAACAGGGGATGACCCGCTGGTGCATGCCGGTTGAGCTCTCCCGCGACTGGCTGGCCAACCTGCTCACACAGTGCGAAGAGCTGGGCATTCGCAACAAGTTTGAAGTGGAGGTTCTGAGCTACGGCCATCTGCCGCTGGCCTACTCTGCCCGCTGCTTCACCGCACGTTCCGAAGATCGCCCGAAAGACGAGTGCGAAACCTGCTGCATTAAGTACCCGAACGGCCGCAGTATGCTGTCGCAGGAGAACCAGCAGGTGTTTGTCCTCAACGGCATTCAGACCATGAGCGGTTACGTCTATAACCTCGGCAACGAACTGGCGTCAATGCACGGGCTGGTGGATATGGTGCGTCTTTCGCCGCTTGATACCGGCGTTTTCGCGATGCTGGACGCCTTCCGCGCCAACGAAAACGGCGCCTCACCGCTGCCGTTGACGGCAAACAGCGACTGCAACGGTTACTGGAGACGTCTCGCCGGGCTGGAATTGCAGGCGTAAAAAAGGCTCACTTTGTTAACAACGGTTATCATTTTTTAATGCAGTATTAAAGATTGACCGTCGACAAAGTGAGCTGTTATGACTGACAAAACCATTCCGTTTTCGGTGCTGGATCTGGCGCCGATCCCACAAGGCTCCTCGGCCAGAGAAGCCTTCACGCACTCTCTCGATCTTGCTCAGCTTGCCGAAAAGCGCGGCTATCACCGCTACTGGCTGGCGGAGCACCACAATATGGTGGGCATCGCCAGCGCCGCCACCTCGGTGCTGATTGGCTATCTGGCGGCGAATACCACCACTCTGCACCTGGGCTCCGGCGGTGTGATGCTGCCGAACCACGCCCCGCTGGTGATTGCCGAGCAGTTCGGGACGCTGAATACCCTTTATCCGGGCCGTATTGATCTAGGGCTTGGCCGCGCGCCGGGCAGCGACCAGCCGACCATGCGCGCCCTGCGTCGCCATATGAGCGGCGATATCGATAACTTCCCGCGCGATGTGGCCGAGCTGGTGGACTGGTTTGACGCGCGGGATCCGAACCCGCACGTGCGTCCTGTGCCGGGGTACGGGGAAAAGATCCCGGTATGGCTGTTAGGCTCAAGCCTGTACAGCGCACAGCTCGCCGCTCAACTGGGGCTGCCGTTCGCGTTCGCTTCCCACTTCGCACCGGATATGCTGCATCAGGCACTGCATCTTTATCGTACGCACTTCCAACCGTCTGAACGTCTGGAGAAGCCGTATGCGATGGTGTGTATCAATATCATTGCCGCCGACAGCAACCGCGACGCGGAATTCCTGTTTACCTCTATGCAGCAGGCGTTTGTGAAGCTGCGTCGCGGTGAGACGGGCCAGCTTCCACCGCCGGTAGAGAATATGCATCAGCTGTGGTCGGCCTCCGAGCAGTATGGCGTGCAGCAGGCTCTGAGTATGTCGCTGGTGGGTGATAAGGCGAAAGTGCGTCACGGGCTGGAGGCGGTGCTGCGTGAAACCCAGGCGGATGAGATTATGGTTAACGGCCAGATTTTCGATCACCAGGCGCGTCTGCATTCGTTTGATTTGGCGATGCAGGTGAAAGAGGAGTTGGTGGGGTAGTTTTTTGCTTTGCCCGGTGGCGCTTCGCTTACCGGGCCTACATTCTTTTCTCCCTCTCCCATGGGGAGAGGGCCGGGGTGAGGGGTTCAGACCGCACGTTTTACTGATACACAGGCAACAGATTAAAACTCGACAGCACGTGCACCACCGCATTGCCGATACCAAATACCAGAATCAGCGCAATCATCGGTTTTCCGCCCCAGACGCGGAATTTCGGGCTGCCGAAGCGCTTACGTGATTTGCGCGCCAGCAGCGCCGGTACAATCGCCGCCCAGATGGTGGCCGCCAGTCCCGCATAGCCGATGGCGTACAGGAAACCGTTCGGCCACAGCAGGCCGCCCACAATCGGCGGCAGGAAGGTCAACAGCGCGGTTTTGAAGCGCCCCATAGCAGAGTCATCAAAACCAAACAGATCCGCCAGGTAGTCAAACAGGCCCAGCGTCACGCCGAGGAATGAGCTCGCTACCGCAAAGTTCGAGAAGACCACCAGAAGCAGATCCAGACTGCGGCTGTTCAGCACGCCGCTCAGCGCCTGTACCAGCACATCAATGTTACCGCCCTTCTGCGCAATGCCGATAAATTCCGGACGCGGGATGTTACCCATCGTCCCCAGCAGCCAGATCACATACAGCCCCAGCGCCAGCAGCGTGCCGTAAACCAGGCATTTCACGATGGTGCGCGGATCCTTGCCGTAGTACTTCATCAGGCTCGGTACGTTGCCGTGGTAGCCGAACGACGCCAGACAGAATGGCAGCGTCATCAGCAGGTACGGCGTGTAGGAGGTGTTCACTTCGGCAACGTTAAACAGCGTGGCCGGCGTGACGTGCCCCAGCAGGCTGCCGAAGGTCAGGAAGAAGGTGATGACCTTTGCGCCCAGCACGATTGCCGTCATGCGGCTGACCGCTTTGGTGCTCATCCAGACGATAAACGCCACGCCCAGCGCGAAGCAGAGACCCGCCAGACGCGCCGGAACGTTCAGCGACATCTCTGAGAAGGTGTGATGCAGAATCGACCCGCTCGCTGAAATGTACGCGTAGGTCAGGATATAGAGTACAAACGCGATGGACAGCCCGTTCACCAGGTTCCAGCCTTTGCCCAACAGATCCCGGGTGATGGTGTCGAAGCTGGAGCCAATGCGGTAGTTCAGGTTTGCTTCAAGGATCATCAGCCCGGAATGGAGCATGCAGAACCAGGTGAAAACCAGCGCCGCCAGCGACCAGAAGAACCACGCACCGGACATGACCACAGGCAGGGAAAACATCCCGGCACCAATGATGGTTCCGCCGATGATCACCACGCCGCCAAGCAGCGAAGGTGACGTTTGGGTGGTGGTTAGTGTTGCCATGCGGCCTTATCTCCAGTGAAAAATGTGGTTCTGCATTTTAGTGTGTTGCACTGTACCAGTACAAGAGTACAAAAGGAATAAAAAAAGCCCCGATAGCAACTATCGGGGCTGTATATTTTACTTTACGTCAGAAGCGAAAGGCTTACGCGTCACCGAAACGACGACGGCTGGCGCCTTCTTCACGGCGTGGACCACGGTTTTCGCGGCGCTCACCGGAGAAACGACGGCCTTCACCACCGCGACCTTCGCTGCGACCGCCTTCACGACGCTCGCCACCGAAACCGCGACCACCGCCACGACGTTCGCCGCCACGGTCAGGACGTGGCTGTGCATCGCCCAGCAGCTGCATGTTCATCGGCTTGTTCAGGATGCGGGTGCGAGTAAAGTGTTGCAGTACTTCGCCCGGCATGCCTTTTGGCAGCTCGATGGTGGAGTGGGAACCGAACAGCTTGATGTTACCGATGTAACGGCTGCTGATGTCGCCTTCGTTAGCGATCGCGCCAACGATGTGACGAACTTCAACACCATCATCACGGCCCACTTCAATGCGATACAGTTCCATTTCGCCAGCGTCACGACGCTCGCGACGTGGACGGTCTTCACCACCACGCTCTGGACGGTCACCGCGTGGACCACGGTCGTTACGGTCGCCACGACGTTCGAAGCGATCGTCACGGTCACGGAACTCACGCTTAGGACGCATCGGCGCATCAGGTGGCACGATCAGGCTACGTTCGCCCTGCGCCATTTTCAGCAGTGCTGCGGCCAGGGTTTCCATGTCCAGCTCTTCGCCTTCAGCGACAGGCTGGATCTGGGACAGCAGCGCACGGTACTGATCCAGATCGCTGCTTTCCAGCTGCTGCTGTACTTTCGCGGCGAATTTTTCCAGACGGCGTTTGCCCAGCAGTTCTGCGTTTGGCAGCTCGGCTTCTGGAATGGTCAGCTTCATGGTGCGTTCAATGTTACGCAGCAGACGACGCTCGCGGTTCTCAACGAACAGCAGCGCACGGCCTGCACGACCCGCACGACCGGTACGGCCGATACGGTGAACGTAAGACTCGGAGTCCATTGGGATATCGTAGTTTACAACCAGGCTGATACGCTCAACGTCCAGGCCACGTGCTGCCACGTCGGTTGCAATCAGGATATCCAGACGACCGTCTTTCAGACGCTCCAGAGTCTGCTCACGCAGGGCCTGGTTCATGTCGCCGTTCAGCGCTGCGCTGTTGTAGCCGCTACGCTCCAGGGCTTCAGCCACTTCCAGGGTCGCGTTTTTGGTACGAACGAAGATAATCGCCGCATCAAAATCTTCTGCTTCCAGGAAACGCACCAGCGCTTCGTTTTTGCGCATGCCGTATACAGACCAGTAGCTCTGGCTGATGTCCGGGCGAGTGGTCACGCTGGACTGAATACGCACTTCCTGCGGCTCTTTCATGAAGCGGCGGGTAATGCGACGGATCGCTTCTGGCATAGTTGCAGAGAACAGAGCGGTCTGATGACCTTCCGGGATCTGCGCCATGATGGTTTCTACGTCTTCGATGAAGCCCATACGCAGCATTTCATCGGCTTCGTCCAGTACCAGACCGCTCAGTTTAGAGAGGTCCAGGGTACCGCGCTTCAGGTGATCCAGCAGACGGCCCGGCGTACCGACAACAATCTGTGGACCCTGGCGCAGGGCGCGTAACTGCACGTCATAACGCTGGCCGCCGTACAGGGCAACCACGTTTACGCCGCGCATATGTTTAGAGAATTCCGTCATGGCTTCAGCAACCTGAACAGCCAGTTCACGGGTTGGAGCCAGGACGAGGATCTGCGGCGCGCGCAGGTCCGGATCAATGTTGTTCAGCAGCGGCAGCGAGAATGCTGCGGTTTTACCGCTACCAGTCTGGGCCATGCCCAGCACGTCACGACCAGAAAGCAGGTGTGGGATACACTCAGCCTGGATCGGAGATGGTTTTTCGTAACCCAGATCGTTAAGGGCTTCAAGGATAGGAGCCTTCAGGCCCAGATCTGCAAAAGTGGTTTCGAATTCAGCCATGTAGTACAAGTGCCTCGATATTAATGGCGGCCAGTCTACTTAGCTCATCGTGAAAATGATTAGCAATTTTCATTGAAAAGTGTGAACCGGCTCAAATTAGGTGTATTGACGAACAACAACGCCCTCACCAGTGAAGGTGATGGCAATCAAAAGATTACGGGCTGATGTTTATGTCGTCAGCTATTGCTGGTCCGATTCTGCCAGGTCGTCTTGCTCCTGGCCCAAGAGCGATAATTCCAACAATGCATAACGGTGCTCAACGAAGTTATGTACGTTGTTAGCAACCGCTAATTTGAACAGTGCCGTAGCGCTGTCCATATCCCCCAGACTTAGGTAGTACTTACCTAAATAGAAGTTGGTTTCACTGAGATGCTCAGCGAGCGAGGTGTTATCCGTTGCGTCCGCCTTGAGGCGTTCCATCAGCGTTGCTTCGCTAATGTTGCCCAGGTAGAACTCGACAATGTTCCATCCCCACTGTTCCTTGTCCGATTTCTCGAAGCGCTGTTTCAGTGCTTCTTTGGCCTGCTTCTCATCGAGCTTCTGCTCAACGATGTAAAGCCACAGGCTGCGGAAAGGATCATTAGGATCGTCTTGATAAAACGCCAGCAGATCATCTTGCGCTAACTTATCACGACCGCCGTAATACAATGCGATACCGCGATTCAAGTGCGCGTAGTTGTAAGTTGGATCAAGCTCAAGTACAGAATCAAACGCTTCATAGGCAGCATCAAAATTGCCTGCCTGCGTTAAATAAATGCCTAAGTAATTGAATACTTCAGGCATATCAGGTCGAATCGCCAGCGCTTGTGAAAAATCATTTCGCGCCAGTGCCCTCAGACCGAGACTATCATACAACACTCCGCGCTCATATAAAAGCTGTGCGCGTTCGTCATCGGTTAAAGCCCGACTGGCAAGTATTTGTTCCATGCGTGCCAGAATGACTTCCTGCTGCAAAGTCGGTTGCAATGGCACTGCGAGGACTTCGCTCTTACGCCAGGCAGAGTTGCTGCATCCTGCCAGCGTTAAAGCTGTCGCAACGAAACACCAGCGCAAAAAAGGCTTCATTTCCCACTCCCGAAGACAACTATTGGATGAACGTCCTGTCCCCCGGCGGCTTAACAAGGCGTCCTGCCTGATAATAAGCCCTCCGCCTGCGCGGAGGGCAAATGGCAACCTTACTCGCCTTGCTGTTCAGCAGCCGGAGCTTCCGGCGCCGCAGCAGGCTGAGACTGCTCGGTTGCTTCTTTAATGCTCAGACGGATACGGCCCTGGCGGTCAACTTCCAGAACTTTCACCGGTACTTCCTGACCCATTTGCAGGTAATCGGTCACTTTCTCAACGCGCTTGTCAGCGATCTGAGAGATGTGTACCAGACCTTCTTTACCGCCACCGATGGCAACGAATGCGCCAAAGTCAACGATACGGGTCACTTTACCATTGTAGATACGGCCCACTTCGATTTCTGCCGTGATCTCTTCGATACGACGGATAGCGTATTTCGCTTTCTCGCCGTCGGTTGCTGCGATCTTCACAGTACCGTCATCTTCGATTTCGATGGTGGTGCCCGTTTCTTCGGTCAGTGCACGGATAACAGAACCGCCCTTACCGATAACATCTTTGATCTTGTCTGGATTGATCTTGATGGTGTGGATACGTGGAGCGAACTGAGAAATGTCGCCACGCGGCGCATTAATCGCCTGTTCCATCACGCCCAGGATGTGCAGACGCGCACCTTTAGCCTGGTTCAGAGCAACCTGCATGATCTCTTTGGTGATACCTTCAATTTTGATATCCATCTGCAAGGCAGAGATACCGTCACGGGAACCCGCTACTTTGAAGTCCATATCGCCCAGGTGGTCTTCGTCGCCCAGAATGTCAGACAGAACAACGTAGTTGTCGCCCTCTTTCACCAGACCCATTGCGATACCTGCAACGGCGGCTTTAATTGGCACGCCTGCATCCATCAGCGCCAGAGAGGCACCACACACGGAAGCCATAGAAGAGGAACCGTTGGATTCGGTGATTTCAGACACCACACGTACGGTGTACGGGAATTTGTCTGCTTCTGGCATCACTGCCAGCACGCCGCGCTTCGCCAGACGACCGTGACCAATTTCACGACGCTTCGGTGAGCCAACCATACCGGTTTCGCCCACAGAGTACGGAGGGAAGTTGTAGTGGAACAGGAAGCTGTCAGTACGCTCGCCCATCAGTTCGTCGATGATCTGTGCGTCACGTGCGGTACCTAGGGTCGCGGTTACCAGCGCCTGCGTTTCACCACGGGTGAACAGCGCAGAACCGTGAGTACGTGGCAGTACGCCAGTACGCACGTCCAGACCACGGATCATGTCTTTTTCACGGCCATCGATACGCGGCTCGCCTGCCAGGACGCGGCTACGAACAACGTTTTTCTCGATGGCGTGCAGGATTTCGCCAATCTCGTTAGCGTCCAGCGTTTCGTCTTCGGCAACCAGGGTCGCGGTCACTTCAGATTTGATCACATCAACCTGAGCATAGCGCTCCTGTTTGTCGGTGATGCGGTATGCGTCGCTCAGACGAGTTTCTGCCAGTGCAGCAACGCGTGCGTTCAGCGCCTCGTTCACCGCTTCTGGCTGCCAGTCCCAACGTGGTTTACCGGCTTCTTTCACCAGGTCGTTGATGTTCTGGATAACGATCTGCTGCTGCTCGTGGCCAAATACCACAGCGCCCAGCATCTGATCTTCGCTCAGCAGTTCAGCTTCGGATTCAACCATCAGAACCGCTGCTTCAGTACCGGCAACAACCAGGTCCAGCTTACTCTCTTTCAGCTCTTCCTGAGTTGGGTTCAGTACGTACTGGTCGTTGATGTAGCCAACGCGCGCGGAACCGATTGGGCCATTGAATGGAATACCAGACAGTGACAGGGCCGCAGATGCGCCGATCATAGCAACGATGTCCGGGTTAACCTGTGGGTTAACGGAAACAACGGTCGCAATAACCTGAACTTCGTTTACGAAGCCTTCCGGGAACAGCGGACGAACCGGGCGGTCAATCAGACGCGCGATCAGGGTTTCGCCTTCGCTTGGACGGCCTTCACGACGGAAGAAGCCACCCGGGATTTTACCGGCAGCGTAGGTACGCTCCTGGTAGTTAACGGTCAGTGGGAAGAAGTCCTGACCTGGTTTAGCTTTTTTCTGGCCAACTACGGTAACGAATACAGCAGTGTCATCCATGCTTACCATAACGGCAGCAGTAGCCTGACGCGCCATCATGCCGGTTTCCAGCGTGACGGTATGCTGACCATACTGGAATTTACGAACGATCGGATTCAGCAAAATTCTGTCCTTTCTTAAATGTTTGAAAGCACACCTCAGGTGTGCTGACGATTTAACCCGACCTTCTTCGCATCCTCGCGACTAATGACAACCGACACCCTCATGGGTGAAGCCTCTCATTAGCCGCGCGAACCTCTGCAATGAAGATCATTTATAGCAACAATACAATAGTTTCCATTGAATTGCTGCCGTCTGGTTGAAAAAAGGGGCCATCAGGCCCCCTTTTCTGAAACTCGCAAGAATTAGCGACGCAGGCCCAGACGCTCGATCAGCGCGGTGTAGCGTGCAACATCTTTACGCTTCAGGTAGTCGAGCAGTTTACGACGCTGAGAAACCATACGCAGCAGACCACGACGGCTGTGGTGATCTTTTTTGTGCTCTGCAAAGTGACCTTGCAGGTGGTTAATCTGTGCAGTCAGCAGTGCAACCTGAACTTCGGTAGAACCGCTGTCGTTAGTACCACGACCAAACTCAGAAACGATTTTAGCTTTAGCTTCAACGCTTAGAGACATTTTCAAACTCCAAAGTATAAAGAATGTAAGGATGCCGATCTCTAATTCAGCTATCCCATGTACGCCCCGCAGATTGTTAAACAATTTACCAGGCGTTAAGCGGCGATATTCTACTCGTCTCCCCTGCTTATCGCAAGGTGAGGCGTTATCACCGTCACGCTTCGACCGGATATTCGACGACCAGACGACGCGGCGCCACACGCCCTTCGCCGTCCATTTCGCCCATACCGATGAATTTCCCTTCGTCACCTTCCGTCACGCGTACCAGGCCCTCAAGCGGCGCCCCCGATGTGCGAACCGGGTTTCCGTTCTTAAAGTAAACGGACGATGTTAAAGGAAGATTAACAACCGGGAAGTCCACTGCCGGACTGTCCATTGGCATCAGCAGCGGGTCCAGCAGATCGGCAGGCGCAACGCCCTGCGCTTGCGCCTGCTCAACCAGGGCGTGCAGATGCTCAAGCGTCACCATGCGTTCGACCGGATATTTGCTGACCGCCAGACGACGCAGATAAATCACATGCGCGCCGCAGCCCAGCTTTTCACCGAGGTCATCAATGATGGTGCGGATATAGGTCCCTTTCGAACAGTGTACTTCCAGCTCGAGTTCATCACCTTCGTGGCGAATGAACAGCAACTCATACACGGTAATCGGACGAGCTTCACGCGGAACCTCAATGCCCTGACGCGCATATTCGTAGAGCTTTTTGCCCTGATATTTCAGCGCCGAATACATCGACGGCACCTGTAGCGTATCACCACGGAAGCTGTCCAGCGCCGCATCAAGTTGCTCCGCGCTGAAGGTCACCGGGCGCTCTTCCACCACCAGGCCATCTGCATCGGAGGTATCCGTGCGCTGGCCCAGTTTGGCAATCACGCGGTAGCGCTTATCCGAATCCAGCAGGTACTGGGAAAACTTTGTCGCTTCCCCCAGGCAGATCGGCAGCATGCCGGTTGCCAGCGGATCCAGCGCGCCAGTGTGCCCTGCACGGTTGGCGTTATAAATACGCTTCACTTTTTGCAGCACGTCGTTGCTGGATGCGCCCTGTGGTTTATCCAGCAACAGCACGCCATGCACGTCACGACCGCGACGACGAGGACGACTCATCAGTCCTCCTTGCTGTCGTCCGCCGGGTTAACACGACGCTCATCGTCATGTTTCACCACGCTGGTCACCAGGTTGGACATACGCATACCTTCAACCAGCGAGTTGTCGTAGAAGAAGGTCAGCTCTGGCACGATACGCAGGCGCATTGCTTTGCCAAGCAGAGAGCGGATGAAACCAGAGGCTTCCTGCAACGCTTTAATGCCGTTCTTCACGGCGTCTTCATCCTGGTCATTCAGGAAAGTAACAAACACTTTGGCGTACGCCAGGTCGCGGGACATTTCCACGCCAGACACGGTGGTCATCATACCCACGCGTGGATCTTTGATTTCACGTTGCAGAATGAGAGCGATCTCTTTCTGCATCTCCTGCGCGACGCGCTGTGGGCGACCAAATTCTTTCGCCATAATAAATTCTCCAGACAAAAAAGGGGCTTAAGCCCCTTTTTAAAATTACTGCCGGGTGGCGCTTCGCTTACCCGGCCTACGCTAATTACTCTTCAGTTGACGAAGATTACGCGATGGTACGCTGAATTTCGATGATCTCGAACACTTCGATCATATCGCCAACGCGAACGTCGTTGTAGTTCTTCACGCCGATACCACATTCCATGCCGTTACGGACTTCGTTAACGTCATCTTTGAAGCGGCGCAGGGATTCCAGCTCACCTTCGTAGATAACCACGTTGTCACGCAGTACGCGGATTGGGTTGTGACGCTTGATGGTCCCTTCGGTAACCATACAGCCCGCGATCGCACCGAATTTCGGTGATTTGAACACGTCACGTACTTCAGCCAGACCGATGATCTGCTGTTTCAGCTCAGGAGACAGCATGCCGCTCATCGCTGCTTTCACTTCGTCAATCAGGTTATAGATGACGGAGTAGTAACGCAGATCCAGGCTTTCAGCATCAATCACTTTACGCGCAGATGCGTCAGCACGAACGTTGAAGCCAACCAGGATCGCGTTGGACGCTGCTGCCAGGGTTGCGTCGGTTTCGGTGATACCACCTACGCCAGAACCGATGATCTTCACTTTCACTTCGTCGGTAGACAGTTTCAGCAAGGAGTCGGAGATCGCTTCCACAGAACCCTGAACGTCCGCTTTCAGAACGATGTTCACTTCGTGAACTTCGCCTTCGGTCATGTTGGCGAACATGTTCTCGAGTTTAGATTTCTGCTGACGAGCCAGCTTCACTTCACGGAATTTACCCTGACGATACAGAGCGACTTCACGCGCTTTCTTCTCGTCACGTACCACGGTGACTTCGTCACCGGCAGCCGGAACACCGGACAGGCCGAGAATTTCCACTGGAATGGACGGACCCGCTTCCAGCACTTCCTGACCCAGTTCGTTACGCATCGCACGAACGCGACCGTATTCGAAACCACACAGAACGATGTCGCCCTTGTGCAGAGTACCTTCGCGAACCAGAACGGTTGCAACCGGACCACGACCTTTATCCAGGAAGGATTCGATTACCGCGCCGCTCGCCATACCTTTACGAACCGCTTTCAGCTCCAGAACTTCAGCCTGAAGCAGGATAGCGTTCAGCAGGTCGTCGATACCGGTACCTGCTTTTGCAGATACAGGGATGAACTGCGCTTCACCGCCCCACTCTTCCGGCATAACGCCGTACTGGGACAGTTCGTTCTTCACGCGATCCATATCGGCTTCTGGCTTATCGATTTTGTTAACTGCGACAACCAGAGGCACCTGCGCCGCTTTCGCGTGCTGGATAGCTTCAATGGTCTGTGGCATCACGCCATCGTCGGCAGCAACAACCAGAACAACGATATCCGTTGCCTGAGCACCACGAGCACGCATTGAGGTAAACGCTGCGTGGCCTGGGGTATCCAGGAAGGTGATCATGCCGTTTTCGGTTTCTACGTGGTAAGCACCGATGTGCTGGGTAATACCACCCGCTTCGCCGGAGGCAACCTTAGTAGAACGAATGTAGTCAAGCAGAGAGGTTTTACCGTGGTCAACGTGACCCATGATGGTCACGACCGGTGCGCGCGGTTCAGCCGCTGCGCCCGTATCACGGTCGCTCATTACTGCTTCTTCCAGCTCGTTTTCACGACGCAGGATAACTTTGTGGCCCATCTCTTCGGCAACCAGCTGTGCGGTTTCCTGGTCGATGACCTGGTTGATGGTGGCCATTGCGCCCAGTTTCATCATCGCTTTGATGACCTGAGAGCCTTTCACCGCCATCTTGTTAGCCAGTTCGCCAACGGTGATGGTTTCGCCGATCACAACGTCACGGTTAACGGCCTGAGCAGGCTTCTGGAAGCCCTGCTGGAGAGCGGAACCTTTACGCTTGCCGCCTTTACCGCCGCGAACCGCTGCACGCGCTTCTTCACGGTCAGCTTTTGATTCAGCGTGTTTGTTACCTTTTTTCGCAGGACGCGCAGCTTTTGCACTGCGAGTACGGCCACGACCACCTTCAACTTCGCGGTCGTTGTCGTCTTCTGCCTGACGCGCATGCTGAGACGTGGTGACGTGATAATCGCTGGTATCTTCAGTTGGTTCAGCGGTATTCACACCGTTCTTCTCGTTTTCTTCTGCCATGCGACGCGCTTCTTCGGCGACGCGGCGAGCTTCTTCTTCAAGCTTGCGGCGGGCTTCTTCTTCCGCTTTACGCTTCAGCTCGGCAGCTTCATTTTCACGGCGGGCTTTTTCAGCCTGGGCAGTTTTGGTCATTTCGTCAGTCTGTTGATTGCTCACTTTGTCTTTTTCCGCAGCGTCACGCTTCGCTTTTTCACCGGCGTCGCGTTTCGCTTTTTCTGCGGCCTCACGTTCAGCTTTTAATTCTGCTTCACGTTTGGCAGTGGCTTCTGCCTCACGCTGAGCTTGTTCTTCCGCTTCACGCTGTGCCTGCTCTTCCGCGGCAAGGCGTTCTGCCTCTTGCGGATCACGTTTTACAAAGGTGCGCGTCTTGCGGACTTCAATTTGTACCGACTTGCTTTTGCCACCGGTACCAGGGATGTTCAACGTGCTACGCGTTTTACGCTGTAGCGTTAACTTGTCAGGCGTAGAGCCGTGTTCACGGTTCAGGTGCGCTAACAAGGTTTGTTTTTCTTGCGCGGTCACCGAGTCATCAGCGGACTTCGGGATCCCTGCATCAGCAAATTGCTGTACCAGGCGGTCCACGGAGGTCTGAATCTCAGCAGCCAGCGATTTTACAGTTACATCAGTCATGCTGTTCCTTCCTGCTACAGTTTATTACGCTTCGTCGCCGAACCAGCAAATATTACGTGCGGCCATGATGAGTTCGCCGGCTTTCTCGTCGGTTAAACCTTCGATATCGGCCAGGTCATCAACGCCTTGCTCAGCGAGATCTTCCAGCGTACAAACACCACGGGCAGCCAGCTTGAACGCAATCGCACGATCAAGACCTTCCAGATTCAGCAGGTCATCAGCCGGCTTCTTATCGCCAAGGCTTTCTTCCTGAGCCAGCGCCAGGGTGGTCAGTGCGTTTTTAGCGCGTTCACGCAGGGCTTCAACGGTTGGTTCATCCAGACCGTCAATTTCCAGCAGCTCTTTCATTGGCACGTAGGCCAGTTCTTCCAGCGTAGAGAAACCTTCTTCAACCAGCACAGTGGCGAAGTCTTCGTCAATGTCCAGGTATTTGGTGAAGGTATCGATCGCCGCGTGGGCTTCAGCCTGATGCTTGGCCTGAAGGTCATCAACGGTCATCACGTTGAGTTCCCAGCCGCTCAGCTGTGACGCCAGACGTACGTTCTGACCGTTACGGCCAATCGCCTGCGCCAGGTTGCCCGCTTCTACAGCGATATCCATGGTGTGTTTGTCTTCGTCAACAACGATAGACGCCACATCAGCCGGTGCCATTGCGTTGATCACGAACTGCGCCGGGTTATCGTCCCACAGAACGATATCAATGCGCTCGCCGCCCAGTTCGGTAGAAACCGCCTGAACACGTGCGCCACGCATACCGACGCAAGCACCGACCGGGTCGATACGCTTGTCGTTGGTTTTCACCGCAATTTTCGCACGGGAACCCGGATCGCGGGCCGCCGCTTTGATTTCGATAACTTCTTCGCCGATTTCCGGCACTTCGATACGGAACAGTTCAACCAGCATTTCTGGTTTAGAACGCGTCACGAACAGCTGTGCACCACGCGCTTCAGGACGTACGGCATACAGCACACCACGAATACGGTCGCCTGGGCGGAAGTTTTCACGCGGCAGCATGTCTTCGCGCAGGATCACGGCTTCAGCGTTACCCGGCAGCCCTTCGGATTTGATCTCCAGAGAGATGTTGTCGCGGTTCACTTTCTTCACCACACCAGTGATGATTTCGCCTTCCTGATCGCGGAACTGATCGACAACCAGCGCGCGCTCGGCTTCGCGAACTTTCTGCACAATAACCTGCTTCGCGGTCTGGGTGGTGATACGGTCGAAGGTAACAGATTCAATCTGATCTTCAACGTAGTCACCCACGTTCAGACTTTCGTCTTCAAAACGTGCCGCTTCCAGCGTGATCTCTTTGGTCGGTTGGGTCACTTCTTCAACGATTACCCAACGACGGAATGTATCGAAGTCACCGCTTTTACGATCGATTTCTACGCGAACATCGATCTCTTGTTCGTATTTTTTCTTGGTTGCTGTAGCCAGTGCACTTTCCAGCGCTTCGAAAATCTTCTCACGCGGCAGTGATTTCTCGTTGGAGACGGCTTCAACAACAGCCAAAATTTCTTTGTTCATCGCGGGCTTTTCACCTCAATCCAGACTGTTAAAAGTGGGGAACCAGGTTCGCCTTCTGGATATTACTCAGCGCGAACACTTCATCTTTGCCTTCGACTGTCACCGTGATCATTTCACCATCAACGGCTTTGATAATTCCCTGCCATTTACGGCGGTTCTGTACGGCCATACGCAGAACGAGAGCCACTTCTTCACCGGTAAAGCGCACGTAGTGCTCGGCCGTGAACATCGGACGATCGAGGCCAGGTGAGGAAACTTCCAGGTTGTACGCAACGGTAATCGGATCTTCAACATCAAGAACCGCACTCACCTGGTGGCTGACATCAGCACAATCATCAACATTGATGCCATCTTCACTATCAATATAGATGCGCAGTGTGGATGTACGGCCGCGAACGAATTCGATGCCGACCAGTTCGTAGCCCAGTGCTTCGACCGGCGCAGTAATCATCTCTGTTAATTTTTGCTCTAATGTGGACAAGCCCACCCCCAAGACATAAAAAAAGGGCGTAAAGCCCAGTTATTCTGTAGTCAGATAACAAAAAACCCCGATAAATCGGGGCTTTAGATAACTGAACCCTATAGCCACAACTGTGGCCTGGAGCACTCTCCGAAAGCATTTTTTCAAATCCAGCTACGAAGGCTCTAAGTCTTCACAGTATATTTGAAAAAGAACTTTATGGGAAAGTGGTTGCGGGGGCCGGATTTGAACCGACGACCTTCGGGTTATGAGCCCGACGAGCTACCAGGCTGCTCCACCCCGCGCCTGAAACGTGGCAAATTCTACGCGTTTTGGACAGAATTTGCAAATAATGCTGGGATTTGGTACCGAAGACGGGACGTAAAATCGGCGTTCAGTATATTGATAGTTGACCCCACCTGTCAACCCAACTTCAGCCAGGGCAATAAAAGGGAAATTTTTACAAAAAACGCACACGTCTCTTTCGGTCGTCGATAAAAGATGATTAAATGAATACTCACTTATTTTGCATAAACATGCATCGAGAGCGAAAGCGGTCTCTAATCAGTCAATCAAGCAGGGTTTTATTATATGACGACGATTCTCAAGCATCTCCCGGTAGGACAACGTATTGGCATCGCTTTTTCTGGCGGCCTGGATACCAGCGCTGCACTGCTGTGGATGCGCCAGAAGGGAGCGGTTCCTTATGCATATACTGCGAACCTGGGTCAGCCGGACGAGGAAGATTATGACGCGATCCCTCGTCGTGCCATGGAATATGGCGCAGAGAACGCACGTCTGATCGACTGCCGTAAGCAGCTGGTTGCCGAAGGGATTGCCGCGATCCAGTGCGGTGCTTTCCATAATACGACCGGCGGCCTGACCTATTTCAATACCACCCCGCTGGGTCGTGCCGTCACCGGCACTATGCTGGTCGCCGCCATGAAAGAAGATGGCGTGAACATCTGGGGGGACGGTAGCACCTATAAAGGCAACGATATTGAACGTTTCTATCGTTATGGCCTGCTGACCAACGCCGAGTTGCAGATCTACAAACCGTGGCTGGATACCGACTTCATCGACGAGCTGGGTGGCCGTCATGAAATGTCTGAGTTTATGATTGCCTGCGGCTTTGACTACAAGATGTCCGTTGAGAAAGCCTACTCCACCGACTCCAATATGCTGGGTGCGACGCACGAAGCGAAAGACCTGGAATTCCTGAACTCCAGCGTAAAAATTGTTAACCCGATCATGGGCGTGAAGTTCTGGGATGAGAACGTGAAGATCCCGGCGGAAGAAGTGACCGTGCGTTTCGAACGTGGTCATCCGGTTGCCCTGAACGGTAAAACCTTCTCCGACGATGTTGAACTGATGCTGGAAGCAAACCGCATCGGCGGTCGTCACGGTCTGGGTATGAGCGATCAGATCGAAAACCGTATCATCGAAGCAAAAAGCCGTGGCATTTACGAAGCGCCGGGGATGGCGCTGCTGCACATCGCTTACGAGCGTCTGCTGACCGGTATTCACAACGAAGACACCATCGAGCAGTATCACTCTCATGGCCGTCAGCTGGGCAAACTGCTGTATCAGGGTCGCTGGTTTGATCCACAGGCGCTGATGCTGCGTGACGCCCTGCAACGTTGGGTGGCAAGCGCAATCACCGGCGAAGTGACCCTGGAACTGCGTCGCGGCAATGATTACTCCATCCTCAATACCGTGTCTGACAACCTGACCTATAAAGCAGAGCGTCTGACCATGGAGAAAGGTGAGTCAGTGTTCTCTCCGGACGATCGTATTGGCCAGCTGACCATGCGTAACCTGGACATCACCGATACCCGTGAGAAGCTGTTCAACTATGTTGAGAATGGCCTGCTCTCCGCCAGTTCTGGTAATGGCCTCCCTCAGGTTGAGAACCTGGAACACAGCGATAAGAAATAATCGACAGCAAGTCATGCAAAAGGCGCCCATTGGGCGCCTTTTTTGTGGCCTTCGTAGGCCCGGTAAGCGCAGCGCCACCGGGCAAAACGGCGGGTGGCGCTGCGCTTACCCGCCCTACAAAAGATCGGATACACAGAATGTACAGACGAAAAAAAAGACGTCTCGCGACGTCTTTCTTCTGGAATATTGGTACCGAGGATGGGACTCGAACCCACAAGCCCGTTAGGGCACTACCACCTCAAGGTAGCGTGTCTACCAATTCCACCACCTCGGTACGGAATACTTACTGCGGGATATCGCTGGTTGGCTTAGCCGGTGCAGCTGGCTGAGTTTGCTCAGTTTTTGCTGGCGCGCTCAGATTTTCCCACTCGCTTCCTTTACTGGTCTTGTTGCTGTTGATATTGCCCAGCACCAGACTGATGATGAAGAACAGCGTAGCCAGAATCGCCGTCGTACGGGTCATGAAGTTCGCAGAACCACTTGAACCGAACAGCGTACCGGAAGCGCCTGCTCCGAAGGAGGCTCCCATATCAGCGCCTTTACCTTGCTGTAGCATAATCAGCGCTACGAGAGCGATGGCTACAATAAGGAAAATAACTAAAAGAGCTTCGTACATAATCAACCTGTTCCTTGCGGATTTGCCGCATACCAATGCTTCGACCAATTAGCAGGATTTTGTTTCCCACTGAAGCGGGTGTGAATACTAACCAAAGCGAATCACCTTCGCAAGGGCATTTTCGAGGCATTGTATCAACTGCGGAAAAAAACAGCAAAAAGCCATTCATTGCTTAAAACAAAGGCGGCAAACGCCGCCTTTTTAAACACTTATTCTGAAAGATTATGCAGCTTTGACTGCATCCGCAATGCGGTGCGCAAATTCGGTTACCTGCGCTTCGTCTTCGCCTTCCACCATCACGCGGATCAGCGGCTCGGTACCCGACTTACGCAGCAGGACGCGCCCACGGCTGCCAAGAGTCGCTTCCACGTCTGCCATCACCGCTTTCACGTTATCATTTTCCAGCGGGTCGCCTTTACCCGCGGTGAAACGCACATTGACCAGAATCTGCGGGAACATTTTCATGCCGCTGCACAGATCGTGCAGGCTCATATGGTTACGCGCCATCGCGGCAACAACCTGAAGCGCCGCCACAATACCGTCACCGGTGGTGGTTTTATCGAGCAGGATCACGTGGCCGGAGTTTTCCGCGCCAATACGCCAGCCTTTCTCCTGGAGTTTTTCCAGCACGTAGCGGTCACCCACTTTCGCACGAACAAACGGGATGCCCAGCTGTTTCAACGCCAGTTCCAGGCCCATATTGCTCATCAGCGTGCCCACCGCGCCACCGCGCAGTTGCCCCTGACGCAGGCCTTCACGGGCAATGATGTAGAGGATCTGATCGCCATCGACCTTGTTACCTTCGTGGTCAACCATGATCACACGGTCACCATCGCCATCCAGGGCAATACCCAGATCGGCCTTTTCAGCCAGCACACGCGCCTGCAAGGCACGCACGTCTGTCGCGCCGACTTCTTCGTTGATGTTCAGACCATCCGGCTCGCAGCCGATAGTGATCACTTTGGCACCCAGCTCGCGGAACACATTCGGCGCAATGTGGTAAGTCGCACCGTTGGCACAGTCCACCACAATTTTGAGGTGTGCCAGGCTCAGCTCATTCGGGAAAGTGCCTTTGCAGAATTCAATGTAGCGGCCTGCGGCATCGACAATACGGTTTGCTTTACCCAGCTCAGCGGAGTCAACACAGGTGATCTCTTTTTCCATTTCCGCTTCAATCGCCTCTTCCACGTCATCCGGCAGTTTGGTGCCGTCGATGGAGAAGAATTTGATACCGTTGTCATAGAACGGATTATGGGAAGCTGAAATGACGATGCCCGCTTCCGCACGGAAGGTGCGGGTCAGATAGGCAACAGCAGGGGTCGGCATTGGCCCCGTAAAGGAAGCTGAAAGCCCCGCCGCCGCCAGCCCGGCTTCCAGCGCGGACTCCAGCATATAACCCGAAATACGGGTATCTTTCCCAATAATGATCTTACGGGAGCCATGACGCGCCAGCACTTTCCCCGCTGCCCAGCCCAGCTTCAGGACAAAGTCAGGGGTAATTGGCGCATCGCCTACGCGCCCACGGATGCCATCGGTACCAAAATATTTACGATTACTCATAGCGTTTGTTTTCCTTCGCTGCCAGTGTGGCTTCCACCACACGCATGGCTTCTACTGTTTCTTTTACGTCATGGACGCGAATGATGTGTGCACCTTGCATCGCGGCAATCACCGCGCAGGCCAGACTGCCGCTCAGACGTTCGCTCGGCCCGACATTCAACAACTGACCAATCATCGATTTTCTCGACATTCCCACCAGCAGTGGCAGGCCGAACTGATGAAACTCTGATAAGCGCGCAAGCAACGCGTAATTGTGTGAGAGATTTTTACCGAAACCGAAGCCCGGGTCGAGCAGCAATTTCTCTTTTGCGATACCCGCACGTTCACAGCGTTCGATATGCTCAATAAAGAAGCGGGTGACGTCGGCAAACACATCTTCATATTTTGGCGCCTCCTGCATTGTCTTAGGCTGACCCTGCATATGCATCAGACACACCGGTAGCCCGGTTTCTGCGGCGGCTTCAATCGCGCCCGGCTCGGTCAGCGAGCGGATATCATTGATAATGTGAGCGCCCACTCTCGCCACTTCACGGATCACTTCGGGTTTGGAGGTATCAACGGAGATCCACACTTCAAAGCGCCGGGCGATAGCCTCTACCACCGGCACCACGCGCGCCAGCTCTTCTTCCACCGAAACCTCCGCCGCGCCAGGCCGCGTTGACTCCCCTCCAACGTCAATGATGGTGGCACCCGCGTTAATCATTAAATTCGCGTGTTTAACCGCGTCGATAAGCGAATTATGCGTGCCGCCGTCAGAGAAGGAATCAGGCGTGACATTCAGGATCCCCATCACATGGGGATGTGAAAGGTCGAGATGCGAGTCCTGGGCGAATAGTTTCATGGTGAAGTCCCTGGGATTAATGTGGTTAAACAGATAAGAAAAACCCCGGAGCAAGCTCCAGGGTTTGAGATACAGACAAACGCTTCAACAGCAGTGACTTACTTGTCGCCCAACTGCTCTGACATGGTGTTGCCCGGGTTTGGCGTACGCGGTTCATCGACCGGACGCGGCGCACGCGGGGTGCCATTGTTGTCAGAATTGTTAGACGCGCCTGGGTCTTCCCAGCCTGCCGGCGGACGCACTTCGCGGCGCGCCATCAGGTCGTCAATCTGCGGTGCATCGATGGTCTCATATTTCATGAGCGCATCTTTCATCGAATGCAGGATGTCCATATTGTCGTTCAGGATCTGACGGGCGCGAGCGTAGTTACGTTCAATCAGCGCTTTCACTTCCTGGTCGATGATACGTGCCGTTTCATCGGACATATGTTTCGCTTTTGCCACAGAGCGGCCCAGGAATACTTCGCCCTCTTCCTCTGCATACAGCAGCGGACCGAGTTTGTCGGAGAAGCCCCACTGAGTCACCATGTTACGCGCCAGGTTTGTCGCCACTTTAATATCGTTCGACGCACCGGTGGAAACATGTTCCGCACCGTAGATAATCTCTTCAGCCAGACGACCGCCGTACAGGGTTGAAATCTGGCTTTCCAGCTTCTGACGGCTGGCGCTGATCGCGTCGCCTTCAGGCAGGAAGAAGGTCACACCCAGCGCACGACCGCGCGGAATAATCGTCACCTTGTGTACGGGATCGTGTTCCGGCACCAGACGACCGATAATCGCGTGGCCCGCTTCGTGATATGCCGTGGACTCTTTCTGCGCTTCCGTCATCACCATGGAGCGACGTTCCGCCCCCATCATGATTTTGTCTTTCGCTTTCTCGAATTCCACCATGGACACCACGCGCTTGTTACCGCGAGCGGCAAACAGTGCTGCTTCGTTGACCAGGTTAGCCAGATCCGCACCGGAGAAGCCTGGAGTACCACGCGCAATGATTGCCGCGTCGATATCTGGCGCCAGCGGTACGCGTCGCATATGCACTTTCAGAATCTGTTCACGACCGCGAACATCCGGCAGACCGACCACAACCTGACGGTCAAAACGGCCTGGACGCAGCAGCGCAGGGTCGAGTACGTCCGGACGGTTAGTTGCCGCGATAACGATGATACCTTCGTTACCTTCGAAGCCGTCCATCTCAACCAGCATCTGGTTCAGCGTCTGCTCACGTTCATCGTGACCACCACCCAAGCCTGCGCCACGCTGGCGGCCTACGGCGTCGATTTCATCGATGAAGATGATGCACGGTGCTGCCTTCTTAGCCTGCTCGAACATGTCACGCACACGAGATGCACCGACACCCACGAACATTTCAACGAAGTCAGAACCTGAAATAGTAAAGAACGGCACCTTCGCTTCACCCGCGATGGCTTTTGCCAGCAGGGTTTTACCGGTACCCGGAGGGCCGACCATCAGGACGCCTTTCGGGATCTTACCGCCCAGTTTCTGGAAACGGCTCGGCTCGCGCAGGTATTCAACCAGTTCACCCACCTCTTCTTTTGCTTCGTCACAACCTGCTACGTCAGCAAACGTGGTCTTGATCTGGTCTTCCGTCAGCATACGCGCCTTGCTCTTACCGAACGACATGGCACCTTTGCCACCACCGCCCTGCATCTGGCGCATAAAGAAGATCCAGACGCCGATAAGAAGCAGCATCGGGAACCAGGAAATGAAGATAGAAGCCAGCAGGCTTGGTTCTTCCGGCGGCTCGCCTACCACTTTGACGTTTTTGGTCAGAAGGTTATCAAGCAGCTTAGGATCGTTCACCGGGATGTAAGTCGTGTAACGGTTACTATCTTTCTTGGTAACGTTGATCTCACGTCCGTTGATACGCGCTTCGCGAACCTGGTCCTGATTGACCTCTTGCAGGAAGGTAGAATAATCCACCTTGCGGCCATTCGACTCGCTGGGCCCAAAGCTCTGGAATACTGACATCAGCACAACGGCAATGACCAGCCAGAGTATTAGGTTTTTCGCCATGTCACTCAAGGGATTAACCTCATATTACAACTGTGTTAAAAACAGCGTCAGGATACTCTATATCCAGTTTCATTCAAACTTTCGCCTGAAATCTACCGGTTATCATTTTCGCCCGGTCGCTACAATATACACTTCACGGGAACGGGCCCGGGAAGAGTCCGGCTTACGAACTTTGACCTTCGCAAACAGGGAGCGAATTTCCTTAAGATACTCCTCGAAACCTTCGCCCTGAAACACCTTCACAACAAAACTACCACCAGGCGCTAGTACATCACGACACATTTCTAACGCTAGTTCCACCAGATACATGGCGCGGGGGATATCCACCGCCGGTGTTCCACACATATTTGGCGCCATATCCGACATGACAACCTGGACCTTACTGTCACCTACACGATCAAGTAGTGCTTTAAGCACTAATTCATCACGAAAGTCGCCCTGAAGGAAGTCGACACCGACGATGGGATCCATTGGTAAAAGATCGCATGCGATGATTCGGCCCGTTCCGCCGATCTGCGTAACCGCATACTGGGACCATCCGCCAGGTGCCGCACCGAGGTCGACCACCGTCATTCCCGGTTTAAAAAGTTTGTCACTTTGCTGTATTTCATCAAGTTTAAACCAGGCGCGGGAACGCAACCCCTTTTTCTGCGCCTGTTGAACATATTTATCGCTAAAGTGTTCCTGAAGCCAGCGGCTGGAGCTGGCAGAACGCTTTTTACCTGTCATTTAACATTTCCGTCCTGGTTCATCGTTGCTTGCCTGTGACGTAAATTTCTACGCAGCTATTTGGCGATATTAGGGAGATGGCGGTAGAATGAACCGTTTTCAATCCCAACGTAAGCAAAAATATACGATGAATCTGAGTACTAAACAAAAACAGCACCTTAAAGGTCTGGCACATCCGCTCAAGCCTGTAGTGATGCTTGGCAACAATGGTTTGACCGAAGGGGTGCTTGCCGAGATTGAACAAGCGCTGGAACACCACGAGCTGATCAAGGTGAAAATCGCCTCTGAAGACAGAGACACTAAAAACCTGATCGTGGAAGCCATCGTGCGCGAAACCGGCGCCTGTAATGTACAGGTCATCGGTAAAACGCTGGTGCTCTATCGCCCATCTAAAGAGCGCAAAATCTCGCTGCCACGTTAAGGATATCCTGAATCGAACACATTTTCTGTGTGAAACGAGGGATTTCTTTCAGCAGGCGAGCAAAATGCCATGCTCCTTGAGTTGATAAAAGGCCGCTATGCGGCCTTTTTCTTTTCTTTACAATGTATCAACATCTTAGTAGAGAAGCGAATTACAGGTATTCAACCTTAATAATTTCGTATTCCACTTCACCACCAGGGGTGCGGATGGTGACCACATCGTCCTGCTCTTTGCCAATCAGGCCACGAGCAATCGGCGAGTTCACCGAAATCAGGTTCTGTTTGAAGTCCGCTTCATCATCACCCACGATGCGATAGGTCTGCTCTTCGTCGTTGTCCAGATTCAGGACGCTGACGGTAGAGCCGAAGATCACACGGCCATTATTTGGCATTTTGGTGATATCGATAACCTGCGCGTTAGACAGTTTCGCCTCGATATCTTTAATGCGCCCCTCACAGAAACCCTGCTGCTCACGCGCCGCGTGGTATTCAGCATTCTCTTTCAGGTCGCCATGCTCACGCGCTTCCGCGATAGCGGCGATGATTTCAGGGCGACGCACGGATTTGAGAAAATCCAGCTCTTCGCGCAGTTTTTCGGCACCACGTAAGGTCATCGGAATAGCTTGCATTTGTTATACCTCTTAAACATTCCTGTTGGGAGCAGTGTTCCCTGCTCCAGCCCACCTGAACAGGCCAGAAGCAAAAAGAAAACCGACCCGGGAGCAACGCCCCAGGTCAGCAGCAATTTTTCAATTTGATATGCATTTTACCGCGAAGTTCACTATGGGTCATCGTTTACTTTACAGTGCCATGCACCGTAGTATGACGGTTTGTTTTCGGGTTGTTAGCGCGAGATTATGCGATTTTCCAGTTTTATCATCGGATTGACTACCAGTATAACGTTCACCGTTCAGGCCGCGAATGTTGATGAGTACATTAATCAACTGCCCGCCGGCGCGAACCTTGCCCTGATGGTGCAGAAGGTTGGCGCACAGGCTCCCGAGATTGACTATCACAGTCAACAGATGGCGCTGCCTGCCAGTACCCAGAAGGTGATCACTGCCCTCGCCGCCCTGCTCCAGCTCGGGCCTGACTTCCGTTTTACTACCACCCTTGAAACCAGAGGTAACGTTGAGGGTGGCGAACTGAAAGGCGATCTTATCGCCCGTTTTGGTGGCGATCCCACCTTTAAGCGCCAGGATGTCCGCAATATGGTGGCGGTACTGAAAAAATCCGGCGTAACAAAAATTGATGGCAACGTGCTGATCGACACCTCCATTTTCGCCAGCCACGATAAAGCGCCTGGCTGGCCGTGGAACGACATGACGCAGTGCTTTAGCGCCCCGCCAGCCGCCGCCATCGTTGACCGTAACTGCTTCTCCGTATCGCTTTACAGCGCGCCAAAACCAAATGACTTAGCTTTTATCCGCGTGGCCTCATACTACCCGGTCACGATGTTCAGCCAGGTGCGGACGCTGGCGAAAGGCTCCCCGGAGGCGCAGTATTGCGAGCTGGACGTGGTACCGGGCGATCTCAATCGCTATACGCTCACCGGCTGCCTGACCCAGCGGTCCGATCCCCTCCCGCTGGCCTTCGCCATTCAGGATGGCGCGGGCTATGCCGGTGCCATTTTTAAAGATGAACTGAAGCAGGCGGGCATAACCTACACCGGAACGCTGCTGCGCCAGACGCAGGTGAATGAGCCAGGCACGGTGATCGCCAGCAAACAGTCCGCGCCACTGCATGATTTGCTTAAGATTATGCTGAAAAAGTCGGATAACATGATTGCCGACACGGTGTTCCGCATGATTGGGCACGCGCGATTTGGTGTGCCGGGCACCTGGCGGGCCGGTTCTGATGCCGTACGTCAGATCCTGCGCCAGCAGGCGGGTATCGATCTGGGCAATACGATCGCCGTTGATGGTTCCGGTTTATCGCGTCATAACCTGATCTCGCCGGCCACCATGATGCAGGTCTTGCAGTACATTGCTCAGCATGACGCTGAGCTAAACTTTATTACGATGCTGCCGCTTGCCGGACACGACGGCTCTCTTCAGTACCGCGCGGGCCTTCACGCTGCGGGCGTGGATGGCAAAGTGTCAGCCAAAACGGGTTCCCTGCAAGGCGTTTACAACCTTGCCGGTTTTATCACTACCGCCAGCGGACAACGCATGGCATTTGTGCAGTATCTTTCCGGCTATGCCGTCGAACCGGCTGACCAGCGCAATCGCCGTATTCCACTGGTGCGTTTCGAAAGCAGGCTCTATAAGGACATCTACCAGAATAACTAGCGATGAAACTACTGATAGTTGAAGACGATCTGTTATTGCAGGAAGGGTTAGCGCTGGCGCTGGGGAATGAAGGCTACGCCCTGGATTGTGCCACCACGGCCGCTGAAGCAGATGCCCTGATCCAGAGCGGTGAATACAGCCTCGTGATCCTGGATTTAGGGCTGCCGGATAAAGACGGCGCGACGCTGCTCTGCCAGTGGCGTCGTCGCGGGGTTGAGAATCCCGTCTTGATTCTCACCGCCCGCGATGCCATTGAAGACAGAATTAACGGGCTGGATTCTGGCGCTGACGATTATCTGGTAAAACCCTTCGCCCTTGCCGAGCTACAGGCTCGCGTACGGGCGTTGATCCGCCGCTATCAGGGCCACAGCGACAACCTGCTGACGGACGGAGATATCACCCTCAATCTGCAAACTCAGCAGGTGCTGCGCCAGTCTCAGCCTGTGGAAGTGACGCCAAAAGAGTTCGCTCTGCTGACGCGCCTGATCATGCGCAGCGGGCAGACCGTGCACCGTGAAACGCTGCAACAGGACATCTACTCCTGGCAGGACGATCCAGGATCAAACACGCTTGAAGTTCACATTCATAATCTGCGGCGCAAGCTCGGTAAAGATCGCATCAAAACCGTACGCGGCGTGGGTTACCGTCTGGAGAGCCAGAAATGAACAGTATGCGCCGGCGATTAATGGTGTTGCTGGCGGTTATTCTGCTATTTTTTCAACTCATTAGCGTTGTCTGGCTGTGGCATGAGAGCCGCGAGCAGATCGGTTTTCTGGTGAACGAAACGTTGTCCGCCAAAGCGCGCAACAACCATGTCGAAAAAGAGATCCGCGAAGCCATTGCCTCCCTGCTGGTCCCTTCTCTGGTGATGGTCGGTTTTACCCTGCTCTTCTCATTTTGGGCCGTCACCTGGATCACCCGACCACTCAACAAACTTCGCGCCAGCCTTGCGAACCGTTCGGCGGATAATCTGACTCCCCTGCCGATGTATTCCGATATGGAAGAGATAGGCGCTGTAACCACGTCGCTCAATCAACTCCTCGCCCGGCTGGACCACACTATTCAACAGGAACGCCTGTTTACCGCCGATGCGGCACACGAGTTACGTACGCCGCTTGCGGGGATTAGGCTCCATCTGGAACTGATGGCTCAGTCCGGTTCCCCGCAGGCCACGCCACTGATAAGCCGTATCGATCAGTTGATGCACACAGTGGAACAGCTGCTGATGCTGGCGCGTGCCGGGCAGGCGATGGCCAGCGGCCATTACGATACCGTGAACTGGACGGAGACGATCATTGCTCCGCTCAGCCTGGAGCATGAAGCCAAAGAGCATACGGTAATATGGCCGGCCCACAGCGCGCTGACGGTACAGGGGGACGCCGTCCTGTTACGTCTGATGCTAAGGAACCTTCTGGAGAATGCCGCCCGCTACAGCCCGGCAGGCACAACCATTGAAGTGGCATTAACAGCGACGGAGGGCGGTACCCGGGTGAGCGTTACCGATCAGGGGCCGGGTATTGATGAGGCGCACCGCCAGTCGATCACCGAACCTTTCCGACGTCTCGACCAGCGCTACGGCGGCAGCGGCCTTGGGCTGAGCATCGTACAGCGTATCGTACAGCTCCATCATGGCCATTTAACGCTGGAGAACGGCGCTGAGGGCGGCCTCATCGCCAGCTGTTGGTTACCGGCGAAAATAGGATAAAAAAAAGCCCCGTTAAGGGGCTTTATACAGGAGTTAGTGCTTGTAGATGAACTCGACACCTTCTTCGTCGTCTTCATCCCAGTCATCGTCCCAGTCTTCATCATCTTCTTCCGCTTCCAGCTCTTCGAGCTGCTGGCGGTGGTAGTCATCCCACATGAATTCGACTTTTTCAGGCTGTTTCGCCTCTTCTGCCTGAACAACCGGATTCTCGATGATAAAGGTCATCACATCCCAGCAGAGATCTTTCACGCCAACCTGGCTGGCGGCAGAGATCAGATAGTACTTATCTTCCCAACCCATCGCGTCGGCAATCGCTTTAGCTTTCGCTTCAGCTTCCGCTTTATCCATCAGGTCGATCTTGTTAAATACCAGCCAGCGCGGTTTTTGCGCCAGTTTTTCACTGTATTTCTCCAGCTCGCCGATAATAATACGGGCGTTTTCAACCGGATCGGAACCGTCGATTGGATCGATGTCGATGAGGTGCAACAGTACGCGACAACGCTCAAGGTGCTTCAGGAAGCGAATACCCAGACCGGCGCCTTCTGCTGCCCCTTCAATCAGACCCGGGATGTCAGCGACCACAAAGCTCTTCTCGTTATCCATACGGACAACGCCCAGGCTCGGCACCAGCGTCGTAAACGGATAATCCGCTACTTTGGGTTTCGCCGCAGAGACCGCACGGATAAACGTCGATTTACCGGCGTTTGGCATACCCAGCATCCCCACATCCGCCAGCAGCATCAGTTCCAGTTGCAGGTCGCGCTTATCACCCGGGGTACCCATGGTTTTCTGACGCGGGGTACGGTTAACGGAAGATTTGAAACGGCTGTTACCCAGACCATGCCAGCCGCCTTTCGCCACCATCAGGCGCTGACCGTGTTTGGTCATATCACCCATGGTTTCGCCCGTGCCCTGATCGATGACACGCGTACCCACCGGCACTTTGATCGTCACGTCTTTACCGCGTTTACCGGTACAGTCGCGGCTCTGGCCGTTCTGGCCACGCTCGGCGCGGAAAGATTTTTCGAAACGGTAGTCGATCAGCGTGTTGAGGTTTTCATCCGCCTCCAGCCACACGTCGCCACCGTCCCCACCGTCACCGCCGTCAGGACCGCCACGAGGAATATATTTTTCACGGCGGAAGCTTACACAACCGTTACCGCCATCACCTGCCACGACCAAAATCGTCGCTTCATCAACAAACTTCATTTTACTCTCCGTAACTCATTCGCCTGAGCGGGGGACTATTACAACCGCTTCATTTTTGCGCCAACGCCCCCAGAGACGATGACCAATGGCGGAATACATCGCGCCCGCAACCACGACAAACGCACCGAGATAACCCAACAGGTTGAGCATCGGCTTGACGAAGACATCGGGCCAGGCCATTGATAACAAATCTGAAAATAACAGCGTAAACAGCGGGGTAAGCGTGATTAAGGCGCTCACCTGTGCTGCCTGCCAGCGCGCCATGGCTTCAGCCAGAGCGCCATAACCGACCAGCGTATTCAGCCCACAAAAAATGAGGCACGCCAGTTGCCAGTCGCTGAGCTGGGTAATTACACCCGGCTTCGCTAAAGGCAATAATGCCAGTGTACACAAAGTGTACAGCAAAAAGAGGATCTGCTGTGAGGCAAGACGGCGCAATAACACCTTTTGCGCGACGCCATAACTCACCCAGACCGTTGCTGCACCCACCCCAAAAATGACACCCCAGGTGTAATCCGTCAGGCGGGTAAAAATCTCAATCAGGCTGGTGTTAAAGAACATCACCAGCCCGCAAAGCAGCATGCTTGCCCCGATGATCTGCGTGCCGCGCATCTTCTCCTTGAGGATGAATACGCTGGCGACCATCATGCCGACCGGTGAAAGCTGACCAATCACCTGCGACGCTGTAGGGCTAAGATATTGCAGGGAAGAGCTGAACAGAATGAAGTTACCGAACAGACCGCCCGTCGCGATAGCCAGTAACACCAGCCAACGCGGTTTTCGGAAGATGCGCAGCGGTGGCAGCTTACCTTTGACGGCCAGAATGGCGCCCAGGCCTATGCTTGCCATCAGGAAGCGATAAAACACCACCGTCGGTGGCTCCATGACTTCCAGTACCTGCTTCATTGCAATTGGCAGCGCACCCCAGCACATTGCGGTAGTGAGCGCCAAAAGAATACCCATGCCGGCCTGCTGCTTCATGCCCGTTTTCCCTACAGAAAATTTTCCGGGTTTCCAATGTAAAAAGCCCCGCAACACGTTGCGGGGCTTTAATCCGTTACCGGACCGAGAAAACCTTACTCAGCAACGATGCTGATGTATTTACGGTTGTTCGGGCCTTTAACTTCAAATTTCACTTTACCGTCTGCTTTAGCAAACAGAGTGTGGTCACGACCGCAACCTACGTTGGTACCCGCGTGGAACTTGGTGCCACGCTGACGAACGATGATGCTACCCGCCAGAACGGATTCGCCACCGAAACGCTTAACGCCCAGGCGTTTAGCTTCTGAATCGCGACCGTTACGTGTGGAGCCGCCAGCCTTTTTATGTGCCATTTAAATCTCTCCTCAGGTCTTAGGCGCTGATGCCAGTAATTTTCACATCAGTGAACCACTGACGGTGGCCCTGCTGCTTACGATAGTGTTTACGACGACGAAACTTAACGATTTTAACTTTCTCGCCACGACCGTGAGCAACAACTTCAGCTTTGATAACGCCGCCATCAACGAAAGGAACGCCGATTTTGACTTCTTCACCGTTTGCGATCATCAGAACTTCAGCGAACTCAACAGATTCGCCAGTTGCGATGTCCAGCTTTTCCAGGCGAACGGTCTGACCTTCGCTTACTCGGTGTTGTTTACCACCACTTTGGAAAACCGCGTACATATAAACTCCGCTTCCGCGCACATCCTCGTATGATTCAGAGTGCGCTATAAATATTCACAATAGGGCGCGAATATTACGCAAAACGCGAGCCTTTGACAAGTGCTACCATCAATACATGAAGAAAAAAAACACAACACGTACGGTAACGTTTATCTGAGCCGTTTTTTCAGTACAATCAGCAATACTATTTATAAACCGAAACCCTTTGTGTACCCATCTCGTGTGGGATAAACAGGATAAAAAGCCCGGCTTTTGCGATGAATTTAGAAAAAATCAATGAGTTAACCGCGCAAGATATGGCGGGTGTGAATGCAGCAATCCTGGAGCAACTCAACTCTGACGTTCAGCTGATCAATCAGTTGGGCTATTACATCGTCAGCGGCGGCGGTAAACGTATTCGTCCGATGATTGCCATTCTGGCCGCACGCGCGGTTGGCTATCAGGGAAATGCCCACGTCACGATCGCGGCGCTGATCGAATTTATCCACACCGCCACCCTGCTTCACGACGATGTTGTGGATGAATCAGACATGCGTCGTGGAAAAGCCACCGCCAACGCCGCGTTTGGTAATGCGGCAAGCGTTCTGGTAGGCGATTTTATCTATACCCGCGCCTTCCAGATGATGACCAGCCTTGGCTCGCTGAAGGTGCTGGAAGTGATGTCAGAAGCCGTGAACGTTATCGCTGAAGGTGAAGTCCTACAGCTGATGAACGTCAACGACCCGGACATCACCGAAGAAAACTATATGCGGGTGATTTACAGCAAGACCGCACGTCTGTTCGAAGCCGCCGCGCAATGCTCCGGCATTCTGGCAGGCTGTAGCGAAGCTCAGGAAAAGGGCCTTCAGGACTATGGCCGTTATCTCGGCACCGCGTTCCAGCTGATTGATGATTTGCTGGACTACAGCGCGGATGGCGAAACGCTCGGTAAAAACGTCGGCGATGACCTGAACGAAGGCAAGCCAACGCTGCCGCTGCTCCACGCGATGCGCAATGGCACACCAGAGCAGGCGAAAATGATCCGGGAGGCTATCGAGCAGGGAAATGGACGCCATCTTCTGGAACCGGTACTGGAAACAATGGCTATCTGCGGCTCCCTGGAATGGACGCGTCAGCGCGCTGAAGAAGAAGCGGACAAAGCCATCGCCGCCATTCAGGTCATTCCCGACAGCCCATGGCGTGATGCGCTAATCGGCCTCGCGCACATCGCCGTCCAGCGCGATCGATAATCCCCTCCTCATCTCCCTGCGCCCACGCAGGGAGATTCCAGTACACACCAATAAATTACATTTCCGCGTAAGCCCATCGGGTTACAGGCCGCATGTATAAAGCCGTGCCTTATTCTGAATATTGCTTCTCGTAACATGAACTTTTTAGAACACATGTTCGAAGTGAGTATAGTAATGCTGTCTTTTCACACGAAACGACGTGGACGATAACGAACACAAGGACAGCATTATGGATACAAAATTCATCGACTGGCATTCTGCTGACATTATTGCGGCACTGCGTAAAAAAGGAACATCGCTGGCTGCCGAATCACGTCGTCATGGGCTAAGCTCGTCGACGCTGGCAAACGCCCTGACCCGCCCATGGCCGAAGGGGGAACTGATTATCGCGACGGCGCTTGATACGCATCCGTGGGTGATATGGCCGTCACGCTACCACGATCCCATTACCCATGAATTTATCGACAGAACGCGCATGATGCGCCAGAGCAAAACGAAGAAAGCGCATCAGGACTGATGCACCAGGATTGACAGGAACAGCAATCCCCCGGCCTGTTGTGGCAGGGGGGTGCCGGAACGATTACTCGCCCTTCACACGCTCGATATTTGCACCCAGCGCGCGCAGTTTGTCCTCAATACGCTCGTAACCACGATCGATGTGGTAGATACGATCGACAACGGTAGTCCCTTCCGCAATACAACCTGCCAGCACGAGGCTCGCAGACGCGCGCAGATCGGTCGCCATCACCTGCGCACCGGACAGTTTTTCAACGCCGTGGCAAATTACCGTGTTGCTTTCAATCTCAGCATGCGCACCCATACGGATCAGTTCCGGTACGTGCATGAAACGGTTTTCGAAGATAGTTTCCGTGATGAAGCCCGTGCCTTCGGCCACCAGGTTCAACAGCGTGAACTGTGCCTGCATATCCGTCGGGAATGCCGGATGTGGCGCAGTACGCACGTTAACGGCTTTAGGACGCTGCCCGTGCATATCGAGGCTGATCCAGTCTTCACCGATTTCAATGTCCGCACCCGCATCGCGCAGCTTCGCCAGCACCGCATCCAGGGTATCCGGCTGGGCGTTACGGCAGACAATCTTACCGCCAGAAATGGCTGCGGCCACCAGGAAAGTACCGGTTTCGATACGGTCCGGCAGAACGCGGTACACACCGCCACCCAGACGTTCAACGCCTTCGATGGTGATACGGTCTGTGCCCTGCCCGCTGATCTTCGCCCCCAGCGCGACCAGGAAGTTCGCGGTATCCACGATCTCCGGCTCACGGGCGGCGTTTTCGATGATGGTAGTGCCTTCTGCCAGCGTAGCAGCCGACATGATGGTGACCGTTGCGCCCACGCTCACTTTGTCCATGACAATGTGCGCGCCTTTCAGACGACCATTGACGGACGCTTTAACATAACCCTCTTCCAGCTTGATCTCCGCGCCGAGTTTTTCCAGGCCGAAGATATGCAGGTCAACGGGACGCGCGCCGATAGCGCATCCGCCCGGCAGTGAAACCTGTCCCTGACCGAAACGCGCCACCAGCGGACCAAGCGCCCAGATGGAAGCACGCATGGTTTTCACCAGCTCATACGGCGCTGAGAAGTTGTTCACGTTGCTGGCATCGATCCAGACGGAACCGTTACGCTCCACTTTGGTGCCCAACTGGCCGAGCAACTTCATGGTCGTGTCGATATCTTTCAGCTTCGGTACGTTCTGGATCTCTACCGGCTCTTCTGCGAGCAGCGCAGCGAAAAGAATGGGCAGCGCGGCGTTTTTAGCGCCAGAAATTGTGACTTCGCCCTGGAGACGCGTGGGTCCCTGTACACGAAATTTATCCATCGTTTGCTCTCTTATAAATTCAACCGTGCTGCGGGCGTTTCGCCCTCAGCTCAAAAACCGTTTAGTTTGCGATCGCGTGCCCACTCCTGTGGGGTGAACGCTTTAATCGACAGGGCGTGGATGCGGTTATCCGCAATGTATTCCATCAGCGGCGCGTACACAGCCTGCTGTTTCTTCACGCGACTCATTCCGTCGAACATCTCACCCACAGCAATAACCTGGAAGTGACTGCCATCGCCAGAGACGTGGGCTTCCTGAAGGGAGAGTGCATTCATCAGCACAGTCTGGATTTCATTATTTTCCATGGGGTCTACATCATCTGATAGTGAAAACAAGCTCAACATCTTAGAGCAAAGTGGCGCGGTCTTAAACAAGCAAAAAGCCCCGACGCGTAAACTGTCGGGGCTTTCAGAAGTAACGTACTGAAAAAATTAACGAGGTAATACGTCTTCGGGCAAATTGTAAAGCTGTGCAAGGGTAATCACGTTATCGCTTACCCCCGTCAGGGTAACGCTGCTCCCCTGCTTTTTGCCCGTGGCCACCAGGTGCGCCAGCAGGGCGATACCGGCGGTATCTACCCGCGTGACGCCATGGAGATCAATCAGCGTCACGCCCTGCATCGCGTTATGGCGAGCGTCCCACAGCGGGTTAAGCAGATCCTGATCCAGCTCTCCCGTCAGCGTCAACGTCTCGCCGTCACGCGCCCAGCTAAGCTGCTGTGACATTACTTCTTCTCGTCCAGGGTAATTTTCTGACGAGAGATGGACTGAAGCTGAGCCGTCAGGCCATCGATGCCTTTAGTGCGCAGCAGATCGCTCCACTCGTTCTGTTTAGTGGTGATCATGCTGACGCCTTCAGCGATCATGTCGTACGCCTGCCAGTTTCCGGTCTGGCTGTTTTTACGCCACTGGAAGTCCAGACGAACCGGTGGACGACCGTTTGGATCGATAATCGTCACGCGAATAGGAATGATAGTGGCATCGCCCAGCGGCTGTTCAGGGGCAATCTGATAGGTCTGCCCGTGGTACATCGCCAGCGCCTGGCCGTAAGCCTGTTTCAGGTATTCACGGAACGCCGCAAAGTAAGCCTCGCGCTGTGCCGGGGTCGCGTCTTTGTAGTAACGGCCCAGCACCAGTGCGCCCGCATACTTGATCTGCACATACGGCAGCAGTTCCTGATCCACCACATCACGCAGATAATCAGGGTTAGAACGGATTTTTGGCTGTTCGTTTTTAAGACGGTCGAAGGTTTTCTTCGCGGCCTCATCCATCAGTTTGTACGGGTTACTCTGATCCGCAGCGTGCGCCGCGGTAAGAGGGGCAATGACCAGCATGGCAACCATTAACAGTCGTTTAAACATGAATGACTTCTCCTGAAATTAATTCGTCGCGCCTGGCGTCGGTTCGACGTTGGTGTGGTCTTCACTCTGCGCAGGGGCATCGTCAGACTTTTTATCATCCCCTTTACTGTTGTAAAGGAACTGACCAATCATATCTTCCAGCACCATCGCTGACTTGGTATCCTGGATTACGCTACCGTCTTTAAGGATAGTCGTTCCCAGCTCAGGATCTTCAAAACCAACGTTAAGGGCCAGATATTGCTCCCCCAGCAGGCCAGAGGTGCGGATAGAAAGCGAGCTGGTGTCCGGAATGTGGTTATAGCGCTCTTCGATATCCATCGCGACGCGCGGCAGATAGGTTTTCTCATCAAGCGTAATGTCAGCGACACGTCCGATAACGACGCCACCAATACGCACCGGTGAGCGCGCTTTCAGGCCGCCGATGTTATCGAAAGTCGCGTAGACACGATACGTCGGCTCGGCGCGAACAGAGGTGATGTCCGCCGCTCGCAGGCAGATGAACAGCGCGGCCAGCAGCGCCAGAAGCAGAAACACGCCAACCCAAATTTCATTTTTTCTCGTTTGCATGAACTCAATTCCCAAACATCAGTGCGGTGAGCACAAAATCCAGACCTAAAACGGCCAGCGACGAATGTACGACAGTACGCGTCGTTGCACGGCTAATGCCCGCCGACGTCGGAATGGCATCGTAACCATTAAACAACGCAATCCAGGTAACCGTCACAGCGAAAACCACGCTCTTGATCAGACAGTTCACCAAATCCATCCGCAGATCGATGGCGTCCTGCATGGCAGACCAGAAGAATCCGGCATCAATGCCTTTCCAGTTAACGCCAACCAGCGCGCCTCCCCAGATACCTACCGCCACAAAGAGGATAGTCAGTAACGGCAAGGAGATAACCCCGGCCCAGAAGCGCGGCGAGATTACCCGGCGCAGCGGATCGACTGCCATCATCTCCATACTGGAGAGCTGCTCGGTGGCGCGCATCAGGCCAATTTCCGCCGTCAACGCTGACCCGGCACGCCCGGCGAACAGCAGCGCGGCAACCACCGGCCCGAGTTCACGCAGCAGCGAGAGCGCCACCAGCATGCCAAGGCTGGTTTCCGCGCTGTAGGTTGTCAGCACCAGATACCCCTGCAACCCCAGCACCATGCCAATAAACAGACCCGACACGATGATGATAAGCATCGACAGCACGCCGACGTTATAAAGCTGCCGCACCAGTAACGGCGCATGCTTGCGGAACTCCGGTTTGCCGACCAGCGCGTTGAACAACATTAATCCGGCACGCCCGAACGTACTGATGGTTTTTAGGCCACGGTGTCCAAGACCCGCCAACGCATTTAACAGCATGAGTGGCTTAACTCCCTATTCCGAGTAAATCGTCATGATAGTCGCCCGCCGGATAGCGGAAAGGCACCGGCCCATCTGCGATACCGTCCAGGAACTGCCGCACGCGCGGATCGCCATTCTCCTGCAACGCCTGCGCGCTGCCGTGGGCGACGATCTTTTTGTCAGCCACAATATAGGCGTAATCAGCGATACTCAGCACTTCCGGCACGTCGTGGGAAACCACCACGCAGGTGACGCCAAGGGCGCTGTTCAGCTCCGAAATTAACTTCACCAGCACGCCCATGGTGATGGGGTCCTGCCCGACGAACGGTTCATCGAACATGATTAAATCGGGTTCCAGGGCAATAGCACGCGCCAGCGCGGCGCGGCGCGCCATCCCACCCGAGAGTTCGGACGGCATGAGTTTCGCAGCCCCCCGCAGCCCCACGGCTTCAAGCTTCATCATCACCGTACTGTGCAACAGCTCAGGAGGAAGATGGGTGTGCTCACGCAACGGATAGGCCACGTTGTCAAAAACGTTCATATCCGTGAACAGCGCGCCCGACTGAAAGAGCATGCTCATCCGTTTGCGAACCGTGTAGAGGCGCGAGCGAGACATCGCCGGGACATTTTCGCCGTCGAAGAGAATTTCGCCGCTGTCAGGGGGGATTTGCCCGCCGATAAGACGCAGCAACGTGGTTTTACCGATCCCTGACGGCCCCATGATGGCGGTGATTTTACCGCGCGGCACGGTCAGCGAAATATCATCAAATATTAACCGGTTGCCGCGAGAAAAACTGACGCCCCGGACATCGACTATATTCGCCATCGTTTGGCTCATTTATGGTTCCTTACTTACCTTGCTTCACGGCTGGCATGAAGCGTAAATCAGCCCTAAACCCCGCATTTTTACAGAATATTCACTATTGGGGTTAGCGAAAGCTGGCATTTGTTTTACTTTTCCGGCGCATAAAGTCAAAATTAGGAATTCGTTACGTCTCAGACTTCATCTGGCGCCAACATTCGTGCGCAGTGGACCAGCGAGTATACCTGAAGAAAGGACTTTTGATGCTTTTAGCAACAGCACTGTTAATAATTGGTTTACTGTTGGTGGTCTACAGTGCTGACCGTTTGGTCTTTGCCGCATCCATTCTCTGTCGACTCATTGGCATGCCGCCCATCATTATCGGCATGACGGTGGTCAGTGTAGGCACATCGCTTCCTGAAATCATCGTTTCTGTTTCAGCCTCGCTGCATGGGCAGGTCGACCTCGCTATCGGCACCGCGATTGGCTCTAACATCGTCAATATCTTACTGATTTTAGGCTTAGCCGCATTACTGCATCCATTTCGCGTGCATTCTGATGTTTTGCGCCGGGAATTGCCGTTAATGTTAGTCGTCAGTCTGCTGGCAGGCTACGTACTTTATGACGGGGTGCTGAGCGTCGGTGACGGTATATTCCTGCTCGCCCTGGCCGTGATCTGGTTGCTTTACAGCGTGAAGATCGCACGTCTGGCGGAAAAACAGGGTAACGATAGCCTCACGCGTGAGCATCTCGCCGAGCTGCCCCGGGAAGGAACCTTACCCGTCGCCCTGCTGTGGTTGGGCGTCGCGCTAATCATCATGCCAATGGCCACGCGGATGGTGGTCGATAACGCGACGGTGCTGGCGAACGCGTTTGCGATGAGCGAACTGACAATCGGTCTGACGGTAATCGCCATCGGCACCAGCCTGCCAGAGCTGGCCACCGCCATCGCCGGGGCGCGTAAAGGGGAAGATGATATCGCCATCGGCAATATCATCGGCTCGAATATTTTCAATATCGCAATCGTGACGGGGCTGCCGGCGCTAATCTCGCCGGGGCCGTTTAACCCTATGGTTTTCACGCGCGATTACGGTGTGATGCTGCTGGTCAGCGTGATTTTCGCCCTGCTCTGCTGGCGGCGAAAAGAGCAGATCGGCAAAGGCGCAGGCGCGCTGCTGACGGGTGGATTTATCGTATGGCTGGCGATGCTGTACTGGCTTTCGCCTCTTCTCTCTGGGTAAACGGAAACGCATTATGTCGCAAATAGAATTGCAGCCGGGTTTTGACTTTCAGAAAGCAGGCAAAGACGTTCTGGAGATTGAACGTGAAGGTCTGGCGCAGTTAGATCAGTACATTAATCAGGATTTTAGTCTGGCCTGTGAGAAGATGTTCTACTGTGCCGGCAAAGTCGTGGTGATGGGGATGGGCAAATCCGGCCATATCGGACGCAAAATGGCGGCGACCTTTGCCAGTACCGGCACGTCGTCATTCTTCGTTCATCCCGGTGAAGCCGCGCACGGTGACCTCGGCATGGTTACGCCGCAGGACGTGGTTATTGCGCTGTCCAACTCCGGGGAATCGAATGAAATCCTGGCGTTGATCCCGGTACTGAAGCGTCTGCACGTACCGCTGATTTGCATGACCAGCCGACCGGAAAGCAGCATGGCGCGTGCGGCGGATATTCACCTGTGCGTGAAAGTGCCTAAAGAAGCCTGTCCGCTGGGGCTGGCGCCGACCTCCAGCACAACCGCCGCGCTGGTGATGGGCGATGCCCTTGCCGTTGCGCTGCTGGAAGCCCGCGGTTTTACGCCTGAAGATTTTGCCCTGTCTCATCCCGGCGGCGCGCTCGGGCGCAAACTGCTGCTGCGGGTTAACGATATTATGCACACCGGAGATGAGATCCCGCACGTGAGCAAAGAGGCCTCTTTGCGCGACGCGTTACTGGAGATCACCCGTAAAAACCTGGGCATGACGGTTATCTGCGACGATCTGATGAAGATTCAGGGCATTTTCACCGACGGCGACCTGCGCCGGGTATTCGATATGGGTGTAGATGTCCGAACGCTGGGCATTGCTGATGTGATGACGCCAGGCGGGATCCGCGTCCGTCCGGGCACGCTGGCGGTAGATGTGCTGAACCTGATGCAGTCCCGTCATATTACCTCAGTGATGGTTGCCGATGGCGACCAACTGCTGGGTGTGGTACATATGCATGATCTGCTGCGCGCTGGCGTAGTGTAATGAAGGATAAGACAATGAGTAATGCGGGTGCATCCCTTGCAACCTGTTATGGCCCGGTGAGCGCCCACATGATGGCAAAGGCGGAAAATATCCGCCTGTTGATCCTCGATGTGGATGGTGTGCTCTCCGACGGTCTGATTTATATGGGCAATAACGGCGAAGAGCTGAAAGCCTTTAACGTTCGCGACGGTTACGGTATCCGCTGTGCGCTCACGTCCGGAATTGAAGTTGCAATCATCACCGGGCGGAAAGCTAAACTGGTAGAAGATCGGTGTGAAACGCTGGGCATTACCCATCTCTATCAGGGGCAGTCTGATAAGATGGTAGCTTTCCGGGATCTGCTGGGAAAACTGGCCATTGCACCAGAGAATGTGGCATACGTCGGGGATGATTTGATCGACTGGCCAGTGATGGCGGAGGTGGGTCTGAGCATCGCCGTGGCTGACGCGCACCCGCTGCTGATCCCGCGTGCTGATTACGTTACCCATATTCACGGTGGCCGCGGCGCCGTCCGTGAAGTCTGCGATCTGCTTCTGCTGTCGCAGGGCAAGCTTGATGAGGCGAAAGGGCAATCGATATGAGTAAAACCAGACGTTGGGTTATCATTCTGCTTGCGCTTGTCGCCCTGGTACTGATTGGCGTCAACCTCGCTGACCGCGATGATACGCAAGCGGAAGTGGTTAACACGAGCGACCCGACCTATAAAAGCGATCACAGCGACACCGTGGTCTATAGCCCGGAAGGCGCGCTGAACTATCGCCTCGTTGCTCAGCATGTAGAATATTTTTCAGATGACGGTTCCTCGTGGTTTACCCAACCGGTCATGACCACCTTTGATACGGACAAAGTGCCGACGTGGTCTATCAAGTCTGACCGGGCAAAACTGACAAATGACCGTATGCTTTACCTGTATGGTCACGTTGAAGTCAACGCCCTGACCGCTGACGCGCAACTGCGAAAAATTACGACGGATAACGCCCAGATCAACCTGGTCACCCAGGATGTCACGTCGCAGGATCTAGTCACCCTGTATGGCACAACATTTAATTCCAGCGGTTTAAGAATGCGCGGGAACTTACGCAGCAAAAACGCCGAGCTGATTGAAAAGGTTAGAACCTCCTATGAAATTCAAAACAAACAAACTCAGCCTTAAAGTTGTTATCGCCAGCGCGCTGCTGGCGGCCAGTCTTCCCGCGCTTGCTGTGACTGGCGACACCGAACAGCCGATTCATATTGAATCCGATACCCAGTCTCTGGATATGCAGGGTAACGTCGTCACCTTTACCGGCAACGTCGTCATGACCCAGGGCACAATTAAAATCAACGCCGACAAAGTGGTCGTTACCCGTCCGGGCGGCGAGCAGGGCAAAGAGATTATCGATGGTTATGGCAACCCGGCCACCTTCTACCAGATGCAGGACAACGGCAAGCCGGTGAAAGGCCATGCCTCGCATATGCACTATGAACTGGCGAAGGATCTGGTCATCCTGACCGGTAATGCTTACCTGGAACAGCTGGACAGCAATATCAAAGGCGACAAGATCACCTATCTGGTGAAAGAGCAGAAAATGCAGGCCTCCAGTGAAAAAGGCAAACGCGTCACGACCGTGCTTGTGCCTTCGCAGTTGCAGGACAAGAACAACGGTCAGGCTCCGGCACAGAAAAAGAGTAACTAATTCGTTATGGCAACTTTAACTGCAAAAAACCTCGCGAAAGCGTATAAGGGCCGCCGCGTCGTCGAAGATGTCAGTCTGACCGTCAACTCCGGCGAAATCGTGGGTTTGCTTGGCCCTAACGGGGCGGGTAAAACCACGACCTTCTACATGGTGGTGGGCATCGTCCCGCGTGACGCCGGCAACATCATCATCGATGATGAAGATATCAGCCTGCTGCCGCTTCATGCCCGCGCGCGTCGTGGCATCGGCTATTTGCCGCAGGAAGCGTCTATTTTCCGCCGCTTAAGCGTGTTCGACAACCTGATGGCCGTGCTCCAGATCCGTGACGATCTGACCAGCGAGCAGCGCACTGACCGTGCGAACGAGCTGATGGAAGAGTTTCATATCGAGCATCTGCGTGACAGCCTCGGCCAGGCGCTGTCCGGTGGTGAACGCCGCCGCGTTGAGATTGCGCGCGCGCTGGCAGCAAACCCAAAATTCATCCTGCTGGATGAACCGTTTGCGGGCGTTGACCCCATCTCCGTTATCGATATCAAACGTATCATTGAGCACCTGCGCGACAGCGGGCTTGGCGTACTGATCACGGACCACAACGTTCGTGAAACGCTGGCCGTGTGTGAGCGCGCCTACATAGTGAGCCAGGGCCATCTGATTGCCCACGGTACGCCGCAGCAAATCCTCGAAGATGAGCATGTTAAGCGCGTGTACCTTGGGGAAGACTTCAGACTCTGATAGGGTAGAGGTTAAGTCACGCCGAACCGGAGAAAAACGCTCTGAACATGAAGCAAGGTTTGCAATTACGGCTCAGCCAGCAACTGGCCATGACGCCGCAGCTACAGCAGGCAATCCGTCTGTTGCAGCTGTCCACGTTAGAACTCCAGCAGGAGCTCCAGCAGGCGCTGGACAGCAATCCGCTGCTGGAGCAAACCGATCTTCATGACGAGGTAGACGCCCAGCAGACGCAGGACACAGAAACGCTCGACTCCGTAGATGCGCTCGAACAGAAAGAGATGCCGGACGAACTGCCGCTGGATGCCAGCTGGGATGAAATCTACACCGCGGGTACCCCTTCCGGGACGCGCGCAGACTACCAGGACGATGAACTCCCGGTCTACCAGGGCGAAACCACCCAGTCGCTTCAGGACTACCTGATGTGGCAGGTAGAGCTGACTCCTTTCTCCGATACCGATCGCGCCATTGCCACCTCGATTGTCGATGCCGTTGACGACACGGGCTATTTGACCGTGACGCTGAACGAGATTCTGGAAAGCATCGGCAATGACGAGATTGAACTGGAAGAGATTGAAGCCGTCCTGAAACGCGTTCAGCGTTTCGACCCGATAGGTGTCGCCGCGAAAGATCTGCGCGACTGCCTTCTGATCCAGCTTTCGCAGTTTGCCAAAGAGACACCGTGGATTGACGAAGCCCGGCTCATCATCAGCGATCATCTGGATCTGCTGGCGAATCACGACTTCCGCACCCTGATGCGCGTCACACGCCTGAAAGAAGAGGTGCTGAAGGAAGCGGTGAATCTGATCCAGTCGCTCGATCCGCGTCCGGGGCAGTCGATCCAGACCAGCGAACCGGAATATGTCATCCCCGATGTGCTGGTGAGAAAACACAATGGCCGCTGGGTCGTTGAACTGAACGCCGACAGCATTCCTCGCCTGCAAATCAACCAGCAATACGCCTCCATGTGCACCAGCGCACGTAATGACGCTGATAATCAATACATTCGCAGCAACCTTCAGGAAGCACGCTGGTTGATCAAGAGCCTGGAGAGCCGTAATGACACGCTGCTGCGCGTCAGCCGCTGTATTGTCGAACAGCAGCAGGCGTTCTTTGAGCAGGGCGAAGAGTTTATGAAACCGATGGTGCTGGCAGACATCGCCCAGGCCGTCGAGATGCATGAATCAACCATTTCCCGCGTGACCACGCAGAAATATCTGCACAGCCCACGCGGTATTTTTGAGCTTAAGTATTTCTTCTCCAGCCACGTGAACACCGAAGGCGGCGGCGAAGCCTCGTCAACGGCTATTCGCGCACTGGTGAAGAAGTTGATCGCCGCGGAGAACCCCGCGAAGCCACTCAGTGACAGTAAGTTAACCACCATGCTGTCCGATCAGGGTATTATGGTGGCACGTCGTACTGTCGCGAAGTATCGAGAGTCTTTATCCATTCCGCCGTCTAACCAGCGTAAACAACTGGTTTGACACAACCGATAAGGAAGACACTATGCAGCTCAATATCACCGGACATAACGTCGAGATTACTGAGGCTTTACGCGATTTTGTAAACACTAAGTTTGCGAAACTCGAGCAGTATTTCGAGAGGATCAACCAGGTCTATGTTGTGTTGAAAGTGGAGAAAGTGACGCATATCTCGGATGCGACCCTGCACGTCAACGGAGGGGAACTCCATGCCAGTGCGGAAGGGCAAGACATGTACGCGGCTATCGACGGCTTGATTGATAAGCTTGCGAGACAGCTCAATAAACATAAAGATAAACTGAAACAACACTAATTGTCCGGGCAGTTAACGGGTGCAGGACGGCCTGTTGTGAAACACAACAGGCCATTTGTACAGTTAGCGCTTAGGTGAAATTATGATAAACAACGATTCCGCTCTTCAACTGAGCAATGTCCTTAACCAGGATTGTACCCGCAGTGGCGTTCACTGCCAGAGCAAAAAACGTGCGCTGGAAATCATCAGTGAGCTGGCCGCAAAACAGCTGGGTCTGCCGCCGCAGATCGTGTTTGAAGCCATTCTGACCCGTGAAAAAATGGGCAGTACCGGCATCGGCAATGGCATTGCGATCCCGCATGGCAAGCTGGAAGAAGATACGCTGCGTGCCGTGGGGGTGTTTGTGCAACTGGAAACGCCTATCGCTTTTGACGCCATCGATAACCAGCCTGTGGATCTGCTTTTCGCGCTGCTGGTTCCTGCCGATCAGACCAAAACCCACCTGCACACGCTGTCGCTGGTTGCCAAACGTCTGGCGGATAAAACCATTTGTCGTCGACTGCGCTCAGCCCAAAGTGATGAAGAGCTTTATCAAATTATCACTGAAGCAGAAGGCAATCAGGATGAGGCATAATCGGGAAAGGGCCTTCAGTACGGCTGCCCTGAGGAGAAACGGAACATGGTGCTGATGATCGTCAGCGGTCGTTCGGGGTCCGGGAAGTCCGTGGCCCTGCGCGCGCTGGAAGACATGGGATTTTACTGTGTAGATAACCTGCCGGTAGTGTTGTTACCCGATCTGGCGCGGACGCTGGCGGACAGGCAAATCTCTGCCGCCGTCAGTATCGACGTGCGTAACATGCCGGAATCGCCGGAAATCTTCGAGCAGGCAATGAACAGCCTGCCGGAATGCTTCTCGCCTCAGCTCTTGTTCCTGGATGCTGACCGCAACACGCTGATCCGTCGCTACAGCGATACACGTCGTTTGCATCCGCTCTCCAGTAAAAATCTTTCGCTGGAAAGCGCCATCGATAAAGAGAGCGATCTGCTTGAGCCGCTGCGTTCCCGGGCCGACCTGATTGTCGACACTTCCGAAATGTCCGTCCACGAGCTGGCGGAAATGCTGCGTACGCGCTTACTCGGCAAGCGCGAGCGCGAACTGACGATGGTGTTTGAATCCTTCGGCTTTAAGCACGGCATACCTATCGATGCGGATTACGTTTTTGATGTGCGTTTCCTGCCGAACCCACACTGGGATCCGAAACTGCGTCCGATGACCGGTCTGGATAAGCCGGTGGCAGCGTTCCTCGACAGACACACAGAAGTACACAATTTTATCTACCAGACGCGAAGCTACCTTGAGCTATGGTTACCTATGCTGGAAACAAACAATCGCAGCTACCTGACGGTGGCGATTGGCTGTACCGGCGGTAAACATCGTTCGGTCTACATTGCCGAACAGCTGGCCGATTACTTCCGCTCACGCGGGAAGAACGTTCAGTCCCGTCATCGCACGCTGGAAAAACGCAAAACATGACCGTAAAACAGACCGTCGAAATCACCAACAAGCTGGGCATGCATGCGCGCCCGGCGATGAAGCTGTTTGAACTGATGCAGGGTTTTGATGCTGAGGTGCTGCTGCGCAACGACGAGGGAACCGAGGCAGAAGCCAACAGCGTGATTGCGCTACTGATGCTGGATTCTGCCAAAGGCCGTCAGATTGAAGTTGAAGCCACCGGCCCGCAGGAAGAAGAAGCGCTGGCGGCAGTGATTGCCCTGTTCAACGCCGGGTTTGACGAAGACTAACGTTCGCCATGTCGGCGGGTAGCGCTGCGCTTACCCGCCCTACCTAAGATTATTTCGCTCCATAAACCCTTCCCCACCCAGCTGACGCATCTGGCGCATAATCCACGCCTGGCGGCTTCGCACGTAGCCTGACGGGGCGCTGGCCTTAAAACGCAGCGGGTTCGGCAGCACGGCGGCAAGCAGTGCCGCTTCGGACATAGTCAGCCTGCTGGCGGGCTTGCCAAAATAGCGCTGCGATGCCGCTTCGACACCAAATACGCCGTCACCAAATTCCGCGATATTCAGGTAGACGGTTAAAATGCGTTTTTTGCTCCACACCGTCTCGACGCCCAGCGTCAGCCCGGCCTCCAGCCCTTTTCTCACCCAGCTGCGACCGTCCCATAAGAACAGGTTTTTTACCGTCTGCTGAGAAAGCGTCGATGCGCCGCGGACGCGGTTTTCATGACGTTCATTATGATCCAGCGCCTTCTCGATAGCCGCCACGTCAAAACCCCAGTGCTCCGGGAATTTCTGATCTTCTGCCGCAATGACCGCCAGCCCCATCCACGGCGAGATTGCATCCATGCTGACCCAGTCAGAATGGGCAACATAGCCAAAATCCCCAGAGAGCCAGGCGCTAATCTGCCGCTCTGCCATCACGGCCGAGAACGGGACGGGCAGGATGCTGAACAGCGCAATACCGCCGCCCCAGAACACAGCCAGGACCAGCACAATACGCAGCAGGATCCGTTTTAACCACCCGCCGGGGGAGAATTTACGACTCATTCGGTCAGGACCAGCACTCTGTCCACCAGCTTTTCAATGCCTGCGGCAGCCTCGGCGATGTTCTGCGCCAGCATATACGCTGGCGTGGTGATGATCTTGTTGTCCTCGTCCACCACAATGTCGTCTACCGGACATGGCACGTGTTCGCCGCCCATATCCTCGACAATCTCAGCGGTATCAATGTCGGTTCCGATCGTGAGCCGCAGCGGGAAATCAAAAATCTTCGGCAGCATGGCCGGCGCAATGCAGATAAAGCCCTGCGGCTTACCTGCCGCATGCATCGCCAGCGATAGCGCTTTCAAATCGGGATCGACATGACACGCCGTGCCTTCCGTTGCAAACGTGCTCAGGTTTTTCGCCGCGCCAAAACCGCCCGGCACGATGAGCGCATCAAGTTCAGCGGCATCGGCCTGTGCCAGCGGGTGAATATCGCCGCGCACAATACGCGCCGCTTCAATCAGCACGTTACGGCTTTCCGCCATTGGCTCGCCGGTGAGATGATTAATCACGTCTGCCTGGGTTTTATCCGGGGCGAAGCAGATAACGTCTGCCCCCTGGCGCGATAATGCCAGCAGCGTTAATACGGTTTCATGTATCTCTGAACCATCGTAAACACCACATCCGCTCAGCACGACACCAATCTTTTTCATTCTGACGATCCTTCTATGCAACTCGCTGAAGCACATTAAAAATTCTGATTAAAACGCTATGCTTCACACATTTCACTGATTCATGTAACAAACTGTTTAAGATTTGCTATCTTATCTGCGTGCGGCCTCAATTTTCAGGCGGCGTCCATGCGAAAACAACCCATAAAAATCAGGCGCAGCCACGATTTCCCTGGTGTTGGCGCAGTATTCGCGCACCCCGGTATAGCCGGGGTCATTTTTTTCTGGCGTCCACCCAGGCTTTCAGCACTGCCACATCGTTTTGCCACTCTTGTTTCATCTCTTCGACCCAATCACCTACGTTATCTTCCCAGGCAGGTAAATCAGGAGACTGAATCTGTTGGCCCAGCTGCTGGAGATGGCGTAACCCGACAGATCCTGCCGCGCCTTTGATTTTATGTCCCTCTTCGACGATGCCCTTCTGGTCACGCGCCGTCAGGTTGGATTCGAGCACGTTCAGATAGCCCGGCATCATTTTTTCGAACACGGCGAGGCCATCGGTGATCAGTTTTGGTCCCACCAGATCGATATACTGCTCCAGCATGGCGGTATCCAGTATCGTTTGGGCTTTAGCGCTATCAACAGACGTCATGGTGCTCTCCTCTTCATCACAGGTATCCCAGAACTTCTTGATCATCGCCGTCAGGGCGGGTACCGCCAGCGGCTTGCTGAGCACATCGTCCATACCGGCCTCGAGATACTCTTTTTTATCTTTCAACACGTTTGCGGTCAACGCCACCAGCGGCGGCAGCTCGTCAGGAGCATATTTGCGCGTCAGCTCGCGGGAGATATCCAGCCCGGTCATGTCCGGTAGCTGAATATCGAGCAGCACCAGGTCATACTCGCCCGGCGTGAACATCTCCAGCGCGGCTTTCCCGGTCATCGCCACATCCACGCTGTTACCGAGTTTTTCCAGTACCGACCGAGCGACAATGACGTTCAGCTCAATATCTTCCACCAGCAGAACGTGCAGGGCTGGCAGCGGCATATCGTCGTTCTCAAACGTATCTTCCACCTCTTCCGCCACGGCAGGCGCGTGGACGGTAAGCGTAAAGGTGGAGCCTTTACCCGGCTGGCTGGCAACGGTGATATCCCCGCCCATACTTTTCGCCAGACGTTTCGACACCGCCAGTCCAATGCCCGTACCGGTCGCCGGTTTACCGCCGTGGCTGTCTTTAACCTGATAATACATGGCGAAGATCTTATCCTGTTCCTCTTGAGGAATGCCGATACCCGAGTCCTCAACTTCAAAGTGCAGCATGTCGCCTTCGTCATAGCGAATGCGCACCGCAACCTGCCCCTTCTGGGTAAACTTCACGGCGTTGCTGATGAGGTTCCACAGGATCTGCCGCAGACGTGTGCCGTCCGTCACCACTTTATGCGGCAACGGCAGCGTTGGCTCCATCACAAAGCTCAACCCTTTTTGCTGAGCCTGTAAACCTGACAGGTTTTCCAGGTCCGCGAGGAAACCGGTAAAATCAACCGGCTGGTTGTCGAGCTGAACTTTACGGCGTTCCATCTTATCCATGTCGATAATATCATTGAAGATATTGCCCAGCGTGACCGCCGAGACGTGGATCGTTTTCAGGTATTTTTCCTGCTCGCTGGTCAGCTCGGTATCCAGCAGAATGCGGCTCAGCCCCACAATGCCATTCAGCGGGGTGCGCAGTTCATGGCTGATGGTGGAGATGAAGGTGGTTTTATCCCGGCTGGCGCGCTCCAGCGCATCCTGATAGCGCTTACGCTCGGTGATATCGCGGCCAAAGCCCATCAGACCATGACGTTTCCCCACCCGGTCGTAATAAGGCACTTTGCGGATCTCAAAGCAGGCTTTGCGCCCGTCAGGATAGTCCAGCCACTGCTCATAGGTCAGCGAAACGTTATGGCGGAAGACCTTTTCATCCGTCTCCATCACTTTTGCTGCCGCCTCTTCGGAATAGACATCCTGAGGTTTCAGGTGGATCAGCTGCTTTTCGCTTTTCCCGGTCAACAGTTCCATGGCCCGGTTACAGCCGGAGAACTCTTTATCTTCATTACGGTAGAACACCAGATCCGGCGACGCATCGAGGAACGAGCGCAGGAAAGAGGATTGCTGTTCAAGCTGGATCTGCGTCACTTCACGCTCTTTCATCTCAACTTTTAGCTGCTCAAGCGTGGTCTGACGCTCGGCTTCCGCCTTCTCACGGTCTGAAATTTCCTGATTCAGCTGGGCAATGTTGTCCTTGAGCTGAACGTTGAGTTTGAGATCGCGCTCGCGCATCTCTTCCAGCTTATCCACCAGTTTCGATAAACGCTGTCGGGACTCTTCCAGTTGCTCAACCACCACGGAGAGAAAATAGACCGCCCATGGGGTAATCAGCAGGCCAAAGAAAATAGAGCGGATCACGTCGATGCTCTCGACCTGACCATGCAGAACCATGGTCACGGCCATTTGCACGACGATGGCCAGAACGACCAGCGCCAGCGCCAGCAGCATGGAAAAACGCACCAGCCCGAGCTTCATCATCAGGTCGACGTAGTACTGGGCCAGCATTCGAATTTGCTTCATAGAGGATCCCTTCACGACTTTATCGCTCAATAATACTCAAATTCACGGCGAGGCGTTGAAGGTTGTGAGAAAAAGTGCGGGGTGAAACAGGAGATTAGCCTCGCCCCCGGGCAACCGGGAGCGAGGAAGAAGGTTTATCAGGAGCGTTTTAGCAGCATCCAGAGGCTGATCAGGAAGAAACTGGCGCTCGGCAACAGTGCGCCGATAATTGGCGGAATGCCATACACCAGCGTCAGCGGACCGAAAATCTGATCGAGGACGTAGAACACAAAACCAAAGCTGATACCGGTTACCACGCGAACCCCCATTGGCACGCTACGCAGCGGTCCAAAGATGAACGATAGCGCCATCAGCATCATCACGGCCACGGACAGCGGCTGGAAGATTTTGCTCCACATGTTGAGCTGGTAACGCCCCGCATCCTGTCCGCTCGATTTCAGATACTTCACGTAATTATGCAGACCGCTGATGGAGAGCGCATCGGGATCGAGCGCTACCACCCCAAGCTTGTCCGGCGTCAGGTTGGTTTTCCAGGTACCGCTAACGGTCTGCGAACCGGTGATCTGTTTCGGGTTCGTCAGGTCAGATTCATCAACCTGGGATAACCGCCAAAGCTTGTTGTTCGCATCAAATTTAGCGGAGGCGGCATAACGCACCGACTGTAAACGACGATCGTTATTGAAGGCATAGATACTCACGCCGCCCAGTTCATCGTCCCCTTTCACGCGTTCGATATAGACAAAGTTCTGACCATCTTTCGCCCATAATCCCTGCTGCGTGGAGAGCAGTGAACCGCCGTACATAGCCTGAGCACGGTAGTTACGCGCCATCTGTTCGCCCTGCGGCGCGACCCATTCGCCAATCGCCATGGTCAACAGCACCAGCGGGATCGCGGTTTTCATCACCGACAGCGCAACCTGCATACGGGTAAAACCCGATGCCTGCATAACCACCAGCTCGCTACGCTGAGCCAGCATCCCCAGGCCCAGCAGCGCCCCCAACAGGGCCGCCATCGGGAAGAAGATCTGCACATCTTTTGGTACGCTGAGCAGGGTATACATCCCGGCGCCCAACGCGTCGTAACTCCCCTGCCCGGCTTTTTTCAACTGGTCTACAAATTTGATAATGCCCGAGAGCGACACCAGCATGAACAGGGTCATCATGATGGTGGTGAAAATCGTTTTACCGATATAGCGGTCAAGTACGCCAAACGCCTGCATTAGATGGCTCCTTTACGCGTAAACCGGGCACGAAGACGACGCACAGGCACCGTGTCCCACAAGTTGAGTCCGACTGCCAGCAGCAGATACAAACCATTCACGACCCAGGTCCAGATCATCGGGTCAATTTTTCCTTTCCCGCCGTTAGACTTGATTGAGGTTTGCAGCAGGAAGAACACCAGATACAGCAGCATCGCTGGCAGCATCGACAGCACGCGGCCCTGGCGCGGGTTTACCACGCTCAGCGGAACCACCATCAGCGCCATCATAAATACGGTGAAGACCAGCGTGATACGCCAGTGCAGTTCAGCACGCGCACGATCGGTATCGGTATTCATTAAGGTGCGCATATCCATCTGCTCAGTATCCGTGGGATCGAGCGCGACGGCCTGATGGCCAATGATGGCCTGGTAGTTCTGAAAATCGGTAATACGGAAGTCGCGCAGCATAGCCGTGCCTTCGAAACGCGTTCCTTTGTTCAGCGTGACAACCTGAGAGCCGTCTTTACGCTGAGACAGCTGACCGGAGTCCGCCACCACCACAGAAGGCCGGGCGTTACCTTTCGGGCGCAGTTGAGCAAGAAACACGTCATTGAAGCGGTTGCCATCGACGCTTTCGATAAACAGCACGGAGTTACCGTCGGTCGCCTGCTGGAACTGCCCCTGCGCCAGCGCCGCCAGCCCCGGGTTAGCTTTTGCTTCCGCCAGCACCTCATCCTGATGACGAGAGGAGGTCGGCCCCGCCCACATGACGTTAACCGCGGCAACAATGCCCGTAAACAGCGCCAGCACCATGGCTGCTTTTACCAGTACGGCTTTACTGAGGCCGCAGGCATGCATCACGGTGATTTCACTTTCGGTATAGAGCTTACCCAGGGTCATCAGCAGACCAAGGAACAGGCTTAACGGCAGGATAAGCTGCGCCATTTCCGGCACGCCAAGCCCGAGCAGGGAAAGCACCAGATTCGTTGGGATTTCGCCATCAACCGCCGCGCCGAGGATCCTGACCAGCTTCTGACAGAAAAAGATCAGAAGGAGGATAAAGAGGATCGCCAGTTGGCTCTTCAGCGTCTCCCGAACCAGATATCTTATGATTATCACTTTAAATACGCCCGTTAAAACTCGTCTTATGCAGGAATTTAGCTTGTTTCATGGCTTAAACGTCATTTATTCTCTTGAGTCGTCGAAATCATCGCTAAGATTAAAAAACCCGGCGGATTCGCGCTTCATGACATTTATTGACGTGTCGAAACCGTAGTAACGTAAGATTAACACGAAGTCACCACAACGGCGGACATGAGTTACGAAAGGTTTCAATTCTATCCGTAGCCGCCGCCGTTGTCTTTAAGATTCAGGAGCGTAGTGCATGGAGTTCAGTGTAAAAAGCGGTAGCCCGGAGAAACAGCGGAGTGCCTGCATCGTTGTGGGCGTCTTTGAACCACGCCGACTCTCCCCGATCGCCGAGCAACTCGATAAAATCAGCGACGGTTATATCAGCGCCCTGCTGCGCCGTGGCGAACTGGAAGGCAAACCAGGGCAGACCTTGTTGCTGCACCATGTTCCGAACGTCCTGTCCGAGCGTATTCTGCTGATTGGCTGTGGTAAAGAACGTGAGCTTGATGAGCGCCAGTACAAGCAGGTTATTCAGAAAACCATTAATACACTGAATGATACTGGTTCGATGGAAGCCGTCTGCTTCCTGACGGAGCTGCACGTTAAGGGCCGCAACACGTACTGGAAAGTGCGCCAGGCCGTCGAAACCGCAAAAGAGAGCCTCTACAGCTTTGATCAGCTGAAAACCACCAAAAGCGAGCCGCGTCGGCCGCTGCGTAAAATGGTCTTTAACGTGCCAACCCGTCGCGAGCTGACCAGCGGCGAGCGCGCCATTCAGCACGGTCTGGCCATTGCCGCCGGTATTAAAGCGGCAAAAGATCTTGGCAATATGCCGCCAAACATCTGTAACGCCGCGTACCTGGCATCTCAGGCGCGCCAGCTGGCTGACGCGTACAGCAAGAACGTCATCACCCGCGTTATCGGCGAACAGCAGATGAAAGAGCTGGGGATGCACTCTTATCTGGCGGTCGGTAACGGCTCCCAGAACGAATCCCTGATGTCGGTCATTGAGTACAAGGGCAATCCGTCAGAAGATGCGCGACCCATCGTGCTCGTCGGTAAAGGGCTGACCTTCGACTCCGGCGGTATCTCCATCAAGCCTTCAGAAGGCATGGATGAGATGAAGTACGACATGTGCGGCGCGGCGGCGGTTTACGGCGTCATGCGCATGGTCGCGGAACTTCAGTTGCCCATCAACGTGATCGGCGTGCTGGCGGGCTGCGAAAACATGCCTGGCGGCCGCGCTTATCGTCCGGGTGATGTGCTGACCACCATGTCCGGCCAGACCGTTGAGGTGCTGAACACCGACGCCGAAGGCCGTCTGGTGCTGTGTGACGTGCTGACCTACGTTGAGCGTTTCGAACCTGAAGCGGTTATCGACGTGGCTACCCTGACCGGCGCCTGCGTGATCGCGCTGGGCCATCACATCACCGGCCTGATGTCGAACCACAACCCGCTGGCGCATGAGCTGATCGGCGCGTCCGAGCAGGCCGGCGACCGCGCGTGGCGTCTGCCGCTGGGGGACGAGTTCCAGGAACAGCTGGAGTCTAACTTCGCAGACATGGCGAACATCGGCGGTCGTCCTGGCGGAGCTATTACCGCGGGCTGCTTCCTGGCGCGCTTTACCCGCAAGTACAACTGGGCGCACCTGGACATCGCGGGGACCGCATGGCGCTCCGGTAAAGCCAAAGGCGCGACCGGACGTCCGGTGGCGCTGCTGTCGCAGTTCCTGCTCAATCGTGCGGGTTTTAACGGCGACGAGTGATGAAAAACGCCGGGTGGCGGCTTCGCCTTACCCGGCCTACAGCATCACTCAACCGTAGGCCGGGTAAGCGAAGCGCCACCCGGCTTTGCATTTAAATCCACGACAAGAAGCCCCATATATGAAGAATGCAACGTTCTACCTTCTGGACAATGACACCCATCAGGATGGCCTCAGCGCCGTTGAACAGCTGGTGTGTGAAATTGCCGCAGAACGTTGGCGCGCAGGTAAACGCGTCCTGATTGCCTGTGAAGATGAGCAGCAGGCGATTCGCCTGGATGAAGCGCTATGGGCGCGCCCGCCGGAGAGTTTTGTTCCGCATAACCTGTCGGGCGAAGGTCCACGCGGCGGGGCACCGGTGGAGATTGCCTGGCCGCAAAAACGCAACAGCAGCGCGCGCGACATTCTCATTAGCCTGCGGACAGACTTTGCAGATTTTGCCACCGCTTTCACAGAAGTGGTAGACTTTGTCCCTTACGAAGAATCTTTGAAACAACTGGCGCGCGAACGCTACAAAGCGTACCGCCTGGCCGGTTTTAACCTGAATACGGCAACCTGGAAATAATGGAAAAGACATATAACCCACGCGATATCGAACAGCCGCTTTACGAGCACTGGGAACAGCAGGGCTATTTCAAGCCTAACGGCGACGAAAGCAAAGAGTCCTTCTGCATCATGATCCCGCCGCCGAACGTCACCGGCAGTTTGCATATGGGGCATGCTTTCCAGCAGACCATCATGGATACCATGATCCGCTACCAGCGCATGCAGGGCAAAAATACCCTGTGGCAGGCGGGGACTGACCACGCGGGTATCGCGACCCAGATGGTGGTTGAGCGTAAAATTGCCGCTGAAGAGGGTAAAACCCGCCACGACTACGGTCGCGACGCGTTCATCGACAAAATCTGGCAGTGGAAGGCAGAATCCGGCGGCACCATTACCCGTCAGATGCGCCGTCTCGGCAACTCCGTAGACTGGGAGCGCGAGCGCTTCACCATGGATGAAGGCCTGTCCAACGCCGTGAAAGAAGTCTTTGTGCGCCTGTACAAAGAAGACCTGATTTATCGTGGCAAGCGCCTGGTCAACTGGGACCCGAAACTGCGCACCGCCATCTCTGACCTGGAAGTGGAAAACCGCGAGTCTAAAGGCTCCATGTGGCACATCCGCTATCCGCTGGCCGACGGCGCAAAAACCGCCGACGGTAAAGATTACCTGGTGGTGGCGACCACCCGTCCGGAATCCCTGCTGGGCGATACCGGCGTGGCCGTTAACCCGGAAGATCCGCGTTATAAAGATCTGATCGGCAAATTCGTGGTGCTGCCGCTGGTGAACCGCCGTATTCCGATTGTGGGCGACGAACACGCCGACATGGAAAAAGGCACCGGCTGCGTGAAAATCACCCCGGCGCATGACTTCAACGACTATGAAGTCGGTCGTCGTCATCAACTTCCGATGATCAACATTCTGACCTTCGACGGCGATATCCGCGAAAGCGCAGAAGTGTATGACACCAAAGGCAACGAATCCGACGTTTATTCCAGCGACATCCCGGCTGAGTTCCAGAAGCTGGAGCGCTTTGCCGCGCGTAAAGCCATCGTAGCCGCCGTTGACGCACTCGGCCTGCTGGAAGAGATTAAACCTCACGATCTGACCGTGCCGTACGGCGACCGTGGCGGCGTGGTTATCGAGCCAATGCTGACCGACCAGTGGTACGTGCGTGCCGACGTGCTGGCGAAACCGGCTGTGGAAGCGGTTGAGAACGGCAGCATTCAGTTCGTGCCGAAGCAGTACGAAAACATGTACTTCTCCTGGATGCGCGATATTCAGGACTGGTGTATTTCCCGTCAGCTGTGGTGGGGTCACCGTATCCCGGCGTGGTACGACAACGAAGGCAATGTCTACGTTGGCCGCACCGAAGAGGAAGTGCGTCAGGAAAACAACCTGGGCGCTGACGTTGCCCTGCGCCAGGACGAAGACGTGCTGGATACCTGGTTCTCCTCCGCACTGTGGACCTTCTCTACCCTCGGCTGGCCGGAAAACACCGACGCGCTGCGTCAGTTCCATCCAACCAGCGTGATGGTATCCGGCTTCGACATTATCTTCTTCTGGATTGCCCGCATGATCATGATGACCATGCACTTCATCAAAGACGAAGACGGCAAGCCGCAGGTTCCGTTCCATACCGTCTACATGACCGGCCTGATCCGCGACGACGAAGGCCAGAAGATGTCCAAATCCAAGGGTAACGTTATCGACCCGCTGGATATGGTGGACGGTATCTCTCTGGAAGAGCTGCTGGAAAAACGTACCGGCAACATGATGCAGCCGCAGCTGGCGGAGAAAATCCGCAAGCGTACCGAGAAGCAGTTCCCGAACGGGATCGAATCTCACGGTACCGACGCCCTGCGCTTCACCCTGGCGGCGCTGGCCTCCACCGGTCGTGACATCAACTGGGATATGAAGCGTCTGGAAGGTTACCGTAACTTCTGTAACAAGCTGTGGAACGCCAGCCGCTTCGTGCTGATGAACACCGAAGATCAGGATTGCGGCTTTAACGGCGGCGAAATGACCCTGTCTCTGGCAGACCGCTGGATCCTCGCGGAATTTAACCAGACGGTGAAAGCATTCCGCGACGCGCTGGACAGCTACCGCTTCGACATCGCGGCAGGCATCCTGTACGAATTCACCTGGAACCAGTTCTGCGACTGGTACCTGGAGCTGGCGAAGCCGGTCATGAACGGCGGTTCTGAAGCGGAACTGCGCGGCACGCGTAATACGCTGATTACCGTTCTGGAAGGTCTGCTGCGCCTTGCGCACCCGATCATTCCGTTCATCACCGAAACCATCTGGCAGCGCGTGAAGGTGATTGCCGGTATTAATGCCGATACCATCATGCTCCAGCCGTTCCCGGCATTCGACGCCGCGAAAGTGGATGAAGCCGCGTCTGCGGATACCGAGTGGCTGAAGCAGGCGATCGTTGCGGTACGTAACATCCGCGCGGAAATGAACATCGCTCCGGGTAAACCACTGGAGCTGCTGCTGCGCGGTTGCAGCGAAGCTGCCGTTCGTCGCGTCACCGAGAACAACACCTTCCTGAAAACCATGGCGCGTCTGGAAAGCATCACCGTGCTGCCTGCCGATGACAAAGGTCCGGTTTCCGTGACCAAAATCATCGACGGCGCGGAGCTGCTGATCCCGATGGCGGGCCTGATCGACAAAGATGCGGAGCTGGCGCGTCTGGCGAAAGAAGTGGCGAAAGTCGACGTGGAAATTGGCAAAATCGAAAGCAAACTGGCGAACGAGGGCTTTGTGGCCCGCGCGCCGGAAGCGGTCATCGCCAAAGAGCGTGAGCGTCTGGTTGCCTTCGCCGATGCGAAGACCAAACTGATCGAGCAGCAGGCGGTTATCGCGGCGCTGTAATGCTTTTACCCCTTACGCTTCAGGGCGTAAGGGGTATCCTTCCTGAAAACTCCTCGCTTGCACTCCCCTTTCTGCGGTGCTATTAACAGCAGTTGTGTGTCAATTTTTGTCATGAGTAATGCTATGAGCGTGATTACCCCCGTCGCGACGACAATGCGTCGGATCACTGAGCAGGACAACCCGGCTATCGCCGCCGTTATCCGCACGGTTTCTGCCGAATATGGCCTGACCGCCGACAAAGGCTACACCGTGGCCGACCCAAATCTGGACGAACTTTTTCAGCTGTACAGCCAGCCGGGCCATGCCTACTGGGTCATCGAGCAGGACGGCCAGGTCGTGGGCGGCGGCGGCATTGCCCCACTGCTTTGCAGCGAGCCGGATATCTGTGAACTCCAGAAAATGTATTTCCTGCCAACGATACGCGGACAAGGCCTGGCGAAAAAGCTGGCGCTGGTTGCCCTGGAACATGCACGCTCACAGGGCTTTAAACGTTGCTACCTTGAAACCACCGCTTTCCTTAAAGAGGCCATTGGCCTGTATGAACATCTCGGCTTTGAGCATATCGATGCGCCACTGGGCTGCACGGGCCACGTGGACTGCGAAGTCAGGATGCTGAAAAGTCTGTAAGTTTTGTTCCTGCCGTCTTCTGTTAAGCGTCTGTAAACTGAATGCTCTACACTCACAGTTCACACCAAAACAGGGGAAATGCGATGTCGAAGATAAAAAGCTACGCCGCACCGCAGGCGGGTGCAGAACTTGAGCTGTACGAGTACGATGCGGGCGAACTAAAAGCGGAAGACGTCGAAGTACAGGTTGATTACTGCGGGATCTGCCACTCAGATCTCTCGATGATCGACAATGAATGGGGCTTCTCCAGCTATCCGCTGGTGGCCGGGCACGAAGTCATTGGCCGCGTCGTGGCGCTCGGCAGCGCCGCGCAGGACAAAGGGCTGAAAGTGGGCCAGCGCGTGGGTATCGGCTGGACGGCACGCAGCTGCGGCCACTGCGACGCCTGTATCAGCGGCAATCAGATCAACTGCCTTGAGGGCGCTACGCCGACCATCCTGAACAAGGGCGGTTTCGCCGATAAGCTGCGCGCCGACTGGCAATGGGTTATCCCGCTGCCGGACAGCATTGATATCGAATCCGCCGGTCCGCTGCTGTGTGGCGGTATCACCGTCTTTAAACCGCTGCTGATGCATCACGTCACCGCCACCAGCCGCGTGGGCGTGATCGGGATTGGCGGTCTGGGCCATATCGCCATCAAGCTGCTGCACGCGATGGGCTGTGAAGTGACGGCGTTCAGCTCTAACCCGGCGAAAGAGCAGGAAGTGCTGGCCATGGGTGCGGATAAAGTGGTGAACAGTCGCGATCCCCAGGCGCTCACCGCTCTGGCAGGCCAGTTTGACCTGATCATCAACACCGTCAACGTCGATCTCGACTGGCAGCCGTACTTTGAAGCCCTGGCCTACGGCGGTAACTTCCACACCGTGGGTGCGGTGATGAAGCCGCTGCCGGTTCCGGCGTTTACCCTGATCGGCGGCGATCGCAGCATATCCGGCTCTGCTACCGGCACACCATATGAGTTACGCAAGCTGATGAAGTTTGCCGGACGCACAAAAGTGGCACCGACCACCGAACTGTATCCGATGTCAAAAATCAACGAAGCGATCCAGCACGTGCGCGACGGCAAAGCCCGCTACCGCGTGGTGTTGAAAGCGGATTTCTGATGTGAGATTGCCGGGGAATGTGCGGCCTGATGCCCTCACCCCAACCCTCTCCCACAGGGAGAGGGCGCAAACACTAAAAACGGTAACGGTTGTTACCGTTTTGCATCTACCATGGTCTTAAACACTTCCGCCACCGCGACCGCCCCCGGATCCATCACCCCGTCCAGATTCTCTTTATTCACGTACGACGAACGCCCCGCGCCGGCTTTCGCCATTTTCGCCGTTGCTTCAGCCCCTTGCTGCGCGGCCTGCGCTGCCGCCTGAATATTGCCTTTCTGTAACGCCTCCAGCGCCGGTTGCAGGGCATCGATCAGCGTACGATCGCCGAGATCTGCACCGCCATACTGCTTCATCTGCGCCAGTCCGCTCAGCAATGCTTCAGGTAGCGGCTGTCCATCGTGAAGCTTTTGTCCTGCCGCAGTGAAGAAGATTGACATCAACACCCCACTCGATCCGCCCATCACCGTTGCCAGCCGCTCGCCAACCAGCAGGAGGAATGTCGGCACGTCGTTAAGGGGCAGGTTGTTCTCCTCAAGTCGCTGCGCAATATCCCGCGCCCCTTGCGCAAAGGTGGAGCCCGTATCGCCATCGCCTACTTTGGCATCCAGCGCGTTAAGGCGATTTTCCAGCTGGATCAATGTTTTCGTTACCGAGGCGACGGCCTCGCTCACCTGCGGATTGTCCGACGGGGTATATTCCACGCGATCATGAAGGGCGCTATGGGGGACGGTACGCAGGGGCGCGAACGCGACGGGCTTCTGCCAGCCCAGCGTCTCGACCTCGGCGTGAATCGCCTTCTCGAAGAAATCGTTGAGCTTTAACAGCGTTAGCGAAAAGCCTTTCATATCCAGCGCACTCACCAGCGGCGCCGGGCCAATCAGATACGCAATGTTCTCTTTCAACGCCGAATGCGCCAGCTCTTTGGTGAGCAGAGCCATCTCCAGCGCTGACACGCCGCCGAGGTTGTTGATCAGCACCGCAAAGCGCCCGTCACCCGCCTGGGCTTTTAGCGGCGTCACCAGCGTATCGATAATCGCCCTGCTGTTCTGCGTATCCACCACCGATGCCCCCGGCTCGCCGTGAATCCCCAGCCCCAGCTCCACGTGGCCTTGCCTGATGCGCCCTTCTTCATCATCGCTACCCGGCAGGTTACAGGTTTGCATCGCAACCCCCAGGCTCCAGAGGTTATCGCAGGCCTGTTGCGCAATATCCCGCACGTCGTTCAGCGATTTCCCCTGTTCTGCCGCATATCCCGCAATCTTATGCACCAGCGCCGTTCCCGCGATACCACGCGGCTGCTTGTTATCCGGTAGGGCGATATCATCCGCCACGATAACCATCTCGACCTTCAGGCCGTAGCGTTTGGCTTTTTCCGCCGCCAGGCCAAAGTTAAGCCGGTCGCCGGTGTAGTTTTTCACAATCAGCAGGCAGCCACGATCGCCCGTCACCGCCACAATGGCATTGAGGACCGCATCCACGCTTGGGGAAGCGAACAGATCGCCACACACCGCTGCGGTAAGCATGCCTTTACCGACGAACCCGGCATGTGCCGGTTCATGGCCGGAGCCGCCACCGGAGATCACCGCCACGCGGCTTTTATCCCAGTCGCCGCGAGCCACCACGCGGATGGCCGGATCGATATCCAGTTTGACGAGATTACCGTGCGGCGCGGAGAGAAGTATGCCTTCAATGGCATCGTTGACAAGCTGTTTGCGGTCGTTAAAAAAGAATCTGGACATAGTTTCCCAAAATTTTGTTTACCGTATGCAAAAGCATAGTCCGCACTGGATAATGCGCCGCAAAGTGAGGAATTTACGCAGACATTTTGCCGTCAGGTTGCCTATACTCCACCCAGGACTACGAGAGGACGTGCATCATGAGTACACCATTGTTAATCGCCAGGACGCTGGAAAAAGAGCTGTTTTTACTGCCCGCGATGGCGAACCGTCATGGCCTGATCACCGGCGCGACCGGGACGGGAAAAACCGTCACCCTGCAAAAGCTGGCTGAGTCGTTGTCAGAGACTGGCGTGCCGGTTTTTATGGCTGACGTGAAGGGCGATTTAACCGGGGTGGCTCAGGAAGGTGCAGCGTCAGAAAAACTCCTCGAGCGCCTGAAAAATATCGGCATCACGGACTGGACGCCGCACGGTAATCCGGTGGTGGCCTGGGATATCTTCGGCGAAAAAGGCCATCCGGTGCGCGCCACCGTCTCCGACCTCGGCCCGCTGCTGCTGGCCCGTCTGCTTAACCTCAACGACGTGCAGTCCGGGGTACTGAACATTATCTTCCGTATCGCCGACGATCAGGGGCTACTGCTGCTCGACTTCAAAGATCTGCGCGCCATCACCCAGTACATTGGCGATAACGCCAAATCCTTCCAGAACCAGTACGGCAATATCAGCAGCGCCTCGGTGGGCGCCATTCAGCGTGGGCTCCTGACGCTGGAGCAACAGGGTGCCGAACACTTCTTCGGCGAGCCAATGCTGGATATCAAAGACTGGATGCGTACCGACAGCAGCGGCAAAGGCATCATCAACATTCTGAGCGCAGAGAAGCTCTACCAGATGCCGAAGCTTTACGCCGCCAGCCTGCTGTGGATGCTCTCTGAACTGTACGAACAACTGCCGGAAGCAGGCGATCTGGAAAAACCCAAACTGGTGTTCTTCTTTGACGAAGCGCACCTGTTGTTTAACGACGCGCCGCAGGTGCTGCTGGATAAAATTGAACAGGTTATCCGCCTGATCCGCTCCAAAGGCGTCGGGGTCTGGTTTGTGTCGCAAAACCCGTCGGATATTCCGGACAACGTACTGGGGCAGTTGGGTAACCGCGTGCAGCACGCCCTGCGCGCCTTTACGCCGAAAGATCAGAAAGCGGTGAAAGCCGCGGCGCAAACCATGCGCGCCAATCCGGCCTTTGATACCGAAACCGCCATTCAGGCGCTGGGTACCGGTGAAGCGCTGATTTCGTTCCTTGATGCAAAAGGCAGCCCGACAGTTGTCGAGCGTGCGATGGTGATTGCGCCCTGCTCGCGCATGGGGCCGGTAACGGACGATGAACGCAACGCCCTGATTAATCACTCCCCGGTGTACGGAAAGTACGAAGACGAAGTAGATCGCGAATCTGCATTCGAAATGCTGCAAAAAGGGGTGCAGGCGACTGCCGAATCGCAGGATGCCCCTGCCGCAAAAGGGCAATCTGTTGCCGTGGACGACGGCATTCTCGGCGGGCTGAAAGATATTCTGTTCGGCAGCACCGGGCCACGCGGCGGCAAACGCGATGGCGTGGTTCAGACCATGGCAAAAAGCGCGACGCGTCAGATTACCAACCAGATAGTACGCGGCATGCTGGGAAGTCTGCTAGGCGGCCGTCGCCGGTAGCGGGGGAACCCACGGGCAGCCAAGCGCCGACCCCTGTACGCCGTTCTCCTGTAGATAGCGGTCGATTTCCAGCATCCCCGTCCAGCGGTTCTCACACCAGAGCGGTGCCAGAAGCGTTGGGCGGCGGGCACTGGCCGAGATGCGGTGGTAAACAATCTCCGGAGGCGTGTGGCGAATCATCTCCCCCGCCGTCACCGTATAGTCGTCGAGTTCGATACCACTTAACCGCCCCGCTTCCCAGGCTTTCGCCATTATGCTGCCCTTCACGATATGCAGCGGATGCAGCTTAATGCCATCCACGCCGGTCTCGACGACTTTTTCCAGCGTTTCCAGCCCGTGCTGCTGCCCTTCTCCTGGCAAGCCGACAATCAGATGCGAGCAGACTTTTAATCCACGCTCACGGGCGAGACGCGTGGTGCGCTGGTAGCAGGCGAAATCATGCCCGCGATTGATACGGTGCAGGGTTTTGTCATGCGCGGTCTGCAAGCCCAGCTCCAGCCAGATCTCGTAGCCCTTCTCTTTGTACTCACTAAGTAAATCCAGCACGGCCTCCGGCACGCAGTCCGGACGCGTCCCCACGCACAGCCCGACAATGTTCGCTTGAGCAACCGCCTGCTGATACATCGAGCGCAGCACCTGCACCTCAGCCCACGTGCTGGTGTAGGCCTGGAAATAGGCCAGATACTGCTTCGCGCGATTCACCAGACTCGCCTGATGGGCGAGCTGTTCAGCGATAGATTTATGCTGCTGGGCCTCGTCAGCAAACGAGGCCACGTTACAGAAAGTGCAGCCACCACGCCCGATAGTGCCATCGCGATTCGGACAGCTAAAGCCGCCGTGCAGCGTCAGTTTGTGAACTTTTTGCCCATAGCGCTGCAAAAGATCCCCACCAAACATATTGACTAATTTCTGTAACTGCATAATCTGATAGACCGTCCCGAAGAAAGGGGACAAGCCTGCCATTTTTAGCCTCTGTCGGCGATGACCTGGATCAATCGCCCTGGACGGCCTTTATCTGCTTGAATAAATAATCACGATTACCGAGATTTCATTCACCCTGTACGTAATTACTTTTCCTTATGTTCTGATGGTTTTTTTCATTTATAGCGCCAGGACTGAAAAACAGTGATTTTATGCGGGTTTGAATGCAACACCAGATTAATATTCTGCTATAAATCTGCATTTCAGCACGCTGCATCGATAATACCGCTTTCATATAGTGAGTCAGATCACACTCCCCTGCACCTCCCCGGTGCTTTAAGTGGTTGTAAAAATAGTTAAATACATATTAAAAACAAAAAGATAACTACGCTTTAGCACATTTTTGTATAAATAAGATTGCCATTTGACCTGTGTACCAATTCCCGATAAGTTGGAAATCCGCTGGAAGCTTTCTGGATGAGCGGCCTGCTCATCATATTTATGCAGTAATTGAGATTCCCTCTGAAGCAAGTCCTCAAACTTGTTTACCTGCGCGAAAGGATGAAAAAGAGGGCGAATGCGAGGTCCGCGTATGAAACGCTAACCCCGTCGCCATGCTCTTTCTGCGCCTGTGCGCCACGGTAAAGTTCAGTGGGAAGCCCGACGAGCCTGGGGAGGTTCACTGATATGTTGTACGATAAATCCCTTGAGAAGGATAACTGTGGTTTCGGCCTGATCGCCCACATAGAAGGCGAACCTAGCCACAAGGTAGTGCGTACTGCTATTCACGCACTGGCCCGTATGCAGCACCGTGGCGCCATCCTTGCCGATGGTAAAACCGGCGACGGTTGCGGCCTGCTGCTGCAAAAACCGGATCGTTTCTTCCGTATCGTAGCGGAAGAGCGCGGCTGGCGTTTAGCCAAAAACTACGCTGTCGGTATGCTGTTCCTGAATCAGGATCCTGAAAAAGCTGCCGCGTCGCGCCGCATCGTTGAAGAAGAACTTCAGCGTGAAACCCTGTCGATTGTCGGCTGGCGCGATGTGCCAACCAACGAAGGGGTGCTCGGTGAAATCGCCCTCTCCTCGCTGCCTCGTATTGAACAGATTTTTGTCAACGCGCCTGCGGGCTGGCGTCCGCGTGATATGGAACGCCGTCTGTTTATCGCCCGCCGCCGCATTGAAAAACGTCTTCAGGATGATAAAGAGTTCTACGTCTGTAGCCTCTCTAACCTTGTGAACATCTATAAAGGTCTGTGTATGCCGGCTGACCTGCCGCGCTTCTACCTGGACCTGGCGGACCTGCGTCTGGAATCGGCCATTTGCCTGTTCCACCAGCGCTTCTCCACCAACACCGTTCCACGCTGGCCGCTGGCGCAGCCGTTCCGCTACCTGGCGCATAACGGCGAGATCAACACCATCACCGGCAACCGCCAGTGGGCCCGCGCCCGTACCTATAAATTCCAGACGCCGCTGATCCCGGACCTGCACGATGCCGCGCCGTTCGTGAACGAAACCGGCTCGGACTCCAGCTCCATGGATAACATGCTGGAACTGCTGCTGGCGGGCGGGATGGACATCGTGCGCGCCATGCGTCTGCTCGTGCCACCGGCCTGGCAGAACAACCCGGATATGGACCCTGAGCTGCGCGCGTTCTTCGACTTTAACTCCATGCACATGGAGCCGTGGGACGGCCCGGCGGGCATCGTTATGTCCGACGGTCGTTTTGCCGCCTGTAACCTGGACCGTAATGGTCTGCGTCCGGCGCGCTACGTTATTACCAAAGACAAGCTCATCACCTGTGCCTCTGAAGTCGGGATCTGGGATTACCAGCCAGACGAAGTGGTCGAGAAAGGCCGCGTCGGACCGGGCGAGCTGATGGTGATCGACACCCGCGGTGGGCGTATTCTGCATTCCGCCGAAACCGACAACGATCTGAAGAGCCGCCATCCGTACAAAGAGTGGATGGAGAAAAACGTGCGTCGTCTGGTGCCGTTTGAAGATCTGTCGGACGAAGAAGTGGGCAGCCGCGAGCTGGACGATGACACCCTCGCGAGCTTCCAGAAGCAGTTTAACTACAGCGCGGAAGAGCTGGACTCGGTTATCCGCGTGCTCGGTGAAAACGGCCAGGAAGCGGTCGGCTCAATGGGTGACGATACCCCTTTTGCCGTGCTCTCCAGCCAGCCACGCATTATTTATGACTACTTCCGTCAGCAGTTTGCGCAGGTCACTAACCCGCCAATCGATCCGCTGCGCGAAGCCCACGTCATGTCGCTGGCCACCAGCATCGGCCGTGAGATGAACGTCTTCTGTGAAGCTGAAGGCCAGGCGCACCGTCTGACCTTTAAATCACCGATCCTGCTGTACTCCGATTTCAAACAGCTCACCACCATGACCGAGGAGCACTATCGCGCCGACACGCTCGATATCACCTTCGACGTGACCGAAACGAGCCTCGAAGAGACGGTGAACGCGCTGTGCGTTAAAGCCGAGCAGATGGTGCGTAACGGCACCGTTCTGCTGGTGCTGTCTGACCGCAACATCGCGAAAAACCGTCTGCCGGTGCCTGCACCCATGGCGGTGGGGGCTATCCAGACGCGTCTGGTGGACAAGAGCCTGCGCTGCGACGCCAACATCATCGTTGAAACCGCGAGCGCGCGCGACCCGCACCACTTTGCGGTGCTGTTAGGCTTTGGCGCCACGGCAATCTACCCGTATCTGGCCTACGAAACGCTGGCCCGCCTGGTGGATACCCGCGCGATCGACAAAGACTACCGTGCTGTGATGCTGAACTACCGTAACGGCATCAACAAAGGTCTGTACAAGATCATGTCCAAAATGGGCATCTCGACCATCGCCTCTTACCGCTGCTCGAAGCTGTTTGAAGCGGTCGGCCTGCATGACGACGTCGCCAACCTCTGCTTCCAGGGCGTGGTCAGCCGTATCGGCGGCGCCGGTTTTGCTGACTTCCAGCAGGATCTGGTGAACCTGTCGAAACGCGCCTGGCTGGCACGTAAGCCTCTGGAACAGGGCGGCCTGCTGAAATATGTCCACGGGGGTGAGTATCACGCTTATAACCCGGACGTGGTGCGCACTCTGCAACAGGCGGTGCAGAGCGGCGAGTACAGCGATTATCAGCAGTATGCAGAGCTGGTGAACAACCGTCCGGCAGCGACGCTGCGCGATCTCATTGCCCTCAATCCAGGTGATGAAGCGGTCAGCATTGACGAGGTTGAACCCGCGTCTGAGCTGTTCAAACGTTTCGACACCGCGGCGATGTCTATCGGCGCGCTGAGCCCGGAAGCGCACGAAGCGCTGGCGGAAGCCATGAACAGCATCGGCGGCAACTCCAACTCCGGGGAAGGCGGTGAAGATCCGGCCCGCTACGGCACCAATAAAGTGTCCCGTATTAAGCAGGTGGCGTCTGGTCGCTTTGGCGTAACGCCTGCGTACCTGGTTAACGCCGACGTGATTCAGATTAAAGTCGCGCAGGGTGCGAAACCGGGTGAAGGCGGTCAGCTGCCGGGTGATAAAGTCACCCCATACATCGCTAAGCTTCGCTATTCAGTGCCGGGCGTGACGCTGATCTCCCCGCCGCCGCACCACGATATCTACTCTATCGAGGATCTGGCGCAGCTGATTTTCGACCTGAAACAGGTCAACCCGAAAGCGATGATCTCCGTGAAGCTGGTTTCCGAACCGGGCGTTGGCACCATTGCCACCGGTGTGGCAAAAGCTTATGCGGATCTGATCACCATCGCCGGTTACGACGGCGGCACCGGCGCAAGCCCGCTCTCCTCCGTGAAATACGCGGGTTGTCCGTGGGAGCTCGGCCTGGTGGAAACCCAGCAGGCGCTGGTCGCTAACGGCCTGCGTCACAAGATCCGTTTGCAGGTGGACGGCGGACTGAAAACCGGCCTCGACATCATCAAAGCGGCGATTCTGGGAGCGGAAAGCTTCGGCTTTGGTACCGGCCCAATGGTTGCGCTCGGCTGTAAATACCTGCGTATTTGCCACCTGAACAACTGTGCAACGGGCGTTGCTACCCAGGACGAAAAGCTGCGTAAAAATCACTACCACGGCCTGCCGTTCAAAGTGACCAACTACTTTGACTTCATCGCCCGTGAAACCCGCGAGCTGATGGCGCAGCTGGGCGTGAAGCGTCTGGTAGACCTGATTGGCCGTACCGACCTGCTGAAAGAGCTTGAGGGCTTCACGGCCAAGCAGCAGAAGCTGGAGCTGTCTAAGCTGCTGGAAACCGCTCAGCCGCATCCTGGCAAAGCGGTTTACTGTACCGAGAACAACCCGCCGTTCGACAACGGCGTGCTGAACGCACAGCTGCTGCAACAGGCGAAGCCGTATGTGGATGAGAAGCAGAGCAAAACGTTCTGGTTTGATATCCGCAACACCGACCGTTCCGTGGGTGCGTCCCTCTCCGGTTACATCGCGCAAACGCACGGTGACCAGGGTCTGGCGTCGGATCCGATTACCGCGCACTTCAGCGGTACCGCGGGTCAGAGCTTCGGCGTGTGGAACGCAGGCGGAGTTGAGTTATACCTGACCGGCGATGCCAACGACTACGTTGGAAAAGGCATGGCGGGCGGTCTGCTGGCGGTGCGTCCTCCGGTTGGTTCAGCCTTCCGCAGCCATGAAGCGAGCATCATCGGCAATACCTGTCTGTACGGCGCAACCGGCGGTCGTCTGTTTGCCGCGGGCCGTGCGGGCGAACGTTTTGCGGTGCGTAACTCCGGCGCCATCACCGTGGTGGAAGGCATCGGCGATAACGGCTGTGAATACATGACGGGCGGAATTGTGTGCGTCCTGGGTAAAACCGGCGTGAACTTTGGCGCGGGCATGACGGGCGGTTTTGCCTACGTCCTGGATGAAGACGGTGAGTTCCGCAAACGTGTGAACCCGGAGCTGGTGGAAGTGCTGGACGTTGATACGCTGGCCATCCACGAAGAACACCTGCGCGGTTTAATTACCGAACACGTGCAGCATACCGGTTCTTCGCGCGGCGAAGAGATCCTGGCCAACTGGCCGGCGTTCTCTGCGAAATTCGCGCTGGTGAAGCCGAAGTCCAGCGATGTTAAAGCCCTGTTGGGTCACCGTAGTCGTAGCGCAGCAGAGCTGCGCGTGCAGGCGCAGTAAGGAATTCAGATGAGCCAGAACGTTTACCAGTTTATCGACCTTCAGCGTGTTGATCCGCCAAAGAAACCGCTGAAGATCCGTAAAATTGAATTTGTTGAAATCTATGAGCCGTTTTCAGAAGGCCAGGCCAAAGCACAGGCAGACCGCTGCCTGTCCTGCGGTAACCCTTACTGCGAATGGAAGTGTCCGGTCCATAACTACATCCCGAACTGGCTGAAGCTGGCCAACGAAGGGCGTATTTTTGAAGCCGCCGAGCTGTCTCATCAGACCAACACCCTGCCGGAAGTGTGCGGCCGCGTGTGCCCTCAGGATCGTCTGTGTGAAGGCTCCTGTACGCTGAACGACGAGTTTGGCGCGGTAACCATCGGCAACATCGAACGCTATATCAACGATAAAGCGTTCGAGATGGGCTGGCGCCCGGATATGACCGGTGTGCGTCAAACCGACAAGCGCGTAGCGATTATCGGCGCGGGCCCGGCAGGCCTGGCCTGTGCGGACGTGCTGACCCGTAACGGCGTGAAGGCGGTGGTCTTTGATCGCCACCCGGAGATTGGCGGCCTGCTGACCTTCGGTATCCCGGCCTTCAAGCTGGAGAAAGAGGTGATGACCCGCCGCCGCGAAATCTTCACCGGCATGGGCATTGAGTTCAAACTCAACACCGAAGTGGGCCGCGACGTGCAGCTCGACGACCTGCTGAAAGATTACGACGCCGTGTTCCTGGGCGTAGGCACTTATCAGTCCATGCGCGGTGGTCTGGAGAACGAAGATGCGCCAGGCGTGTACGACGCGCTGCCGTTCCTGATTGCGAATACCAAACAGCTAATGGGCTACGGCGAGACCGCCGATGAGCCGTTCGTCAGCATGGAAGGCAAACGCGTGGTGGTGCTGGGCGGCGGTGATACCGCGATGGACTGCGTGCGTACCTCCATTCGCCAGAATGCGGCGCATGTCATCTGTGCCTACCGTCGTGACGAAGAGAACATGCCGGGCTCTAAGCGCGAAGTGAAAAACGCACGTGAAGAGGGCGTCGAGTTCCAGTTCAACATTCAGCCTCTGGGTATTGAAGTGAATGCCAACGGTAAAGTGAGCGGAGTGAAGATGGCGCGCACGGAGATGGGTGCGCCAGATGCGAAAGGCCGTCGTCGCGCGGAGATCGTGGCCGGTTCTGAACACGTGATCCCGGCTGACGCCGTGGTGATGGCGTTTGGTTTTCGTCCTCACAGCATGGAGTGGCTGGCGAAGCACAGCGTAGAGCTGGACTCTCAAGGCCGCATCATTGCGCCAGAAGGCAGCGATAACGCGTTCCAGACCAGCAACCCGAAAATCTTCGCCGGTGGCGACATCGTTCGCGGCTCTGACCTGGTGGTCACGGCGATTGCTGAAGGCCGTAAAGCGGCTGACGGGATCATGAACTTCCTGGAAGTGTAAGCCCCTCTGACTCCCCGGCAGAAGCATAAAGCGGAACGCTGGGGAGCCTGTTTTCAGTAGCCTACCCTTAAGTTAATGGTGCCTTTTTAAGCAAAAAAGCAGCGTAAATCCCGACGTAAACGTTTGCTTTCATGAAAAAAATGTATATTATGCGGCGGATTTTTTGGCCAAAATTCAAGGAGGCGTTGTGTCGCAAGATAACAATTATAGCCAGGGCCCCGTCCCTCTGGCGGCGCGGAAAGGCGTGGTTCCACTCACTTTTGTGATGTTAGGGCTAACGTTTTTTTCCGCCAGCATGTGGACCGGAGGCACGCTCGGTACCGGTCTTTCCTATAATGATTTCTTCCTCGCAGTTCTCTTCGGCAATCTCCTCCTCGGTATTTACACTGCTTTTCTTGGCTACATTGGCGCAAAAACCGGCCTCTCAACCCATCTTCTTGCGCGTTACTCGTTCGGTATAAAAGGTTCCTGGCTTCCCTCCATGCTTTTAGGCGGTACGCAGGTAGGATGGTTTGGCGTCGGCGTAGCGATGTTTGCCATCCCGGTGAGTAAAGCCACGGGCATCGACGTGAACATCCTGATAGCGGTTTCCGGCCTGTTGATGACGTTAACCATTTTTTTTGGCATCTCGGCACTGACGATTTTATCCATCATCGCCGTACCCGCTATCGTCATCCTGGGTAGCTACTCCGTCTGGCTGGCGGTGGACGGCGTGGGAGGATTGGACCACCTCAAATCCATTGTGCCGCAGACGCCGCTCAACTTTTCCAGCGCGCTGGCGCTGGTCGTAGGCTCGTTTATCAGCGCAGGCACGCTGACCGCCGACTTCGTCCGCTTTGGCCGCAATGCCAAAGGTGCCGTTCTGGTGGCGATGGTGGCATTTTTCCTTGGCAATTCGCTGATGTTTATCTTCGGTGCGGCAGGCGCTGCCGCCGTAGGACAGGCCGATATTTCTGACGTGATGATCGCCCAGGGACTGCTGCTGCCGGCCATTGTCGTTCTTGGCCTGAATATCTGGACCACCAATGACAACGCGCTGTACGCCTCTGGTTTGGGTTTCGCCAATATTACTGGCCTTTCCAGCCGTACGCTGTCGGTGGTTAATGGCATTATCGGTACGCTGTGCGCGCTGTGGCTATACAACAACTTCGTTGGCTGGCTGACCTTTTTGTCGGCAGCGATTCCGCCGATTGGCGGGGTGATTATCGCCGACTACCTGATTAATCGCCGCCGCTATGCCAGCTTCGACCACGCAAAATTTGTGTCCGTTAACTGGATTGCCATTTTCTCGGCCGCCCTGGGTGTTGCTGCCGGGCACTACATTCCGGGAATTGTCCCCGTTAACGCAGTATTGGGTGGCGTCTTCAGCTATTTGGTGTTAAACCCATTCGCCAAACGTACCCTTGCTAATCCTTCGGAGGTTTCCCATGCAGAATAATTCCCTCACTATCCGTCAGGCCCGTTTGCAGGGGCAAGAGGGTTTATGGCAAATCACGATTGAGGATGGACGCTTCAGCCGTATCGATCCTCAGGAAACCGCCTCTGCGCCAGTCGGTCAGGTGCTGGACGCCGAATGCGGGCTGGTTATCCCTCCTTTCATCGAGCCGCATATCCATCTGGATACAACGCAAACGGCGGGTGAACCGAACTGGAACCAGTCCGGCACGCTTTTCGAGGGAATCGAGCGCTGGGCCGAACGCAAGGCGATGCTTACCCACGAAGACGTTAAAACTCGCGCGATGCAGACCCTGAAGTGGCAAATCGCCAACGGCATTCAGTACGTACGTACACACGTTGACGTCTCGGACCCCACCCTTACGGCACTGAAAGCCATGCTGGAGGTGAAGCAGGAAGTCGCCCCGTGGGTCGATATGCAAATTGTGGCATTCCCGCAGGAAGGCATTCTTTCTTATCCGAACGGTGAAGAACTGCTTGAGGAAGCCGTGCGTTTAGGGGCGGATGTCATCGGCGCAATCCCCCACTTTGAATTTACGCGTGAATATGGCGTTGAGTCGCTGCATAAAACGTTTTCCCTGGCCAGAAAGTACGACCGACTGATCGATGTCCACTGTGATGAAATTGATGATGAACAATCGCGCTTCGTTGAAACCGTTGCCGCACTGGCACATCGTGACGGAATGGGTTCACGCGTGACCGCCAGCCATACCACGGCGATGCACTCCTATAATGGCGCGTATACGTCCCGACTGTTCCGCCTGTTAAAAATGTCAGGCATTAACTTCGTGGCAAACCCGCTGGTTAACACGCATTTGCAGGGCCGTTTCGATACCTATCCCAAACGCCGAGGCATCACACGCGTCAAAGAAATGCTGGAAGCGGAGATCAACGTCTGCTTTGGTCATGACGACGTTTTCGATCCGTGGTATCCGCTGGGAACCGCGAATATGCTTCAGGTTCTGCATATGGGGCTGCACGTTTGCCAACTGATGGGTTACGGGCAAATAAATGATGGGCTTAACCTGATCACTACCCACAGCGCGAAAACGCTCGATTTGCAGGACTATGGCGTGCGCGTTGGGAATACAGCAAACCTGGTGATTCTCCCGGCAGAGAATGGGTTTGATGCAGTTCGTCGCCAGACGCCGGCACGATACTCTGTTCGCCACGGCAAGGTGATTGCCGAGACGGTGCCCAGCCAGACAACCTTGCACCTGACGCAGCCGGAAGCGGTGACGTTTAAGCGCCAGAATATCGAATAACATTGCCGGATGGCGGCTGCGCCTTATCCGGCCTGCAAATTACGTTATGCCCGCAGGCCTGATAAGCGAAGCGCCATCAGGCCTATAAACTACGTATCCAGCAAGCGGGCGCGTACCTTCACCACGACTTTCTTTATCTCGCCTGGCTCAAGGATTGCGCATCCTGGCTTATGTGGCTCTCCCGGCATAAATACGGCGCACATCCCCGGCCGGAGGGTGACACACTGTTCACCTGCAATCTCACTGCACAACTGATAATCTTCTTCAGGATGAAAATCTTCACGCTGGCGTGCCGAGCCCGTCACGCCAAAGAGGATGCGCTCTTCTCCCGTCAATAACACCTGGATATCAATATATTGCTCATGCAGTTCCGCTTTCTTCTGGTCTGGAAACTGCGTGGCAAACGTCATCACGTTCATGAAGATATCCTCACCGCGAAGCTCATAACGTCCTGCCGCTTTTTCCAGCGGACGGGCAGCCAGCGCGAGGGTTAGCGCCTCCAGAAGAACGGGATGCAACCCCGTGGAGGGAAGCGTCCGAATCTCACCAAAAAACATCATCTTTCTCCCTGAGCTAACAGCGCCGCGCCCAGCAAGCCCGCATCGTGTCGATAGTGCGCGGCGGTTAATTCAACGTGATAAACAGAAGGATGCTCCTCAAGATACGCGCGGACCCGCGCCAGATACCCTCCTGCCAGCCCGATGCTGCCGCCAATCACCACGCGCTGGCAGCCCATCACCGCTTTCGTGTCGGCAATAAGCCGCGCCAGTACCTGTGCAGAACGTTGGACCAGTTCCGCCGCCTGTTTATTTCCCTCTGCCGCGCGCGCAAAAATCGTTTTTGCATCGCATCCTGCAAGCTCTCCCCTGGCTGCGGCGGCAATACCGCGACCAGACGCGATGGCTTCCACGCACCCCACGCGACCACAGCCGCATTGCGGGCCGTTTGGATCGGCGAGCGTATGCCCAAGATGCCCTGCCAGTCCGCCGCTTCCGGTCACGAGTTTCCCGTTACTGACTACGCCGCCCCCCACGCCCGTTGAAACAGTCAGGAATACCATGTCTTTAATTTCCTTCGCACTAACGTGATATTCCGCCCATGCCGCAGCCTGAGCATCATTGATCGCCAGGGTCGGCAAACCAGCAATGTCTTCGAGCGTCTGCACCAGCGGAAAATGGTGCAATCCTCCGAGATTTTGCGGGTTAATCGCCAGCAGATTGCCGTCCTGAATGATTCCGGTTGAGGCAATGGCCGCACGCGTTGCCTGGGTCTGTAACGGCTTGACCAGCTCAGCCAGCGCCTCACGCAGCGCGTCAGGCGTCTTACTGGCGGGCGTAGGGCATTCGCGTCGCGCGTGGATCTGTAAACCGTCATCCACCAGGGCGGCGGCAAGTTTAGTTCCACCTATGTCTATCGCCAGTGTCGTCATAGCACCGCCCCGCTCGGAAATGTTTTTATCCCGTTGTGACATACTTCATCCCTTACGAATGTGCCCGGTACAGGTCCGGGCAAGCGGATTAACTTTTGCTTTTCGCTAAAGCGCTTTTATCGCCGCCAAACGGGACGGCTCCGCTGAAAGGTTTACCGTCAATAGCGTCATGCGTACGCAGGGCTTCTGGCCTGATCCAGCGCTGAACGCGGGAGGGCATATCCAGACCAATAAGCAAGATCACCACAAACGTCAGGCCAAAAGAGAGCGATCCCAGGGCCGTGCCCAGCGCCATATCCTGCGACAGCAGCGCGCCAATCACCGGGGCAATCGCGCCGCCCAACGCGCCAACGTTGTAGGTAAAGCCCAGACCCGCCGCACGCTGGTCGGTATCGAAATAGCCACCGATGAGTTTGGGTAAGATCCCGGAGATCCCCTGCCCCAGCATCTGCTGGAAAAAGAGTAACAAGCCCAACACCCAGACATTGGCGCCGCCGATCGCAAAGACGGGGACAATCAGGAGCTGTGAGGCCAACAGGCTACAGACATAGGCCTTGCGGGTGCCAAGCCAGTCACCGAGAAAACCGCCCACGCAGCAGCCTACTGCCGCGCCGAAGCCGCTAAAGAACAGCACCTTCGCCACCGTTGAGGGATCATAGGCCAGGTCGGTTTTCAGATAAGTGGGTAATAGCGCCTGAATCGGCCAGGAGTAGAGAAAGGCGAAGAGCACGACAACCATCAACGTGACGCCCGTCGGCCAGCGTTTACCGCTGCTTTGCACCATAAAGCTGATAAAGACGATGGCGCACAGCAGGCCGAGAATAACGACCAGCCCCGCGTTGTTGAGTTCGCCTGCAAAACAGAACCACAGCGCCGTACCGGCAAACAGCGTCATCGCCATATTGATGACGCGGTATTTGCCGCGATACAGAATATCAACCATGGTGCGCACCGGGGCTTTGCCTTCGTGCTTCGCTTTCCAGTCCTCAGCTTCCGGAATATTTTTCCGCAGCCACAGGGCAAAGACGATGGGTAGAATGCCGATAAAGAACAGCGCCCGCCAGCCCCAGACGGGCACGACAAGGCTGTAGACCTGGGCCGCAACCACGGCGCCGACGGAGAAACCGGAAATTAGAAAACCACTCGCCTTGTTGCGCAGGTGCTTTGGCCAGCTTTCAATCACATAGGTTGCGCTGGAGCCATATTCCCCCGCCATCCCCATGCCTATCACCATGCGGGCGATAAACAGGGTGACGTAACCCGGCGCAAAACCGCAGGCCAGCGTACCGCAGGAAAAGAGCACGATGCTGGTGATCATCGCCAGCTTGCGGCCATAGCGGTCGCCCATGGCGCCCAGCAGCAGGCCGCCGAACCAGCGCGATATAAAGGCCGCCGAAATCAGGCTCGCCGCTTCCACTGTCGTCAGGGCAAACTCGCTTTTTATTTCTGTCAGGACTAAGGCTATCAATACAAAATCGAAGCCATCAAGCAGATATCCCAGCCAGGCGGCGGAGAAGGCGCGCCACTGAGGACGGGTAAGATGGCGGTACCACGGGATGCTTTGGGTAGACTTACTCATTTCACTCTCCCGACGATTTCTCTGTCGTTTTGCCGGATGGCGGCTGCGCCCCCGGCGATGTGTTAGCGTTTTTCCGCCATTAGCTGCTCCGCCAGCGCTTTCAGCGCTGGCACGAATTTTTCATCCACAGGGGCAAACGGCTTACGGCACAGCGGCACGGATACCACGTCCATATAGTGCAGAACCGTTTTCAGACCACGGAACACCCCGGCTTTAATCAGCAGATCGATCACCGTGTTGCATTCGCTTTGCAGGCGCTGTGCGGTGGCGTTATCCCCTTCACGAACCGCTTTAGCGATCGCCTGGTAGCGCCAGCCCATAATGTTGTAGGTGCTGCCGATCCCCCCGTCCGCGCCGGCCAGCAGGCCGGAGGCGAAGATCTCGTCATAACCGTTGTAGAGCACCAGATCCGGATGTTCACGACGGATCTGCTCCATCTGGAAGAGATCGCCGGAGGTTTGCTTCAGCGCGCCGACGCCAGGCAGCGTTACCAGCGTGTTGATCTGATCCAGCGTTAACTTAACGCCGCTTAGCGCAGGGATGTTATAAACCACCATCGGCAACCCCTCCGCGGAGTCAATAATTGCACGGTAATGATCGCAATGTTCTTCAAAGCTAAAGGGATAGTAAAACGGTGTGACGGCGGACACAGCGTCAAAACCGACGCGGGCGGCGGCCATGGCTAACTGCTGGCTTTCCGCCGTGCTGACGCAGCCAACATGGGCGATGAGCGTGATTTTCCCCTTCGCCTCTTCCGCCACAATCTCCATCACCTGCTCTCGTTCCGAAAGGCTCTGTACAAAGGCCTCTCCCGTTGAACCGCCGACGTACAGCCCATCGATACCCTGTTCAATATTGAACCGCACCAGACGGCGCAGGCTTTCTTTATCCAGCATCTGCTCAGAGTTAAACGGGGTCAGGAGTGCGGCCATTACGCCGCGTAATTGCGTTGCCATAGTTACCTCAATCGATCGTGTGTTTATTATAACGACATACCTTTATACCTGTTATACCAGATCAATTAAGCAGCAGTAGAATACAGAACGCTTATATTGCGATCTGCTTCACTAAAGGATCGTTATTTTTTGGCTTTTGAATGCTGGCCGAAAGCGTGCCAGGTGGCGGAGACGCTGTTAAGGTGAGTTTGCAACGCCCGATCCGCTTCATCGGGATCGCGGCGGCGGATCGCATCCACAATTGCGATATGCTGGCGATAGCTGACTTCATTATGCTGATAAAGCTCTGCGTCCGGCACTTTAGGACGCGCCGCAATTAACCAGTCAAGCAGCGCAACGTGGATCGCATTGAAGATCGGATTGCCGGGGATCTCCGCCAGCACGCGGTGAAAATCGACATCGGAACGAATAAATAGCGTGTTGTCATCCAGGGACTGGCTGTTGATCTCCAGGGCTTTTGTGAGCTGCGCAATCTGATCGTCAGTGGCGTATTCTGCGGCATAACGAACAAGGCTGGATTCAAAGAACAGGCGAAGCTGCTCGAAATGGGCAATACCGCCGGGCTGGGTCAGAAAGTCTTTCGCCATTCCCGACAATTCACTGATGATGGTATCGGCAGACGGCATGGTTACGCGGGCACGTTCACCGTTGTTAATCTGCACCAGCCCTTTACGCTTTAGCGCCGCCAGCGCTTCGCGCACCGAGGGGCGACCCACGTTGAAGAACTCCATCAGTTCGCGCTCGGAGGGTAACTGCTCTCCCTGGGCAAATTCCTTCCGACGGATCATCTGCTCCAGCTCTTCTTCCACCATATCAGACAGTTTTTTGCGCGCCAGCGGCCGACGGCGCAGGCTGCGACCAATGGTTTCATCAGAGTTTTCAGCTTTAAGATCAGTCGGTTTCATTGCAGTCCGGTGCCATTGAAGGAAAACAGTTCATCATAACACAGGAAATTAGAGGGGGCGAAAAGGGACCGAAAGCAAAACAGGCCCGTCGGGCCTGTTTGTTTATTTCACAACGCGCAGTGCGGGACGACCACCGCGTGGTGGTGGCTCGTCATCCGGATCGGTGTCGTCATTATGATCGGGTTTATCGCCATCGATGACAGACATTACCGTGTCGCTTTCGCGTTCATCGGATGCCTCATCATCATTCAGGCTGGCAACCTCTTCATCATAAGCCGCTTCCGGCTCAAACATGGTGCCCGCACCGTTTTCACGGGCGTAGATAGCCAGCACAGCTGCCAGCGGCACGGAAACCTGACGCGGCACGCCGCCGAAGCGCGCATTAAAGCGCACTTCGTCGTTCGCCAGCTCCAGGTTACCCACTGCGCGTGGCGCAATATTCAGTACAATCTGTCCGTCGCGCGCGTATTCCATTGGAACCAGCACGCCCGGCAACGTCACATCCACAACCAAGTGCGGCGTGAGCTGGTTATCCAGCAGCCATTCATAGAAGGCGCGCAGCAGATACGGACGGCGTGGTGAAAGTTGTGACATTTCCACAGTCATTAGCCTCGGCCGAGACGCATTTCACGTTCCGGTTCAGTTAAAGATGCCAGGAAAGAGTCGCGCTCAAAGACGCGAGTCATATAGCCTTTCAGCTCTTTCGCGCCAGGGCCGCTGAACTCTACGCCCAGGGTTGGCAGACGCCACAGCAACGGAGCCAGGTAGCAATCCACCAGGCTGAACTCATCGCTCAGGAAGAAAGGCTTCTGACCAAAGACTGGCGCAATCGCCAGCAGCTCTTCACGCAGCTGTTTACGTGCAGCATCCGCTTCAGAAGAGGAACCGTTGACGATAACGTTCATCAGCGAGTACCAGTCTTTCTCGATACGCTGCATGTACAGGCGGCTTTCACCACGCGCAACAGGATAAACAGGCATCAGCGGCGGATGCGGGAAACGCTCATCCAGGTATTCCATAATGATACGGGATTCCCACAGGGTCAGCTCGCGATCCACCAGCGTCGGTACGCTTTGGCTCGGGTTGAGATCGATCAGATCCTGAGGCGGGTTATCCTTTTCCACATGCTCGATCTCAAAACTGACACCCTTCTCGGCCAGCACGATACGAACCTGATGGCTATAAATGTCAGTAGGACCAGAAAACAGCGTCATTACCGAACGTTTGTTGGCAGCGACAGCCATGAAAACCTCCAGGTATATTCAGAATTTTTACTGCTACCAGCCCAACGGGGCCAGCCAGATGATGTATCGCCCATCCCAGAGAAGACACATTGTTCAAGAATCGAACAAAAATCGAGTATTCACCGATATTTGGGCAGAAAATTGGATGATAGTTTACCAGATTTTGATGGCTTTGTGGTGAGGGGATTCCGGAAATGTGGAAAAAGAGAAGATATATGAAATGTTACTGTGGATAACCTGCGCATTATCCATAAAAAAACCCGCCGAAGCGGGTTTTTCGCCAATCGTTCTGCGTAAGCAGAATGGATTAACGTTTGGAGAACTGTGGACGACGACGTGCTTTACGCAGACCCACTTTCTTACGTTCAACCTGACGAGCGTCACGAGTAACGAAGCCAGCTTTACGCAGTTCAGAACGCAGGGATTCGTCGTACTCCATCAGCGCGCGGGTGATACCGTGACGGATCGCACCTGCCTGACCGGAGATACCACCACCTTTAACGGTGATGTACAGATCCAGTTTTTCTACCATATCAACCAGTTCCAGCGGCTGGCGAACTACCATGCGGGCAGTTTCGCGACCGAAGTATTGTTCCAGAGAACGCTGGTTGATTACGATTTTACCACTGCCCGGTTTGATGAAAACGCGAGCTGCGGAACTTTTGCGGCGACCAGTGCCGTAGTATTGATTTTCAGCCATTGCCTATAATCCCGATTAGATGTCAAGAACTTGCGGTTGCTGTGCCGCGTGGTTGTGCTCGTTGCCTGCGTAAACTTTCAGTTTACGGAACATAGCACGACCCAGCGGGCCTTTTGGCAGCATGCCTTTAACCGCGATTTCAATCACACGCTCAGGACGGCGGGCAATCATCTCTTCAAAGGTCGCTTCTTTGATACCACCGATGTGGCCGGTGTGGTGGTAGTACATTTTGTCAGTACGCTTGTTGCCGGTAACAGCAACTTTGTCAGCGTTCAGAACGATGATGTAATCACCGGTATCAACGTGCGGAGTGTATTCCGCTTTATGCTTACCGCGCAGGCGACGAGCCAGTTCAGTAGCCAGACGGCCCAGAGTTTTACCGGTCGCGTCAACAACATACCAGTCGCGCTGTACGGTTTCTGGTTTAGCTGTAAAAGTTTTCATTAAAAGCTTACCCAAATAATAAGTTACACGTTGGTGAACACCCAAACGTTTAGTCAGTTGAGGTTCACACGACAAAGTCCGGCAAACCTACCCCTTCGAATAGCACATGCCGACACATAGAAAGTTTCGGGAAAAAAACCTTCTCGTAACGTGGGGTCGCAAGATTATAGAGAAGTTGAGGTCAAAGATCGACCCTTAAATGTGATTTGGAATGGGTTTTTCGGGGTCAGGTATTGTGCGGTCTGGTGCCCTCACCCCCAGCCCCTCTCCCACGGGGAGAGGGGAGCATTTATTACGGCATATGCTCACGCTTGAGGTACTCTTCGCTCTGCATCTCTTGCAGGCGCGACAGGCAGCGCTGGAACTCAAACTTCAGGCGCTCGCCCTGATAAACCTCATATAAAGGCACCTCGGCGCTGACCACCAGCTTAACGTGGCGCTCGTAAAACTCATCTACCAGCGCGATGAAGCGGCGCGCTTCGCTCTCCATGAGTGGGGTCATAACGGGCACATCCCACAACATAACGGTATGGAACAGACGCGAAAGTGCAATGTAGTCATGCTGGCTGCGGGCGTCCACGCAGAGCGTTGCAAACGAGACGGCCAGCGTCTGGTTTTCTACGCCAAGCGTCGGCAACGGACGATGATTAATCTCCAGCGCTGGCGCGTTACCCCGCGGCGCTCCCGCCAGCGCCAGCCACAGTTTATCCATCTCGCGGGCTGTGTCGGCGTTCAACGGCGAAAGCCACAGGTGTGCCTGCGTTAATGTGCGCAGTCGATAATCGACGCCGGCATCGACGTTCATGATGTCGCAGTGCTGTTTGATAGCATCAATGGCCGGCAGGAAACGAGCCCGCTGGAGACCATTGCGATAAAGCTCATCCGGCGGGATATTGGAGGTCGCCACCAGAGTGATCCCACGCGCAAACAGCGCTTTCATGAGGCCCCCCAACAGCATGGCATCCGTAATATCGGAAACAAAGAACTCGTCGAAGCAGAGCACGTCCGTTTCCGCCTTAAAGCGATCGGCCACAATGTCCAGCGGGTCGGTTTCGCCCTGGAGCGCCGTCAGCTCTTCATGGACCCGCAGCATAAAACGGTGAAAGTGCAGGCGCTGCTTACGCGTGCCGGGCAGGCTCTGGTAGAACATGTCCATCAGCCAGGTCTTACCCCGCCCAACGCCGCCCCACATATATAAGCCACGAACCGGTGCGTTTACCGTGGGCTCTTTTTTGCCCAGTAAACGGCCGAATGCCGCCTTCAGCCCACTGCTCTGCACCGCATCGGCGGGTTTCGCCAGAAGTTCCTGATAAATCGTGTCCAGGCGGTTAACCGCTTCACGCTGGACATCATCCGGCTGGTGTGTGCCCTCGCTCAGGGCCAGTTGGTAACGCGATGAAGGGGACAGGTTTTGCATGATGTTGTTGTTATTCCTTTAGTTAAACCTCACCAGCGCGCGTGGCTGATGAAAAAAAGGCCGTTCTACACTACGCGATGATACGTCAGGATTCCACTTCTGCGGAAATAGCGGTTATAGTGGCATAATCAGGCACAGGCAGGAGCCGAGCCAACACCCTACGGAACAACAAGACAACGGGAGAAGTTCATGACCTGGGAATATGCGCTAATCGGTTTAGTCGTCGGCATCATCATTGGTGCTGTGGCCATGCGTTTCGGTAACCGCAAATTGCGTCAGCAGCAGTCACTGCAATACGAACTGGAAAAGAACAAAGCTGAACTGGAAGAATATCGCGAAGAGCTGGTCAGCCACTTTGCCCGTAGCGCTGAGCTGCTGGACAACATGGCGACAGATTATCGCCAGCTCTACCAGCACATGGCAAAAAGCTCCAGCAGCCTGCTGCCGGAAATGACCGCGGAGACCAACCCCTTCCGCAATCGTCTGGCTGATTCTGAAGCCGGTAACGATCAGGCTCCGGTTCAGATGCCACGCGACTATTCAGACGGCGCGTCCGGCCTGCTGCGCGGTGGCGTAAAACGCGATTAATCGCACAACCTGAATAAATTTTACGGGCGCACCTTATGCGCCCGTCCTTTCTTCCCGTCCCCAGCTATTATTTAGTCAAACACCTCATTGTTCAGCGGTTGAAAATTCAATAACATCAAGATGTTTTTGGGGCCGTTCTTTTTCATTCCAGGATACGAGAGTCAGCATCAATGAAGAAAAAAAACCAGCTGTTGAGCGCCTTAGCGTTAAGTGTCGGGTTATCTCTCTCGGCGTCCTTCCCCGCCAGTGCGGCACTGCCTTCGCAGGTGCCTGGACAAGAAGCCATTCCCAGCCTTGCGCCGATGCTTGAAAAAGTCCTGCCTGCGGTAGTCAGCGTTCAGGTGGAAGGGACGGCACGCCAAAGCCAGCGTATTCCTGAAGAGCTGAAGAAATATTTTGGCGAAGACGCGCCGGATCAGCAGGCTCAGCCGTTTGAAGGCCTGGGCTCAGGGGTGATTATCGACGCGGCTAAGGGCTATATCCTGACCAATAACCACGTGATCAGCCAGGCCGATAAAATCAGCGTTCAGCTGAACGATGGTCGGGAGTTTGACGCCAAACTGATCGGCGGTGACGATCAGAGTGATATCGCCCTGCTACAGGTGCAAAACCCCAGCAACCTGACCCAGATCGCCATTGCAGATTCCGATAAGCTGCGCGTCGGTGATTTTGCCGTCGCGGTCGGTAACCCGTTCGGTTTAGGCCAGACCGCCACCTCCGGAATTGTCTCCGCCCTGGGGCGCAGCGGCCTGAATCTCGAAGGGCTGGAAAACTTCATCCAGACCGATGCCTCCATCAACCGGGGCAACTCCGGCGGTGCGCTGCTTAATCTGAACGGTGAGCTGATCGGCATCAACACCGCTATCCTCGCGCCAGGCGGCGGTAGCATCGGGATTGGTTTTGCCATTCCGAGTAACATGGCGAAAACCCTGTCTCAACAGCTGATTCAGTTTGGCGAGGTTAAGCGCGGTCTGCTGGGCATCAAAGGCATGGAGATGAGCGCCGATATCGCCAAAGCCTTTAAGCTCAACGTCCAGCGCGGGGCGTTTGTCAGCGAAGTGCTTCCCAACTCAGGCTCTGCGAAAGCGGGCGTGAAATCCGGCGACATTATTGTCAGCCTGAACGATAAACCGCTGAGCAGCTTCGCTGAATTACGATCACGTATTGCCACCACGGAGCCGGGCGCTAAAGTGAAGCTGGGCCTGATCCGTGAGGGCAAACCGCTGACCGTGGAAGTGACGCTGGACAAGAGCACCTCCTCTTCCGCCAGCGCAGAACAGATCTCCCCTGCTCTACAGGGCGCTACGCTGAGCGACGGTCAGCTTAAAAACGGCACGAAAGGCATTACCGTCACTACCGTTGAGAAGAGCAGCCCGGCCGCGCAGGCAGGTTTACATCAGGACGACGTGATCGTGGGCGTGAACCGCACTCGCGTGCAGTCTATTGCCGAAATGCGTAAGGTGCTGGAGAGTAAACCGGCGGTCATTGCCCTGCAAATTATCCGAGGCAACGACACCCTCTACATTTTACTGCGTTAACCATTTGCGACTCCGGACATCGCCGCTGCGTGTGATGTCCGGATAACTCATGTTATGCTGCAAACCGTTCCTTTTTTAACGACACACGCATCATGCTTTTAAAGCTCTTTCGTTCAATTGTCATTGGTTTGATCGTTGCCGGTCTGCTGCTGGTGGCTATGCCATCTTTACGCCAGTTCAACAAACTGTCGGCTCCTCAGTTCGACAGCACGGATGAAACGCCTGCGACGTACAATCAGGCGGTACGCCGTGCCGCCCCCGCCGTGGTTAACGTCTATAACCGCGGGCTTAACAGTTCCGCTCATAACCAGCTGGAGATCCGCACGCTCGGTTCCGGTGTGATCATGGATGACCGGGGCTACATCATCACCAATAAACACGTCATTAACGATGCCGACCAGATTATCGTCGCCTTACAGGATGGCCGCGTGTTTGAAGCCCTGCTGGTGGGGTCGGACAGCCTTACCGACCTGGCGGTGCTGAAGATCAACGCCACGGGCGGTCTGCCGACTATCCCGATTAATCGCAAACGCACGCCGCACATCGGCGATGTGGTGCTGGCGATCGGTAACCCGTACAACCTGGGCCAGACCATCACTCAGGGGATCATCAGCGCGACCGGTCGAATCGGCCTGAACCCGTCAGGGCGACAGAACTTCCTGCAAACCGATGCCTCGATCAACCACGGTAACTCCGGCGGTGCGCTGGTGAACTCTCTCGGCGAACTGATGGGCATTAACACCCTCTCATTCGACAAGAGCAACGACGGCGAAACGCCGGAAGGGATTGGCTTTGCTATTCCGTTCCAACTGGCGACCAAGATCATGGACAAGCTGATCCGTGATGGCCGCGTGATCCGTGGCTACATCGGTATTGGCGGGCGTGAAATCGCGCCGATGCATACGCAGGGCGGTGGTATCGATCAGATCCAGGGGATTGTGGTCAACGAAGTGGCGCCTGGCGGCCCGGCGGCCAACGCAGGTATCCAGGTGAACGACGTTATCCTTTCCGTCAACGGTACGCCAGCGGTCTCTGCGCTGGAAACCATGGACCAGGTGGCTGAGATTCGCCCGGGCTCCATTATCCCTGTTGAAGTCATGCGTAATGACAAGAAGCTGACGATTCAGGTCACCATCCAGGAATACCCGGCCACTAACTGACGGGCAAAAAAAAACGGAGCTTAACGCTCCGTTTTTTTACCGGGACAGGATCACTTGTTAACGAACTCTTCGCCCAGCGTGATGTCTTTCTTCAGCGTATCCAGCATGCCTTCCATCGCGTTTTGCTCAAACGCGCTCAGCGTGCCGATAGACTTACGCTCTTCAACACCGTTTTTACCCAGCAGCAGCGGCTGAGAGAAGAAGCGCGCGTGTTCACCGTCGCCTTCAACATAGGCGCATTCAACAACGCCTTTTTCGCCCTGCAACGCGCGAACCAGAGACAGGCCGAAACGTGCCGCCGCCTGGCCCATAGACAGGGTTGCAGAACCGCCACCCGCCTTCGCTTCCACCACTTCGGTGCCTGCGTTCTGAATACGTTTGGTCAGATCAGCCACTTCCTGCTCGGTGAAGCTCACGCCCGGGATCTGCGACAGCAGAGGCAGGATGGTCACGCCAGAGTGACCGCCGATAACCGGCACTTCCACTTCCGTTGGCTGCTTGCCTTTCAGCTCAGCCACGAAGGTATTGGAGCGGATGATATCCAGCGTAGTTACGCCGAACAGTTTGTTCTTGTCGTAAACGCCCGCTTTCTTCAGCACTTCTGCTGCGATAGCAACGGTGGTGTTCACCGGGTTGGTGATGATCCCGATGCACGCTTTCGGGCAGGTTTCAGCAATCTGCTGAACCAGGTTTTTCACGATGCCCGCGTTGACGTTGAACAGGTCTGAACGATCCATACCCGGTTTACGCGCAACACCCGCGGAGATCAGCACCACGTCGGCACCCTGCAACGCAGGACGCGCATCTTCACCGGAGAAGCCTTTGATTTTCACAGCTGTCGGGATGTGGCTCAGGTCAACCGCCACACCTGGGGTTACCGGAGCAATATCGTACAGGGAGAGTTCTGAGCCTGAAGGCAGTTGGGTTTTCAGTAGTAGGGCAAGCGCCTGGCCGATACCACCAGCAGCGCCGAGGACTGCGACTTTCATCCTAAACTCCTTATTATGGTTAACTTAAGTATCTGTAACTCCGTTGCGGCGACCATAATTCAGCACGTCATTAATTACAATTTTCATCGCTAAAGAATTTGAGGTCGCACGTCTTTCGCCTTCACCTGAATACTATCGGGATGCAGGCAACAACGAATTAAGAGGGGGTTACAATACACCCTGCCACGCCACCAAAACAACATCATTTTGATAACATTTAATTTACTTTTAAGCTTATTTGCGCGGCGTGACCCAGGCATGTTTTCCGATAACGAAATCTGATAAAATCTCTCCCTTTCATAACATTATTTCAGCCTGGTGCCAGGTAGATAATTTGCATAAAAATTCATCCACATGCATAATAATGTTGTTTCTATCGTCATATTCCGGGTGACTTATGCGAAGCTCGTCTAAGCAAGAAGAATTAGTAAAGGCGTTTAAAGCGCTACTAAAAGAAGAGAAATTCAGTTCTCAGGGAGAAATTGTTCAGGCGTTGCAGGAACAAGGCTTCGACAACATCAACCAGTCGAAGGTCTCTCGCATGTTAACCAAGTTTGGTGCGGTGCGTACGCGCAACGCCAAAATGGAAATGGTTTATTGCCTGCCTGCTGAACTTGGCGTGCCAACGACCTCCAGCCCGCTGAAAAACCTGGTTCTGGACATCGACTATAACGATGCCGTGGTCGTGATCCACACCAGCCCGGGCGCAGCCCAGCTGATTGCCCGCCTGCTGGACTCGCTGGGTAAAGCAGAGGGGATCCTCGGGACCATCGCCGGCGATGACACCATTTTTACCACCCCGGCAAATGGTTTCTCGGTGAAAGACCTCTACGAAGCGATTCTGGTCCTGTTCGAACAGGAGCTGTAATTGTCTGCCCCGTAGCGCCTGGCTGCGGGGATCATTCTGCTTTTACCGCGTTTTACCCTGCTTTTCTCTGCCTGCTACTTTTGCAAATAGTGCTTTTTACCGCCTGTTAACATTCATTCAGTGAATGGTCTGCCGCAAAATCGCACTAAAAATCAAATTGTCCTATCCCTTTGATTTATTCAAGAAAAAACCACAAACCTCGCATTGTGCTGCCCTTTTTTATGCATTCTCGTTATAAAAAATGAATTTTTTAACTCGTAATAACAGACGAAACCATTAGTCTGGTATTAATTTTTTGCGTGATTAGTGTATACTTGATTTTGTGATGAGGGTCACAGAACAAAGACCCCAGTAAAATAATTGACGAGGTAAATAATCATGAAAATTAAAACCACTGTAGCTGCCCTGAGCGTACTGTCAGTCCTGTCATTCGGTGCGTTTGCAGCCGACACCATTAATGCTGAACAGGCACAATCCCGTCAGGCTATCGGGACTGTTTCTGTTGGCGCCATCGGTACGTCTCCGATGGACATGCACGAAATGCTGAACAAAAAAGCGGAAGAACAGGGTGCGTCATCCTATCGCATCATCGAAGCGCGCAGTGGCGACCACTGGCACGCTACCGCAGAACTGTACAAATAAACCCTCGTCGTATCTCATCATACGACTTGCCCCTGACCTCCCGGTCAGGGGCTTTTTTATCACTGGCGCACGTTGAAACGCAGTTGCCCTTCCAGCTCCTCCTCCGCTTCATCAAACAATAAAATCAATGCACCAAAGCGTCTGCGTAGTTTTTCAGGCAGATGGGTAAATTCGATTTCCAGCGGTAACGGCAGACGATCGCCGGTAACCACATCCCACAGCATATCAAGATTGCTTACGCTGCCCCGCTCCAGGTCGAACGCCCGAATAAACTCGCGATAGAAGTCTTCCTGACTCTCAATTTCGTCAAAATCAAAGGTATAAATTTTCATTGCCAGCCACCCGGTACAGGCGGGCGGCAAATGCCGCCCTGTCTATTATAATCCCCCGATATGCAGGGTTTTGACTTCCAGAAACTCCTCCAGCCCCAGCACGGACCCCTCACGGCCCAGCCCGGACTCTTTTACGCCCCCAAACGGACCCAGCTCGGTCGAGACAGCACATTCGTTAATTCCGATCATGCCGCTCTCAATGACCTGCGAGACGCGGAACACGCGCGAAAGATTCTGGGTATAAAAGTAGGCTGCCAGCCCGTAAGGCGTATTGTTAGCGCGCATAACCACTTCGTCTTCCGACGTGAAGCGGAAGCAAGCGGCAATGGGACCAAAGGTCTCCTCTTCTGCCAGCTTCATGCCTTCATGGCAGTCACCGAGTACGGTTGGCATCCAGAAGTTGCCGCCAAGTTCGTGCGGTTTACCCCCAGCCAGCACCGTGGCCCCCTTCGCTACCGCATCTTCGACGTGCTCACGGACTTTTTCGACAGCCGAAGGCTCAATCAGCGGGCCGACAACGACGCCCTCGTCCAGACCGTTACCCACCTTCAGCGCCTTCACCGCATCGGCAAGTTGATTGACAAACTTGTCATAGACCGTCTCCTGAATATAGAAACGGTTTACGCTGACGCAGACCTGCCCGGCGTTACGGAACTTATTGGCAATGGCACCTTTGACGGCGGCCTCAATATCCGCGTCCTCGAAAACGATATATGGCGCATTACCACCCAGCTCCATCGATACCTTTTTCATGGTCTCTGCGGAATTGCGAACCAGTGTTTTCCCGACGGCGGTTGATCCGGTAAACGAGATTTTGCGCACGTCATGGCTGGCCATAATGGCGTCACTAATTTCTGAGGTGCTCCCCGCGACCGCATTCAGCACACCATCCGGCACACCGGCCTGCTTCGCCAGCGTCAGCAGCGCAAAGGCGCTCAGCGGCGTGTTGTTTGCAGGCTTGATGACGCCGGTACATCCTGCTGCCAACGCCGGGCCGAGCTTACGGGTGAGCATGGCCATCGGGAAATTCCATGGCGTGATAGCAGCAACCACCCCGACAGGTTCACGAGTGGCCAGAATACGGGAGCCGGGTTTAACCGGAGGAATGATTTCACCGTTGGCGCGCTTGGCCTGCTCGGCAAACCACTGAATGAAGCTGGCAGCGTAGTCCACCTCACCTTCAGCCTCTTTCAGCGGCTTGCCCTGCTCGGTAGTCATCAGTCGCCCGAGCCAGCTTTTATTCTCGATAATCAGTTCATACCAGCGATAGAGGATCGTGGAGCGCTCTTTTGCCGTTTTTGCGCGCCATGCGGGAAAGGCCTTCGTCGCGGCCGCAATGGCCTCTTCGGTTTCGGCTTTCCCTGCTTTCGCCACTTTCGCGACCACCTCGCCCGTGGCCGGGTTTAGCACATCAAACGTGGTGTCGAGTGTTTTCCAGATACCGTTAACCAGATACCCGGTCTGAAAAAGAATACTGTCCTGAAGAGCCTGGGTTGTCATGTGTCCTCCCTTCCTGAATGTTTGAACCTGCAAGAATAAGTATAGCCACAAAAAAACCGACGCTTTTGGCGTCGGTTTTCTCTTCGTTAGCTGTCTGTCAGCGCATTCTGGTAGCGGTGCAGCATAAACACCAGCCGCTCTACCGGCTCGGTAACCTGCGGCGGCGCTTCCCAGATCCGCAGTTTCTCCTGGTAGATATCCAGTTCCTCCAGCAGTTGCTTAAAGTAGCGGCGACGTTTGTCATCACTCGATGCCGATATCACATGGTCCGCCGTTCGCCGTAGCTGGCGGTGGAAAGCGGACAAATCATCGTTGATCGGCACTGGCGCGTTCCGCAGACGCTGGTGCGCGATAATCATGGTTAACGCCAGGCGGAAGCGGGCGACATCGCCCGGGAATTTATTCAACAACAGGAACAGCTGCTGATAGAGCGCCGGCAGGTGGTTCTCCTTACGCCGCGCGGTGTTGGTAGTCAATGACGATACGGCGGCCGACACAAACTGATTCAGCAGCACACGCCCTGTCCGCGCCTGAGAGTTATCCCGCACCAGCAGGATCACCATCATCGCCAGGAAACAGCCCACCAGCTGACCTAATGCGCTATCCAGGAACTGGCTGAAATGGAAGGTCATCGGGTTATCCAGCACGATGATGTTAATCGTGCTCGCCAGCGCACCCAACGATCCCAGACGGCGTTTTTGTACCTCAATCCCGATAAAGAACGCCATCACCGCCAGGCTGATGCAGAGCAAAAGCATGCTTTGCTGCGTCGAGGGAATAATCACCAGGAAGTAGAGCGCACCAATGGGTAACGCCGCAATGGTGCCGTACAGAAAATCGATCGCGACCATGCGCGGGTTGGGCAGACGCATCGCCAGCGCGGTGACGACGGCAATCATCACCATCGCGCCGCTGCCGGACGTCCAGCCGGTCCACAGCCAGAACAGCGTGCCGAGTATACAGGCCAGGGTGGTACGCCAGAAATTAACCATCGCATGGTGGCGCTCGGCGGACTCCGGTTTGATCACCACTTCGCCCTGCAATACCTCTTCTTCCGCCGCACTGATTTTGGTGTTGCTAATCACGCCGCGTTTCAGGAGCAGGTAGCGCGTTGCGGCGCCAACCCAGGTATAAATGGTGACTGGCGTATCCCGTTCTCCTGTCCAGGCAATCACACGACGCATGCGTTTAAGCTGTCGATGCACGTCCTGCACCGTCTCCACGGGCTCATCAAACAGTTCGCGGAAAGTATCCGTTACCACTTCGGGGCGGGTGTTCTGAATCAGGTAGGTTTCACACGCCTGGGTGATCAGCGTTAACGAGACGGTATTGATCGCTTTCAGACGACGATTGGCCCGCTCCCAGCGGGAAGACTCCATGTTGAGATTACTGCGCATCCCTTCCAGCGCCTGCGTGCGGCGCACCAGCGCGCTCCAGGCCTTGTCGACCTCTTCGCTGTCGCCGTGCTTAATGCACAGCTGCATAAGCTGGTACTGAGCAACAATCAGCGCGTCCAGCTCACGATCGACTTCCTGCTTGATGGATCGCGGAGAGAAGAGCAGATCTGCGACAATCGCGCAGACGATACCAATGACAATCTCGCTACAACGTTCGACGGCGAACTGCGGAGCAAGCAGCGGTTCACTCTGAATGGTGATGATAATAATCAGCGCGGTATACCCCGCCAGACCCCAGGCGTACGAGTTCTCCACCTTCACCAGCGAAGAGACCCAGGTGCAAAAACCCGCCCAGATACAGCACACAATCAGCATCAGCAGCGGCGTACGGATCATCAGGATGATAATGGTCAGAGCGGCGATACAGCCGATAAAGGTGCCGATAATACGCAGCATCCCGCGATAGCGAATTGCCCCGGAGTAAGGTTCGCCACCCGCCGCGAAGGCTGGACCGGCGGCGACGATCGCGGCGGTCAGAACGGCCCAGCGCGGCGTTTCAAGCTGGAAATGGAAGCCAACAAACAGCGCCAGCACAATGGCGCATGCCAGCTTCACGGCGAAGCGGATGTGCTGGCTGGCGATGGAAAAAATGCCCATAGCGATCAACCAAACTCGCGCAGGCGATGGGCGATTTGACGGAAGATAGAATCCTGGCTGGCATCACGGTCTTTTTCACCCGTGATCACCACCGTCGCGGTGGTGCCTGCGGGCCAGAGGTTGCTCTGCTGCTCATCCAGACGAATGCGTACCGGTACGCGCTGCGCCAGGCGAACCCACTCGAGGTTAGAATCGACGGTCGCCATCCCTTTTGTATCATTGGTACTGCTGGAGTTGGTCACCCCCGCGGCCACGCTGTCCACGGTTCCCTTCAGGACCCGGTTGCTGCCGAGCGGCGTGATTTCGGCGCGATAGCCCGGACGCACGCCTTCCAGCTTGGTCTCTTCCATATAGGCGAGGACGTAGAAGGAGTTCTGTTTCACCAGCGCCACGGCAGTTGAGCCGCGCGTGATAAACTCACCCGCATAGACGTTGAGGTTGGTCACCCAGCCATCGGACGGGGCGCGGATAACGGTACGTTCCAGATCGAGCTTCGCCAGATCGCGCGTCGCCTGCGCTTTTGCCAGCTGATGCAGCACGGTTTGCAGCACGTTATTAGACTGGTCAATCTCTTCCCGGGACATAGCCTGGATGCCCAGCTTGTTACGGCGACCTGCTTCACGGCGTTTTTCAGCGGCCAGCGCGTTGTAATACGCCACGTCGGCTTCCGCTTCTTCCAGCGCTTTTTGATAGCGCGGTTGGTCGATGGTGAACAGCACCTGATCTTTTTTCACCAGTTGGTTATCGTGGACGTTGACCGCCGTAATGAGACCGGCGACATCGGGCGCTATCGCGACCACCTCCGCGCTGAAACGCGCATCGCGCGTCCACGGGGATTCGGTGTAATAAACCCAGGCGCGAAAAATAGCGATGAACGCCAGGATGACCAGCGCCATAGTGATGGCAGTGCGGGAGATTTTTCTTGTTAGCGTTTTCACATCAACCTCAGACAAACATGCGCGATATTAAATAGAACAGGCAGCAATACAGCGCGGTATTGAACAATGCAGGATGCCAGACGAAATCATAAATCCCGGTAGGGATCAGCACCTTGCGCACCAGCCAGAAGATCGCCAGTGATAAAAGAAGCTCGAAAAATATCGGTGGGAACGACAAACCGAACACCACGATAACGGGAAACAGACTCATGTTGACCTTGATTAAAGAGAGTGCAGGTTACTGGATTTTTAAGCTCGCGCCGCCGCAGGAGAGCAAGAATTGCCGGGCGAGAGTGGCGCAGCCGTTATGTAATTAATAATATATTAACGTAACTGTTATGCTGTTATCTATCATATGTGATCTAAATCACTTTTAAGCCAGAGTGAATAATGGAACGTCTAAAACGCATGTCCGTCTTTGCGAAAGTGGTTGAGCAAGGCTCTTTTACCGCCGCAGCACGTCAGCTACAAATGAGCGTCTCATCCATTAGCCAGACAGTGTCAAAACTGGAAGATGAGCTCCAGGTGAAGCTGCTCAACCGCAGCACCCGCAGCATCGGGCTGACGGAAGCGGGTAAAATTTACTATCAGGGCTGCCGTCGAATGCTGCATGAGGTGCAGGATGTTCACGAGCAGCTCTATGCCTTTAACAACACGCCTATCGGCACGCTGCGTATCGGTTGTTCTTCAACTATGGCACAAAATGTTCTCGCTGCCATGACGGCGGAAATGCTGAAAGAGTATCCCGGTTTAACCGTTAATCTGGTAACGGGCATTCCGGCACCGGACCTGATTGCCGATGGGTTAGACGTGGTGATCCGCGTTGGCGCGTTGCAGGACTCGAGCCTGTTCTCGCGTCGACTGGGCAGCATGCCGATGGTGGTCTGCGCGTCGAAAAGCTATCTGGCACAGTATGGCGTGCCGGAAAAACCTGCCGACCTGAGCAACCACTCGTGGCTGGAATACAGCGTTCGGCCAGATAACGAATTTGAACTGATCGCGCCGGAAGGGCTTTCCACTAAACTGCTGCCTGAAGGCCGCTTCGTGACCAACGATCCGATGACCATCTCACGCTGGCTGGTGGCCGGAGCCGGGATCGCCTACGTACCGCTGATGTGGGTGATCAATGAGATCAACAGCGGCGTACTGGAGATCCTCTTCCCGCGTTACCAGTCCGATCCACGTCCGGTCTACGCTCTGTATACCGAGAAGGACAAACTGCCTCTCAAAGTACAGGTGTGTATTAACTATCTGACCGAGTATTTTGTCGAAGTGGCGGAGCTGTTTCAGGGGATGCGCGGCAGAAGAAAGGAGTAATAAAGTAATCGCTATAATCATATCTGGCATGAATATTCCCCGGATGGCACTCACATTCATCCAGGAATATTTCCGCCCTCCTCTCAGGAATGGCTAATTGACACTCCCGCCACCCGCCATTTACCTTATAAGCAGTCTGAACATCAGACTGTTATATATTTGTTACCAATATGAATAATAAAATGTATTTCGCAGGATGACGTTAAACAAGGAAAAGAGATGAATATATTCGAACAAACACCGCCTTCACGCAGGCGCTATGGACTCGCCGCGTTCATCGGTTTAATTGCAGGGATCGTCTCCGCTTTTGTCAAATGGGGAGCCGAAGTGCCACTTCCGCCACGCAGTCCCACCGATTTATTCACCGGCGCATGCGGACCTGAGCAATTAATAAGAGCCGCAAGCCAGATTGACTGCTCCCGCAATTTTTTAAACCCTCCCTATGTATTTTTACGCGACTGGCTGGGCGTTACTGATCCTAACGCAGCCGTTTATACATTTGCCGGACATATATTTAACTGGGTCGGTGTGACCCATATTATTTTCTCAATCGTCTTCGCTGTGGGGTATTGCGTTGTTGCGGAAGTCTTTCCGAAAATTAAACTCTGGCAGGGTTTGCTGGCGGGTGCGTTAGCCCAGCTTTTTGTGCATATGATCTCCTTCCCGCTGATGGGTCTGACGCCACCGCTGCTTGAGTTGCCGTGGTATGAACACGTGTCAGAGATCGTGGGGCATCTGGTCTGGTTCTGGTCGATCGAAATCATTCGTCGTGACTTGCGTAACCGCATTACTCACGAGCCTGATCCAGAGATACCGCTGGGTAACTTACGTTAAAAAAAAGGCGCTACATCTGTAGCGCCTTTTTTAAGCATCCTAAGATCAGGCCGTGCCGCCCACCGTCAGATTATCCACTTTCAGCGTAGGCTGACCGACGCCCACAGGCAGGCTCTGGCCCTCTTTGCCGCAAACGCCCACGCCGTTATCCAGTTTCAGGTCGTTACCGACCATGGAAATCTGCTGCATGGCCTCAATGCCGGAGCCAATCAGGGTTGCGCCCTTCACCGCTTTGGTCACTTTGCCCTTCTCAATCAGATACGCCTCTGAGGTAGAGAAGACAAATTTGCCGGAGGTGATATCCACCTGACCGCCGCCAAAGTTTGGCGCGAAGATACCGTAATCAACGGATTCGATAATCTCCTGCGGCGTGGACTGGCCCGGCAGCATGTAAGTATTGGTCATGCGGGGCATCGGCAGATGTGCGTAGGATTCACGACGGCCGTTACCCGTCGGCGCAACGCCCATCAGGCGCGCGTTAAGCTTGTCCTGCATGTAGCCTTTCAGTACGCCGTTTTCGATCAGCACGTTGTACTGACCCGGCGTACCTTCATCGTCGATAGAAATCGAGCCGCGACGGTCGAGCATGGTGCCATCATCCACCACGGTACACAGCTCTGAGGAGACAAGCTGCCCCATCTGACCGCTGAATACGGACGTCCCGCGACGGTTGAAATCACCTTCCAGGCCGTGACCGACCGCTTCGTGCAGCAGCACGCCCGGCCAGCCTGCGCCCAGTACCACCGGCAACGTACCGGCTGGTGCAGCCACGGCAGACAGGTTGACCAGCGCCATGCGCACGGCTTCTTTTGCCCATGCATCCGCACGGGCTTCGCCGTCGACATCACCCAGGAACCAGTCATAACCAAAACGACCACCGCCACCGCTGGAGCCGCGCTCGCGCTTACCGTCGTCTTCAACCTGCACGCTGATAGAGAGACGCACCAGCGGGCGAACATCCGCCGCCAGGGTACCGTCCGTCGCTGCCACCAGGATCAGTTCATAAACCCCGGTCAGGCTGGCAGAGACTTCCTGCACGCGTTTATCCGCCGCGCGAGCCACTTTGTCCACGCGACGCAGGATGTCCAGCTTCTCCTCGCGGCTCATGCTTTGCAGCGGGTCGATGCTGGTATAGAGCGCAGCGTGCTGCACTTCACCCAGCGTTTTCACCCGTCCGTCGCCCGTATCGCGCACAATGGTTCGCGCCGCCTGCGCGCTCTGCTCCAGCGCGGCCAGGCTTATCTGGTCTGCATAGGCAAAACCGGTTTTTTCGCCGCTGACGGCGCGCACGCCGACGCCCTGGTCAATGTTATAAGAGCCATCTTTAATGATGCTGTCTTCTAAAACCCAGGATTCGTGATAGCTCGACTGGAAATAGAGATCGCCGTAGTCGAGGCGGCGTTCGGTCAGTTGACCAAGAATGGAGAACAGGTCCTGATGGCTCAGGCCGTTCGCTGCGAGCAAATGTTCACTTACCAGGTTCAGACTCATCTATTGCTACTCGTTCGTTGCCGCCCGTGGCGGTATAAAGATCGTATTTATTGAGAGTGAGGCAATTACCTGCCCACGTCAAATCATTGCTGTGCTTCTTTGCGCGGCTGGCGCAGCACCTCATTAATCTGTGGTTTATCAACCGGCCCGGTAATGCGATAGCGCAGAATCGAGACTTTGCTCCAGAGCGGCCCCAGCACTTTACTGGCCGCAAACACCGCCGCCCCGACAATAGGATTGACCACAAAGGCTGCCGCAACGCCCACGCTTGCGGAAATCTCCGGCGCCACCACGGCTTCCATATCCAGCTCGCGGCGCACGAGATCCACTGACCCTTTCATCGCGATATCCGCTTCCAGGCCGTCCACCAGCGTGTCGTCGGTGTGCAGAACGCCGTCTTTGATCCACGCCGTGCTGCGAATGGAATCGTAGTAGAAACCTTCGCTGAAGGTGTCGCTAAAGTCGAAGCGCAGCTTGCGCAGCAGCGCGTCAAAACTCAGCAGACGCAGGATCTGCCCGGCGCGCCCCGTGCTCACATCGGCAATCTCCCCCTTACCGAAGTGGGTTTTCAGGATGCCGTTAAGCGAAGCTTCATCGGGTGTCCATGGCGCTGCGCGCCAGTGCAGATCGTAATTCACATCGAAGGACGATCCGCGAAGCGGCGTGCTAATGCCGAAGAAGTTAGCTGCGGCGTCCAGCTTGTTGCCTTTAATATCGCCTTTCAGCGAGGTGCGCTGTTCACCCGGTTTGTTCACCCATTCGCCAGCGGCAGTCATGCGGCCAAAGCCGGTATCCACCAGCCCACCAGAGAGGCTCAGCGTATTGCCCTGAATAGCAAAATCACCGTCGATACGGCCATATTTTTGCCCCCACAGCCAGCACTCCGCACAGCGCAACTGGAGATCGGGCCAGCCGCTGAAATCCACGCGCGACCTCCCACTGCCACTGACAGGAGAAGTGCTTGTCGACTCTGCTTTAGACGCCGTAAAGGTCGGATTGTAATAGAGATAACGGATAGCCGCCTGCCATGGCGCGTGATCGCGCATGGTCAACGAACCGTTGATCTCACGCCCCTGCGCCTCGACCTTTGAGCCGTTTACCGTCGGCCGGGAGACAATACTCAGGTTGTTCCACTGCTGCCCGCCCAGCGTCAGCGCAGGCGTGCGCAAGGTAATGGACTGCGGGAACTGCGCCGTTTGGTCGACGTTTTGCCCGACACCTTTCTGGAACAGTGCCAGCCACTCTGCGCCATCCATCGGCGGGAGATTCAGTTCAACGCCCGCCTGCTCCGGCAGCGGCGGCGTGGTACGGCTGTCCGTCGTCCAGATCGCTCTGTCCAGCGTCAGCTTGCGGTTAAGCAGCCAGCGGCTGTTGAAGTGGTTTGTTCCACCAGCGTTTCCGGTTAAATCGAAGCTGTTAAGGTTGCCCGCAACCTTAACATTGACGGGCAATGCTTCACCGCTTTTCTTATTCAGCGGCGTGGGAAGTTGGCTGCTGAGGTTTTTCAGATCGCCCGTAATGTCGACGTTATAGCGCGCACCGGCATGATAAGGCAGGTCGATGGCGACCTTGCCATTCCATGACACCGCGCCGTCCACCGCATTCTCAATCGGCTTCGGCAGAACATCCATGCGTGACGGCTGCCAGTTCGCGTCCATATTGACCGCCACCTGGTAGGCTTTATCGCCCTCGGTGGTGGAGAAATCGATATTGACGGGTTGATTGAACCAGGTCGCTTTCAGCGGCTCACTTTTCAGCGTGCCGTTAACAAAGCTGAACTGACCGCTGAGGTTTTTCAGCGTGCTGTCCAGCGGCTTGATATAGAGGCTGTTGTTATTAAGGCTAACGTCGCCTTTGGCGGTGGTCATTTCACCGTCCAGCGGGATATCCAGATGTAAGCGAGCATTCACATCGCCATCTAACTGCAACTGCTGAAGGGTGGCTGCCAGGGAGTCATTCAGCGGCGTATCTTCAAAGTACGGGCCAACCGCTTTACCTGGCCCCTTAATATCCGCATCAATCAGCAGTTTCTCTTTGGAGTAATCCGGGATGTTTGCCGTCAGGTTGCTTGCCGTTACGCCGCCCAGCGCAACGCTGTCCGTCTTCATCCACAGGCCGTCATTCAGGAAGTTGAGTTCAATATCCAGATTCTTCAGCGCCGGCCAGTCCGGCTGGAAGGCATAGGTGGCGTTGCGTAGAGGCACCAGAACCTGGAACTGGCCTTCGTTGTGCTTATACGGGAACAGGTGCGGGTTGCCGCCGTAGACCAGCGTGGCGTTATCCGCCTGGCCGCCCTGAATAGCGCCGCTGAGATAGTCCACCAACGCTTTCCCCATCAGGTTTTCCGGGAAGTAGCGCCACGCCTGCGAACCGTCATCCGTGCTGATGCCCGCCAGAATACCCAACCACGGCTCATCGCCTTCAGGCTGTAGATAACGGAAATTACCGCGGGCATGTACCGCTTTGGCTTTCACATCGATATCGCGGCCATCGAGCTGAAAACCTTTGTCATTCTTCAGCCAGTTGAGGGTGGCATTTCCCTTTTCGATCTCCAGTGGCGCACGGAAGACCGTTTCGTACGGCATTTTCGCGTCCTGCATTTCTGCCGTCAGCCTGCCGTTTTCCACGCTTCCTTCCAGTTTACCGCTGAAGTGCTCGGCACCCGGCAGCAGTTTCCACTGTTTCCATGCGAGATTTTTCCATGCCGCCTGAAAACGCGTCTTTTCCGTAGCCTGGAGCGGAATATCCAGCGCCAGCCGGTTTATCTGCCCGCTCGGCTGCGTCGCCAGCCAGATTTCGCCCAGCTCCGGGGAGAGTTTTGCGGCCATTGAACGCAGCCCTTCGATCGCCGTCAGATCCAGGTTACTGGCGCGGATACGCAGCTCGTCGCTGCGTTTACCGTTTATCCCGCCGACGTCCTGCTCCGGCATCCACGCCAGCGTCAGCGCGCCGCGCGGCCAGGGTTTGTTATCCATGGAGATGCGCGTATCCGGTATAGCGAACTGCCAGCCGCCTTTATCCTGCGTCACGTGTGCGGTGAGGTTATCGACGGAAAGTTGATGCTGATGGTTTTCCCCTTTCCAGCTCGCGCCCCCCTGCTTAAGCCAGATATCGCCGCTGGCGAACGTCCCGTTCGTCAGGGTCATCCAGCCTTCCAGGCTGAAGCGCGCGGTCTCCAGCTGCATGTTCTGCTGTAGCCACTCACCGAGCCACGGCTTCACGTCCACGTCGTCCGCCTGTAGCCACACCCTGCCGTTGTTCAGCAAGCCATTGTCGTCACGCAGATCCATCCGCACCTGCATAACGCCGTGCTGCCCGTTCAGGCTGGAGAGATTCACCTGCCCCTCGGCGCGGTGGCGATCTTTCCCGTTTAACCAGGTCAGCTGTGGGATCGCCAGCTCAGCGCGCTGGCCGGAAAGAGTAATAAAGCTCACTTCGCTGTCGCGCAGATCAAAATGATCGAACTGCCGCAGGAACAGATCGCTGATACGGCTGGTTTCCAGCCCCCGATCGCTGTCGCCGCTTCGCAGCGGCGTGTTAGTCATCAGCTGAAGTTGCCAGAAGGTGAGATCGCGAAACTGCCAGCGCAGATGCAGCAGGCTTTGCCAGATATCCAGCGCCAGGGTGACGCGTTTGATTTTGAGGTGGCCGCCATCTTTCAGGCCGGCGCTGATATCCCGGGCATCTAGCGTCGGGCCAAAGTTCTGCCAGCTTGCCTCGATATGACTCACGTCCACCGGCAGGCCGGTGGCGGATTCGATTTTTGCCAGGATCTGCGGACGCCAGCTGTCCAGATGCGGCAAGGCGAGACGCAGCCCGCTCACGAGCAACGCGACAATCACGACCAGCGTTGCCCCTGTAAGCAGTAAAATCCCCGGCAATCGCCTCACGCGTCTCTCCTTGTCAGCCTTAAATCTCGCAGCGAACTGCGTTTACATCATGACGACGTCAAACTGCTCCTGGTTATAGAGCGGCTCAATTTGCACTTTTACCTGTTTGCCGACAAAGATTTCCACTTCTGCCAGCGCGTGCGACTCTTCCCCTTTCAGGGCCTCCGCCACCGCAGGGGAAGCATAGACCAGAAAACGGTCTGAGTCGTAGGCATGATGGACACGGACAATCTCACGCATGATCTCGTAGCAGACCGTCTCCACCGTCTTTACCGTTCCGCGTCCATGGCAGGTTGGACACTCATTACACAGGACATGTTCCACGCTTTCGCGGGTCCGTTTCCGGGTCATTTCCACCAGACCGAGCTGCGAGAAGCCATTGATGCTGGTTTTCACGCGGTCCTTACTCAGCGCCTGCTCCAGTGAGTGCAGCACGCGACGGCGGTGATCTTCATTGTTCATATCGATAAAGTCGATGATGATAATGCCGCCCAGATTACGCAGACGAAGCTGACGCGCGATGGCCTGCGTCGCTTCTATGTTGGTGTTGAAGATGGTGTCATCGAGGTTGCGATGGCCGACAAACGCGCCGGTGTTGATGTCGACGGTGGTCATCGCTTCGGTTTGATCGATGATCAGATAGCCACCCGATTTCAGCTCAACCTTACGCTCCAGCGCACGCTGGATTTCGTTTTCAACGTCATAGAGGTCAAATATCGGCTGGCGTCCGGTGTAATGCTCCAGCAGCCCCGGCATTTCCGGGATGTACTCGGCGGTGAACTCCAGTAAGGCTTCATACGTCAGACGGGAGTCCACGCGGATGCGGTCAAGCTGGGCGTCGGCGAAATCACGTAATACGCGCTGAGCGAGCGCCAGCTCACCGTACAGCCGGTAGCGGGTCTGGTTGCGTTTTTTACGCTCCATCACTTTGGTCCAGACGCGCTTCAGGTAGGCCGCATCCGAGGCCAGATCTTCTTCGCTGATCCCTTCCGCCGCGGTACGGATAATAAACCCGCCCTGCTCGTCGCAGTAGGCGCTGACCACCTTTTTCAGGCGCTCACGCTCGCTTTCGCTCTCAATACGCTGTGACACGCCGACGTGCGACGCCCCCGGCATAAAGACCAGATAGCGTGAAGGCAGGGTGATGTCGGTGGTCAGACGCGCGCCTTTGGTGCCAAGCGGATCTTTTACCACCTGTACCATCAGATCCTGGCCCTGACGCACCAGCTCAGAGATGTCGCGCACGGCAAACTGCTTTTGCTCTTCGCCTGCCACACATTCGGTGTGCGGCATGATATCGGAGGCATGTAAAAACGCCGCCTTATCGAGCCCAATATCTACAAAAGCCGCCTGCATACCCGGCAGGACACGACTGACACGACCTTTGTAGATATTGCCTACGATTCCGCGTCGCGCTTCACGCTCAATATGAATTTCCTGGAGAATGCCACCATCAATGTAGGCCACACGGGTTTCCGATGGCGTTACGTTTACCAACAATTCAGCCGTCATAATTATCCCTTCCCTCACGCAGTGAGTTAAAATTGCTCAGCAACTCATACGTTTCCACCAGCGGTAAGCCGACTACGGCGTGATAGCTGCCATTTATCTTCCTGACAAAACAGCCACCCAACCCTTGAATACCGTATGCACCTGCTTTATCCATAGGTTCACCGCTGGCGATATAGCCGGCGATCTCCTCGTCGGTGAGGACTCTGAACGTCACTTCCGTTACCACAAGGCAATCCAGAACGTACTGGCTATCTGCCAGCGCTACCGCCGTCATCACCTGATGGGTTTGTCCGGACATATTACGCAGCATCCGCGCCGCATGGTCTGCGTCGCGGGGTTTCTCAAGCACCTCACCATTGAGAATAACGATGGTATCCGCACCCAGCACCGGTAAGTCACGCGGCACGCATGCCACGCCCGCCTGCGCTTTTTCACGCGCCAGACGAGAGACATACTGCTGAGCGCTTTCACCCTCAGCACGTTTTTCTTCGATACCGGTAACGATGCGTTCGAAGGAGACACCCAACTGCGCGAGCAGTTCCTGGCGACGCGGAGAACCGGAGGCAAGATACAAAGACGTCATAGAAACCTTTTATTGCACGGCAAACTGCTGGCGAATTTTACGCATCAGCAGGAACAGCCACGGCCAGAGCACACCGTTTACTACACTACTCCAGAACACTTCCGGTCGGAAAGAGACGTTGATCACTAAAAACTCTGCCCAGAAAACAACGATATCCGCAGCGAGCGACAACAACATCACTACCAGCGCCTGTTGCCAGAGCGCAAGGTTACGAAAGAGCTGGAATTTGAGTGCGACGAGATACGCAATAATGCTCATGGATAAGGCGCGGACGCCAAGCGTAGAGCCACTGATAAGATCCAGTATGGCACCCATCACAAAACCTGTGCCGACATTTACGCGGTGCGGCAGGGCAAGGATCCAGTAGAGCAAAATGAGCAATACCCAGTTTGGCCGGAAAACAAGAATGTCGTCCGGCCAGGGCATAATTTGCAGCAACAGTGCAACGAGGAATGAGAGCCAGATTACCCAGCGCCCCTGGCTACGATAACTGGCCACTACTGCCCTCCACCCGAGACTTGCGGCGGTGGGGGCGCATCCGGCAGCGGCTGCGTTAACCCCGTCGCCGGAGCCGGTACGGGTGCAGGTGGTCCCATCGCATCCGGCGCAGGCAGCACCTGCGGCATCATCTGCATCAGGCGTTCGTTGGCCACGCGATGCACATCTTCCGGTGTCATCGGGTTAGCGCCGTTACGATCGGCGCCCCACAGCAGCAACAGGTAGCGCAAACGCTGCAAGCCGGCCGTTGGACGCGCCTGAATCACGGTGTAGGCACGCTGAGTGTCGAGCTTCACGGAAGAGACAACCGCAACCGGGTAGCCCTCAGGGAAACGACCGCCCAGACCGGACGTCACCAGCACGTCGCCCACGCGGATATCCGTGTTGGCAGGCAGGTGTTCCAGTTGCAGATCGTCCGTGCAGCCATTACCGGCGGCAATCACGCGAATATCGTTACGCAGCACCTGAATCGGCAGTGCATGGGTGGCATCGCAAATCAGCAACACGCGGCTGGTCAGTTTGGCAACCGCCACAACCTGGCCCACGACGCCCTTATCGCTGATGACAGGCTGACCTTCGTATACGCCGTTCACGCTGCCTTTATCAATCACCACCTGATCGCTGTACGGATCGTTTACGGTGGAGATCACCTGGGTGACCATTTTCTGTTCATCCTGGCGCAGCGGCGAGCCAAGCAGTTCGCGCAGACGGGCGTTTTCCTGCTTATATTGCCCCAGCATCAGCAGCTCGCTATTTTTCAGCAGCAGTTCCTGGCGTAACGCACGGTTTTCGAGTTCGAGCTGGTCACGCGATGAGAGCGTTTGCGACACGGAGTCGAGCAGTTCACGGGGACCATTTGAAATAAAGTAGAAAGGACTGACGGCGGTATCCATGTACGTTCGGATCTGGCTGAACGTACCGAGGCGGCTATCGGCAATAATGACCCCGAGCGCAACCAGAACCGCCAGGATCAGGCGAAACTGTAGCGACGGGCCACGGCTAAAAATTGGCTTCATAGGCTATGCGTATTCTCGCGTCAGAGAGAAAGGGTAGCGAATTGCTACCCTCTCACACCCGACTACTCTTCGCTAAACAAGTCGCCGCCGTGCATGTCGATCATTTCCAGCGCCTTGCCACCACCACGGGCGACGCAAGTCAGTGGATCTTCTGCAACTACGACAGGAATACCTGTCTCTTCCATTAACAGGCGGTCGAGGTTACGCAGCAGCGCACCACCACCGGTCAGAACCATACCGCGCTCGGAGATATCGGAAGCCAGCTCTGGCGGGCACTGTTCCAGCGCAACCATCACCGCGCTCACGATGCCGGTCAGCGGCTCCTGCAACGCTTCCAGGATTTCGTTGGAGTTCAGGGTGAATCCGCGTGGCACGCCTTCAGCCAGGTTACGACCGCGAACTTCGATCTCGCGTACTTCATCACCCGGATAGGCAGAACCGATTTCATGCTTGATGCGCTCTGCGGTTGCTTCACCGATCAGAGAGCCGTAGTTACGGCGAACGTAATTGATGATGGCTTCGTCGAAACGGTCGCCGCCGATACGCACGGAAGAGGAGTACACCACACCGTTCAGGGAGATAACGGCCACTTCAGTGGTACCGCCACCGATATCCACCACCATAGAACCGGTAGCCTCAGAAACCGGCAGACCCGCACCAATTGCCGCAGCCATCGGTTCTTCAATCAGGAACACTTCACGCGCACCGGCACCCTGAGCGGATTCACGGATCGCACGGCGTTCAACCTGGGTTGCGCCAACCGGCACACACACCAGCACGCGCGGGCTTGGGCGCATGAAGCTGTTGCTGTGAACCTGCTTGATGAAGTGCTGAAGCATTTTTTCGGTCACGAAGAAGTCAGCAATAACGCCGTCTTTCATAGGGCGGATCGCGGCGATGTTGCCCGGCGTACGGCCCAGCATCTGCTTCGCATCATGACCTACTGCGGCCACGCTTTTTGGCGAGCCGGCACGATCCTGACGAATGGCCACAACGGAAGGCTCATTCAATACGATGCCTTGTCCTTTTACATAAATAAGGGTATTCGCGGTACCCAGGTCAATGGACAGGTCATTGGAAAACATGCCACGAAATTTTTTCAACATACTAAGGGATAATCCTGAAAGCTGGGGCGGAAAACAAAATCCGCTTACTTTACCAACCACACGCAGCAGCGACAAGGCGCAAAAATCGTCTGCTACGGTGAAAATTAGTGCAGCACGTTTCCTTTGTTACAAATTCATCCCCTGAATCCCTCAGGGCTGAGTAAACAGCAGCGTCCCTCACTTTCACTTGTAACCCACTAAAGGTCGTTCACTGGCTTTTATGCTCGTCTTACTCAAAGCTACAGGCGCGATATTCTACGTGAAAACAAAGTAAACGGCAGGTCAAACAGAGTATCTTTGCAAATATTTTTTCACATTGGTGTCAAGCGGCTGAGAGGCGGCAAAAAAATCCCCCTGACCGCCCGTCACGCCGCGCTCTGTCAACATCTGCCATTCACTACGTGAACGTACGCCTGTGGCAAATACTTGCGTTTGCGTTCCTTTGCACGCTTCCACCAGGCTTTGTACCAGCAGCTGGTTTTCCGTGCGTTTTTCAATATTCCTTACCAGACCCGGATGCAGCTTCAATAATTCAACATCCAGCTCTTTGATCCAGCGGGTGCTCACCAGCGTCAAACCCGCCTGGGTTACCGCCACGCGAGCCCCAAGCGCATTGATTAAACGCACTACCGGGCGCAACCGGCTGATGTGTTGACCTACATCTGCCTCTGCAAGTTCAAAAATAATGCGTTTGCGTTGCGATTTTTCGCATTGCATTAACGTGTCACGTAACCAGCGCTGGAAACGCGGACGGATCAGCGATTCGACGGTCACCTGTAAAGCCAGATTTTCTTCAGGCCAGTACGATAAAAACGGAATGAGACGGGTGATTTGCTGACGGTCATACTCTTCGGACAATCCGAATTGCAACACCATGGGCAGATATTCCGCGGAGATAACCTCTTCAGTGCCATCAAAAATACGGCACATCAGCTCACGATGATGAACATGACCATTCTTCATGACCGCCGGTTTTTGATAGATGCGCGGTCCGCCCCGGCTCAGCATCTGTTCAATCAGGGTTCGCCAGCGCACGTTGCCGCGCCCTTTCTCCGGCAGCGTATCATCATAGACTGCCCAGCCGTTCGCCCCCTGCAATACGGCGTTACGCGTGGCCGCTTCCGCATGTTCCATCACCTGCTCCGTCGACTGACCGCCGCGCCAGGCACAGATGCCCATATGCACCATATCGTCTCTGTCGAGCATTTTGCTCTGGGGCAGCGCATCGACGGCTTTCAGCAGCTGGCTGGCGATACTCTCGGACTCCTTTAAGGTGCGATGCGGCAGCAAGACGGCAAAATCGCTGCGGTGGTAGCGTGCCAGTAACGCGCCGGGGTAGCGCATAATAAAGGTGGACAGCAGGTTAATCAGCGTAAAGAGGTTCTCTTCCGCCACGCGCTGACCCCAGGTATCACGGAGCAGATCGAAGTCGGGCAGGCGAATCATCATTACCACGCCATGCGTACCCACCTTTTCGGGGTCATCAAGAAGCGTAGCCAGCTGATTATCAAAGAAGAGACGGTTGTTGAGGCCCGTTTTGTTATCCTGCGCGGCGTAAGAGCGAATCAACGTGTCCATACGGCTACGCTGATCGCTGGCAAACTGGATTTCGGAGAGCAACACGTCCAGGGCGCTACTGGTGCGTGATGGCCATTCATAAACCGATCCCCGCACCTGTGGACCCCGTTCGCCATTCAGTATCCGCACGGAGCGTGTTTCCAGCAGCTCCTGGCCGGAAAGTTGACGACGCTGCCAGCGAACGGCGAGGAAAATCAGCAGTACGATAAAGGCAACGGCGATGGTTAAGGGCGCGGTGGTCATAAGCGAGCGTAAATAGTTGCTCATCGGATCCTGGTACATTAGATGAATTGTCATACCCGGATGTTTAAGTGAATTAACCGTGACGTCCCGATACTGATCTACCGTGCCGGCAGGACGATAGCTGCCCTGGCGGGTATGGCTGAAAACGGTCTGCTTCCCCTGTTTAATGTCGATCTGCACGATATCCACAGGCACCATTAACTCATCCAGCTCACGCGAAAGCGCCGGGAAGGAGGTTGCAATCAGGCGAGTGTCGATAACCGATGCAACCGATTCAACCCGGTTAACCAGCTTATCCTGGATGGCATTGTAAAAGCTCAGCGAGCAGCCGATTAGCGTGACAAATATGGTCAGCCCCGTCAGCAAGGTGATAAAAGCTGAGAACTTCGTCGTTAATCGCATCCTTGAGATTACTCCGTGGGTTGAAGGGGGGTGCAAGTGAGCACTAACTTGCATTTCAAATGCGGCATACTACCAAACCTGGCGTATCTGGCAATTTATTGCGTTAAATCGGCACTGCGTTTCATTGAGCGAGTATAGTCATCAGAACATATTTTCCCATCATCAAACCTAGTGAGGACCCAGTATGCAGGCTTTGATCTTAGAACAGCAGGACGGCAAAACCGTTGCCTCAGTGCAAGCCATCGAGGAGAGCCGCCTGCCGGAGGGCGACGTGACCGTAGATATCGACTGGTCCAGCCTGAACTATAAGGATGCGCTGGCCATTACGGGAAAAGGTAAAATCATCCGAAATTTCCCGATGGTGCCAGGAATCGACTTTGCAGGCCGCGTACATACCAGTGAAGATCCACGTTTTCACGCCGGACAGCAGGTGCTGCTCACCGGCTGGGGCGTAGGTGAAAACCACTGGGGCGGACTGGCAGCGCAGGCGCGCGTAAAAGGTGACTGGCTGGTCCCGATGCCGAAAGGCCTAGACGGTCGTAAGGCGATGATCATCGGCACGGCAGGTTTCACCGCCGTGCTGTGCGTGATGGCGCTGGAAGAGGCCGGGATCCGCCCTGACTCTGGCGAAATTGTCGTCACCGGCGCCAGCGGCGGCGTGGGCAGCACGGCCGTCACGCTGCTGCACAAGTTGGGGTATCAGGTCGCTGCCGTCTCAGGCCGCGAAAGTACGCATGATTATCTACGTCAATTGGGCGCAAGCCGCATTCTGAGCCGCGACGAATTTGCCGAAACCCGCCCGCTGGAAAAACAGGTCTGGGCTGGCGCAGTAGATACCGTCGGCGACAAAGTGCTGGCGAAGGTGCTGGCGCAAATGAATTACGGCGGCTGCGTGGCGGCCTGTGGTCTGGCGGGCGGTTTTGCCCTGCCGACGACGGTGATGCCATTTATTCTGCGTAACGTGCGTCTTCAGGGTGTCGATTCGGTCATGACCCCAGCCGAGCGGCGAGCTGAGGCCTGGGAACGTCTGGTGCAGGATCTGCCAGCCTCATTCTTTGACCAGAGCGCCACTGAGATTACCCTGAGCCAGGCGCCAGAGTTCGCCAATAAAATCATGGACAACCAGTTCCACGGTCGTGCGCTGGTTAAAATCGCCTAATCTTCAAATTTTCGTGACATATTCGCGCTAACCCTCCTCCTCCGTCATGCTTAGAAAAACGCCTGACGGAGGATGCCATGAAAACCCGAAAACTGACGGAAGCCGACGTAACGTCTGAATCTGTCTTTATGCTACAGCGCCGCCAGATCCTGAAAATGCTTGGCATCAGCGCCACCGCCCTGACGCTCACCCCTGCGGCCCATGCCGATCTGCTCGACTGGTTTAAGGGCAACGATCGCCCGAAAGCCCCCTCCGGCGCACCGCTTAACTTCACCAAACCGGCGCAGTGGCAGAATAAACTGGCGCTGACGCCGGAAGATAAAGTCACCGGCTATAACAACTTCTATGAGTTTGGTCTCGATAAGGCCGATCCTGCCGCCAACGCCGGGAGCATGAAAACCGATCCCTGGACGCTGAAGATAGATGGCGAGGTGGCAAAACCGCTGACGCTGGATCATCATGACCTCACCACCCGCTTCCCACTTGAAGAACGCATTTACCGTATGCGCTGTGTAGAAGCCTGGTCGATGGTGGTGCCGTGGGTAGGTTTCCCTTTGCATAAACTGCTGGCGCTGGTTGAGCCCACCAGCAACGCGAAGTATGTTTCCTTCCAGACGCGCTACGCCCCGGACGAGATGCCAGGCCAGAAGGATCGGTTTATCGGCGGCGGGCTGGAGTATCCCTACGTTGAAGGTTTACGTCTCGACGAAGCCATGCATCCGCTTACGCTGCTTACCGTTGGGGTTTACGGCAAAGCGCTGCCGCCGCAAAACGGGGCGCCCATTCGCCTGACCGTACCGTGGAAATACGGTTTCAAGGGCATCAAATCGATCGTCAGCATTAAGCTCACCCGTGAACGCCCCCCCACCACCTGGAACCTGGCAGCGCCTGACGAGTATGGTTTTTTTGCCAACGTTAACCCGCACGTTGACCATCCGCGCTGGTCGCAGGCAACGGAACGTTTTATCGGCTCCGGCGGCGCGCTGGATGTTAAACGCCAGCCAACGCTGCTGTTTAACGGCTATGCGGATGAGGTGGCATCCCTCTACCGTGGGCTGAATTTACGGGAGAACTTCTAAGTGCGTTTAACGGCAAAGCAGATAACCTGGCTGAAGGTACTCCTGCATTTAGCAGGATTGCTCCCCTTTATCTGGCTCTTCTGGGCAGCCAGCCAGGGACAGTTCAGTGCCGATCCGGCGAAAGATATTCAGCATTTTACGGGTCGGATGGCTCTGAAATTTTTGCTGGCGACCTTGCTCGTCTCACCGCTGGCGCGCTACGCTAAACAGCCATTATTGATACGCACCCGTCGGCTTTTAGGGCTATGGTGCTTTGCCTGGGCGACGCTGCATCTCACCAGCTACGCCCTGCTGGAACTGGGCATTAACAACCTGGCACTCCTTGGCAGCGAACTGGTGACGCGTCCCTATCTGACGCTGGGTATCGTAAGCTGGCTGGTTTTACTGGCGCTGACGCTGACATCCACGCAGTATGCGCAGCGAAAACTGGGTCGACGCTGGCAACTGCTGCACAACTTCGTCTATCTTGTCGCGATCCTCGCCCCGATTCATTACCTGTGGTCGGTGAAGATTTTATCCCCTCAGCCGGTCATCTACGCCCTGCTGGCCCTGGCCCTTTTAGCGTGGCGTTACAAGAAGTTCCGCCAGTGGTTGCGATAGTTCACGAAACTGTGCGTTTTCCCGCAGATTATTTATCAACCGCGAATCTTTTTCGGATAGCGGTTGATAATCTTCCCTGATAAGACCAGTATTTAGCTGCCAAATGCTACGAAATCGTTATAATGTGCGACTTCGGTTTTCCGGACAGGGGTTTTAGGCCTCTGAAAGGGTGACAATTGCGCTTTGAGGGTATATGTTGTTTTTTACCCGAAAATCGCAGGAGATAGCGGCACAATGGCTGACAAATTCCAAATTTTAGTATTGAACGGTCCGAACCTGAACATGCTCGGCACCCGTGAGCCAGAGAAGTACGGCACGCTGACATTGAGCGAAATTGTTAACCGTCTGAGTACGGAAGCAGCCTCGCTGAATGTGGATTTGGACCATTTTCAGTCAAACGCGGAGTACGCAATCATCGACCGTATTCATCAGGCTAAAGACACTGTGGACTATATCCTGATCAATCCGGCCGCGTTTACGCACACCAGTGTTGCTATACGCGACGCACTGCTCGCGGTGAGTATCCCGTTTATCGAGATCCACCTGAGTAACGTGCACGCCCGAGAGCCGTTCCGCCACCATTCCTACCTGTCAGATATCGCCGCTGGCGTGATTTGTGGGCTGGGTGCAGACGGCTATTCATACGCTTTACAGACAGCGGTAAAACGCTTGTCACAATCACACTAAACAAGAGTACGGAACCCACTCATGGATATTCGTAAGATTAAAAAACTGATCGAGCTGGTTGAAGAATCAGGCATCTCCGAACTGGAAATTTCTGAAGGCGAAGAGTCTGTACGCATCAGCCGTGCAGCCCCGGCCGCTAGCTTCCCGGTAATGCAGCAAGCTTACGCTGCGCCAGTGCAGCAGCCTGCGCTCTCCGCAGCCGTTGCGCCAGTGGCAGCAGAAGCGGCACCTGCGGCTGCAACAGAAATCAGTGGTCACATCGTACGTTCCCCAATGGTTGGTACTTTCTACCGCACCCCGAGCCCGGACGCGAAGGCGTTCATCGAAGTGGGTCAGAAAGTCAACGTAGGCGATACCCTGTGCATCGTTGAAGCCATGAAAATGATGAACCAGATCGAAGCAGACAAATCAGGTACTGTGAAAGCGATCCTGGTCGAAAGTGGTCAGCCGGTAGAATTTGACGAGCCGCTGGTCGTCATCGAGTAACGAGGCGAACATGCTGGATAAAATTGTTATCGCCAACCGTGGCGAGATTGCACTGCGTATTCTTCGTGCCTGTAAAGAACTGGGCATCAAGACCGTGGCCGTGCACTCAAGCGCGGATCGCGATTTAAAACACGTATTGCTGGCGGATGAGACGGTCTGTATCGGTCCGGCTCCGTCCGTAAAAAGCTATCTGAACATCCCGGCGATCATCAGCGCCGCCGAAATCACTGGCGCGGTCGCGATTCACCCGGGTTATGGTTTCCTCTCTGAGAACGCCAACTTTGCTGAGCAGGTTGAACGCTCTGGCTTTATCTTCATTGGCCCGAAAGCCGACACCATTCGCCTGATGGGTGACAAAGTGTCTGCCATCACCGCGATGAAAAAAGCCGGCGTGCCAACCGTACCGGGCTCTGACGGCCCGCTGACCGACGATATGGATGCTAACCGCGCCCATGCTAAACGCATTGGCTATCCGGTGATCATCAAAGCGTCCGGCGGCGGCGGCGGTCGCGGTATGCGCGTTGTACGCAGCGATGCTGAACTGGCGCAGTCCATCTCCATGACCAAAGCGGAAGCGAAAGCGGCTTTCAGCAATGACATGGTGTACATGGAAAAATACCTGGAAAACCCACGCCACATCGAAATTCAGGTGCTGGCTGACGGTCAGGGTAACGCAATCTATCTGGCAGAACGTGACTGCTCCATGCAGCGTCGTCACCAGAAAGTGGTCGAAGAAGCGCCAGCGCCGGGCATTACGCCGGAGCTGCGTCGCTACATCGGCGAGCGTTGCGCTAAAGCGTGTGTCGATATCGGCTATCGCGGGGCGGGTACTTTCGAGTTCCTGTTCGAAAACGGCGAGTTCTATTTCATCGAGATGAACACCCGTATTCAGGTTGAACACCCGGTTACCGAAATGATCACCGGCGTTGACCTGATCAAAGAACAGCTGCGTATCGCAGCCGGTCAGCCGCTGTCCATCAAACAGGAAGAAGTTGTGGTTAAAGGCCATGCGGTAGAGTGCCGTATCAACGCCGAAGACCCGAACACCTTCCTGCCAAGCCCGGGTAAAATCACGCGTTTCCACGCGCCGGGTGGCTTTGGTGTGCGCTGGGAGTCCCATATCTACGCCGGTTACACCGTACCGCCGTATTATGACTCAATGATCGGTAAGCTGATCTGCTACGGCGAAAACCGTGACGTGGCCATTGCCCGCATGAAGAACGCCCTTCAGGAGCTGATCATCGACGGGATCAAAACCAACGTTGATCTCCAGATGCGCATTATGAGCGACGAGCACTTCCAGAATGGTGGGACTAACATCCACTACCTGGAGAAAAAACTCGGTCTGAACGAGAAGTAAGAGACCAGTGTTGCTAAAAGGCCGGATTATCCGGCCTTTTTTATTTCTGGGGATCGCTAAGCCCCATCATGTACAATCCCCGCTTTCTTCATCCACAAGGGACAAAAAATGGACAAACGTTTTGTTCAGGCCCATAAAGAAGCGCGCTGGGCGCTGTGGCTGACCCTTCTCTATCTCGCCGCATGGTTAGTAACTGCTTACTTACCTGATTCAGCGATTGGCATTACCGGCCTCCCGCACTGGTTTGAAATGGCCTGCCTGCTGCTGCCGCTGGTGTTTATCCTGCTGTGCTGGGCGATGGTGAAATTCATCTATCGCGATATTTCACTGGAGGACGATGATGCAGCTTGAAGTCATTCTGCCCCTTATCGCTTACCTGTTCCTGGTGTTTGGCCTGTCGGTTTATGCGATGCGTAAACGTTCGACCGGCACCTTTCTGAACGAGTATTTCCTCGGGAGCCGCTCAATGGGTGGCGTCGTGCTGGCCATGACGCTGACCGCCACGTACATCAGCGCCAGTTCGTTTATTGGTGGCCCCGGCGCCGCTTATAAGTACGGGCTGGGTTGGGTACTGCTGGCAATGATCCAGCTGCCTGCCATCTGGCTCTCTCTGGGCATACTGGGTAAAAAGTTTGCCATTCTGGCCCGTCGCTACAATGCCGTAACGCTGAACGATATGCTGTTTGCCCGCTATCAGAGTCGCTTGCTGGTATGGCTGGCAAGCCTGAGTCTGCTGGTGGCGTTTATTGGCGCAATGACGGTGCAGTTTATCGGCGGGGCGCGACTGCTGGAGACGGCAGCCGGTATCCCCTATGAAACAGGTCTGGTCATTTTCGGTGTGAGTATCGCGCTGTATACCGCGTTTGGCGGGTTCCGCGCCAGCGTACTCAACGACACAATGCAGGGGATGGTGATGCTCATTGGCACCCTCGTTCTGCTGGTAGGTATCGTGCATGCCGCAGGAGGCCTGAGCCATGCGGTTGAAACCCTGGAAGCGATCGATCCGAAACTGGTCTCACCGCAGGGGGCGGATGACATCCTCTCTCCAACCTTTATGACCTCGTTCTGGGTACTGGTGTGCTTTGGCGTGATTGGCCTGCCCCATACTGCCGTGCGCTGCATCTCATATAAAGACAGCAAAGCGGTGCACCGCGGGATCATTATCGGGACAATTGTGGTGGCGATCCTGATGTTCGGTATGCATCTGGCGGGCGCGCTGGGACGCGCGGTGATCCCTGACCTTACCGTACCGGATCTGGTCATTCCGACCCTGATGGTGAAAGTGCTTCCGCCGTTTGCCGCCGGGATTTTCCTCGCCGCACCCATGGCGGCCATTATGTCGACCATCAACGCTCAGTTGCTGCAAAGTTCCGCTACGATCATTAAAGATCTCTATCTGAATTTGCGCCCTGAACAGGTCGAAAATGAGCGACGCCTCAAGCGTATGTCGGCGGTGATTACCCTGGTGCTGGGGGCGTTGCTGCTGCTGGCCGCATGGCGTCCACCGGAGATGATCATCTGGCTGAACCTGCTCGCCTTTGGCGGGCTGGAGGCCGTTTTCCTGTGGCCGCTGGTGCTGGGGCTGTACTGGGAACGCGCGAATGCCGCGGGCGCATTAAGCGGCATGATTGTCGGGGGCGTCCTGTATGCCGTTCTCGCCACGTTTAAAATTCAGTATCTGGGCTTCCATCCGATCGTGCCTTCGTTACTGTTAAGTTTACTGGCGTTTGTGGTGGGAAACCGTTTTGGTCGACCGGTGCCACAAACTGTCCTGATTTCTACTGATAAATAAAGAGTTTTGCCATGCCGTGGATCCAATTAAAACTGAACACAACCGGCGCGAACGCCGAAGAACTGAGTGATGCGCTGATGGAGGCCGGTTCGGTCTCTATCACCTTCCAGGACACGCATGACACGCCGGTCTTTGAGCCGCTGCCAGGCGAAACGCGCCTGTGGGGTGATACGGACGTTATCGGCCTGTTCGATGCAGAAACCGACATGAAAGAGGTCGTGGCGATTCTGGAAAACCATCCGCTGCTGGGCGTGGGTTTCGCGCATAAAATTGAACAGCTGGAAGACAAAGACTGGGAACGCGAGTGGATGGACAACTTCCATCCGATGCAGTTTGGTCAGCGTCTGTGGATCTGCCCAAGCTGGCGTGAAGTTCCCGATAAAAACGCCGTCAACGTGATGCTGGATCCGGGTCTGGCGTTCGGCACCGGCACCCACCCGACAACCTCCCTGTGCCTGCAATGGCTGGATGGCCTGGATCTGGAAGGCAAAACCGTGATCGACTTCGGTTGCGGATCCGGGATCCTTGCTATCGCGGCGCTGAAACTGGGCGCCGCCAAAGCCATCGGGATCGACATCGATCCGCAGGCGATTCAGGCCAGCCGTGATAACGCCGAGCGTAATGGCGTTTCCGATCGCCTTGAACTGTATCTGCCCGATGCACAGCCAGAGGCGATGAAAGCCGATGTTGTGGTCGCGAATATCCTGGCTGGCCCGTTACGCGAGCTGGCGCCGTTAATCAGCGTGCTGCCGGTTGAAGGCGGTCTGCTGGGCCTGTCCGGTATCCTTGCCAGCCAGGCAGACAGCGTCTGTGAAGCCTACGCCGATCTCTTCGCGCTCGACCCGGTGGTCGAGAAAGAAGAGTGGTGTCGCATCACCGGCCGTAAAAAATAAGCGTTTGGCGTGGTCGTCTGACCACGCCTTTTCCCTTCGGTTTTTTCTCCCGCCTTCTTCCTTTCTTCGATAAAATAACCGCACAAATCATAATGTTAATCATTGATTTGGATAATAAAATTCACAGGAAGAATATGATGAAACACATTTCAGGCAAGGCAGCGCTGCTGGCGCTGAGCATGATTTCGGCTACGGCTTACGCATCACACTGGAGTTATCAGGGAGAAGGCGCACCGGAACACTGGGGCGAACTGGACGAGGCGTACAAGACGTGTAAAAGCGGAATGTATCAGTCGCCTGTTAACATAGATAACACGGTCGAAGCCCACATCTCTCCGCTGGAAACGCACTATATCGACGGCCCGGTCCTTCTGACAAACAACGGCCATACTATCCAGGCAAGTGAAAATGCCGATACACGCGACAGCATCACACTTGATAAACAGCGCTGGACGTTACAGCAGTTCCATTTCCATGCGCCATCCGAAAACACGGTGCACGGTAAAAAATACGCAATGGAAATGCATCTGGTCCATAAAAACGCTGACGGCGAACTGACGGTCGTTGCCGTTATGTTCGATCAGGGCGCGGCAAACACTGAACTGGATAAACTCTGGGGCGTGATGCCTGGACAGGTTGACCAGAACGTAACGATTAAGCCAACCCTCGATATGAATAAATTACTGCCCACGGATAAAACCTACTGGCGTTTTAGCGGCTCTCTGACCACGCCACCGTGTTCAGAAGGGGTGACATGGCTGGTGCTCAAGCATCCGCTGACCGTCTCTGCTGAACAGCTGCAAAAATTCACTCACACCATGCACCACGAAAACAGCCGCCCGGTTCAGCCGCTTCATGGCCGTCTGGTTGTTGAATAAGTCGATTTTGTACGTTGATATCCTGTGCTGAAATGCGACGCAGATCGCAAAGAAGCGTCATAATCTGCTGCTTATAGCAGCAGATTATCCCGGACAATTGATCCATTTATTCAGAAATGATGAGAAGTTACGGGAAATTGTAAGCGCCCAAAAAATGTTCATTTATTCATAACGCAATGATTTAAATAGCGAATAATCTTATCCAAATAGAATGACTGGCGATTCCTTGATCTACAACAGAGGATTGTTCAAAGTTTGGCCTTTCATCTCGTGCAAAAAATGCGTAATATACGCCGCCTTGCAGTCACAGTATGGTCATTTCTTAACTCATGCGCATCGGACACCACCAGCTCAGAAATCGCCTGATCGCAGCCCCAATGGCAGGTATTACCGACCGGCCGTTCAGGACGCTGTGTTACGAGATGGGAGCAGGCCTGACCGTTTCCGAGATGATGTCGTCTAACCCGCAGGTTTGGGAAAGCGATAAGTCCCGCCTACGGATGGTGCACATTGATGAACCAGGTATCCGCACCGTGCAAATTGCCGGAAGCGTGCCTGAAGAGATGGCAGATGCCGCGCGTATTAACGTGGAAAGTGGCGCCCAGATTATTGATATCAATATGGGTTGCCCGGCCAAAAAGGTGAATCGCAAGCTTGCAGGTTCAGCCCTTCTGCAATACCCCGACCAGGTGAAGTCAATCCTGACGGCGGTTGTCAGCGCAGTGGACGTTCCTGTTACGTTGAAGATTCGCACGGGTTGGTCGCCGGAACACCGTAACTGCGTAGAGATTGCCCAACTGGCCGAAGACTGTGGCATTCAGGCCCTGACCATTCATGGACGCACTCGCGCCTGTTTGTTCAACGGTGAAGCTGAATACGACAGCATTCGGGCAGTTAAGCAGAAAGTTTCCATTCCGGTTATCGCGAATGGCGACATTACTGACCCGCTTAAAGCCAGAGCTGTGCTCGACTATACGGGAGCTGATGCTCTGATGATAGGACGTGCCGCTCAGGGAAGACCCTGGATCTTTCGGGAAATCCAGCATTATCTGGACACTGGGGAGCTGCTTGCCCCACTGCCTCTGGCAGAGGTTAAGCGCTTGCTTTGTTCGCATGTTCGGGAACTGCATGACCACTACGGCCAGGCAAAAGGGTACCGAATTGCGCGTAAACACGTCTCCTGGTATCTCCAGGAGCACGCTCCAAATGACCAGTTTCGGCGCACATTCAACGCCATTGAGGATGCCAGCGAACAGCTGGAGGCGTTGGAGGCATACTTCGAAAATCTTGCGTAATGAAATAAAGAGCTGACAGAACTATGTTCGAACAACGCGTAAATTCTGACGTACTGACCGTTTCTACCGTTAACTCTCAGGATCAGGTGACTCAAAAGCCCCTGCGTGACTCGGTTAAACAGGCACTGAAGAACTATTTTGCTCAACTGAACGGTCAGGATGTTAATGACCTGTATGAGCTGGTACTGGCTGAAGTTGAACAGCCACTGTTGGACATGGTGATGCAATACACCCGTGGTAATCAAACCCGCGCTGCCCTGATGATGGGCATCAACCGTGGTACCCTGCGTAAGAAACTGAAAAAATACGGCATGAACTAATTTCGATTAGCTAACTGCTTGTTTAAAAAGGCGCTCTTCGGCATGGGGAAGCGCCTTTTTTATCGTCCGGACGGGCAACCGTCAATGCTTTGTAAACCTTCTCTTTCCCCACTTTTCAACGCCCGCTTTTCGTGTATATTTCCAGCAACTTACAGGCTCTCTTTTCACGGAATGACACATGATTCGTAAATACTGGTGGCTGGTCGTTTTTGCTGTCTCTGTTTTCATTTTTGATGCGCTGCTGATGCAGTGGATTGAACTGATGAGCACCGAAACCGATAAATGTCGCAATATGAATTCCGTGAACCCGCTTAAACTGGTCAACTGCTCAGAGCTGGACTAACCGCTTCCATCCTGTCCCCCCCTGTTATCACTCAATAAAAACAGGGATTTAAATCACTTTTCGTCATTTCCTGACGATGATAATGTCTGTGCCCTTTCCAACCGCTCTTGCTTAACGTCTCACAACGAGTGAACAGACCATGCTGGTTAGCCAATACAACCAAATCCTCGTAGTCATCTCCTTTGTTGTTGCCATTCTTGCCGCCTATACCGCGCTGAATATGGCTGCGCGCGTTGCCGGAAGCCAGGGCATCGCTGCACGCGTCTGGCTGGCAGGTGGCGGTGTTTCGATGGGGATTGGCGTGTGGGCGATGCATTTCATCGGTATGCTGGCGATGGATCTTTCCATGAGCATGAGTTACAACGCGGCCCTGACCGTGCTTTCGATGGTTATCTCCATCAGCTCGTCAATGTTCGCCCTGTGGCTCGTTAGCGGCGAGCAGCTACGTTTGCGTCGGTTACTGCCTGGCGCCGTCGTGATGGGAACGGGCATTGTTGCCATGCACTACACCGGTATGGCTGCCCTGGAGGTCACACCGGGTATTGTCTGGGATAAAACGTGGGTGGCTATCTCTGTGGTCATTGCCCTTGCCGCTTCACTGGCCGCTCTTTGGCTGACGTTCCGTTTACGTCAGGAAGCTGCACGAATGGCGTTGATGCGGCTGGGGGCGGCGATCACCATGGGCATCGCTATCGCTGGCATGCATTACGCTGGCATGGAAGCAGCACAATTTCCGATGTCGACGATGGTCCACCATCATGGCATTAACGGGAGCTGGCTGGCGATACTGGTTAGCGTGGTCGCGCTCGCTATTCTGGGGATTACGCTGCTGGTGTCGATGTTCGATGCCCGCCTTCAGGCTCGTACCTCGCTGCTGGCCTCATCACTGGCAGAAGCGAACCGTGAACTCGCACAGCTGGCGTTGCATGATACGCTGACGCGATTACCCAATCGTATTCTGCTTGAGGATCGCCTCGATCAGGCCATCAGCAAGGCCGATCGCGAAGGAAGCCCTTTCGCGCTGATGTTTATGGATCTCGACGGCTTTAAAACCGTCAACGATGCCTATGGTCATGATGTCGGTGACAAGCTTCTGGTAGCGGTGACTCAGCGTTTGCTGTTGCAGTTGAAAGGCCAGTACACGCTGGCGCGTATCGGTGGGGATGAATTCGTCCTGCTGGCCGAAACCGCCACTCCGGATGATGCTGCCTCACTGGCAAATTCACTGGTGCGCGTCATTGATAGCCCGTTCCATCTCGATCCTTATGAACTGATGGTCACCCTGAGCATTGGCATTGCGCTCTATCCACACGATGGCAAAACCGATCGTGAACTGATGTTTAACGCTGATGCTGCGATGTACCACACGAAACATATGGGTCGTAACGGCTATCACTTCTTCCAGCCGTCAATGAATACGCTGGCGCAGACGCATCTTCAGCTGATGAATGATCTGTGGCAAGCCATCGACCGTAATGAGTTACGCCTGCTTTATCAACCTAAATTCCACGCTCCTGCCGGGCCAGTCCTCGGGTTCGAAGCGCTGTTACGCTGGCAGCATCCCAAACAGGGGTTACTCTCCCCTGACCTGTTTCTACCGCTGGCAGAGAAAACGGGGCTGATTATTCCGATTGGAAACTGGGTAATCGACGAGGCCTGCCGCCAGCTGCGTGAATGGCATCTTCAGGGCCACACGGACTGGTCAATGGCGGTGAATCTTTCTACATTGCAGTTCGAACAGCCGTCGCTGGTTAAAACAGTTCTCGATTGTCTGACGCGCCATAGCGTACCGCCCGGCATGTTGATCCTGGAGGTGACCGAAACCACGGCAATGAACAATCCGGACGAAAGCGTGCGTGTCCTGACAGCGCTGACGGATGCGGGAGTAAAAGCCTCGATAGACGATTTTGGCACCGGTTACTCAAGCCTTCTGTATCTTAAGCGACTCCCCGCCTGCGAGTTGAAAATCGATCGTGCTTTTGTGAAAGAGTTAAGTGGTGAGAGCGAAGATGCGACGATTGTCTCGGCGATTGTCGCCCTGGCAAAAACGCTGAATCTGAAGGTCGTGGCGGAAGGGGTCGAAACCGCAGCGCAGCAAACCTTTCTGACAGAACTGGGATGCAATACGCTACAGGGTTACCTGCTGGGCAAACCGATTACCGCGCAAGCTATTATGGAACAGTGCCAGCACGGGGAGATGTCGCCACCCCGGACGCGGTCATGAGGCTGTATCGTAAACCACTGGCGCCACTCGGGTGATATTTAGTGTCGCCAGAATATTATCCACCAGCGCCGGTGCTTGTTTGTACAGATTAAAATTGTTGCTATCCATTAACCAGTTTTTAATGACACCGCTAAAAAAGGCGTGGAAAACAATCAGCGCCAGTTCAATATTGGTTTGCGAAGAGATAACGTTACGAGCAATGCATCGCTTTAGCGTCTTGCGAAGATAATCATCGTTTAAACCGATCCGCTTTCGTATTTCACATTCTGAAATCACATCGTCATGAAATTCACACTTATGATACAAAATTTGTAAAAGCGCATATTGCCGCGGCTCGCTCGCAATATATTGCAGTGCGACAATAAATTGTTCACGAAGCATTAACAAAGGGTCGTCATTTTCGGAAAGTATTAACCTGTCACGAATCATCTCACGCATCGGCAATTGCTGATCCCATATTGCATTAAATATTTCCGCTTTACTCGAGAAATGCCAGTAAACCGCCCCGCGAGTGAGTTGAGCAGCATCGGCGATGTCGGTAAGCGTGGTGCTGGACACGCCACGCGTCGCGAATAGCCCGATAGCGGCTTCAATCAGCTGCTGGCGGGTCTTTTGAGCCTCTTCTTTCTTTTTGCGCGCCATAACCTGCTACTCATTACTCATAAGATTGATACGTTATCAAAGGATATTGCCGTGGTCGTGTAGTCAAAGTATTAACCAAAACCCGTGTTAATTTTGCACAAAAAAAGTCAATTCATTTAATTTATAATTCACGTGAATAAATCGAATACATAAAATTCATAAAATATATGAATAGCATTCACCGAAAACATTTCGTTGATTATCCTGACAGAAAAAGAATACCGAATGCACTGTGTCAGATTCCGATTTTTACTTTTAAAAGCTCCATCAGCACTTATAAATTAAAAAACATTAAACACCCTCATTATTATACGCGGCTACATTTCTATTTTTTGCCTCACACCCTTTCACCGATTCATGGCAAATATCGGCTCAAGGGTAGTTTAAGGAACAGTAATGACGAATCACTTCAGATGCTTACCCTTATCCGGTTTCATTGTCTGTGCCGCGCTGCTCACCGGGTGCGATGGGCAAGAAAACCCACAGCAGCATGCGCAAGCTCCTCAGGTCAGTGTTCATATTGTTAAAAGCGCGCCACTGGCCGTAACGACAGAATTGCCCGGCAGAACTGACGCGTATCGTGTTGCGGAGGTTCGTCCCCAGGTAAGTGGTATCATTCTGCACCGTAATTTTACCGAAGGCAGCGACGTTAAAGCGGGTGAATCCCTTTATCAAATCGATCCGGCCACCTATCAGGCAGCCTACGACAATGCGAAAGGTGAACTGGTAAAAGCACAGGCGGCGGCGAATATCGCCCATCTGACGGTGAAACGTTACGTTCCGCTGGTTGGTACGCAATATGTGAGCAAGCAGGAGTACGATCAGGCGGTGGCAACTGCCCAGCAGGCGGATGCGAGCGTGGTTGCCGCGAAGGCTGGCGTTGAAAGCGCGCGGATCAACCTGGCCTATACGAAAGTCACATCCCCAATCAACGGGCGTATAGGTAAATCCAGCGTCACCGAAGGGGCGTTAGTCACTAATGGCCAGGCAACTGCACTGGCGACGGTTCAGCAACTCGATCCCATTTATGTCGATGTGACGCAATCCAGCAGCGATTTTATGCGCCTGAAGCAGCAGACGAGCCTGCAAAAGGGAGACACCAGCAGCGTCGAGTTGCTGATGGAAAATGGCCAGCCTTATCCGCTGAAAGGAACGCTCCAGTTCTCTGATGTCACGGTAGATGAAAGTACCGGCTCAATCACCCTTCGCGCCCTCTTCCCTAACCCACAGCATATGCTGTTACCGGGTATGTTTGTCCGTGCGCGCATCGATGAAGGTACGCAACCTGATGCCATACTGGTTCCCCAGCAGGGAGTAACCCGTACACCACGCGGAGATGCCACCGTGCTTGTGGTAAATGAGAAAAACCAGGTGGAATCACGCACTGTCGTTGCACCGCAGGCGATTGGCGATCGCTGGCTGATCACGGAAGGCCTCAAAAACGGCGACCGCGTCATTATCAGCGGCCTGCAAAAAGTTCGCCCTGGCGTCACCGTCGTGGCTATTCCTGATACCGCAGCGACTCCAGCCAGTTAAGGAATAACGACATGGCTAATTTCTTTATTCAACGGCCTGTTTTCGCCTGGGTACTCGCCATCATTCTGATGATTGCGGGCGGGCTGGCCATTTTAAAACTACCGGTCGCGCAATATCCGACCATTGCGCCGCCGGCGGTTGCGGTGACAGCAACCTACCCGGGCGCTGATGCCCAGACGGTACAGGACACCGTCACTCAGGTTATCGAACAGAACATGAACGGTATCGATAATTTGATGTACATGTCGTCCACCAGTGATTCCGCTGGTAACGTCACCATTACGCTGACGTTCGAGTCGGGTACAGATCCTGATATTGCGCAGGTGCAGGTTCAGAACAAACTCCAGCTCGCCATGCCGCTGCTGCCACAAGAAGTGCAGCAGCAGGGGATCGGCGTGGAGAAATCCAGCAGCAGCTTCCTGCTGGTTGCAGGCTTTGTGTCGGACAATAAAAACCTCACGCAGGATGATATCTCCGACTATGTCGCTTCTAATGTAAAAGATGCGATCAGCCGTACTTCCGGCGTCGGTGACGTGCAGCTGTTCGGTGCCCAGTATGCAATGCGCATCTGGCTGGACAGCAACGCGATGAACAAATATCAGCTCACGCCGCTGGATATCATTAACCAGCTAAAAACGCAGAACGACCAGATTGCTGCGGGCCAGTTGGGCGGAACACCGTCCGTACCTGGGCAGCAACTGAACGCCTCAATTATTGCTCAAACGCGTCTGAAATCGCCGGAGGAGTTTGGTCGTGTGACGCTGAAGGTGAACCAGGACGGTTCAATGGTCCACCTGAAAGATGTGGCCCGCATTGAGCTGGGTGGCGAAAACTACAATATGGTCACCAAAATCAATGGCCAGGCAGCAACGGGGCTGGGGATCAAGCTGGCGACTGGCGCAAACGCGCTGGATACCGCTGCCGCCATCAAGAGTAAACTGGCGCAGTTGCAGCCCTTCTTCCCTCAGGGCCTGAAAGTCGTGTATCCGTACGACACCACACCTTTCGTGAAGATCTCAATCCATGAAGTGGTGAAGACGCTGTTTGAAGCGATTGTTCTCGTGTTCCTGGTGATGTACTTGTTCCTGCAAAACCTGCGGGCAACGCTTATTCCGACTATCGCCGTGCCCGTGGTGTTACTGGGCACCTTTGCGGTACTGGCTGCGTTCGGGTTCTCCATTAACACCCTGACGATGTTCGGGATGGTATTGGCGATAGGTCTGCTCGTCGATGACGCCATCGTGGTGGTCGAGAACGTAGAACGCGTCATGGTTGAGGACAAGCTGCCGCCAAAAGAGGCGACGCAGAAGTCGATGGAGCAAATCCAGGGCGCCCTGGTGGGCATTGCCATGGTGCTTTCGGCGGTATTTATTCCGATGGCATTTTTTGGTGGTTCAACCGGGGCTATCTATCGCCAGTTCTCGCTGACCATTGTCTCCGCGATGGCCTTGTCGGTACTGGTGGCGTTGATATTAACGCCTGCTCTTTGTGCAACGCTGCTCAAACCGGTTTCCAGCGAACATCATGAAAAGAAAGGTGGTTTCTTCGGCTGGTTTAACGCGCTCTTTGATAAAAGTGTGGAGCATTACAGCAACAGCGTGAGCGGCATTTTACGTAAAACCGGCCGCTATCTGCTGGTTTACGTCATCATCGTCGGCGGCATGGCAGTTCTGTTCCTGCGCCTGCCTTCCTCCTTCCTGCCGGAAGAGGATCAGGGGGTGTTTATGACGATGGTTCAGTTGCCGGCAGGGGCGACGCAAATGCGTACTCAGCAGGTACTCGATCAGGTTCAGGATTATTACCTGACGAAAGAGAAAGCGAACGTTGAATCGGTCTTTACCGTAAACGGGTTTAGCTTTAGCGGACAGGGACAGAACTCCGGTATCGCTTTCGTCAGCCTGAAGCCATGGGAAGAACGTCCGGGCAAGGAAAACGGCGTTGAGGCGATTGTCAGCCGCGCGACGAAAGCGTTCAGCCAGATCAAAGACGGTCTTGTATTTCCGTTTAACCTGCCTGCCATTATTGAACTGGGTACCGCAACAGGCTTTGACTTTGAACTGATTGACCAGGCAAACCTGGGGCATACGCAGTTAACCCAGGCGCGTAACCAGCTGCTGGGCATGGTGAGAGAACATCCTGACTTACTGGTTCGCGTGCGTCCTAATGGACTGGAAGATACGCCACAGTTCAAGCTGGACGTCGATCAGGAGAAGGCACAGGCGCTGGGTGTGAGCGTGTCTGACGTCAATCAGACGATTTCAACAGCGCTGGGTGGCACCTATGTGAACGACTTTATCGATCACGGACGGGTGAAAAAAGTTTATGTCCAGGCTGATGCTCGCTTCCGTATGCTACCCGGAGACATTAACGGCCTGTATGTGCGTAGCGCTAACGGCGAAATGGTGCCTTTCTCTGCCTTTAGCAGCTCTCACTGGGTGTACGGTTCACCGCGTCTGGAACGTTACAATGGGATGCCATCAATGGAGATCCTCGGTGAGTCTGCCCCTGGCAAAAGTACCGGTGAGGCAATGGCGTTGATGGAAAGCCTTGCGTCAAAACTGCCTTCCGGCATCGGCTACGACTGGACGGGGATGTCTTATCAGGAACGACTTTCCGGGAATCAGGCTCCGGCGCTGTACGCCATCTCACTGATTGTGGTGTTCCTGTGTCTGGCGGCCCTCTATGAAAGTTGGTCAATTCCCTTCTCGGTCATGCTGGTTGTGCCGCTGGGGGTGATCGGCGCGCTTCTGGCTGCATCAATGCGAGGGCTGAACAATGACGTTTACTTCCAGGTTGGTCTGCTTACGACAATTGGTTTATCAGCCAAGAACGCCATACTGATCGTTGAGTTCGCCAAGGATCTCATGGATAAAGAAGGCAAAGGGATTATCGAAGCCACGCTTGAAGCCTCGCGTATGCGTCTGCGTCCTATCCTGATGACTTCCCTGGCATTCATCCTTGGTGTTATCCCTCTGGTCATCAGCAGCGGTGCTGGTAGTGGGGCACAAAATGCGGTCGGGACGGGCGTGATGGGCGGGATGCTGTCAGCCACCCTGTTGGCCATTTTCTTTGTTCCTGTTTTCTTTGTGGTTGTCCGGAGACGGTTTACAAAGCACAAGGATTAATGAAAACCATAAAGGCACCTCTGGTGCCTTTTTTATTTCCTGAAAACAATGTAAAAACACTTCCCCTCTTCACATTTCCTCCATTAATAATCAGTGCCCGCGCTTTTTTCTTCATAATTTTTACAATCCACACAAATTGAGATTATTCCCCGTGCTGCATGGTATTAGTGCGGTGGTAAAATAATCATCAGTTCGTTAATTGCTGTATCGGCTCTTTAGCGAATAAGCGATCATATTGAGGTAACATCATGAAAAGATTCCTTTCCGTTGCACTTCTCGCTGCGCTGCTTGCTGGTTGCGCGCACGACTCTCCATGTGTACCGGTATACGACGATCAGGGGCGACTGGTTCACACCAATACCTGTATGAAGGGCACTACCCAGGATAACTGGGAAACAGCAGGTGCGATTGCTGGTGGCGCCGCGGCAATCGCTGGCCTGACACTCGGTATTGTCGCCCTGACTAAATAAGGCTTCTAAAAGCGCGGCCATCGCCGCGCTTTTATTTTTCCCTGATATAAGGAACGTATATTCCTCATCACGAATAGCATCAGATATTAATTAAATTCAATACGCTACCTTACTCCCCGCTATACCCCATACCTGTACATAACATTTAATTGATTTAACGCTGCTGCGAGCCAGCATAATGCATTCCACAACTTCAGTTTCAGTAGGGTAAAACGCTTTAATACGTCCGTAAGGTATTAATGGCGACAGCAGGAATATCGAATGAGGGAATTGGTTTGGCTGGAGCGATAACGCAAAAAGGCCATCCTTTCGGATGGCCTTTCTACTTGTTTGATGTCTGGCAGTTCCCTACTCTCACATGGGGAGACCCCACACTACCATCGGCGCTACGGCGTTTCACTTCTGAGTTCGGCATGGGGTCAGGTGGGACCACCGCGCTAAAGCCGCCAGACAAATTCTTTTACTTCTTGCCGAACTTTAACCTAAGTATAAAGTGGTGCTGATACCCAGAGTCGAACTGGGGACCTCACCCTTACCAAGGGTGCGCTCTACCAACTGAGCCATATCAGCACGCTAAATTTGATGCCTGGCAGTTCCCTACTCTCACATGGGGAGACCCCACACTACCATCGGCGCTACGGCGTTTCACTTCTGAGTTCGGCATGGGGTCAGGTGGGACCACCGCGCTACAGCCGCC